>DAIPKA010000017.1:0-86415 GCA_036769985.1 Candidatus Hydrogenedentota bacterium | reverse complement strand
CTGAGACGCCGCCCGCTGAGACGCCGCCCGCTGAGACGCCGCCCGCTGAGACGCCCGCCGTTGAGACGCCGCCCGCTGAGACGCCCGCCGTTGAGACGCCCGCCGTTGAGACGCCCGCCGTTGAGACGCCCACCGTTGAGACGCCCGCCGTTGAGACGCCCACCGTTGAGACGCCCACCGTTGAGACGCCCACCGAAGCGCCGAGCGTCGAGGCACCCACAAGCCAGGATCAAGCCCATACCGAGACCGGCGGTTCCGCGGAGGGGTCGAGCGGCAGTTGAGACGTCGCACAAGAAACCATCGAAGGCCCGAAGCGGAGCGCTTCGGGCCTTTTCTTTCCATCAGATGCACACAAGGAACTCTACCGGCCGAAGATCGCATAATGAGAATGGACCTGCCGTTGGAAGGGCAACCGGGACATTTACCATGGCACTAGACAAAATACGCATCCAAGGCGGCACGCCGCTCCGCGGCAACGTGCCGGTGCGCGGCGCCAAGAACTCGACGCTGCCACTCATGGCGGCAGCCGTGCTCGTCGAGGAAAGGACAACGCTCCGCAACGTTCCGGCGCTGGCCGACATCGACTCGATGGCGCGGCTGCTCGAGTCGATGGGAGTCGTGTGCCGGCGAGACGGGCGCTGTCTGGAGATGGATGCCACCGCCATGACCTCGCACGAGGCGCACTACGACCTTGTTCGCAAGATGCGCGCGTCGTTCTTCGTCCTAGGACCTCTGCTAGCACGGTTCGGACGCGCCAAGGTCTCGCTGCCGGGCGGGTGCGCCATCGGTACGCGCCCCGTAGACATTCACCTGAAGGGTCTCGAAGCCTTGGGCGCCAAGATCCGAATCGACGAAGGCTATGTGATAGCAGAAGGGCGTCTGCGCGGCGCGAACATCGCCCTCGACTTCCCGAGCGTGGGGGCCACCGAGAACCTCATGATGGCCGCGGCACGCGCCGAGGGCCCCACGCGACTGACCAATGTAGCCCATGAACCGGAGATCGTAGACCTGGCCGCATTCCTCAACCAGCTTGGCGCGCGCGTGGAAGGCGCCGGTTCAGACCTGATCGCCATCGAAGGCGTACCGGCTCTGACCGGAACCGACCACACGGTGATCCCGGATCGGATCGAGGCCGGCACGCTGCTCCTGGCCGGCGTGGCCACGCACGGCGAGGTCCGGGTCGAGGGCGCCTGCGCCGCCCATTTGCCCAGCTTCCTGGAAAAGCTGGAGGCCATCGGTGCCGAGATCGCCGTGGGCGAAGACTGGGTTCAGGCGTCGGCGCTCAACGGCCTGAAGGCCGTGGACCTCATCACGGGGCCGTTCCCGGGATTCCCCACGGATCTCCAGGCCCAGACGATGGCCGTACTGTGCTTGGCCGAGGGCGCAAGCGTCATCAAGGAGACCGTGTTCGAGAACCGGTTCATGCAGGTAGCCGAGTTGCGCCGGATGGGTGCAAACATCGAGATCGACGGAAACTCGGCCGTCGTTCGTGGCGTGCCGTACCTGAGCGGTGCGCCGCTCATGGCCTCGGACCTGCGGGCGAGCGCTGCCCTCGTCATCGCCGCCCTTGCCGCCGAACGTGGCGAAACGGTGATCTCACGCGTGTACCATTTGGATCGAGGGTACGAGTGCATCGAAGAACGACTGGCCGCTCTGGGCGGCACCGTCGAGCGCATAGAAGAGTAGTCTCCACGGGGAGACGCTCGAGGTGAAGGGAAATGGGAATGAAACGGTTCGAGATCACCGATAAGGTCTCCTTCGAGGAGACCGCGGATCGGATCTGCGGCCTCAATGCCATCTTCGCCGCCGAAGAGGCCGTTCGAACGAAGACCAAGGCCACCAAGGCCATCGTCGAAGCGGTGCGCGCCCGAGGCGACGACGCCGTTGCCGAATACACGGAACGGTTCGACGGCGTCGCGCTGACACCGGATCACTTCGAGGTCCTACCGGCCGAGATCGACGCCGCCTACGCCAGCGTCGACCCGGAGCTTCGGCAAGGGCTGGAGCGGGCGCAGGCCAATATCCGGCGGTTTCACGAGACGCGACTCCGCGGGTCCTGGAGGGAAAGGTCGGCGGACGGAACGGTTCTCGGTCAACGCATCACACCGATCGAGCGCGCCGGCGTATACGTGCCGGGCGGAAAGGCCTTCTATCCGTCCTCCGTGTTGATGAACATCGTGCCCGCCTGTGTCGCCGGCGTGGAGGAGATCGTAATGGTCTCGCCGCCGTCGTACCACGGCACGATTCACCCCGTCGTACTCACTGCGGCGCGCATTGCCGGCGCGACGCGGGTCTTCCGTATCGGCGGCGCCCAAGCCGTGGCGGCCCTCGCCTTCGGCACGGGAACGATTCCCGCCGTGGTCAAGATCACCGGCCCCGGCAACACCTTTGTCACCGTGGCGAAGCGTCTCGTACGCGGCGTCTGCGAGATCGATACCGAGGCCGGGCCTTCGGAAGTCGTCGTCATCGCCGATGAGAGCGCCGATGCCCGATTCGTAGCGGCCGAACTGCTGGCCCAGGCTGAACACGACGAGGAAGCCAGGGCCATGCTGATCACGACCTCGCCGGCGCTGGCGGACAAGGTAGACGCGTGCATCGTGGAGGAACTGGCCTTGCTGTCTCGTGCCGACATGATACGCCGCGCCCTGGACGCACAGGGCCTCGTGGTCGTCGTTAACTCGGTCAGCGATGCGGTGGCACTAACCAACCGAATCGCGCCTGAGCACCTCAGCATCCAGACATCGGATCCCTGGGCGGTCTGCGAACAGATCCGGAATGCCGGCGCCATCATGCTGGGCGCGATGACGCCCGTCGCCGTGGGCGACTACTACGCGGGCCCCAATCACATCTTGCCGACCTCGGGCCGCGCCCGCTACGCGTCGCCTCTGTCGGCCGAGGATTTCCGGAAGACCTCAAGCCTGTTGGCCTACTCGAGAGAACGACTCGAGCGCGACGCACCCGACATCCGGCGACTGGCGGAGGCCGAAGGACTAACCGCGCACGCGCGGGCCGTGGAGATTCGCTTATGAAGTACGGACGCAAGATACTCCGGGATGTCGAGGGATACGTGCCCGGCGAACAACCGCAGATCCCGGACATCGTCAAGCTCAATACCAACGAGAACCCGTATCCGCCATCGCCCAAGGTCATCGGGGCATTGCGATCGATCTCGCCCGAAGCCTTGCGCCGATATCCGGATCCCCTGTCCACCGCACTACGGAGCGCCTTCGCGACGTGTTACGGCATGCCCGGTCTTGACTGGGTCATCTGCGGAAACGGGGCCGACGAACTGCTCGCGCTCGCGATGCGATCCTTCGTCGATCCCGGGGATACCGTTCTGACAACGTATCCGACGTACACGCTTTACGAAACGCTCGCCCTCCTTCACGGCGCGGAGATCCGCATGGTGCATCTGGACGGCAGATTCGGCATGCCGGACGCCTTCTTCTCGACCCCGGCCCGCCTGTGTATCGTGGCTCGCCCCAACGCCCCGAGCGGCGTCGCCGCGCCGCGCGCCGACATCGAGCGGTTGTGCCAAGCCTTCGACGGCCTGGTGGTCATCGACGAGGCCTACGCAGACTTCGCAGACGATAACTGTCTCGATTTCCCGCAGCGATTCGAAAACGCTATCGTCATGCGCACCTTTTCCAAGTCCTTTAGCCTGGCAGGTTTACGGCTTGGCGTGGCCTTCGCCCGGCCGGAGATCATCGCGGAATTCCTGAAGACAAAGGACTCGTACAACCTCAACGCCATCGCACAGGCCGTGGCGTTGGCGGCCCTCGAGGACGTCGACTACGCGAAGACGAACGTGGCCAAGGTGCGGGCGACGCGTGCCCGGCTGACCGAAGCGCTCCGGACCCTGGGATTCGACGTGCCGGACTCGCAAGCGAATTTCGTCCTCGCCCGGTGGGACGGGACGCCCGACGCCAAAGCGGTCTTCGCCGCGTTGCGGCAGCGCGCCATCATCGTGCGCTACTTCGACGCCCCGCGCCTCTCGAACGCGCTCCGCATCTCGGTGGGCACCGATCACGAGGTCGACAGACTCCTGGCCGCATTGCGTGATATACTCGGGTAGCACTTGATCCAGAAGCTGAGGAATCAGGAGAAACCGAGCATGAACAGGGCACCTCTCGTTGAACTGTTGGGAATCTGCCTCGTGATGGCCGGTTGCATGACCTCACCGGATCATGCGCTCAACATGCTGTCGACGCAGGACGAAATCGCCTTGGGCGAGGAGATAGCCGTCCAGATCGAGCAAGAAGAAACCATCTTGGATAACGCAGACATCCAGGCGTATGTCAACGATATTGGGTTCCGCTTGAGCCGCGTCGCGCCCCGCCAGGACATCGAGTATGCGTTCAAGGTCATCGATGCACCCGACACCGTGAACGCCTTCGCCTTGCCCGGCGGCCACATGTACATCTACACCGGCCTCATGCGGCTGTGCGAGAACGAGGCAGAACTAGCCAGCGTCATGGCGCACGAAATCGGTCACGTTTCGGCACGACACCACGGAGAACAGATGACCCGCCAGTACGGCCTCGAATTCCTCAAGCGTATCGTCCTCGGTGCGGATCCAAAGTCTTCCTACGTCCTCGTTGCCGACCTCATCGGCCAAGCGCACGTGACGCGATTCAGCCGCGCCAACGAGCGCGAGGCCGACGAACTCGGCGCTGAGATGCTGTTTCGCGCCGGCTACGACTCGCGCGCGATGCTCACCTTCATGGAGAAACTGCAGGATTTCGAGCAGGAAGGGAGCGGCGGCAACTGGATGCCCTTGTTTGCATCGCATCCTCCCACGGCCGAGCGGTTGGCCTTGCTCCAGGCACTCACGCAACGCCACCCTCAAGAGCTCCTTGACAAGAGCCAGCTCAACGCCGAACGCTACCACGCCCGCGTCCTGTCCGTGTTGGAGTAGGGCGACTGGACAGCCTGTTGGGAATACGGGCGGATTGGTGTCACGGTGGCCCTTGGTTTCGCCCTTTTAGGGTAAGGCAAAAATCGCGTATCTCCTTTATTCCCAGGGCATTGCCCTGGGCTTCATTCTTTCGCCCCTTGCGCGGCGCTGCCACGTTTGCCACACCCAACGTCTGCCAGGTTTGCGCCATCTGCGGCGTCTGCGTTGATATCGATTAACCGAGCAGACAACCGAAGTGTCTCCCTCCACGAAATGGGACTTGAAGGCGCCCCATTCCCCTCCGCCCTACAGCCTCGCCTCCTCCAGCCTGCCGCCTTGCCGACAGGGCTAAAGTTTGGCCCTGATCGGCCGAAAAAGAATGCGGGAGTAGTACAAAGGAGCACCCGACGTACGAAAGGAGGCCCAAATGACAGGGATAGCATCAGTGGGCAGCGTCGGGGCCGGTCTGAGCGAGGCTCAATTCCAGGTTCAATATCAGGTACAGGTGTTGAAGGAACAGCAGAATGTGGCTGAGGACCTGGGAGGTGCAGCGCTGAAGCTCATCCAAACGGCTTTGGCGAATGCGGGAGCACCCGCACGCGACCTCGACGTCTTAGCTTAGCACGCACAGACACTCCTTTACCTGAGAGGGAGGGAATGCACGGATGCATCCCTCTCTCTCGTCTTTTGTGCGGAACGGGGAAGACGGCCACAGCATCGACTACTTCAATCACGCGCCGGGTGGGTGTAACATACTGTACATGGATGGTCACGTCGAGTTCGCGAGATATCCCCGGCAAGGCTCCCGTCACCCAGAAGGCCGCCCTACTGCTCGGATTGCTGCTGGGCTGATGCGTATCAGCCCATGATATTCCTTGCGCTATCCATCCTCTTTATGAGCCTGCTGGCCGTGTGTCTGCGGTTGGGCACAGCACGCGGCGCGGATCCCCTCGCCCTGAATCTCGTTTTCCGTGGAACCGCCGGCTCTCTCACCATCGCCGCCGTGCTGCGATCCGTGCCACTCTCCGAGTTGGCGGCCTCGTGGCAAATCGCCGGTAACCAAGCATTGCTCGCAGCCGTGTTCTACTGGCTCGCCGGCTATGCGGCCATCAAGGCCGTACAGCTCGGCCATCTCGGCGCAACGTGGACGGTTACGCGATGCGCGATGGTGCTTCCCACAACGGCGTCGCTTCTGATCTGGCATGAGGTACCGCTGTCTCCGGTGTCTTCGCTGCTGGTTCAGCGCCTTGGAGGCATTGCCGTTACGACTATCGCTGTTATCCTGCTCGGCATCGACCGCCGCCGGAGCCAGGTCTCGGCGGCGTCCCATCCTGACCAGGCCAAGCATCTCGGCGCTTGGTTCTTCTGGCTGGCCGCCGCCTTCTTCGGCCAAGGGGGATGGGAGATCTGCCTGCGCGCGACACGCACATTGCCCCATCACAACGCGCGCCTGATGTTCGTGATGATCGTCTTCACCGGCGCGTTCGTGCTCACGATTCCAATGGTCGTCGTGATGCGTACACCATTGCGCCGCAAAGACTTAGCGTATGGCGTGCTGGCCGGCGTCGTGGCGACGTTTGCGTCGGGACTACGCGTATGGGCGTTGCGCGATCTCGACGGCGTCATCGTGTTTCCGGTGACGGCGGTATCCGTGGCAACGCTCGTGATGCTGGCAGGCCGACTCCTGTGGCGCGAGCGCATCGGCGCGTGGGGCATGGCCGGATTCTTCGCGGCCCTGGCCGGCATGCTCATGCTGACCGTCGGCTGACGCGCGCTAGAGGCTGTTCTCCTTGATCACATCGGCGATCTTGACCGGGCAGCCGCCTTGGCGCTTGCTCTCGTCGGCGGCCTCCATGAACGCGAACAGCTCGATGGTTTCCTCAGCCGACACCGGCGCGATGCCCGTCTGGAAGAACTTGACGATCTCGACCAGCATCGGCGCGTATCCGCCGCCCTCGCCCTGCTCGACGACGGCCTTCGTGCCGAACACGATGACCTTGTTTGGCGTGCTGGCATCGCGCAATCCGCGCAGCGTGCCCACGCGCCCGTCGCTCCACACGCCGGTGACGACATCCGTGTTAGCCGTCGATGTGCGCACCACGGTTTCGCAGCCGGTGCCCATGATGGTGTAGAGGGCCTCCGTCGGATGGACGCCGTACCAGTAGAGGTCGGGGTGGTGCGCCTCGAGATGGCACGGTCCGTACGAAATCACGCCGCGAATATCGCCGACATCCGCCTTCTTGAGCTCGACGAGTCCCGGATAGTACCGGTACGACGATGTGCTGAAACACGGCACACCGGCCTCCTTCGCCAACCGGAAGATCTCGATGGCATCGCGCAGCGAACCGGCCACCGGTTTGTCGATGAAGACAGGCTTCTTCGCCGCGAACACCGGCTTGACCTGCTCGAGATGCGGCCGGCCGTCCACGCTCTCGAGTAGGACGGCGTCGACCATCGTGCAAAGCTCCTCGATGGTATCCACAATCTTGACGCCGAACCGATCCTGAAGCTGTTTCGTGTAGTCGTCGACGCGCGTGTAGCTCGACTCAACATCGTCGCTACCGCCCTTATACGCCGCGACCACCTTGGCGCCTGGGATGTGATCCTTGTGATCGGGATTGTTCAACACCTCCGTGAACGCGATGACATGCGACGTGTCGAGGCCGATCATGCCGACGCGGAGATCGTCGGCCGATGCCGCGCCGCCCACGCCCAGAAGCGCCGCCACTGCCACCACGGATACCATGCTCAACAATGGCTTCGTGCCCATGATGCTACCTTTCCTTCGTTCGATTCCGCCGGTCACGTGATTCTGGCACACGGTTGAAGCAAAAGCAACGCGCCGAGCCAAGCAAAAAGAAGCACGCGCCGTCAAAGAAATGTGAACCACCAATGCACTCGAATGAAGATCAATGAGGATGGACGGTATGCGTTCCCACGGGGACCGTGAGAACGAGGGACGGAATTCGAGTTCATTGGTGTTCATTCGTGGTTCAAAGAAACCAATCAGGCCAAACATCAGTGAAATTGGTGCCATCCGTGCCGTAATGGCAACAGTATCCCCGATTCCCCCGAAATCCGAAAGACGCCTTTCACCGGACGTTTACGAAATTCGCGGGGGCCAGTTCCGTGTCGTTCGGTGTGTTCTGTGGTGGTGGAGGCGGTCCGGTTACCCAGGATGTGCCGGACTTTCAGCCCTTTTTGTTGTGGGCGACTCGGTTCCTAGGGCGTTGCCCTAGGCTGGAATATTGCGCGCCGTTGGCGCTCGAAGCGCCGGGCTGCGGGCTAGCGATTTGAGGCTGGCCAAGCCAGGGATCGCTCATGCGTTCGGTTTATCGTTTTGAATCTGGGTCGTGGTCATTTGGTATACTCGTGGCTCGTGACGTTCTCGAGTTTAGATTTCCTGGGATGACGCCTGGGCGCAAGAGGGGCGTTTCCCTGCGTAGGCAACAGTGACGAAGTGAGGTTAGAAACCACCATGAGCTTTCCTATCGATGTCTCCGGTTATCAGCGACTTACGATTGACCCCTCTACCAAGTCTCTTTCCGAAGATCTCAGAGCCCAACTGAAGACGAATATCCAGGTCGTGCGCGACACGATCGTCTTCTACACGGCCATCGCAGCCGGCAAGGGCCTCGGCGGCCACACCGGTGGCGCGTACAGTATCGTGCCGGAAGTACTCATCGCGGACGCCTTCATGCGTGCCTCGAACGCCATCTATCCGGCGCTGTTCGATGAAGCCGGTCACCGCGTCGCGATCCAATACGCCATGTCGGCCTTCAACGGCGTGATTCCCTTCGAGAAGCTCTATCACTACCGCGAGTATGGCGAGAAGCTATACGGCCATCCGGAACTTGATCCGGAAGTGGGCGTGACCTTCAGTTCGGGTCGCCTCGGTCACCTCTGGGCCTTCGTGAATGGCGTTGCCTTGGCCCATCCGGAGCAGGCCGTCGTCATGTTCGGTAGCGACGGTTCGCAGCAGGAAGGCGGCGATGCCGAGGCCGCTCGTTTGGCCGTGGCGCGGAAACTCAACGTGAAGCTGTTCCTCGATGACAACAACGTGACCATTGCCGGGCATCCCAAGGAGTATTTGCCGGGCTATGATCTTGAACAGACGTTGAAGGGCCACGGACTCGCCGTGCTCGCGGGAGAAGGCGAAGATCTCGATTGCCTCTACAGCCGGATGCAGCAGGCCTTCAGTCAGGCCGGGCCTGTGGCGGTAGTCAACCGCCGCCTGATGGCGCCCGGCATTGCCGGACTCGAAGGCAGTAACAAGGGCCACGACGTGATCTCGGTGGATCTCGCCGTTGCGTATCTCGAGTCCAAGGGCTACACCGAGGCGGTCGAGTACCTGAAAGCCGTCAAGAAGCCGTCGTCCGGCCGCGTATACGTCGGCAGTACGAAGGAGACCAAGAACAACCGCGACGAATTCGGCAAGATCGTTTGCGAGATCATCGGCAAGATGTCGCCTGAGGAGCGCAAGGCCAAGGTGGTCGTCATCGACAGCGACCTCGAGGGCTCGTGCGGACTCCACCACATCCACAAGAACTTCCCCGAGGTCTTCGTTTCGGGCGGTATCGCCGAACGCGGCAACTTCTCGGCGGCGGCCGGTTTCGGTTTCGAGCCAGGCCGGCAAGGCATCTTCGCCACGTTCTCGGCCTTTGTCGAGATGGTGCTTTCCGAGGTGACGATGGCGCGCCTGAACAAGGCCAACGTCATTGCCCATTTCTCGCACGCCGGCGTCGATAATATCGCCGACAATACGTGCCATTTCGGCATCAACAATTTCTTCGCCGCGACGGGTCTTGTCGATGACGACACCACGCGCTTGTATTTCCCGGCGGACGCGGGCCAGCTTCGCGCCTGTATGCTCCGGATCTGGGATGATCCCGGCGTCCGGTTCGTGTTCTCGACGCGTTCCGGCTGTCCGTTCATCCTCAAGGAGGACGGCTCTCCCTACTTCGACGGCGACTATTCGTTCGAGCCGGGCCGGCTGGATGTCATTCGGGCCGGCAAGGCAGGCTACGTTGTATCCTACGGCGAGCTGCTATACCGTGCGCTGGACGCCGTGGATCGGTGCCGCGCCGAGGGTCTCGACGTAGGCTTGGTCAACAAGGCCACGTTGAACTACTGCGACGGCACGCACCTCGAGATGCTCGGTTCGGCGCCATTCATCCTCGTCGTGGAAGGCCAGAACGAACTCACCGGTCTGGGATCGCGCATCGGCAGCGCGTTGCTCAAGGCCGGTCACGCGCCCAAGTTCGACATGATGGGCGTGGTCCGGGCGGGCGTGGGCGGCCTCGCGGAACAGATCACGTATCAGGGTCTCGATCCGGATGATATCAAGGCGCGGATCAAAGCACTCGCATAGATCTCCGGCCTCGGTGTAGGATCGTCTTGTGGCCACGATAGGGCGGCCGGTGTGCCGCCGTTGGAGCGGTCGGCTCCCGTGGCGCGGCCGAGCAGGGGAGACGGGACGTGCATCGAGCCTACTTGCTTCTCGAGTCGGATGACCAGGTCGAGCAGAAGGTGCTTATTGACGGGCCGGTGGTCATTGGCCGTACTTCGGATTGTGGATTTGTGATCGAGGACTCGGCCGCGTCGCGGCGGCACGTCCGGATCGAGCCGCGTCGCGGCGGGTTCTTCTGGAAGGACCTCGGAAGCACCAACGGCACGCGGATCAACGGTTTGGCCATGCTCGAGGGGCAACTCAAGTCCGGCGACCGCATTCAGATCGGAGGCACCGTGCTCCGCTTTGATGTCGAGGAGGGACCCGAGCCAGCCGGCGAGCCCGAGGGCACGCCCATGTTTGTCGAGACGGTGTTCGACCAGGCGGGTGAGGCCACCACCTTGCCGCCGCCCGGCAAGGCCGGCGAACTCCTCCGAGCCGCCTATGCCGTTAGCAATGCCATCGCCTCGAACTATGACCCCTGCAAGCTCGTCGACCAGATTCTCGAGACGACGATGCGCGCCATCAAGGGCCAGCGCGGGGCCATTTTCTTCACAGATGCTTCGAAGGAGCAACTACAGCCGTGTCCCATGTGCCGCCACGTTCACCTGATCGAGGATGGCGTTCTGCGGCACGCGACGTCGGCGGAGATCCGGATCAGCCACACCGTGGCGCAGCGCGTCTTGAAGAACGGTGAGAGCGTCCTGTTTCAGGACACCGGTAGCGACGGCGAGCTTCGTGTGGCCGAGAGCATTGTCTCGTTGCAGCTTCGTTCGATCATCTGCGTGCCGATCCGCGGCAAATCCGGCATCTTCGGCATTCTCTACATCGACTCGGATCGCGCAGACCGCCAGTACACGCAGGAAGACATGCTGCTGAGTTCGGCCGTTGGGAACAGCGCCGGGTTGGCCATCGAAAACGCCCATATGCATCGGCAGATTCTCGACAAGCAGCGCATCGAGCAGGAAATCGAGTACGCCTGGATCATCCAGCAGGGATTCCTCGTCAAGGAGTGGCCCGAGGACGACCCTCGATTCCAGGTCTACGGCGAAACGAGACCCGCCAAGACCATTGGCGGCGATTTCTATGATTTCGTCCGGCCGCGACCCCATGTTGCGGGCATGCTCATTGGCGATGTGAGCGGGAAGGGCGTGGCGGCTGCGCTGACCATGGCCCAACTGCTCGCTGCGTTCCGAATCACCGTGCGCGACGTCGCGTCGCCCGCCCAGGTTATTGCGACGCTCAACCAGGACCTCGTGGTTCGGAGCCAGCGCGGCACCTTCTGCACGCTCTGTTACATCGCCGTGGACCTTGCTACCGGCAAGGCCCTTTGTGCCAACGCGGGCCACATGCCGGCGTTGCACCTCACGCCGCGCGGCGCCCAGCTTCTTGTTCAGGCCTCGGGCCCGCCCATCGGCATTCTCCCGGACGCCGCGTGGACCAACACCGAGTGCCTGTTGGCGCCGGACGATGGCCTGCTGCTGTACACCGACGGGATCACGGAGGCGCGGAGCATGAGCACGCGCCACGGGGCGGAGCGGCTTGATGAACCGGATGAGTACGGTATAGAGTCTCTGCGTGAGGTGGCCGAGACGCATTATGGCAAACCGCCTCACGACCTGTTCGACACGGTGATTGCCGATGTGCGGCGGTACTGCGAACCCTCGGCGCCGCACGATGATTGCACAATGATCGCATTGAGGTATCTCGGTGGAGACAGAGGAAGTTAGCATCGAGATTCGCTCCGATCCTCGGCTGCTAAGGAGCGTCCGCAGCCTGGTGCGTAGCTATCTCGAGGATCTGAAGCTGTCGGGCGACCGGTGCGACGAGGTCGTGCTGGCCGTAGACGAGGCGTGTGCGAACTCGATGCGCCACTCGTACGGCGGGCGTGATGACGGGACCTTGCGGCTCACGCTGGGCCAGCAGGACGACCACGTGGTTATTGTTCTGTCGGATCAGGGCGAGCCCATTCCGGCGGCGTGTCTGGCGCGCAAGGAACTGGCTGCGCCGGATCCCGATACCGTTGCTCCGGGCGGCCTGGGCGTGCTGCTAATCTACCGGGTGTTTGATGAAGTGGACTATGTGCCGGGCGACGCGCAGGGCAACCGGGTTACCATGCGGCTGCGCTGTCCGCAGAGCGATAGCGCGACGTAAGGAACGAGAGGCCGTGTCACGGCGAAGTGCTCGGGTGAGATAAAGGAAGAGAGAAGGCCAATGGCGTTGCAGATTGAGGAATCGGAGCGAGACGGCCAGTACGTGATCGCCGTGGCGGGCGAGGTGGACCTGTATACGTCGCCGGAACTACGAAACGCCGTGATCAAGGCCGTTCCCAAGAGGGTGTGTAACGTGGTGGCGTTGGACCTCAGCCAAGTGGGCTACATGGACAGCTCCGGCGTGGCCACCCTGGTCGAGGGACTGAAGCTCTCCCATCAGAAGAACGTGGCGTTCCAGTTGGTGGCGCCTTCGAAGCCCGTGATGAAGGTCCTGCAACTGGCGCGATTGGATTCCGTGTTCAAAATCGTCGATCGGATCTAGGGCCGGGGGCGTTCCGCGCGGCCGGTGCCGGATGCTTGGGAATCGGGTCGAAAACGTATGGAAGTCGTATTAGGCGGTATTGGGCGAGTCTCTCTGAACGCGCTCTACGCGAGCCTACGCGTGTGCGTGCTCATGGTGGACACCGTCACCTGGATGCTCGTGGCGCCCTTGCGCGGCAAGGGGCTGCGACTCCGCACTACCGTCGAGCAGTTCGTCGAGTTTGGCGTCCATTCGCTGCCCATTGTCGCCTTGATCTGTTTCCTCATCGGCGCCATCACGGCGATGCAGGCCTCGTACCAGCTTGCGCGGTACGGCGCCACGATTTTCATTGCGAATCTCGTCGGTGTCGGTGCGATGCGCGAGTTGGCGCCGCTCATGACGGCCATTCTGATCACGGGACGAAGCGGATCGGCCATTGCCGCCGAGATCGGCACCATGAAAGTTGCCGAGGAGATCGATGCGCTCGAGGTCATGGGGCTCAATCCCACGAAATTCCTCGTGGTGCCCAAGTTTCTTGCCATGCTGTTGGCCGTGCCTTGCGTCACCATCCTTGCCATTTTCATCATGATCTTCGGCGGCTTCTTTCTGTCGACCGTCGTGCTGCGCCTCGATCCGATGCTCTACATCGAGCAGACGGCCGGCGCCCTGGTCATGAAGGATCTCGTGACGGGTCTCGTCAAGAGTGTGTTCTTCGCCATTACGATTTGTTGGGTGGGCGTGTACCGAGGCTTTCAGGTCGAGGGCGGCGCCGAAGGCGTCGGCAAGCAGACCACTTCGTCCGTGGTCACGTCGATTTTCATGATTATCATCGTGGATCTTGTGTTCACAGTGTTCTTCTATTTCGCGTGAGGTTAACGGCGTGCCGGAATCTGATGGTCCCATCATCGAAGTGCGTGACCTCGTCGCAAAGTATGGCGAGCGAACCGTGCTCGACAACCTCTCGTTCGCGGTGAAGCGCGGCGAGACGTTTGTGATTCTCGGCGGAAGCGGTTGTGGCAAGAGCACGCTGCTTCGGAACCTGGTAGGCCTCATGCGTCCGTTCTCGGGCACGATCGCCATCAACGGCGAAGACTTCACCGCCATGAGCGACGAGGAACGCATCGATATCCGCCGCCGGATGGGCATGTGTTTCCAGGGCTCGGCGCTCTTCAACTCGATGAGTGTGGGCGACAATGTGGCACTCCCGTTGCGAGAACACACCAAACTCGAGGAAAGCACGATTGAGATCATGACCAAGATCAAGCTCGAGCTGGTTGGCTTGGGCGGTTTCGAGGACTTCATGCCCGCCGAGCTCAGCGGCGGGATGAAGAAGCGCGCCGGTCTGGCGCGCGCCATGGCCATGGACCCCGAGATCATCTTCTACGATGAGCCTTCCGCCGGCCTTGATCCCATTGTTGCCGCCGGTCTCGACGCGCTCATCCGGAAGATGCAGAGTACGTTCAATCTGACGAGTGTCGTCGTCACGCACGAGATGGCGAGCGTCAATTTGATCGCCGACACCGTATGTATGCTACACCAAGGGCGGATAGTCGCGATGGGCGCGCCCAAGGAGTTGGCGAACATCGCTCACCCCTTCGTCAGGCAGTTCTTTGAACGTCGTCCCGAGGAGGAGGGGGGCACGGATCCCGAGGCGTATCTGCGCTCGTTGACCGGAAGCGGCTGAGCGCGTGGAGAAGGACAGCGGATGCCCGCGAAGAAACACAACTTCACGGTGGTCGAGATCAAAGCCGGCGCGATGGTGATCGCGAGTGTCGCCGTGTTGATCCTGTTTTTCGCGGTGATCAGCGGTTTGCGGCCGCCCGATGATTCCCTTACCTTCTATGCGTCGTTCACGAACACCGGCGGCTTGAACCGCGGCGCCGACGTGCGGTTCGGCGGCGCGAAGGTCGGCCGCGTTCTCGATATCACCCTAGACGACATCGATCAATCGCGCATCCTCGTCCAGTTCTCGGTGCAACGCGGAACGCCCGTCAACGAAGGGAGCATGGCTTCGATCGGACAGACCACCCTCACGGCCGAGAAGCATCTCGAGATCTCCACCGGGGAGAAGGGCGGCGCGTCCCTGGCGGACGGCGCCGAGATCCCGGCGCAGCAGGGCGGGCTTTTCGAGTATGCGGCCAGTCTGGCAGGTTCCGTTCAGGAGGTCCTGGCCGATGTCGCCGCCCTGATGGGCGTCGACGAGGCGGTCGAGAAGGAAGCGCGGGGCGAGGGCGAGGCCGTTACGATTGCCGACCTGTTTGCCAATGTCGACAGGGCTGTTGACGAGGGCACCGGCCTTGTCCAGGAAACGCGCGGCGTGATAGGCGACAGCAGCGAAGACATCTCTCGAATCCTGGACAAGGTGCAGGAGATCGAGGATTCCGCGAAGGGCTTGGTCAACGATATCCAAGGCGTGCTCGCCGAGAACCGGGAGAATATCCGCGCCACGGTCGGCGGTGTGCGCACGACGATCGAGGGCGCCGGTGTCATTGTCGACGACGTCAAGAAGGTGTCGGCGCGACTTGAAGGGCTCACGGACACGATCCAGGCGATCCTCGACAACGCGCAACTCCTCAGCGCCGATGCCCAGGGGCTCATTGAGGAGAATCGCCCGACGATGGAGGATCTCCTGCTGGATCTGCGCGAGACCCTGCGGAGTCTGCGTGAGTTGTCGCAAACCCTGGCGGAGCAGCCGCAGGCCATCATCCGCGGAAAGGCCGTGCGAGGCCGAGAGTGATGCGGGTCCGCGGTTGTGCGGCGAGGAAGAACAACCGCCCCGGAAATGGGCCGGCGGGGCCGTGGAGTGCTCGAGCAATGAAACGCCTTTGTTGCCTGATCATGCTGGCCGTGATAGCCGCGGCCGGCTGCGCCTCGGCGCCCGAGACGCGCTACTACACCCTTGACATGCAGGGCGGTGGACGTGGCGTCGTTCCGGTGCGCCTCGAGATTCTGCCTCTCGACTCGATTCAGCCCTTGTCCCGCGGGCAGATACTCATCCAGGCTACGCCAACGGAGATCGAGTACTACGCCGCCGACCGATGGGCGGCCGGCATCGAGGAGCTTGTCGCGCGCAAGCTCGAGGTCGAGTTAGTCCCCTCGCCGGATGCCGATCGCGTGTTGTACGTGTCCGGCGCCATCCTGGATTTCGGCCAGGTCGATGTTGAGGGTGGAGCCGAGGCTTGCGCTACGTTGCGGCTCTCGTTCTACGCGGACCGGCGCCGGGAGACACCGGCCGTACTCGAGAAGACATACGCCGCGCGCGTCGCCGTGGCTGAACCCACCGCCGAGACTGTGGTCGGCGCACTTTCCGATGCCGTCGAACGCATTGCGTCTGTCATCGCCGCCGACCTCAAGAACTTGTCGTGATCTCGAGCCCGACGATGTCCGGTTTCCTTGACGGCCCGGATGCCCTGTGATAAGATGCCAACCGGTCAGGAAGGCGTAGGGCCTATGGGCAAAGACATCGAGTTTCTGGACGAGAAGACCGCGCTCAAAGCAGGTAACGCCTGCCTGATGTGTGCCAGTGGCCGCCATTTTCTGGTTCGGATTCTTGAGGTAACCACCAAGACGATTCACACCACGTTCCCGGTGACCGATTACCTGGCGGCCGGCATGTATGTCGACCTCGAGTTTCACCGGGAGGATGGGTTTCTTCAGTGCCGCACGGAGGTCACGCGGAGTCCTGAGAAGAAGGGGGACGGGGTCCTTCTTGAGCGCCCGGCCCACAGCCACTGGAACATGCACCGGGATTCCCATCGGGTCGCCACCGATCTGATGGCCCATGTCCGCGATGCGGGGCATCCGAGACGGTACGATGCCGACCTCGTCAATCTGAGTTCCGGGGGCGCCCTCATCCAGACCGCCGCACCTTTCGCTATCCCCACCACTATCGAGTTGGCGTTCTCCCTGCCCGGCGATCCGCTGTACACGCTTCGGGCAAGGGTCGTTCACCTTGGACACCATGGGCACGGTGCCCGCGAAGGAACGCGTCTCCTCGGCGTCCGGTTCGTGGACCTTTCCGAGGAGGTCCGCGATGCCATTCGCGTCTACATCTCGCAGCTACTGGTGGAACGTCACAGCACCTGAACCCTCAAGACCCCCTGAGCGATTCTCGGAAGGCGTGGGCTCAGTCAAACGTGCGAGACTTCGAGCGAGACGGGACTGTGCCCGCTTTCCCGATACGGGTCAGTTTTTGGCGCTTCCTGGACCAAGGATTCTTTCCGCCGCCTCTCGGAGCGCCGGCACGACCTCGCGTTCAAACCATGGATTTCGCTTCATCCAGTCGAGATTGCGAAATGAGGGATGAGGCAGCGGGAAATACGCCGGCGCATACTCGCGCCAGGCACGTACCGTCTCCGTCAACGACGCCCCGGCACGCGCGCCGAGGTAGTGCCGCTGCGCGTAACCGCCGACGAGTAACGTCAACTCGATCCTGGGCAAGAGCGCCCGCAGGCGATCGAGCCAGAGCCGGGCGCATTCAGGCCTCGGCGGCAAGTCGCCGCCCCGCGCGTTACGCCCCGGATAGCAGTAGCCCATTGGGATGATGGCGATGCGCGACTCATCGTAGAAGCGCTCGCGGTCGAGATGTAGCCATTTGCGGAGCCGATCGCCACTGGGATCGTTCCACGGAATCCCCGTTTCGTGCACCTTCGTGCCCGGGGCCTGGCCGACGATCAGGATCCGCGCCGACGCTCGGCCGCGAACCACCGGACGGGGCCCAAGCGGCAACACGTCCGCACACTGGCGGCACGCGCGTACCTCGGCGAGGAGTGCGTCGAGCGCGCGCGGCGTTTCGGCGAAATCGAGGCCTTCGCCGTCCATAATGTCCATGCTGTCCATACCGTCCACAATGTTCATGGCCCGCACGCTTCAAGAATACGCGAGCCCGCCGGCGCCATTCCAGGTCGTCGGAACAATCCCGTGGGAACACGACCCCATGCCTCCCCGCCGGCCTGTGGACTTCCTGGTGCGCCCCGTGAGACAATCATCGGCAGAGAGGTGAGGTCTTGGTGGTTCCAAAATGGAACGGGGAATTGAGGAGCGTTTGCCATGTCTTCGAGGTCGTCCCGCCTATCGTTGGGCCTTCTGATCATCTTCTCCGTAGCGATCCCTGCCGGTGCTGTCAACATGACGCTTCAGCAGACGGCGGACGGCAGTGCGACCGGTGTAACGCCGCCTGCCGGACTGAATTGGATCTATTTTGCGCACCACACCCACACGGACTACAGCGATGGCAGGGACACGGTTCAGAACCGCATCTTGGAGGCGGCGAGCTTCGGTGCAGACATTGTCTCGATTACGGACCATAACACTATTGAGCAGTGCAACGATCCGTGGTTCATTGAACAAGATGGCTGCATACCGATGCGCGGCGACGAGTGGGGCGGGAGTGGAAGGGGGCACGCTTGTGTCCTAGACATGACGGGCAACGACCCGCTCGACGTGAAGCCCGGAGGCGCCCTGTACACCACCGAGGAGATGATTCCTCTGATGCTCGCGCGCGGCGCCACCATACTCATCAACCATCCATTTGAAGATGGAAACCCTTGGCCGACCGGTTTTGCCCAGGCCGGAATCCGGGGTGTCGGCGTGTGGACCACCCCCTTCCCGAATGCGGATGCCCGGGGATGGTGGTCCTCTCACATCGCTGCAGGACGCATGTTGGTGGGGATAGGGGAAAGCGACAATCACCTGGAAAGAATCCTTTGCACGGCGATCAGCAATTCCTTGGTTCCCTGTAACTACGTCTTAGCGGCCAGCAAGCAACCTGCCGATGTCCAGGCCGCTGTGGAAGCCGGCAGAATAGCGGTCGCCGGCTCGAAAGACGCTGCGCGCACATTTGTCTGGTGTGACCAAGACGGGGATGGCGTGTATGAGACCCCCATGGGCACGAACATTGTTGTGACTCAACCGAAACGCTTGCGTTTCAGGGTGGAGGTCTACGATGGGGCGTTGTTGGGGAATGTGATGGTCTACTCGGGAAGCGGCGGCGTCAAGATATCCTCCGTTAACGGCTCCCCTTGTTGGCGCGTGGATTACGAGGCCGATGTTACGTCCGAAACGAAGGACTACTTTCGCTCCGAGCTCAGGGGTGCCTTCGGTATCTTTCAGTCTTTCTCGAATCCCATCTACATCAACTACGCGCTGACTTGCTCGGTGACCGGTCCGGCATCGCCGACGAACAGCACCCCTATCGCGTTCGCGCTGACCTTCAATAGACCCGTGACCGGCTTGACGGCGGCGGGCATTAACGTAACGAACGGCACCAAGGGCGCCTTGAGCGGGAGCGGCAACACGTACACGCTTCCGGTGACGCCCTCGGCCCAAGGTACGGTGACGTGCCGGGTATCGCGCAACGCGGCTTGGGATGGGGTTGGAAACGGTAACCTCGAGTCGAATCCGGTCAGCGTGATCTACGACTCGGCCCCGCCGACGTGCTCGGTGACCGGTCCGGCGTCGCCGACAGGCAACACCCCCATCGCGTTTGCGCTGACGTTCAGCGAGCCGGTGACCGGCCTGACGGCGGCAGGCATTAGCGTGGCGAACGGGACAAAGGGCGCGTTGAGCGGGAGCGGCAACACGTACACGCTCCCGATCACGCCGTTAGGTGAGGGCGCGGTAACCTGCCAGGTGTCTGCGGGAGCAGCGCAGGATGGCGCCGGGAACGGAAACGTCGCATCGAACCTGGCAAGCGTGACCTACGACTCGGTGGGACCGACGTGCGTAGTGACGGGCCCGGCATCGCCGACGAGCAATGCCCCCATCGTGTTCACGCTCACGTTCAGCGAGCCGGTGACCGGCCTCACGGCGACGGGCATTGACGTGACGAACAGTACGAAAGGCGCGTTGAGCGGCAGCGGGAACACGTACATGCTCCCGGTTGCACCATCCGGCGAGGGCGCGGTGACGTGCCAGGTGCAGGCGGCCTCGGCGCAAGACGCGGCAGGAAACGGCAGCCTCGAGTCGAACCTGCTGAGCGTGAGCTTTGACTCGGTTCCGCCGACGTGCGTGGCGACAGGTCCGGCGTCGCCGACGAACAACGCTCCTATCGTGTTCACGCTCACGTTCAGCGAGCCGGTGACCGGCCTCACGGCGGCGGGCATCGACGTGACGAACGGTGCGAAAGGCGTGTTGAACGGCGGCGACATAGGCTACTTGATCACGGTGACGCCAGTGGACCAAGGCCCGGTGACGTGTCGCGTGTTGGGCAATGCGGCCCAGGACGCGGCTGGGAACGGGAACCTCGAGTCGAATCTGGCCGCCGTAAGCTTCGATTCCGTCCCACCGACGTGCGTGGTGACGGGCCCAGCGTCGCCGACGGATAACACGCCCATCGTATTCACGCTATCGTTTAGCGAGCCGGTGACCGGCCTGACGGCGACGGCTATCAACGTGACGAACGGCACGAAGGACATACTGAGCGGCAGTGACAACACGTACACGCTCCCGGTTACGCCATTGAGTGAAGGCGCAGTGACGTGCCAGGTGCAGGCCGCCTCGGCGCAAGATGCGGCCGGGAACGGCAACCTCGAGTCGAACCTGCTGAGCGTGACCTACGACTCGACGGAGGAAGGGGAACTGGCGCTGACGGCGCCCAACGGCGGCGAAGCGTGGGGCTGCGGAACGACGCATACCATCACGTGGCAGAACACTTCCGGCGACGCAGGGCCCGAAGTGCGGCTGGCCTTGCACAAGGCGGGCGATTTTGTCGACTGGATCGTACGGCAGACGGAGAACGACGGCACGTACAACTGGATCGTCTGGACGGGCATCGATCCGGCCGATGACTACACGATCCGCGTGCAGTCGTACACGGACAGCGATTACCGCGACGTGAGCGACGCGCCGTTCTCGATCCAGGCGCTCGGCGTGAAGGTGCCCAACGGTGGCGAGGTGTGGACCATGGGCAACGTTCAGGTCATCACCTGGGGTGCGCACGACACCGCCGTAGGGCCCGAGGTCCGGATCGGGCTCCATTACGGCCTCGATCTCCTTGCGTGGATCAACCGCCGCACGGACAACGACGGCACGTACCCGTGGAAAGTGCCCGCGGGCCTCGAACCGGGTGTCGGCTACCGCGTCCGCGTGCAGGCCTATACGGACAACACGATCCGCGACCTCAGCGATACACCCTTTACGCTGGTGGCGCCACCATTGCTGTGGACGTCGCCGGATTACCAGGCCGTTCTCACCTGGGGCGAGACTTACGACGTGACGTGGGTCTGTAACAACCTGGGCGCCGTGGGGCCAAACGTACGTATCGGTCTGCACAAAGGCGGTGCGTTCATCGATTGGATCCGCAAAACTACACCCAACGACGGGGAATTCAGTTGGACGGTGGGTTCACGGCTGGGTGCGCTGGCCCCGGCCCCGAGTTACCGCTTGCGGCTCCAGTCGTACACCGACAAGAACGTGCGGGCCATGAGCCCCGCGTTTACCATCGCAGGGCCGTGAGCGATCTTCTCGTCCACTGCCTTCGTCGGGAGCACGGGCTATCTGTGTCTCGCCGGTGGAGAGTGGTGCGCGACCGCTCTTCCGGATAGCAGGACGGGGGGCGAACCTTCTGCCGCTCGAATCTGACGCAGACGGGAGATCACGTGCATGACACCGCGAGAGGTCATCCTCAGTAACATCGAGTTCCAATGCGACGGCCGGATCGGCCTCAACTTCGACGGCGGCCGCGCCAACGATTTCACCGGTGCCGGTTGCGAACACGATATCGAGACCAAGACGTGGATCGAGGGCGATGTCGAGTTCTCGACGGACATCTGGGGCAACACCTGGCACCGTCTCGCCCACATGTCCGCCGGCGGCGAGGTCCGTAGGCCCATCATCGAAGATTGGCGCGACCTCGACGCGCTCGAATTACCGCCGCTGGACAATCCGGCGTACTTCGAGGCCGCCCGCCGCCTCGGCGCCTCCGAGAGCAACCTGTTTCGCGTCGGCTGGATGCCGGGCTGGCCCTTCGCCACGTGCCGGTACATGCGCAAGATGGAGGTGTACTTCGCCGACCTCCTCGAAGAGCGCGACCGTATTGATGTGCTCCATGATCGCGTGACGATGCTGCTCGAGGGTGTCATCGACCGCTTCGGAGAGGCCGGCATGGACGCCATCATGTACTGCGAAGACCTCGGCACGCAGGACCGCGTCCTCATCGGGCCGCCGATGTGGCGCGACGTGTTTCGGCCGTTGTACGAGCGCCTTACCTCGCGCGCCCACGCCCACGGCATGAAGGTCATCCAGCACTCGTGCGGCTACAACTGGGCGCTCATCGACGACCTGTGCGGCGCGGGCGTCGATTGCCTCCAGTTTGACCAGCCCGCCGTGTACGACATACCTGCCCTCGCCGACAAGCTCGCCGGCCACGGCGTCGGCCTGTTTGCGCCGTGCGATATCCAGCAGGTGCTGCCCACCGGCGACCGTGCCCTCATCGAGCGCGAAACCGAGCGGCTCGTCGACGCCTTCCGAGGCGGATTCATCGCCAAGAACTACGGCGACCTCCACGGCATCGGCGTCGATCCCGAATGGGACCAGTGGGCCTACGAGACCTTCCTCCGAGTCGGCGCGCCGGAGCTGCCGGCATGACCGTGTCCCCTCAGTCTTCCGTTTCTGCCCAGCGATACCGTACGCGCAGGTCATTTCCCCATTCGGGTTTCAGCCTCTTCTCATGCTGGAGTCTCCCGACGACGACACCTGGATGGACACCCACGCTGTTCGCGAATGCGACTACATCCTGGCTATAGAAACGGCCGTGCTCTAGGAAGCTTCTGTAGGCGTCCTCGGGAATTAGCGTGTCTGCGGCGAAACGGTCGGCCTCGGTCTCCCGCCTATCTTCGGTACCGCCCTCTAAGATGACCGCTTGCCGACCATGCAGCAAGATGTGTCCGATCTCATGGAACAAGCTGAACCAGAAGATATCGGCCCACTTCCCACGGATCGTCAGCATCAGCACCGCTTTGTCGCGTCCCAGCCAGAAGGTCGCGCCATGGGCGCGCGTCTTGGGAAAGTGCGGACAAATCACGAGCGCCACGCCGCATGCGGCCAGCCTCGTCCGCAGGCTCGCCTGAAAATGATCGGACGCCTCCAGCGTCAACGCCCGCAAAAAATCCAGTGCCTCGCGCAAGCGCGTTTCGTCGAAAGGCGCGCAGTACGCGCCCTGCGCCCTGCGCTCGCCCAGACGCAGCCACGCTGCCACCGCTTCCCGCGAGCGTTCGCCCGACCTTCCGCAACGGAAAGCCGCCCGATAACGCTGCAACTCGGGCACGCTGTTCAGCGACATAACGCCGAAGTAGTCCCGCAACGCCTGTGCCTTCTCCACCGGTTTGGTGCGCCTTTCCACTTCGCCGGCTTTCACCAGGGCGCTGTAACAGAACCTCGCGGCCAGTTTTGCCTCGGCATGCAACAGCGTGTCGCACTCGGCTTCCGCCTGGCGTGCGAGCGCAAGGCGATATTCCGATTCCAGGCCGGCCCAGATGTGCGCCGGTACCCCGACCACCTTCTCCAACTGCAGGGCTGTCTCAGGCGTGATCGCCTTGTCTCCCTTGAAAATAGGACTCAGCTTGGCGGCCGGGCGGCCCATGCGCCGCGCCAGATCGTCCTTGCTCATGCCCAGTTCACCAAGCACTTCCTCCAGGTACTCGCCCGGGGGGATGGCAAGGTCCGCGTGGATCGTTTCGTTAGTCGCCATAGTGCTTGCTTACCTCTTCAATACAGACTATTTCCAGGCGTTCGCCCTCGAGCGAGAAGAGAAGCCGATAGAATCCCGTGAGATTCATCGCCCATTCGCCCTCGCGATTGCCCTTGAGTGGATGGCATCGCAGGCCCGGCAGGCGCCGTAATTCCTCGATATCACGCGCGTGCCGGATGATGTTCACACGCTCAACGTAACGCCGCGCCACCTCCGCCCCATAGGCCTTCTCCGCCTTCCGATGGTCCTCGTATTGCTTCTGCATCTTCCGCGACCGGAATACGACTTCCATTCGATAGCGCCTCTGAAAATGCCAAGGAGTCTTTACCTCTCCGGTAAAGAGTATGCCACAGACCGCCTGTCCTGTCAACAAAGAGCTTTACCTTAGAGGTAAAGACAGATGGCCTGAACTCATCATGCTTTCGTTCCGTGTGTTCTCGTGGCTTTGAAACGCCGGCGCGGTGTGCCTATACTCGCCGTTGAACTGAAACGCGGGAGGTTACCATCATGTCGAAACCGATTACGCGCCGCTTGTTCATGCGCCAGTCCGCCAGCGCAGCATTGTTTCCGCTCATCCTGCCACGACTGAGTCTCGGCGAGTCGGCAAATGGGCGGCTCAACCTTGGCGCCATCGGGGTCGGCGGCCGCGGCCGTGCCGATCTGCTCGGCATCATGGGTACGAACAAGGTGGACGTCGTCGCGCTGTGTGATGTGGATGAGAACACCCTGAACGGCGCGGCTCAGGCCTTTCCAAATGCGCGAACGTACCGCGACTGGCGTGAGATGCTTGCGCAGGAAGGCGATCGCATGGACGCGGTCAGCGTGGGCACGCCGGACCATATGCATGCGGCACAGGCCATGGGGGCGATCCGCCTCGGCAAGCACGTGTACTGCGAGAAGCCGCTCACACATGAGGTCTACGAGGCCCGGCAACTGACGATAGCCGCGCGCGAGGCCATGGTAGTCACACAGATGGGCATCCAGATCCACGCGCACAACACGTACCGGAAGGCTGTGAAGGCGTTGCGGGACGGCGCCATCGGCAAGGTGAAAGAGTGGCATTCGTGGTCGAATGCGACGTACTCGAGTCCCGGCATGACACGGCCCGAGGGAGAGGACCCGGTGCCGGCCTGGCTTGACTGGAACCAGTGGATCGGCGTGGCGCCCATGCGTCCCTACAAAGAGAAGACGTATCACCCGGGCTCGTGGCGATCATGGCGGGATTTCGGCTGCGGCGCCATGGGCGATTTCGGATGCCATATCTTCGATCCGGTATTCACGGCCCTCGAGATCGGCGCGCCACTCACCATTTTGGGCGAGGCTCCGGAGCAGAACGACGAGGTCTGGCCGTATTGGGGCATCGTGCACTACGAATTCCCCGGCACGAAGTGGACGGCTGAAAAGACCATACGCGCCACGTGGTATGACAGCGGCAAGAAGCCGCCGCGCGAGCTTGCGCCGTTGCCGGAAGGTATCGACCTGCCCGACAGCGGATCGCTCCTCCTCGGCGAGGACGGCGTCATGGTGCTGCCGCATTACGAAGACGCCCGCCTGTATCCCGTCGAGAAGTACGCCCACTTCGTCCTGCCGAGCGTTGAGCCGGAGAACCATTTCCGCGTGTGGGTCGACGGCTGCCTCGAGGGCAAGCCGGCTACGTGCGACTTCGCGTACTCCGGGCCGCTCGCCGAAACGATCCTTCTGGGCAACGTCGCGACGCGCCTGGCCGGCAAGACACTGGAGTGGGATTCGGCGAGTCTCGCATTCAAGAACGCGCCCGAGGCGGACGCGCTCGTGCGGCGTACGTACCGCGAAGGCTGGAGCGTCGAGGGCCTCGGCTAGAAACAGGTACTCAACGTAGGAGAGGGGCCATGAACGGTGGGCGAGTTACCCGTCGCGAAGCGATGAAGACGGCTGGGCTAGGGGCGGCAGGCTTGGCTCTGGCCGGCGCCGCCGGCGACAGCGTGGGACCGAAACGCAAGCGCAACGTACTCTTGTACGTCGTCGACGACCAAGGCATGGGTGATGCCGGATGCTACGGCAATCCGGTGGTCAAGACGCCCGGGCTCGACGCCTTGGCCGCCTCGGGCACGCGATTTGACTACGGCTTCTGCACGACGGCCTCGTGCAGCGCGAGCCGATCCGTCATCCTCTCCGGCCTCTACAATCATGCGAACGGCCAGTACGGTCACCAACACGCCTACCACCATTTCTCCTCGTTTCCGGAAGTGCGCAGCCTACCGGTGATGCTCGGCGAGGCGGGGTACCGCACGCTGTGCGCCGGCAAGTACCACGTCGCGCCCGAGGAGGTCTATCACTTCGAACGCTACCTGAAGGGCGGCGCCCCGGCCAACATGGCCGAGCAGTGTCGCGACTTCATCGCCGACGACTCCGGCGCTCCGTTCTTCCTGTACTTCTGCACCACCGAGCCGCACCGGCCGTTCCATCGCGAAGGCTCCGCCGAGGTTTCGCCGGAGGATGTGATCGTCCCGCGCTACTTGCCCGACACGCCCGAGTGCCGCGAGGAGCTGGCCGCGTACTATGGCTCCGTCGAGCGCGCCGATATCGGCCTTGTACGCCTTATCGAGATGCTGCGCGAAACCGGCCACTGGGACGACACCCTTATCCTCTACATCTCCGACAACGGCATCGCGTTCCCTGGCGCCAAGACCACGCTCTACGATCCCGGCATGCGCTTGCCCTGCGTCATCCGCAATCCTCTCCAGAGCGCGCAGGGCCTCGCGTGCAACGCCATGATCACCTGGGCGGATATTACGCCGACCATCCTCGATTACGCCCAAGCTCGGCCGAAGGATGCCGCGTTCCACGGCCGCTCGTTCCTATCGGTGCTTGACCAAGAGGATCCGGAGGGATGGGACGAGATCTACGCGTCGCACACCTTCCACGAGATCACGATGTATTATCCGATGCGCGTCGTGCGCACGCGACGCTACAAACTTATCTGGAATATCGCTTTCGGCCTCGAGTATCCCTTCGCGTCCGACCTCTGGGCGTCCAAGACCTGGCAAGGCCTTATCGCCCGCGGCGACACCCACTACGCCAAGCGGAGCGTCAACGCCTATCTCCACCGGCCGCGCTTCGAGCTGTACGATCTCGATGCCGATCCCGACGAAGTGGTCAACCTCGCCGACGATCCGGCCCACGCCGACGTCCTCGATGAGCTCAAGCGCAAGCTCAGAGCCTTCCAAGAACGCACCAAGGATCCCTGGATCCTAAAGTGGGACTACGAGTAGGCGCAGGATATGGGCTTGGCCAAGCCTTGAGAGCGGCCGCTACTCGTCCTCTTCCGTAATGCCGGACAGAACCACGGGATCGCGGTCGGGGAATTGCGCCACGAGCGAGAGACTTCCCCCCATGGCCTCGATGGTCTTCCGGAGCGTGGAAAGCAGAAGATCGCTGCGCTTTTCGATGCGCGAAACACCATCTTGGCTGATGCCCAGCGTCTTGGCCACGCGTGTCTGCGTGAGCTTCCGGGCGCGCCGGAGTTCGCGCAAGGTCATTTCCTCGACGATGAGTTGTCGGGCGCGATCCTCTACCTTCTTGCGCTGCGCGGGCCGAAGGCTCTGGATTTTGTTATCTATGTTTGTTGGCATGGCTGTTACCTTCTCTGCTCCTTGAGTCGGGCGAGATGAGCGTCGAAGCGTTCATCCGCCTTACGGATCAAGTCACGGTAGAACCGTTTTTCGCTGACGCCGGCCTTGTCGCCCGCCACAAGCAGGATGGCCTTGCGCTTCGTGTCAAAGGCGTAGGCGACTCTCCACTCACCGCCTGCGGCGCTGAAACGGAGTTCCTTCATGTTCGCGTGGCGAGAGCCCTCCAATGTATCCGCGTGTGGGCGCTTCAACTGCGGGCCGAACTGCTGAAGAAGGCGGGCCCGCGCAAGAATCTCGATCTGTACATCCTCGTCTAGCCGGTCGAATTCGGACTCGAATTCATCGCCAATCTCAACGATCCAACTCATGACTGAATTATGTCATGAAAAACATATGGCGTCAAGCACATAATCCTGCGCGCCGCGAGCGGCTCGGGCGCTCGCGTGTTAGAATTCGTTGAAGATCTCGTGGCCGGGGCGGAGCGAGCCGTCGGCCTCGACGAAGGCCATGTAGCCGGCGCTGGTGATAGGGCCGAATCCGGGCCGGTGGCCGTCGGCGACGAGGGTGTGGTGGAGTAGGTGGGCCGTGAAACCGATGCCGCGCTTGGCCAGTTCCGACAGCTCGACGCGGAGGATCTCGCAGCGTTTCGCGTCATCCAGCGCGCCCCAGCCGGTCTCGGTCGCCACGACAGATTTCCCGACCTCGCGCGCAAAGGCGACCACCTCGTCGAGCAGCGGCGTGAACCGCTCGGGCGTCGGTATCCACGCGTTCCAGGCGTAGTAGGGATGGAAGGTAATCACGTCGGAGATGGGCTCAACGCGCCGGATGCGATCCATCGACGGCCCGACGCCGACGCAGATGGGCGCCTCGGCGCCGAGTTCCTTGCACGCGCCGTAGAGCTTCTCCAGCCAGCCTTGCACCGTAGTCACGCACGCGTCCGACCGGGCGTTGTTGAACGGCTCGTTGCACAAATCCCACAGGAGAATGCGCTCGTCTTCGGCGTGGGGCAGGACGATGTGCTCGAGGAACTCGCGGTAGATGCTGAAGTGCTCGCCGGCCCACCAACCGAGTTGCTCCATCGACATGCCGCCGAAATCCGGGTAGCTGTGCCAGCCGTTGAAAAGCACGGCGATGAACGATAGGTCGTACTTGTCGCCCAGCCGAACGACCTTCGTGAAATTCGTTGCCACCTCGTCGCCGTACCGGATGAACGCGTCATGGGACAGCCACAGGCGGATGGTGTTGATCTTCGGGAAGTGCTGCTTGCCTCGGCCGAGCTCGCGATCGATGGCGTTGAGGTCGAAACCGTGGCCCCAAGTATCGAGGCCGTGGCTCCCGTAGCTCGGTTGGTAGTTGAACCCGCGTAGGTGGCTGTAGGATTCCAGGCGTTTCATGGTGCGCGTTTCCTCGGTCCTCAAAGGGCTTGTTGGCATTGTAGGGGCTGGAATTCGACCGGTCAATGCGTCCGTGTCGAGCGATTCAGTCGGGTGTGGGCCACGGCGGCGAGGGGACTGCGTGCAGAAAGGGGAGGCTTCGGCATAAACTACCGCTTCCTCCGGTCACGGGACCGGGGAGCGAGCGCATGAGGATCGAGACAAGCGGCCGAACACCGAGATGGGGCTTCCTGAAGCGCGCCATGGCGGCCGGCCATGTGTTCGCTGACCCCATCGAGCTTAGGCCTGGCCAGTCTGCTCACGCCAAGGGCCATGAATCGTTGACTGCGCGGCGAGTTGCGGTGTTGCCACGACGCCTTTCGTGAGGCGAACCCGAAGGACAGACGTTCATGAAGACGCTACCCGCCATGGTGGTTATGGTGTGCACGCCGGCGTTTCTTTCGGCCCAGGAGATCGCGATCCATCCACTGACGCCCGTTCCCATTCAGAAGGTGACTATCCAGGACGAGTTCTGGTCGCCCAAGATCAAGGTGTGGCGGGAGGTCACGCTTCGCGACTGTTTCACCAAGTTCGAAAGCGATGGCGGCGGCGCCATCAAGAACTTCGATCGGGTTCGGGATGGCCTGACGGGAGAACACGCGGGACCTGCATGGTATGACGGGCTCATCTACGAGATGATCCGGGCGAGTGCGGACTTCCTCGCGGCCGCTCGGGATCCGGTGTTGGAAGAGCTTCTGGACGGTTACATCGAGCGTATTGCCGCTGCGGCGGCGAAGGATCCCGAAGGCTATGTCAATACGTGGACCCAGCTCATGGCGCCCGATCAGCGATGGGGCTTGAACGGTGGAAACGATGTCCAGCAGCACGACGTCTACAACGCCGGTGCGATGGTCGAGGCCGGTGTCCACTACTACCGCGCCACGGGGAAGGTGCGCCTGCTTCAGGTGGCCACGCGCTTCGCCAACCACATGGCCGATCTCATGGGGCCACCCCCCAAGATGAATATTGTGCCCGGCCACTCCTTGCCCGAGGAAGCGCTGGTGAAGCTGTACAGTCTCTTTCACGAGCAGCCTGAACTGAAGACACAGATGCCCGTGGACGTGAGCGAAGAGCGCTATCTGAACCTGGCCGAGTTCTGGATCGAGAACCGAGGCAATCACGAAGGCGGGAGACACTTCGGCGATTGGAGCGGAGCGTATGCGCAGGATCATGAGTCCGTGCTGTCGCAGGAGACCATTGAAGGCCACGCGGTGCGGGCGACGCTCCTGTGCACCGGCTTGGTGGCCGCCGGAACGGTGAACGGCCGCGAGGATTACCTCCGGGCCGCGCAGCGGCTCTGGGAGAATATGGTGTACCGCCGCATGTATATCACCGGCGGCTTGGGCGCCGTACCCGGACACGAAGGATTCGGCCCCGATTATGTCCTGCCCAACGATGGCTACCTCGAGACGTGTGCGGCCGTGGGGGCCGGCTTCTTTCATCGAAACATGAACCTGGCCCTGGGTGACGCGCGCTATGTCGACGAATTGGAGCGGGCCCTCTACAACGGGGTCCTGCCGGGCGTCTCCTTGGAGGGGAATACGTACTTCTACGAGAACCCTCTTGAAGCGAATGCGCAGCGAACTCGCTGGGTCTGGCACGGCTGCCCCTGTTGCCCGCCCATGTTTCTGAAGATCGTGGGCGCGTTGCCGGGCTGCATCTACGCGCAGGAAGCGGGCGCCGTATACGTGAATCTGTTTGTCGGCAGCGAGGCCAACATGGTCGTGAATGGCACGAACGTGAGGATCCGCCAGACCACCCGCTATCCGTGGGAGGGCGAGATCGCGTTGTCCATGGCCCCGGAACAGGCCGTGGCGTTCTCCCTCTGCGTGCGATTGCCGGCCTGGTGCCCCGAGCCCGAGCTCAAGGTGAATGGCAACCCCGCGTCGGCCATTGAGCGGCTCCGCGGCTATGCGCGTCTCGACCGGTCGTGGCAGCCCGGCGATGAGGTCGCGTTGTGCTTGCCCATGCCTGTGCGGCGCATCAAGGCCCATCCGAAGGTCGAAGCCAACGTTGGCCGTGTAGCGTTGCAGCGGGGGCCGCTGGTCTACTGCCTTGAGTCGGTGGACAACGGCGGTTCCGTCCACAACCTGGTCATCCCGCCCGAGTGGCCCCTGACGGCAGAGTACCGTGCGGATCTGCTTGGCGGGGTGACGGTCATCCAAGGGCAGGCCTTGGTTCTCCATCGCGCGGATTGGCCTGATCACCTCTACCTGCCCGCTGACGAGGCGCCCGGCGTCGGCCACGCCGAGTTCTTGGCCATTCCCTACTTCGCGAATGCCAACCGCGAACCCTGCGAGATGATGGTGTGGATGGCGGAGACGGCCGCGGACGCGGTGCCGCTGCCGGCACCCACGATAGCCAGTCGGGCGAGGCCCTCGGCGTCGCATTGCTGGCGAAGCGACACGGTGTTGGCACTCAACGATCAGGTCGAGCCCGCGGCTTCTGATGACACGAAGATCGCCCGTTTCACGTGGTGGGACCATCGCGGCACGCAGGAATGGGCGCAGTACGCCTTTGCGCAACCTACGAAAGTCTCGGCTGTCGAGGTCTACTGGTGGGACGAGCGCCGCATCCAAGCCCACTGTCGTGTGCCCGAATCGTGGCGGCTGCTTCATCTCTCCGGCGACACCTGGCACGCCGTTGCCGGAGCTTCCACGTACGACACGGAAATGGATCGCTTCAACCGCGTGACCTTTGATCCGGTCGAAACCCAAGCGCTCCGAATCGAAGTCGACCTGCAACCCGAATGGTCCGGCGGCATCGTCGAATGGAAGGTGGAATAATCCTTGTGAAGACACCGGCAAATCGGTGGGATTGTGTCAACGGCGTGCTCGTGCTGTGCCGGGAGGCTGCATCCTTGCCCCCGTCCGGCATGGTGTCCCGATTGGGGACGTGCGCAGCCGGTCTATGACTGCGGCGCGCGGAATACCGTGTACAGTGCCCCAACATACAGGAGATACACGGCGAACAGGATGGCCCCCTCGCTGCGTGTCAATTGCTTGTCGGTCAAGCCGAAGACGAGGACTAACGCCGTCATGAGCAGCATGACGGGAATGTCGAACACCAGGCTCTGGTGAACGTGCCGGCCGAAGAGGACCACGGAGCGCAGGGGGAGCGGACGCACCAGGGAGCAGGTGCCGATGACCCAGGCGAGATTCAGGATGTTGGCGCCGATGATGTTCCCAATGGCCAAGGCGCGTCGTTTCCGGATCACGCCGGCAACACTGACCGCCAACTCGGGCGTCGATGTGCCCACCGCGAGGACCGTCAGGGAAATCACCAATTCCGCCACGCCGAGCAGCCTGGCGAGATTCTCGCCGCAGTACACCAACAGCCGGCTTCCCAGGGCGATCCCCATGGCGCCGACGGCAAATAGCAGGTACATCCGCGCCGACGTCATGGCTTGGCTCGCAACGGCATCGAGGTTGGCCAAATCACGGGCTTTGAGTGAAGCGCGCAACGTGTGAGCCAAGTAGGCGGTTAGGCACGCGAGCATGACGATGCCGGTGACGCGACTGCCATCAGGGAATAGGCGGCCACAGAAGGCAAACAACACGCCGAACACGAGGAGCGCCACGGTGTTGGCCAGGAACCCGGCGCGGTCGATCCCCATGGGGGCCAAGACGGCGCAGAGGCCGAGAACCAGGCCCGAGTTGCAGATCACCGAGCCCACGGCGTTGCCCATGGCCATATCGACCTGTCCCTGGAGTGTGGCTGCGAGCGACACGCCGAATTCCGGCAAGGTCGTCGCAAGGCTCACCAGCGTCGCGCCCACCACGATATCCGGTACGCGGAGTCGACGGGCCATCTCCACGGCGGCATTCGTGAACCCGTCGGCCGATTTGACCAGAATTCCCACGCCTAGGGCGATTCCGGCTAGATTGAAGAATACGTGCATGGTGGCGGCGAGCATAGCATGCGTGCGGCGCGCGCGCAATGGGCTTGCCGCTCGTGAGCGCGATCTCGCCGCACGGGAACGCCCCTTCCGCCCATGCGCCGCTCTGCGTCAAACGCGGCACTGGACGGTTGTCGTCTGGCTCGATTCCATGATAGGTGCCCGAATGCGAGTCGCATCGGGCAACCGGGCTGTGGTATCATCTTGATCCAACCAGCCCATCGCGGGCGGCACTTCACATGCGGCGGCAAAGGATCCACGCTTTATGTCGAAAGCATACAAACGGGTTGTGCGCGAGGCCTTGGCCGAGGATATTGGCCAGGAAGACATCACGACGAACCGCACCGTCCCTGCGGAGGCGCGCTGTCGGGCACGGCTTCTGGCCAAGCAGGGCGGCGTTCTCAGCGGTATCGAGGTGTTCCGTTCCGTGTTTGACTGCCTCGATGCCGACGTCTCCGACTGGGGGTCGCTGGCCGCTGGCGACCGCTTCGAGAAGGGCGACGAGATCGCTACGTTCGAGGGCAAGACGCGGGCCGTGTTGACCGCCGAGCGGACGGCCATGAACTTCATCCAGCACCTGAGCGGCGTTGCTACGCAGGCGTCTCTGTTCAAGGCTGCTATCGAGGGATACAATGTCAAGGTGTGCGATACGCGGAAGACCACGCCGATGCTCCGGCAGCTTGAGAAGGAGGCGGTCATCCACGGGGGCGGCACGAACCATCGGCATACGTTGTTCCATGGCGTTGTGATCAAAGAGAACCATATTGCGGCGGCCGGTGGGATCACGAATGCCGTGACTAAGGCCTGGGAAGGTACCCATCATCTCATGAAGATCGAGGTCGAGGTCACCTCGCTGGAGCAATTCGACGAAGCCATGGAAGCGGGCGCCGACGCGATCATGCTCGACAACATGGGATTCGACGACATGCGCGAGGCCGTGCGCCGAGCCCGGGGCCGCCGCGTCGTCATCGAGGCGAGCGGAAACGTGCGCCTCGACACCGTCCGGAAATTCGCGGAGTGCGGCGTCGACGTTATCTCGGTCGGTTCCTTGACCCATTCCGCGCCGGCCATCGACATGACGCTGCTCATCAAGAACGTGTAGGTCGAGCGGCACAACCTCGGAAGCCGTGGGGGTGCTGCGCACCAGGGAGGCGGAGCCATGCTGCTTGTTGTAGATGTTGGAAACACCCAGACCGTGCTCGGCCTCTACGCGGGTGATGTCCTGCGTTCCCATTGGCGCGTTGCGACGGCCCATTACCGCACCGCCGACGAGCTCCGCATTCTCACCACGGTGCTGTTCCAGCAGGCCGGCATCGACGCGAGCGCCATCCGGGGTTGCTGCATCTCGAGTGTCGTGCCGCAACTCAACCTCGCGCTTCAGGAACTGGGCCGCGAGCTGTTCGGCACGTCAACCGTCATGGTCGGGCCGGGCGTCAAGACCGGTCTCGTGCTTCAATGCGAGAATCCGAAGGAGGTCGGCGCGGACCGCATCGTTAATGCCGTGGCCGCCATCGAAGAGTATCCCGGCGCCCTGATCATCGTCGATTTCGGCACGGCAACGACCTTCGACGCCGTGACGGCCCGTTCGGAATGGCGCGGCGGTGTGATTGTTCCGGGCCTCCAACTGTCGGCGCAAGCCTTGGCTGAGCGATGCGCCAAGCTACCCAGCGTCGAGATTGTCAAACCGCCCACGGTGATCGGGCGGGACACCGTCGCCAATATTCGTTCGGGCCTGACCTACGGCTACGCCGACATGGTCGACGGCCTGCTCCGGCGCATGGCGGAGGAGATGGACGATAAGCCTACGGTGGTGGCGACGGGGGGGCTTGCGTCCCTGATCGCCGAGGTGGCAACCGGCATCGACCACGTGGACCCCTACCTAACGATGAAGGGCCTCAAGGCGGTGTATGAGAAGAACGAGGGGGCGGCCTCGTGACGCGCGCCGGCACGGGCCTGCTGCTCATTTTCCTGGGCCTCACCTCGTGCGGCCCGCATCCTTCGCACCGTGTCCCGCATCCCGATACCGCCCGTGTCGAAGCACAAGACCCCGCCACCGATAATGCAATTGTAATGTCCAATGTAGATCTCTATATGCACGAGATTAACCAGACCCTGGGTCAGCCTCGCAAACCCACGTTTTGGGTGCATGCCGATGAGGTCAGTCTGACCCAGGAGGAGTCCGGCGCCGAGACCGCAGGCGAATGGGCCTTCGTGCGCGCCCGCGCGGTGATCTATGCCTCCCATCCCGACGATGAGGACATGACCTTCGAGGCCGCGCGGGGCCGTTTTCGCGACGAGGATCGCGCCCTTCTCGAAGGCGACGTGCGCGCCCGCCTCGGCACCATGGAGATTAGCCTCGATGATGTGGAATGGGTCAACGCCGACCAGGAAGCCCACACCGACAAGCCCGTTCAAATCGTCGATAGGGACACGAAACTCGACGCGGCGTCCCTGCATCTGTATCCTGAGAAGCGCGAGTTCGTACTGACCGGCGTGGATGGTGTGATCCGGCTAGAGAGGAATGAATCATGAGACCTATCGCGGCCATCGCAATGCTCGTGTGCACGTGTGCCCTCGGCGGGTGGGCCCAGGATGCCGGCTCGGATGATCTCGGTGGCTATACCAAACTCAAGGTCAAGGCCGACCGACTCACGGGCGGCCTCGACGGCACCATTCAGCGTCTCGAAGGCAATGCCCGCATCACGCTCCTGTCCGACGATCCGGATCTCGAGCCGCTGCCCATTCAGGCCGATCTTGTGACCTTCACGTATCCCGACGACGGGGCGAAACGCCCGTCGCGGATCCTTCTCGACGGCCACGTCGTCATCGAGCATCCGAGTGGCACCTTCCGCGCGGAGCGAGGCGAGTGGGATTTTGAGAAGGACACCCTCGAGTTCACCGGCAATCCTGTCATAGACACGCCGGAGATCTCGGGATTCCGTGGCGGAAAGATCATCATCTCCCTCAGCGAGAACACCTTCGATGTGATTGGCGGCGGAAGTGTCGACTTGATCGACCTCTCCGGTTCCGGAGAACCGTCGAAAGGTTCGGCATGGATGCTTAAGGACGCCGACGTGTCGGACTGGTCCGCATTCCTCACCCGTTTCAAAGAACAGTGTGGCGCCGAATCGCCCACGCCGGGTAATCACATTCTCGGCCTGTTCGATCCGGAAGCGAAGACGCTCATGAGCCGCGTCACCGTCGACGAGATGCTGGCGCTCAAGGACAAGTTCCTCGACAAGCTGAACGAGGCCATGGCCCGACCGGACTTCTATGACGCCACGGCCTGGAAAGGCGTCGAGTTGTCGGCACCGGCCACCGAATTGCTCAAGGCCCGCGATGGCGGCGAAATAGCGCCGGCGGATCTTCGGCGGCTGAACCGGCTCTTGTTCGAGGCTGCGTATGCCGGTATGATCCGGTCTGCGGGGGGTTCGCCAACTCCCTGAATTGTTTGTGCGTAGGAAAAGATGCGCCGAGAAGGAGAGAAATCGGTGGCCGGCGACTCCAAGCCGCTATTGCACACGGAGAGTCTCGTCAAGCAGTTCAAGAAACGCGTCGTTGTGCGCGACGTGTCCATTCAACTGAACTCGGGCGAGATCGTCGGCCTGCTCGGGCCCAACGGCGCGGGCAAGACCACGACCTTCCGGATGATCGTCGGCCTCCTGAAGCCGACCAAGGGCCGCATCTGGTTTGACGGCACCGACGTGACCCGTCTGCCCATGTACCTCCGGGCGCGGCATGGCATGGCCTATCTTCCCCAAGAACCCTCGATATTCCGTCAGCTTACCGTCCGCCAGAACCTTTTGGCGGTCCTCGAATATCAGCCCATCTCGCGCAAAGAGCGCCACGATCGCACCCAGGCCCTTATCGACGAGCTCGGCATCCGCCATGTCGCCGACAGCCTCGCCTACACCCTCTCCGGCGGCGAGCGGCGTCGCGCCGAGATCTGCCGCGCCCTGGCCATCGAGCCCAAAGTCTTCCTGCTCGACGAGCCCTTTGCCGGAATCGACCCGATCGCCGTGTCCGATCTTCAGGAGATCGTGGCCACGCTCCAGAACAAGGGTATTGGTGTTCTCATCACTGACCATAATGTGCGCGAGACCCTCGAGATCACCGATCGGGCCTACATCATCAGCGAAGGCGGCATTGTCGTTTCCGGAACGCCTCGCGAGATTGCCGACAACCCGGTGGCCCGCCAGATCTACCTCGGCAACAAGTTCAAGATGGACTTCGAGGCCCAACCGTCACGCTGAAATGCGGACGAGCACGAAGAACGGAGAACGGCGCACCAGGAACGAGAACTCGTGGGTTGCCTACTCGGCGTATTCGCTGAAGACCTTCTTAAGGGCGAAGTAGGCCGGTTTGGGCCTGCGGTCGAAATCAATGACCGAGTTGTTCACGGGACAGGGATAGCAGTCGTGGCCCATCCAGATGATGAAGCCGCCGCACCGAGGGAATCGCTGCTTGCAGCACCGAGCCGCCATGGCGTAGGCCTCGGCCTGGACCTCTTGCGTGCGTCGGATGTACTCGAGCAATGCCTCGTTCGGTGTCACATCGCCTAAGGTCTTGCGGTAACGATCCCATTGCGTCCACCACGGTGCCGTGTGGAGCCAATAGGGGGTTGTCGGCGGCCAGAGCGCCTCGCCGCCGGCGTAGCGTTCGAGGAGCGCGAGGTCGGCCGTGCCCGGCATGCCGACTTCCGAGCGAAACAGCGCGTCGTCGGATTCCCAGTAGGCGCGCCAGGCGTCGAGATCGGCCAGGCCTCCGAATCCCCACGGGCCGTGGACGTCGTGGTGCACCAGTAGGCCGTTTTCCTCCGCGTTGCCCCACGGGCGCGGGCCGCTGGGCGAGGTAGGAATGAAACGCCGGCCGGGATCCTGGCGCGCGACGAGATCCCGGAGGGCGGCGATGCACGGGTGATCGTAGCCGACGGGTCTCGATTCGCTTGTGATGAGTTCGTTGCCACCGGACCACAACAAGAGCGACGCATGATGACCTCGACGCCGGATGTACCACGAGGCGATGTCCACGAGGCGGGCGATGGCTTCCGGATCGCGGGGCGGGGTGTTATCGATCCCGGACGAGGAGAGCGGGAACTCCTGCCATACCAGGATCCCGGCCTCGTCGCAGAGGTCGTAGAAGGTCTCGCGTTCCAGGATAGCGCCGCCCCATACGCGCAGCATCGTCACGCCCATGTCGCGGTACAGGTCGATCAGGGCGCGGTAGTCTTCGGCGGGCGTGTCGTGATACACCGCGGTCGGCGGCACCCAGTTCGCGCCCTGCAAGAATACCGCCTTGCCATTAACCTCGCAGATCCACGGCTCCGCGTCGGCGGATGCGCCCTCAGCCGCGCGCCACACAATGCGCCGGAATCCGACGCGCGTTGGCGCAGCCGTCCACTGCGTCGTGCCTTGGCCATCCGTGGCTTCGATGGTTACGGTGTACAGCTTCTGGCCGCCGAAGCGATTCGGCCACCACGGCTCGACCTGCAGGCCGTCGATATGAAGGGCGGTCTCTCCCGGCTGGAGGATGGCGTAGGCCGATCCGATGGATTTCGCGCCATCGTAGACCGTGGCGCGGATTTCGCGCACCACCGCAGATCCGGCGACGGCCGGCTCGAAGGCCACCGAGGCCTTGACCGAGGCGGTGGCCAGATCATCCTCGAGGAAGGCCTGTATCGAACGGATCTCGAGGGCGGCATCCAGACCGGTGAGAAACGCGAGGCCATCCCACACGCCGACGGGCACAATTCGCGGACACCAGTCCCAACCGTAGTTGTATCGCGACTTGAAGAACTTGGATTTCGCCGTGAATCCGAACTGGCCCTGTTCGGCCGGCGGCATGTCGAACACGATGGCCAGCCGATGCTCCTGGCCATCGCTGAACTTATCGGTCAGGTCGACGCGGTGCGGTACCGCCATGCCCTCGAACTGCGCCACGGGCACATGGTCGACGCCAATCCAGCCGCCGTAGTCGAGTCCGGCCGCGTGCAGCACGATGGGCTCCCCGTCGGCGAATGCGCCGGCCGGAATTGCCGTCGAGAACTCCCAATGCCGGTGTTCGACCCATTCGCACTGCCGCGAGTTGAGCCCGACGTTCCAGTCCGGAATGATACCGGCGTCGAGCAGGCACTGCTGCACCGACGAGGGCACGCGCACCTCGAGGGGCCCGACGTCGGGCTTCAGATCGGCTGCGCGGTCGATCCACTGCCACTCGTACGGCCGCCAGCCGTACAAACGCCACGGGAGTCTCGCGAGATCCAAGGTAGCCATAAGGCCGCCCTCCCTATAGGCTGCCGCCGGATGCCGTAGGTCTTCTGAACGCGGTCTGGGCAGGCCGCCAGATTCGCGTTTCGTCCAGGCCCAGCCGCTCGGCGACCTTCCACGCATCGGCCACGTTGGGCAACTGGCCGATATCGTGCGCATCTGAGCCGACGGAGAACATGGGGCCCTCGGCGGCGATAATGGACAGATAGCGGACGTACGCCTCGATGTACGGTTCGCTGAAACTTACGGACGCCACGTTGGCCATGGCGTTGATCTCGACGGCGGTGCCGGTATCGCGGGCAACCTGGCCCAGTTCGCGTGCGTAGGCGTCGGGTACCACGGATACCGAGTCGAACCATGGCCAGTGGTTCTCGTTGAAGGGCTGCCGACTGAACCAGTAGGGATGGACCAACACATCCACGAGCGGGTCTTCGCACGTTCGGAGATGGTGGCGATGCTGGATCTCGATGATCTTCGCGAGATCGTATTCGGTGGTGTAGACGTCGTGGATGCCGCCGACGGCGAACTGGAATCCGTATTCCTCCTTGATATCGGTGTTAAAGGCGAATCCCTGATCGCAGCCCACGAAGTTGAGTTCGACACCGAAATACACATCGATCCCGGGCACGACGGCTTCGAGGTCCGCCTTGATCCGCTCATGGGTCGGTAACTGATCAAGGGAGTTGAGGTGATCCGAGATGCCGATGGCCGAGCAGCCGACGCGTGTGCACGTCTCGACGATGTCGGCCACGATCATGGTCTGGTTGGCGCATCCGATATGGGCCGTGTGCATGTGAAAATCGTACTTCGGACAAGGCATGACAGACTCCTTTTTGCTCGCGGGCCCGGGTTCACGATCATGTCCAGGCGCGCGGCGAACGAATCCGCGATCCGACGAGGTTCCAGATGGGAAAACTCAGACGAGGTTCATAGTAGCAGACGTAGTAGTTCCTCAGACAGCCCTGGCATCCGCGCAGTCGCTCGAGCGTCTGCCGGTATTCCGGAGACGCAAACAAGGCCTCGAGTGGCCTCTCGTACGGATCGAAGCCGTCATGCCAGTCCAGCCCTTCGAGACACGGAAAGAGCTGGTTGTTGAAGAACTCGACGTGATGGTAGCCGTAGATGCACGGACTGTGTGTGAAAGCCAGTCGCTTGCGATCGAGCATGTACGCTGCGTAATTGTCGAGGAAGGCATGGCTGCTGACGACATTCCGCGCCTGCCGGAGGGTTTTGATGACGGCGAGAAACGCGTCCCGCTCTTGCCGGTTCAGTTCGCGCGGCCGCGGTGGTTCGGGGGCATCCGGATTGAGGTTTGGATGGGCATTCAGCGGCTGGACCTTGATGGCGACGCCGAGGCCTTTCGCCGTGGCGACGGAGTGAAGCGCATGTTCCGGCTGATGCGGATCGAGGATTGTGTTGATGACAATGGCCGTGTTCGGCGCATACCGCTTCACATTCTCGACGGCCTGGAGCACGTGGGCATAGGCATGCTGTTGGCCACGGACCGTGTCGTGCGTATCCGGCGGGCCGTCGAGGCTGAAGCTGACCTCGCTGAGCTTGGATCGGTCGAGTTCACGCGCGCGCGCCTCATCCATCAAGAACCCGTTGGACACGAGGTGCGTGTAGAGTACGCCGCACGCTCTCGCGTGCGCGAGAAGGTCGAAGACATACGGTACCAGAAGTGGCTCGCCGCCGCTGATCGAGAAGTAGACCAGGCCCAAGTCGCCGAGTTGCCGGATGGTATCCTTCGCCTTCTCCTCGGGCACCGTGAACGGCGGCCGATGCCGCCAGATGTTGCAGAAGGCACAACGGAAGTTGCAGCGATTCGTGAGGTAGTAGCCGCACGCGAGCGGGCGCGCCTGGCGGGAGACCACGTACTGCCCGTGCCAGCGCGCCATGCGATAGATGAAGGCGCCGAGCCGCATACGTCTTGCCAGACTACCCACCATGCCGCTACGCACCTCCATGGCGCCGGCCACCCGCGCCGGCGTTGCCGGGGGCCAGGAGTTCGCGGACCGCGTCGAAAGCGCTTTCCGGCGCGATCGACTTCATGCACACGTTATCGCGGCAATGGGTGTCTTTCGAGTAGAAGACGTTCAGGCAGGGACTACAGTGCAGTCCTGCGTAGAGAACGCGGTGCCGCTCGCGATCCCGAGGGCCGTACAATGCGGGGGTTTCCGGGCCGAAGAAGGATACGCTCGGCGTGCCGCAGGCCACGGCCAGATGCAATGGCCCGCTGTCGCTGCCGATGAACAGGTCGGCCTCTCGGATTGTCGCAGCGAGGGTATCGAGACTCAGCGTTCCCGAGAGGTCCTCTATCTCGGGGCGCTCAATCCGTTTGGCGAATGCCCCCACATAGGCGGTGTCCTCGGCGCCACCCACCAGGAGTATCCGGATGGCGCCCAACTCCGACTGTGCGTCCAGCATCATGCGGATCAGCGCCTCGTAGTGCTCGGGTGGCCAGCGTCGGTTCAGGCAAAGGTCGCTTGCATTGATATTCACAACAATCGTTCTGCGCGAAGGGGTCGGGGCCTCGTTGCGTCGAGGCACGTGTTCCGCGCGTTCCGCGATGCCGCATTCGCTGAGGCTCGGGCATTCGGCGCGCAGCCCAAGCGGTATCAGCATCCGGCAGAAGAGCGCTGAGATGTGATACGAGAGGTCGATGGCAATCGTGTGGGAGAAGAACCAATCGCTGGCTCGCCGGTTCTTGTAGAAGCCCACGGTGATCGTCTCGGGCCGCCGGATGAGTCCGCACATCAGCGTCACGAAGTACGAGAAGAACTCGCAGTCGAATACCGCATCGAATTGTTTCCGCCGCAAGGCGAGCATCTGGCGCGCCGCGTCCAGGGCGAAGTGAACAAATCCCTTGCGGAACTCGATGAGTGCCACCTCGTCAATGGCCGGCACGAGACGCGCCACGCCCGCGTTCTGCGCGAAGGTCAGCAGCGTGATGCGCGCTTCCGGATGGGCCTGTTTGAGGGCGCTCATCATCGGCGCCAACTGGAGAATACTGCCGAAACCGAAGCACTTGGCCACGAGGACGTGCCGCACCTTGGCGGGGGGCGGAACCGGTTGGCGCTTCGGTCGCAGGGCATGCACCACGCGGAGGAAGGAACACAGGACGTATCCACCGACCAGATCGATCTTCCGGGCGAGGGTGACCTTCACGGCGATGTCTCCTCTGGTACGACCTTGGCGGCGTTGGCTAGCGGTGCATCGGCCCACAACTCGAGATCCTGGAAACGGACCGTCGTGCCGGCGCGTCGCGTCGGCGACACGCGAATCCCCACGCGGAATGAGGTCGTTTCCGGGGGGGCACACGCCGCCACCTGAACGAAGCGATAGCGGGATTGCTCGGGGTCGTTCTGGGATGCCGGGCGTGGCGTCTGCGCGCGCGGCGCGGCGGCAAACCACTCCGCGAGTACCCGCTCGTCGCCGTCCAAGAACCGGATGCCGATTTCGCCGTGGTTCCTGTACGGGATTTCGTCAATATAGCCTCGGAAGAGGACTCGCTTGAGGGGTTCAATGGCCCAGGCGTGCGAGAAGAGGTCTTCGGGCCGGCGCCCATAGTAGTCGGTGATTTGGACGAACGGTCTGCCCGAGTCCACATCGCGGCCCCCTGCGATGCCGTGCGTACCCGTGTAGAACGCGTCATTCCAGGGAAGGAGTTCCGGATCCCATAGGTTGCCCGGAATCTCGCCCCAGTTGCCGAGATGCATGCGCTGCCAGTTCTCCGAGATCAGCCATTCGCAGCACACATAGCAGTTCGCAAACTGGTTGATCACACTGGGCATAGACCCGGTCGGCGAGCACGCAAGTGCCTGGGCCTCGTCCATTCCCGACGAAATATACCACCACCGACAGGTCGAAGCCGGTTCCTCCGTCGCGCCCAGTTTCGAATTGACATACCAGTCCAGATAGACGCACGTGGGCCAACTGCCCCACTGCGGATAGGCCACCACGTCATCCTCGCCAATCTTGTCTGCCAGGTATCGTGTGGCCGCGTCGGTATCCCAGCCTACGCAACCCAGTTCCTCGATTCCGCGCTTGTAGTGCTTGGCCAGCGGGGCGAGCGGAATGCCGCAAAGAACCACCGCAAGAACGACATAGGCGGTGGCCGTCCGGGTCTGCGGATTGGCGGCGCGCTTCCCCAACCATCGCGCAAGGTGAATCGTCCCCGCACCAAGCGCCATGAGGAAGAAAGGCGCAAGCATTACCAAGTAGCGCGGCTCCAGTCGCAAGTGGATGGGTATTGTTCCGGCCGTCGGGATGACTAATGCCGCCACCACGATCCCCATGCCGTAACGACGTCCTGTGAGTCCCGCGAGTATTCCGAGCAGTGCCACGGCGACGGCCGCCACGAAGGGGATACTCCGGTAGCCCGTGATCGTTTCCGTGTAGCGGTAGAAGGGATGCCACTCGGTCTGTTCGGCGCCGCACAGGAATCCGTTGGCCCCGTCGGTCCACTGACCGGTTGTGAGGCGTGCAATGATGGCTTCGTCCAGCCGGAACGCGGGCGAGTATGCGACACAGATAAGGGCAAAAGCCACGCCGAGCCCCAGCGCAGAGGATAGCCAGCCCAAGGTCAGGCGGCCGGAGCGCCCCCTGTGGCGCGCGAGTGTCGCTAGGGCGAATACCGCCAACACCGCGCCCCAGACGGGTAGCAGCACGAGGGATGCCAGTTGGCTGACGCCCATCAGGAACAGGGTCACGATGAGCCCGAACGTCTTCACCAAACTGGGCCGCTGCAGGTTCTCGAAGAGGTAGAAGGCGGACGCGAGTCCAAAGAACATGACCAACGCGTAGCCCCGGAAGTTGGTCGAGTAGGCGATGGGATAGGGCGAAACCGCGAGGAACAGGGCGGCGGAAAGGGCCGCACGCGTGTCATCGAGCACGCGCCGGGTGAACGAGAATGTCAGAACAACCGTGGCAAGGCCTGCGATGAGCGACGGCAGATGAACCGCCCAGTTGCTCTCTCCAAAGAGGGTGATGGCGATCCATCCGACAAGCGAGTTCAGCGGGTGATTGCCGCTCCAGTAAGGTTCGAGGAAGGATGAGGTGATTCCATGGCGCGCGAACTGCACCAGTGCCGCCGCTTCATCCGGCGCCATGGCACTGTCCAGAGTGGGAAGGCGCAGGGCCGTGGCCAGAGCGAGGATGGCCGTGAGCGTCAGGCCGGCCCCACAGCGCCGCGCGCCCGAAGCCCTAGCGTCCGATCCGGCATCCATTTCCTAATCCCATCCTGCGGTGTGAAAAGACACGGGCGCATCGGCCCACAACTCCGGAGCCCGGAACCGTATCGTTGTTCCCGGTCGCCGTGTCGGTGACACGCGGAGGCCTACGACAAACGACGCCGCGTCCGGCGGCGCACAGGCCGTCGCCTGCACGAACCGGTAGCCCGGTTCGTTCGGTCGTGTTCGAGCCGTCGCGGGTGCTTCCTGAGGTGCGTGTGCGCGCGGTATCGTGCAGTACCGTTCTTCGAGGACGTGCTGGTCCCTGTCCAAGAACCGGATTCCGACCATGCCGTGTTCCTTGTAGGGAATCTCCTCAACGTATGCGCGGAAGAGGACGCGCTTGAACGGCTCGACGGGAAACGCGCGGGAGAACAGGCCCCCGTTCAACTGCCCATCGACATCGGTGATCTGGACGAAAGCCCTGTCGGTCTCCACGTCGCGTCCGAGGGCCAACGCGTGAGTACCTCCGTAGCATTCGGCATGCCACGGCCGACCTGCCGGATCCCGCGCCTCGTCCTCGACCGACTCGAGACCTTCCAGGGCCAGGCGCCGCCAGTGCTCGCACGCGATCAGTTCGCAGCATACGTATCCGCCCGGGAAACCGTCGACGATGGTTGGCATCGAGTCCGTAGGCGATATCGTCTCCGCGGGAACCTTGTCCATTCCCGAGGATAGGTACCACCAGCGAAAGACCGGGGAGGGCTCCTGGGTGGCGCCGAGTTCCGGATACAGGTACCAGTCCAGATAGAGCATCGTCGGGAGATCGCCCTCCATCGGATACACCACCACGTCGTCCTCGGACACCTTGCTTGCCAGAGACCTGACGGCAGTATCGGTGTCCCAGATCACACACGTGACTTGTTCGATGCCGCGCCGGTAGTCTTTCGCGAGTGGCGCGAGAGCCATTCCGCACAAGACGAGAGCTAAAACGGCATAGGCATTGGCCGTCCGGCCCGCTGCATCGGCGGTGCGGTCTCCAAACCATCGGGCAAGGTAGACGGTGCCCGTGCCGAGCGCGAGCAGAAAGAAGGGCGCGAGAGCCAAGGTGTAGCGCGGCTCCAGTTTCAACCGAATCGCCGCCATGCCGGCAATCGGCAGGACTAGGACCGCCAAGACGATTCCCATCCCGTATCGTCGATGCCTAAGTGCTCCGATCCCGCCAATCATCGCAACCACGGTAGGAAGGACGAAGAGGGGGCCGCGATAGCCGGTGAGCGTCTCCGTGTACCGGTAGAAGGGATGCCACTCGACCTGCTCAGCCCCCGCCAGGAACCCATAGGCTTCTTTGGTCCACTCGCCTGTTGTAAGGCGCGCGAGAATGGCCTCGTCGAGTCGGAATACCGGCGCATACGCGACGCAAAGCAGGACAAAGCCGAGACTCAATCCGACCGCCGAGGCGAACCAACCGAGGGTTAGCCGGCCGATGCGCCAGTCACGTCGCGTGAGGGTGGCTAGGAAGAAGACCGCCAACGCCGCCCCCCATACCGGCAGCAGCATGAGCGAGGCGAGTTGGCTTGTGCCCATGAGGAGGGTTGTCGCGGCGAGGCCGAGCGTCTTGCGGAGACTCGGCTGCCGCATGTTCTCGTAGAGTAGACAGGCCGAGGCCACGGCGAAGAACATCGCCAGGCCGTAGCCCCGGAAGTTTGTTGAATACGCGATGGGATAGGGCGACACCGCCAAGAACAAGGCACACGACAGTGCGGCGCGCGCGTCGCCGAGGATGCGTCGGGCGAATGAGAACATGAGGACGATGGCGCCAAGGCCCGCCACCAGCGACGGCAGGCGGACGACCCAGTTGCTCTCACCGAGGATTGAGATGACAACCCAACCTAGAAGCGAGTTTAGCGGATGGTTGCAGCTCCAGTACGGTTCCAGGAAGGATGTGTGGATTCCATGGCGGGCATAGAGTATCACCGAGGCCGCTTCGTCGGGCGCCATGCAACTGTTGATCGCGGGCAACCGCAGCGCCGTGGCCAGAACGAGGATAGCGGCGAGCGCCAGGCCGACGCCGTGACGCCGCAGGAACGAAACCCTCTCACCCGTGTCGGATTGCATCCCGCAGCCCTATCCTGCTTTCAAGAAGACCGTGCGGCCTCGCGCCTCGTTCCATCGATCGCGCCCACGCGCGATTGGGCAACGGCTTGAAAAAGACCGGAAACTCGAGTTCTAGAAATCGAAGGTATCGATGTTGTCCTTGTCGAACACGATCGGGTCACCCAGGACGATCACGTCCTTCTCGATCCGGCATTCGCCGAGGTGGCCCGCCTGGAAGGCCTCGGCCCCAGCCATGAGTTCGCCCTTCGCGCTCGCGACGGCCGCATGCACTGCGAGGTAGCCCAGATCCACGGGATTCCAGAGCGCAAACCGCTTGAGCGTACCATCCTTGATGTACTCCTTCATCCCGTTGGGTGTCGACAGGCCCGTCAGGAACACGCGATCGCCGGCGCCCGCCTTGCGCAGGCCCTCCGCCGCGCCCGGAAGCGCCACGGACGTGATCGCGAAGATGCCGTCGAGATCCGCGTAGGTCTTCAGGCAATCCGTGGTGACCTGGGTGGCCAGCGCTTGATCCTCTTCCGAGACTTTCGGCGTTGACGAGAGATTCTGCATCTTCGGGTATTTCTTCTGGCGGTACTTCTCCATCTCGTCCATCCAGATGTTCTGGTTCGCCGCCGTCAACGATCCGGTCAGGAATAGGTACTTCGCCTCGGGCCCGACGCCGTCGGCCATGATGTCCATCAGCGTTCGGGCGACGCTCTCGGCCGAGCACTGGCTCACGAAGAAGTTGCGGGCTGCCGGTTTCGAATCCGCGTCCCACGTGATCACCTTGATGCCGCGTTCGCGGGCGCGCTCGAGCACCGGTGCGATGGCATCGGGATCGTTCGGCGCCACGGCGATAGCGTCGTACTTCTTGGCGATCCAGGTCTCGAGCATCTGCACCTGGAGCTGCACGTCATTCGTCACGGGCCCGTCGAAGTCCACCCACACGCCCAGTTCCTCCGCCGCGGCCCGCGCGCCCTTTTCGGTGGCATTGAAGAAGTCGATGCCAATCAGTTTCGGCATGACGCCGATGCGTAACCGGTTATCATCGTGAGCCGGCGGGGTACTCCCGGCGCCCGAGTCCTGCGGGCCACTCGGTGCTTTGCCGCACGATGCGGCCATGATCAGAATCAACCCCATGACGATCAGCGACGGAGCCCGTTTCATCCCTTCACTCCTCTTCGTCTTGCGATCCATTCGTTGAATACCGCCGTGACGATTAGTAGGGCGCCCACCACGATGACCACGTATTGAGAGCGCACGCCCGCCATTTCCAGACCATACCTTAGAATACCGATGATACACAGGCCAAGCAAGGAGCCAATCACCGACCCTTGGCCGCCGCTGATGCGCGTGCCGCCGATGACCACGCAGGCGATCACCTCGAGTTCCATGCCGTTGGCCGTGTCCGCCTTGGCCGTGGCGTACAGCCCGGTGTTGAACAGTGCCGCGAGGCCGCACACCAGACCGCAGCCCGCGTACAACGCCATCTTGAGCCGTCGCACACCGATGGCCGCGAACTCCGCGGCCATCTCGTTCTCGCCGATGCATTCCGTGAACCGGCCCACCCACGAGCGCCGCATCAGTACCCAGCCGAGGGCGACGGCGATCAATAGCGCGGCGAACGGCGTTGGAAGGTACAGATCGCTGCCCAGGCGTACGATGTTGCCCTGGCCAAGCCAGAGCAAACCGTCCGGGAAATCGCTGATGGGCTGCGCCTTGCTCAGGCCCATGGCCACTCCGCGAAACAGGGCCATTGTCGCGAGCGTCACGACGAGCGGCGGGATGCGGAGATAGCTGCTTGCCCAGCCGTTGAAGGCCCCCGCCGACAGGCCCGCCAGTACCGCGGCGCCCGCCGCCACCGCGATCGGAAGCTGGGCATCGCGGAAGAGCAGGCCGAGCACGATGCCGGACATAGCCACGATGGACGCCACGGAGAGGTCGATGCCCGCCGTGGCAATGATGAAGGTCATCGGCACGGCCATCATGCCGGGAATAGCCCAATACCGCGTGCGTTCAAGTAGGCTGAACGCATCGAGGAATCCGTCCACGGCGATGGCGAAGACCGCTCCCATGGCCAGGAGCACATAGAAGAGCACGGCTTCGCGGGCAAGTAGGAGGCGTTGGATCATGCTGAGGCCCCCCGGAGTCGCTCGAGGAGCGCGTCGAGAACCACCGCGAGCAGGATGAGTCCGCCTACGAAGATGCTCTGCCAGTACGAACTGGCCTCGAGCAGGATCAGCATGTTGTACAGCAGCGCCACCAGGAATGCCCCGAGGAGCGTGCCTAAGGCCGAGCCGCGTCCCCCGAGGATGTTGGTGCCGCCGATCACGGCCGCCGCAATGGCCTTCAGTTCCAGGCCCGATCCCGTATTGGCCTGCACCTTGCCGTAGTACCCGGCCTGGAGCACCGCCGCCAGCCCGACCAACGCCCCCGAAACCGCGAAGACCAGCAGCGTCGAGCGCGTCTTCGAAAGGCCGATGAGTCGGGCCGCCGTTTCCGAGTTGCCCAAGGCGAGCATGCGGCGTCCCGGTAGCGTGTACCGCAGCATCACGTGCGTTACTATCGTGACGCCGAGCACGTAGTAGCAGAGCTTGGGAATGCCGAGAATCGTGCCGTCCGCGAGGGCGCGGTATCCGTCCGGCAAGAGCGTGACTTCCTTGCCGGCCGTCACAATGCGCATGAGGCCCCGATAGATACTGATGCCGGCCAGCGTCACGATGATCGGATGGATGCGCGCCAAGAGTGCCGTGCCGCCGTTGAGCAGACTACATGACACGCCCAGCACGACGGCGAGCGCCAGGCAGAGCGTCGGCGGCCAACCGGCCTTGGCGGCCATAGCCGCCCAGGCGCAGATCAGGCCCATCATCGAACCTACCGAGATATCGATGCCGCCCGTGCAGATGATCAGCATGGCGCCTTGCGCCATGATCGCCGGAAGGGCCGCGCTCGCCAGGATATCGAGCAGATTGCGCGCGTTGGCGAATCCTTCCGGCCGCAACCCCGCCATCACGCCGGACAGCAGCAGAATGAAGCCCAGCAGGCCGGCCTCGCGAAAACGCAGCATGCCCGCCGCCAGGCGCCGTGCAGGCGTCGGCGCCTGCGCGGTTCCCTCTTCAACGGCCCGCGGCACCGCCGCTGCTGCGACGGCCTCCTCGCCGTCCTTCTCCGGCGAGAACTCGCCCGTCTTGCGGCCCTCCGAGAAGGTGACCACGCGGTCGCTCATCGCCATGATTTCGGGCAATTCCGAACTGATCAGCAGAATGGCCGTGCCCTGTTCCGCCAGATCGCCGATGAGCTTGTGAATCTCCTGTTTCGCGCCGACGTCGACGCCCCGCGTCGGCTCGTCCAATAGGAGCACCTTCGGCGCCGTCGCCTGCCAGCGTCCGAACACGACCTTTTGCTGGTTACCGCCGCTCAACGTGCCAAGGGGCTGCTCCTGCGACGCGGCCCGCACATTCATGTCGCGGATCACGCGTTCGGCCAGCGCTCGTTCTTCGCGCCGGCGCACCAGGCCGAATCGCGATAGGCGGCCGAGCGAGGCGACGCTCGCGTTGGTTCGCAGGCTCTGATTGCGGAATACGCCCTGTACCAACCGGTCCTCCGGTAGATACGCCAACCCATTGGACACGGCCTGCCGTGGCTGGCGGATGGCTACGGGACGCCCGTCGATGGCCACCACGCCTGACGCCGGCCGAGACACGCCGAACAGCGCCTGGGCAAACTCGCTGCGGCCCGCGCCCACGAAGCCGTAGAGCCCCACGATTTCGGCGGCCCGCACGTCGATCGAGATGTTCGAGAAGGATCCGTCCCTGGCGGTCAGGTTCTGCACGCTCAACCGGACATCGCCGATGGATACGCGGCGCTTCGAGAACACGTGCCCCAGTTCGCGGCCGACCATCGTGCCCACCACCGCTTCCATCGTCAGACCCTCGGTAGGCCGCGTCTCGACGGTCTCGCCGTCCCGCATGACGGTCACCCGATCACAGATCTCGAGGACTTCCTCGAGCCGGTGGCTCACGTAGACGATCCCGACGCCCGCCTCGCGCAGACACCGGATCTGCGCAAACAGGTTCTTGATCTCCTTCGAGGCCAACGACGATGTCGGCTCGTCGAGGAACAACACCCGCGCCTTCTCCGATACCGCCGCGGCGATCTCGGCCATCATCCGACGCGCGACTGACAGGCCGCCGGCAGGGTCGCGCACGTTGAACTGCTCGCCCATGGACGACACCAATTCCGCTGCCCGCCGATAGGTGCCGGGCCAGTTGATGAGTCCGCCGGGGCCACGCACGAGCCCGCGCGCCAGGAGCATGTTTTCGGCAATGCTGAGTTGCGCAAAGAGGTCGGCCTCCTGATGAACGACTGCGATCCCGGCGGCCGCCGCCTGCCGCGGCGTGGCGAAGCGCACCTTGCGTTCCTCAAACAGGATTTCGCCTTCATCGGCGCGTAACAGGCCCGTCGCAATGTTGATCAGCGTGCTCTTGCCGGCGCCGTTCTCGCCGACAAGACCATGGACCTCGCCCGGACGTACCTCGAGGTGCGCCGCCCGCAATGCCGGCACGCCGCCGAACCGCTTGTGTATGCCGGAGAGTTGTAGAACGAAATCGTGGCCCATTCCCGTACGACCATTCCCAGCAATTACTGTTTCCCGCAGGGATTTCTCGCGTATGTTCAACGGCGGAAACAAGATGTGCGGTTCCTGCAAAGCTTGATTGCGGCTCGGCTACGCCAGGGGATCATACAGGTCCGCCCGGGACGCGGGCAAGGCGGGCACCCCTTACGTAATCGAGAAACCGATGGCCGTCGCCGACGAAGAAGAGCCGTGTCTCCTCGGCCGGTACATGGATGCTGAACCGATCCACCTGCTCGAAGAGCACCTGGCCGCCGAAGACGTCGACGACGTCCGCCGGTTCCTTGAGTCGGAAAGTCTTGTTACCGTCCGAGCTCGAGTGCAGTGTCAAGAAGCGTTCGTTGGCCTCGAAAGGATCGCCCGAGTTGCAGTACACGTGAACGCCGGCCGCCTTGGCAATGCCGCGCAGGAGCTCCGTCGGCACCTTATTCGAGCCGCAGAACACGGCCGTCGCCTCGCCGACACGCTTGAGTCCAAGCGATACCTGGCCCGACGCCGCATACACGCCGAGCGGCTTTGCCGCGTCATCGTTGAGGAAGAAGAGCGGCGCGAACGCGTACTCGACGCCGAAGGTGCCTGATCGGCATTCGGCCGTGAGGGGACTTGCGAGGTTTGTGAGGTTCGTCCGAGGGGCCATCGGATCGAGGCGCATGCCGAACCGCATGCCGGTCAACGCCTCCATGTGCCCGACGTTCGCCGTGCCGTCGTGCACGAATCCCGGCGCGTAGCACCAGAGCACCATCGTCGGCCGGCCGTACAGTTTCGTGCGCACCGCATCGAGAAGCGCGTCATCGTACTGGAAGCAGCTCAACATGATGTACAGCTTGTAGTTGGTGTCGTGCTTGGCGATGTCGCTAAACAAGAGGTAGTCTACCGGCGCGCCAATGCGATCGATGCGGTCGCGCTGGTAGCTCACCAAGTCGCCCATGAGCGTGCTCACGTGGCGCGGACTCAAGACCACGTTGCCGTTCCAGTGGACGATCCGATCCGTTTCGCCCGAGGGCAGCGTTTCCGCGTCGAAACCGAGGTACTTCACGGAATCCTCGTCCACGACAACCGCGATCTCAGCTTTCCGCTCGACATTCTCCTCGATCAGGTATTCGCCGGCGCGGCGGATAGCGCGGATATCCTTCGCCACATCCGGATCGTCGAGCTCGTGGCCCGACTCGATCTGGAGGAAGCCCTGCGGGCACATCCGGCAGAGCGCCTTACTGAAATTGCGCTGGATCGCCGCGATGGTCTGACGAGGATTCACCACGGGCGAGTAGTCGCACACGCCCGAGCGGTATGTCCGCGTGTCATCATCCACCCACACCAGTTTGCCGGCCAATTGCATCGCGTGGAAGGGCCACATCCATCCGAGGTTCTCGCCGATCCGGCGAACGGCGTAACTCGGCGGCGCCGAAAAGAAGTCGATGTCCGGCGAATCCAGTACCTTCCGGAGCCGGTTGTGGCCGCTCATGTGGTGTGCCCAAGCCATGTTCGTGTACTCGAGGGAGTAGCCGAAATACGCCCCGACGATTTTCCGCCGCTGCGAAGCCTGTTTCACCGCGCCGAGGCACCCGAGCAGCGCATCGGCCATGCTCTCCGAGTAGAACTCGTCGTAGGCGATGGCCAATCGCGCCGCCGGATCGCGGAATACGCCGATCTCCTTGGCGAGGCGCTCCTCGAGAGTCGGAATCGCGCTGGCCGCCGCCAAGTCCGGATACCGCACCTCGACAAATTGCCGGAAGGCTTCCGCCGCTGGCCGGCTGTAGTCCATGAGATGGTTGGCCGCGTGCGAGGCGTGGCAGCCCCAGCCTTGCCATTCCGCCGACACACCGCCGATGATCCAATAACCGAGCACCCTCGACGCGTAAGACATGGCCTCGACGTGGTTTACGAAGGCCGTCAGCGCCTCCGCCGCGTCCGAACGCCATACTTCCGAGTTGAACGAGTGCGCGCTCTTGTAATAGGGCCACGTCGTGCCATCGCTAAACAATGCCATCTCGTCGGGATGCAGCTCCTGCCACCACAAGGGCGGCGCCGCCCACACGATAGGCAAGATCAGCACCTCCGGGTTGTAGTCGAGGTCGTCGATGATCTTCGCGTCGATGTGCTCGAAGGCGTAGTCCCCCGGCCCGCGCCACCACTGCTCCGAACTCATGCCGTCCACCCAGATCGCCTCGATATTGAAGCCGGCCTGGGCGTAGGACTCGCGCGTGCCCGTCTTATCGCGCCCCTCGCCGTTGCCTACGAGCGGATAGATTGCCTCACCGTTCACGACCAGCCTCGGAAATCCGTCTACCATCGCGACGTGGCTCTCGAGCGGCTCGGCCGCAGTGGCATTGCGGTACTCGAAGGCGAATTCGAGAGAATTCGGTTCGAGCGCCCGGCCGTAGATGCCCAAACGCACGCGGTACCGGGCCGCCGGATACCACTTCGAAATGGGAATCGAGATGCCCGAAATGCTCGATACATTGTCCGCCTCGGCCATGCACGTATCTTCCGCAAGTGCAATGTCCTTAGCGAGATACGACTTGCCCGTCGCGTCGTCCACCAACTCGATGGACACGACCTCGCCGGGGGTCACCGGACTATCCGAACGCAAACGCAACGACACCGTCTGCAATTCGCCTCCTTCGACCACCTCGCGGATTTCGTGGCCCACACACGCGGTCGGCGTTTGCCACGTCTTGTCCGCGTACGCGAGTTCCCGCGCCCAAGGGGCCGTCGGCGGTGCGCCGCGCGTCTCGGGCGCGATCCAGCCGCCGTCGTCGGAACCCGGCTGCATCCAATCCTCGGGTGCCTCGATCGCGCACCGCCACGTCTCGTCCGACACGATCTTCATGTGGCTGTGATCCGCGCGGTTGATGGTGAGGTCGACCAGCAGTCCGCAGGGGCCGCCGCCGTTGGTCAAGCGGAAAGCGAGCATATTGGCCGCGCCCTTCGTCAGCAGCGGCGAGATGTCCAACACCGCCGGCTCCATCCACGAGCTCAGGCCTATGCCTTCCGTGACCTCGCGGCCATTCACAAACAGGTTGAAACCGTCGTCCGCCGAGACCTGGAGCCACGCATCCACCATGTTGGCCGGTACATCGATTGTGTGCCGGAAGAGCGACGTGGCATGGTCGGCGCCATAGGCTCCGGGACATGTGATCATCTGGCCCGTCCAGTAAGGGCGCAGGATCTGCGCGGTGGCGGCAGTCTCCGGTTCGATAGCGCTCTCGACAGGCTCGAGTTTCGCCCGAGGCAGGTCGTAGGGCGCTACGCCGCGTTCGGCGATTAGGATGGCGTCAAAAAGCACCGACGACGTGTACGCTAGTGTGAGTTCGAGTTCGCCGCCGTCCACGGTCGCGACGTTGTACCATTTCTGGAGGCCCGTCGTGCCGAAGGCCAAGGGATCGAGTTCGCGGTCCTCGATACCGAGTCCGGCTACCAAGCCTTGGCCTTCCGCCGAGTCGACGGCGTGCGCCCACACCGTCCACCGGCCCTCGGGCACGATGACGCGACGCCGATACGGGCCGCCTTTCTGCTTCTCGAACGAGTCCGTGGGCAGGAACCAGTAGCGGTCGGTAGCCACGGCGATATCGTCGGCGTCGACTTTGCGCAAGGCCGGATAGGCCAGGAACGACGCGATCTCGATAGTCCCCGGGCTCTCGTCGACCAAGTCTACGCGCAGGCCGGTGACTGTACCGCCCTTGGCCCAGTCCTCGAAAGGCCCGCGCGTGGCTCCCTCGACCGACAGCACGAGTTCGTGCCAGTGGCCATCCAAGACGAGCGAGGGCACCATGATGTAGCCTTGGTCGGCGATGCCGTGCAGGGCGTTCATGTAGAAGAGCTCGCCGTGCGTCCTCGCCACGTCGAATCCCGACGCGCGATACCGGATGACGAACGTCTCGATGCGACCTGGATCCAACTCGATGCCCTCGCGGTAGATCCAGGCATCCGGTTCACGTACATCGAGCCGGAGGACACCATCCTCGACGCGCGCCTCGAGACCCTTCGGCCGCGTCCACTGCTCGATGCCCGGTCCGGCCTGGCCGCTCCACAACGCCGTCGGTTCCCCGCCCGCGTACGCTATACCCACCGATCCAAATGCGGCCAACGCGACGGCAATCACCCCTCTGAAACCCATGATTCCACGATCTCCCTGAATGCGTGACGCCAGACCGGCATTACGCCCCACGGCGTTACAATGGCCTGAAAACGCCAGCCATCCTACCACACGAACGGGCGCAAACCCCGGCCTCGCGCGCTGGCTTCTGCACGCGGTTCCTCCCCCAAGACCGAGGCATGGTGTGTTACATGGCTGCCCGGCTGCCTGTCATCGGAGCCGCAGATAGTCGTCCACAGTGAAACCAGCGTCTTTCAAGATACGAACGGCCAAACCGCGCCCAAGATCGCATCCCGTGTGAACGGGAACCGTCACGGAGACCTTGTTCTCCTCATGCCAAAGCGTGAGATGACTGCCGGATTGACGATCATCTGCAAATCCCTGTCCATGGAGGAAGCGCACCAACTCCTGCGCCGTTATCTGCGGCATCCGGCTCATTCCGGCACCCCAACCGTCAGTTCCTCCACATGCACAAGGCGTTCGTGCTGCCCGATAGTCTGTGCATGCGCTTGCAGACTGGCCACATGCTGCTGAACCGCGTCACGGATATTCCGTTTTGCTTCTTCGATGGTCAAGCCATTGCTGAAACAACCAGGCAGCGTTGGGCTGTACGCAAAGTAACCCGCGTCTTCAGGTTCCTTTTCGATCACGATCTCAAAACTGTAGTACTTCATGGGATTCCTCCATGGTGGACGCGTCTTGGCGCCACAGATTTTCGACGCCGCACGGCAACGAGAGAATCCGAATTGCAGCCAACCTTGCAGTACACAACCACATATTCCATAGTATCTGCCTGACCGTTGCACATGCAAATGGCGCGGCCAACCGTCGCCCTCTCCCCGGCGGCGCCTCAGCTCCTCACATCCCCGGCCTCGCGCGCCGACATCGGTTCCACAAGAGTATTGACTGACCGGATTTTTCGGTGTATTATAGAAACTCGATCAAGCATACATACAGTTTATATGAGTCAATGTGAGCGGCATAATTCCATGCCGACTGGTTATTGTAGGCGATTCAGGTTGCCTAGTGAGATTCTTGGGCTGGAACAAGCGGTAGCGGGGCGCCGGGCCAAGGCGCAATCGAGAGAAGGAGGAATTCCATGGCATATCGTGCGTCTCTCTCAATTCCGGTGGCCGCCGGAATCATCGGCGCGCTTGTATCACTGGCCAGTGTTGCGGATGAGCCCCAGAGCAATATCGACGCCGTTACGTTGGCCGCGTACCAGGACATCGCCGAGGGGCGGCCCTACGATGGGGCCGTGAAGCTTCTCGGCGCGCTGCGTGACGTACCGGAGGAGAGCGTCGAGTGCGCCGGCGAATTCACGGACGCGGTCTATGTGCTCGCCTTCACGGTTTCTATGAGAGTCTCGTTGGCCTGTCCGAACAACTGCAGCACTATGCCGACACGGTTCGGTGGTGCCGAGTTGTCTTGACGAGGTCCGGCGTCGACCCGGATCAGCCCGGTGTTCCCCCGGCGACGTCCAGTGCTGCCTGGGCCCGGCCCGGCGGCCTCTCCTTGTGTAGGTCCTACGAGCGGCGGCTGGCCCGTGCCGAAGAGCGCCTTCGCACCGAATCGAAGACGCCGCATCCCCATGAGAAAGACATCGAGAAGGTGGAGGAACTGGGACTCTCCCGGCAACGCCCATAGCGGACGGGCGTTGGCCCATCCCGGGATTCCGCATGGATCGGGATAGCCTGTCCCATGACTCATCGCGTGCTTCGTAGCGCTACCGCCGTTGGTTCCCGGAATCCTTGTCCCGTCCCGCACTTCCTCAGGCCCCGAGGACGGCCGAAATCGGCGGCAGGCTCATAACGGCCATAGGTCCCGTCGAGATGTCCATGAACTGCCCGCGATTGACGTGACCACAACACATGGCCTTGCCCTCCTTCTTCGCCCGCGGATCGGGCGCTCTCCGTAGGCGTGGCCAACGGGCGATCAACGTCGAGTCTCGCCGTTCACTCGCCTTTCGACATCCATGCCATGCCCACCGTGGCCTCGGCGCATTTCGTCGGCTGTCGATAGGCGTTGAAGAATGCCAGCGCGATCTCGCCGCTACCGGGATGGATCGGCGCGGTACCGGCGAACTCGATCATTCGCACATCGCCGGAGGCCATTGCGTCGCCGGTGAACGTCCAGGACGCCGGCAGGCCAAGTTGCTGGGCCACGCCGGACAACTCGAGGCGTTGGCCAGCCTCGGCGACCCACGGACAGACGCCGGTGTTACGGAGCTCGACACGGAGCGTGAAGGGTTCGCCGGCGATCACACGCGTCGGCGACGCCCGGAGTGTGCCGGCAAACTGCGGTCGATCGAGGCACGGATCGAGCCAGGCGTCGTAGCCGGCCATCCATTCCTTATAGGGCATCGTGTGATTTCGGCATGCCTCGAGCATGTGGCCGGGCACCTCGCGCAACGCCGCATCGTACTTGGCAGCCCTGGCATAGATGTCCGCGTATTTCGCCAAAACGTCGCTCCGTACCGCCGCGGGCAGACCCGCTCCGCGGTTCAGTGCATCGTTGTTCGCCTCCACAAGGGTATAGACTTCCGCGAATCGGTCGAGGCGATACAGGTGATACTCGAAGAAGACAGGAAACAGGCCCATGTGAGCGAACCACGTCGCGTGCGCCTCGGCGTCGACGGCCTGCCTGAGCGCGTCGAGACGATCTGCGTAGTCTGACACCAGCGCCGACGCCTCCTCGGTCACGCGCGTGCGCTGCGCCGGATCAAGTTCCATCCACGCGCGCGGAAGCATGGACCGCGCGTTGATCTCCCAAAGCCGCTCGTACGCATCGCTCACGGCCAGGAACGCCAAGGCATTCTCGCGGCCAAAGGTGCGCGCGCCCCATTCGTATCGGAACGTATTGGGCGTGGCCGTCGGCTCCCAGCCGAAGTAGCCGATGGCTTCCCACGGCAGTTCCGTGCCGCAATAGGCGCCGCCAATCCAGAACGAGCAGCGGTCGGATAGCAGCCTCCGCATGCGCGGCGACGGTGGCAAGCGGAAGTTCATGTAGAGATTGTCCAGCCACGTGTCGGCCATGGGGCCCACGCGCGCCAGGTCACGCGTCAGCAGGGCTGCCGAGGCGCCATGGCCGCCGACGAACAAGTCCTCGGGCAAATGCGGCTCGAGCTTCGCGGGCACGTAGCCGTCGAAGTAGGGATAGACACAGATCGCGCCGGTGAATCCAAGTTCGCGAAGCCGGTCATAGATGTAGAGATACTGCTCCCAGACGGCGTCCTTGGTGCGCGACTCGGCCACGTACGCTTGGCACCGTTCGCACGCGCACAGACCGCCGTTGTCGTCGCGGACCAGGAACACGCCGTCCAGCGCATACGTCTCGACCAGCTCCTTGAGGAAGGCGTCGAGGTAGTTGCGGTACGTCGGATGGGTGAAGCAGGGCGCGGCTTGTTGGCCTCGGGTCTCGCCGATGGTGCTCATTGCTTCCGGATACCGCTTGGCAAAGGTCGTTGGCACGCAGCCGATGGGCACCCAATCCCAGACGCGGGCGCCGCGATCATGAAGATACTGGGTCAGCTTCAGGCCGTGGGCGCGATGCTTATCGAGTTCGGAGAACAAGACGCCGGACGACTCGTCGTAGGCCTGGGCATCCTCGGAGCGAATCTCCGGCATGTGGGTGTAGCTGATCGGTAGCTTCCAGTTCCCCCACATGCCCAGGCAGCAGAACGTGTTCATGCCCGAATCGAGAAGGCCGTCGAACGTGCGTTCCCACTCCTCGTCCGTGCCGTAGGGGAAGTCCACCTCGAAGGGCCCGCCGCCGAAACCGCCGACGCGGAGCGGCACGACCGGATTCCGCGCGATGAGCGGAAAGCCGGTGTCGAGTCCGTGGAGCCGCACATCGGCCGCAATGCGGCGAACGGCCTGATCGAGGCCGAGGGGCGTGCGCGCGCGAATCGACAGGGCGTCGTTGACCGAGCGGATCTCGAACCCGTCTCTCTCGATGTTGATGCCAGATGTGTCGACGAGCTCGAGGCGTATGGCGTTATCCGACGTGGCCTCGGCGACAGGCTTCGCGGCCACGCCGGCCTCCGCCAAGACGCGCTCGAGCATGTTGGCGGCCTCGCGTGCCTCCGGTGGAAACGCGATCTCGATGGCGTCCGCCGGCACAGCGGCGCGCACCGGCTCGACGTCGACGACGAAACCTTCATCGGCCTGCTCGATGAGGTCGTCGACGCACGTCTTGCCGTCCGCGGCGTAGGTATACAAGCGGCGCATCCATCGGCGGCCGTTGACGAACTCCTCGCCAAGCTCGAGCACACCGACCGACCCAAGCGCATAGCGGCGCGCTACCTGCCTGACAACCGCTGTGTAGTCCTTGAAGCCGTAGAAGGGCCAGCGGTCTTCGAGATAGGCCAGCGACTCCGATTCGCCGTTCAACGCAAGCGACACGTCGAAAGCGTGATCGAGCCACGGACTGGCGCCGGCCCAAGGCCGTTCGTCGGCCACCACCTCGACGAGTCCTGCCGCGTGGACACGGTACGTGAGCGCCACCGCCGGGCCGCCCTGCCCCTCAAGGACGAAGTGCACCTCGGTCATGGCTGGCGTCGATGCCACGGCGGCCAGCCGCGCTGCCGTCGGCACCGCGTCACCTTTGTCGACGGTAACGGTGTACGGCGTGTATCCAGGCCCGATGGGCCCTGAGCAAGCATAGTTGTTAACGCGCCGGAACGCCGCGGCCATCGGCTGGGCCAGAATGGACTCACCACACATGTCGAGGCCGACCAGCGCGCCGGTGCCTTTATCCAAGACGGCCCGGACCGTGGCGTATGAGATAGTCAGGAGGCCGTCGCGCCCGTCTACGCTCGATTCCTGCTTGGGCGTCCCTTCGACAAGGCGCAAGCGACACCACTGGCTTGGCTCAACGGCATGCCAAAATACCAGGAGGTCTTCCGCGCGTGGCGTATCCAACGGCGCGAGGCTGGCGCGCCCATGGGCACATCCTTCACGCAGGGCGAAAGGGACCTCCTCATCCCCAGCCATCAGGCGCACATTCGCCCAATCGATGAGGCCGGGCGCGGCGATACGGCCGGTGGCGATCTCGATCAGTGCCGGCCCGCGCCAAGCCGTCGGATTGAACAGCGATATCCTCGCCACGGCATCATCCATCGCTGGAGACGCACACAGACTCGCCGTCAACGCAAGCATAAGCACGGCAACCCTCCTCCCCTCCCATTCGAGACGCGCGGCGCCGCAGCGTATCCGCGACTCACCAAGCCGAGCCGAGCTCGTGGATGGTCAGCGCGTCAAGTCGAGCCGGCGCACCCTTGGCGAATACCGCGATGGATTTCGAGTCCTCCTCGAACACGTGGCCCATCGGCATGTAGACGCGTCCGTCATTGGCGAAGATCTCGATGGACATGCGATCCACGAGAACGCGGAGGCGCACTTTGCCGTCCACCAATTCGAGCGGCGCGGATTCGTCCTTGCACGCCAGCGTGTGATCGCCTGTGCGATACGTGATGGCTACGCCGGCGATATCGAGGCCCACCTCGGCGGCATCACCCGGCGTGAACTCGGCATGGATGTCGAGCAAGACGCCGTGCACGTCGCCAAGCGGATTGGCGTCAGGGGCGACGTCGACGTCTTTCCATGCGCGCTCGTTTTCGTGCAGCAGCGCGATCTCGCGAACGGGCTTGGCGAAGAGGCGGACGCCGTCGTCCGTGGAACGCAACGTCAACTCGACCGGGAAGTCCATCTGCTGGTTGAAGGGCATGTCCGGACGGCCGACGCGCCCCCAGGCGATCTGAATACGCCGGCCATCCTCGGCCGGCACGTTATTGAAGGTCTGCGAGGCATAGAAGCAGTTGCCGTAGTTGTAGCGGATCGCCTCGGTATCCGGGGTATACGCCTTGCCGTCGAACTCGCCGACGAAATACTCGCCGCTAGCACCATAGAGCACCCATTTCGCCTTTGTTTCATCGCCGTCGACGGGCAATTGAAACAGTTCCGGACACTCATGGAAGCATTTCAGCTCGCTCTGGAACTCCCACGACTTCAAATCCTTCGACGTGTAGAAGGCCATGCGGTGATCGTCGAGATACAACACGATCACCCATTGTCCGGCGGCCTCGTGCCAGAAGGCCTTCGGATCGCGGTTGGCGCCGTTCACGTGCGCCTGCACCGGATTGCCATCGTAGACGGTCCACGTGCGGCCGCGATCATTGCTGTATGCGATCGACTGGGTGAACGGTGCGCCTTGCGACCATGGGTTGGTGCCGCCGGCCGAGGTGAACACGCACACGATGGGCGACTCGTCGCCCGACTTGAAGCCGGTGCTGTTCTTCTCGTCGACGACGGCCGAACCGGAGAAGATGGTTCCGAGGCGGTCCGGATGAATCGCGTCGCCAAGTTCCGTCCAGTGGACGAGATCGCGGCTCACGGCATGGCCCCAGGTCATGTTGCCCCAGTTCCAGCCGTAGGGATTGTGTTGGTAGAAGAGGTGGTATTCGCCCTCGTAGTAGACCATACCGTTCGGATCGTTGTTCCAGCCCCGTTGCGAGGAGAAGTGAAACTGCGGCCGGAAACGCTCGCGGTAGAGGTCCTCGGCGCCGATGAGCGCGTCGGCCTGGACAATGGAATCGAAACCGCTCGTGTCTTTCGGCGCCTCATCCGCCCAGAGCGTGAGCGTCTCGTCGCTGAACGGGCGGAGGTCCAGCGTCACCCAGAAATCCGGCTCGTCTTGTGCTAGCTCGATCTCGAACTCGCGCAGGATCTCGTCTCCACGGCGCAGGCGCATCCACACTTTCGGCGCGCCGTTCTTGACGGGCAGATTCAGGTAACGTTTCTCGACGTGTAGTTCCATCGTTCTCTCCGATACCAGCGGTTCGTCGCTTTGGACAATGTGATCCACGTTGATATGGCCCCAGCCCTCGGTTCGCTGGTCGACGATCTGAATGCGCGCGGTCTTGCCCACCAGATCCGCCACGTCCCAGTGCTGCCACCGGAGTCGCTCGCTACCGCCGGGCTGCCTGTTCGGCCCGGTGGCTGTCCGGCGGATGGCATTGTCGACGAGGAGGTTCATACACGTCGTCGACGCGTACCCACCGCCACCGATCAGGAAGTTGAGGCATTTCCGCTCGATGGTGAAGACGGGCGATGTCAGCGTTCCGACGGTACCGTCGCCCTGGTAGTAGCTGTTCACGAGTCGCGCGCCTCGGTATCCCGATACCACCATCTGATTCGGCAGCGTGCCCTCGGCCGGGCCCGGGCCGAAGGCTTCACCCACCACCTGCCAATTGCCGTAGGTGTCGGACTCGAAATCCGCCACCAGGACATCCTCCGCGGCCATGGCACGGGCGCAGCAGGCTGCCCACGCTGCAACGCAAAAGCATACCACCCGTCGTTTCATGTCCATCCTTTTCCCACCGGCAATGTCTGACCGGCGTACGCGTGAGAAGACGGGGCAGACAGCCGGCCGCGAAGACCCGGTCGAAGCCCGTCCCCCGTTTTCAGATCCAGCCGATCTGCTGAAACCACTCGATTGTGTACCGCAACCCCACGCGAACATCGGGGTAGTTGTAGGTGAATCCCCAGTCCCGGGTCTTCTTGTTGCTGATCCAGTAGCTCGATCCGATGTACACGGCCGAACCGATCTCGAACACGCGCACGCGCCGCACGCCGTACTTGACGTGCAGCCACTGCCAGAACCGTGCCGCCGCGAGGGCAAGCGGCATGGCCCACTCGAGATTGATGAGCGGCCCCCCGAACATGCGGCGGCCCAGCAGCAGCGCGATGTACTGGAGGAACTCGCGATAGCTGATGATGCTATCGTCCACCACATTGAAATCCTCGCCAATGGCGTCCTCGCGCTGTGAGATGAAGTACGCGAAACGGACGAGGTCCTCGACGTGCACGGAAGTCGTGATGTAGTTGCGGGCGTCGTTGGGCATGATCGGGACCGCGCCCTTGTGAATGGCCATGATGATTCCGCCGTGGCCATAGTCGCTGCCGGGACCGTAGATCGGCGCCGGCCGTATGACGGTGAGCGGAAGGCCCTTTTCGCGATGGGCACGCCACGCCATCTGTTCCTGTTTCCACTTGGTTACCGAGTAGTCGTTCACGATATACGTGCCCCGCGGATGGGCCGACTCGAAGGGCTCGGTCTTGGGCGACGACGATCGCTCCGTGAACGGCGTGTTGCCCTTTCCTTTCTTCGACAGTTTGTAGGGATGGCCGAACACGCCGCAGGTGCTCCAGTGGAGGAACTGCTTGATCTCGACTGGGGCCACGGCATCGAGCAGATTCGCGAAACCGTCGATATTCACGGCCACGAGCTTGTCCATGCCTGCCGAGTAGTCGTAGAGCGAGGCGGTGTGGAACACGTGCGTGACCTTCTGCGCGAAGAGCGGATCGAGCGTGTCGCGCCGCGTGAGGTCCGACGGAATCACCGTAACGTTCGCATGGTTGAAGTCGAGGCCGATGTGTTTGAAGATCAGCTTGTTCCTCTCGTGGGCGAACGCGGACTCGAGATCGGTCGCGATGACCTTCTCGCCGCTGTCCGCGAGGAGCTTGACGAGATGCGATCCGGCGAATCCGCACGCGCCTGTTACCAGATTCACTCGCTTGGACATACGCCTTCCTCCTGCACGGTTCGCTTATCGGACTCCCAGTCTGTACAGCGCCACGCTGTACGGCGGCGAATCGAGCGCGTCCTCGATGCCCGATACGGCGTTCTCCACGATGAGCACCCGAGGCGGCCTGCCGGGCTCATTGTAGGCCATGTAGTCGTCGGCCGCGATGAGCCAACGCGTGCCATCGCCCGTGAGCGTCGCGCCCTTGACCGTAAACGCGAGCGCCGCGGCGGCATCGGTAGGATTCACCACAGCGATGGTGATCGCTTTGCGATCTTCCGTCCACGCGGCGGCCACATCGAATAGCCCCGTCTGACCAGTCACCTCGATGGGCACCGTGCCGTAGTGTCGGCGATAGAGCATCAGCGGGAGGCCCGTTGTCGCGAAGGCCGCGTCCGTCTTGGAGGTCTTGATGGCCCCAATCACATTGACGGTTTGCGCGTAGTTGGCCATGAAGAAGACGTCGCTGTGGCGCGTCATCTCGTTCAGGCCGGCGGCGACGCCGAGGGCATCGCGCTGGAAGTAGCGCACGCCCAACTCGCCGTAGAGGTGCTCGCCGTACCAGTAGTTCCACTCGTCCAGGGCGATGGGAATGTGCTTGCCCCTGAGCGCCGGAATGGTCTCGTGATAGTGCCGATGGGCAACCGCTTTGGCCTTCACGTTGGCGTTCATTTGGCGCACGTGCGAGACCAATCCTGGCTTGTCCCCAACGTAGAAATGCTCGCTCAGCAAGTCCATGTGGTCCGCGCACTCGCCCAGCATCGTCTCGCTCCACGGCCCCGTCGCGCCGACGGCGATCAATTTGATCGAGGGATCGGCGGCGCGCAAGGCGTCGGCGAACGTGTTGTGTTTCTTGACGTACTCCTCGAGCGGCATGTGACCGAGCTGCCACCCGCCGTACATCTCGTTGCCGATGCCCCACCAGTGAACGCCGTACGGTGCCGCATGACCGTGCTGCGCGCGAAGCTTGCCCATCGGCGAGTCGGCGGCGCCGTTGGCGTATTCGAGTTCCTCGATCGCCATCTGCATGTCGCCTTGGCCACTGTTCACCACGACGAGGGGTTCGGTGTCCACCTCGCGGCAGAAGACCATGTACTCATCGATACCGAAATCGTTATGCTCGATGCCGGTCCACGCCGGGTTCTTCCTCGGCGGTCGGCGGTCCGGATCGCCGATACCGTCGCGCCAGTCATAGCCACTGACGAAGTTCCCGCCCGGCCACCGATATACCGGCGACGCCAGATCGCGGAGCAAGGCCAAGGTGTCGGCGCGCATGCCATGTACATTGTCCGCCGGCATGAGCGATACCGTTCCGATACGCACCGCGCCCGAGCCCTTCGCCGCAATGGTCAAGCGCGCGTTATCCGTATCTGCCTCCGCGGAGAACGTGAGCGGTGAGGTCTGATATTCGGACGAGACGTTCTGGATGACAGAGGTCTGGGCGTCGTCCTCGCCCGGACCCCAGGCCAGGCACACCTCGACAGGGCCGGCTCCGGCATCGCCGGCCAGCACGATGCGGCCCACGTACGATCGGCCTTTGCGGAGGCCGAGCCCTTCCTGAACGAGACCCGACGCATGGCCGCCGGCCCGGATCTCGGCCGCCTGGCCTCCCTCGTACCAGTCTTTGGCCACGGTGCGCACCGCATTCGCCGCGCCCGCGATCTTCCACGGCGATTCCGGGGTGCCCACGGCATAGAAGAACTTGCGATCCTCGAGCATCTCGGCCCAGATGCCGCCGTAGATGCAGCGGCCGAGGTGTTCAATGAACTGGCCATAGATGTACTTCGATATCGGCGCGCCCGTCTTTGTGGCGTCGAAGACCAAGGTGCCCGGCTCGACACCGCGCGTCTCGATGAGTTCAATGGCCACGTCGTCATACCACGCGCGGCCCGTGGCCAGGCCCCATCCGCCGAATAGGCAGTTCACGTGCACGGTATCGTCCTCGGCGGTCTCGAACTCGACCTCGACGTGCGTCCAGTCGTTCGTTCCGGTCAGCGCTTGCGTCTTGACGTCGGCCGCGTGAAGGTTAATCAGTGCGCCTTGCCCTGTGGTGGCCACCACGTCGTCGGTCTTGATCCAACCGGAAAGGCGGTACTTCGAGAAGGGCTTGACCCCGACGAAGGTCTCCCACGAGAAGTCCGCGCCTTTCTTCGACTCGATAGCCACGCAGTGGCCGCCGCCTCGGCCCTCGGCCACGTAGGCGAACTCGCCCTGGCCATTCCACTTGTGCACCTTCCACGCCTCGGGGCGCCCGCCCGATGCCGACTCGAAATCGCCGTTGGCCAGCGCGCTATCCGAATCTCCGATCATGGCCTGGACTCCTCCTTGCGCACCCACGGAAAGCAGTGCAATGATGGTGAAGGCGGTGCTTGCGAAAGGTCGTGTTCGCGCCCAGAGACGCACCATGGTGGTTCCTCCCACGTTAGCGACGCCTGCGTGTCAGATGCCGCGTTCCCCGTGACATCCATCGAGCGTTTACTCTAGCAGAAGAGGGCCGACGATGCGAGCAGGTCGAGAAGATGGGAACTCGGCCATCACAACGGATATCGATCCCCATAGGAGGTGGCTATGAAGATTCAAGTTGTCGGAGCCGGAAGCTGGGGTCTTGCGTTGACGCGACGCCTCGCGTTGAACCGACACGAGGTGCGTCTGTGGTGCCGGGCCGAGGATGACCCGGACTACCTACGCGTCACGCGAACGAGTCGTAACTTCTTGCCGGATATGCATTTACCGGAATCCGTGGAAGTGACGAAAGATGTCGATGCCAACGCGGAGATGGCCGTCCTGGCCGTGCCGTCCCATGCGATGGGGGCCGTTGTCAGGGCTTATCCCTTCTCGATCGACACGATCCGCGTCAGCGTGGCCAAGGGCATCGAGAACGACACGCTCCTGCGCATGAGCGAGGTGATCCGACACGTCTCCGGGGCGTGCCCCATTGTCGCGCTGTCCGGGCCGACCCACGCCGAGGAAGTGGCCCAAGACCTCCCGGCCTCCATCGTTGCCGCCGGTGAGGATGCCGATGCCTGTCTCGCCGTGCAACACGCGTTCCTCAGCGAATCGTTCCGGGTCTACACCAGCGGCGACCTTATCGGCACCGAGCTCGGCGGCGCGCTCAAGAACGTCATCGCCATTGCCGCTGGTGCCTGCGACGGACTCGGCCTCGGCGATAACGCCAAGGCGGCCCTCATGACGCGCGGCCTGGCCGAGATCGCGCGGCTGGGCGTAGCCCTGGGCGCCGATCCCCTCACCTTCGCCGGCCTGAGCGGCATGGGCGACCTCATCGTCACCTGTGCTAGCCGCCACTCCCGGAACCGGGCCGTCGGCGAGAAGATCGCCCGAGGCATGACCCTCGACGAGATCACGGCGTCCACGCCCATGGTCGCCGAAGGCGTCAGGACCACGCGATCCGTCGTCGCCTTGGCGCACCAACTCGGTATCGAGATGCCCATCGCCGAGCAGGTGTACCGCGTCCTATTCGACGGTGCCGATCCCCACCAAGCCGTCACCGCCCTCATGCTCCGCGAAGCCAAGCCCGAGCGAGAGTAGGGGCCGCGGCGGGCCATCCGGAGTTTTCCGGTTGCCACAACCGCCTCGCCGGTCGTAGACGCATTCCTGGCCGAAAAGCGAACGGCACTGCACACGCTGCGCCGGATATCGAGCACCGGGAAGGAGCGACTGGGCCACTCGTTCGAATCCGTTGGGTTCAATGGGCCTACATGGCGATGAAGCCGCCGTCGACGATCATCTCGGCACCGGTCATGAAACTCGACTCGTCCGAGGCGAGGAAGAGGGCGGCGTTGGCGATGTCGCGCGGTTGGCCGATGCGGCGGATCGGCAGGCTGTTGCCGATGCGTTCGAGGGCCGCATCGTCGAAGTAGGCGCGCTGGAGCGGCGTGTCGATCATGCCGGGATGGATCACATTGGAGCGGATGTTATCGCGGCCAAACTGAACAGCAAGTGATTTCGACAGGCCGACGACGGCGGACTTTGCGGCGGTGTAGGAGTCCTGGGCAAGGTCGAAGCCCGCCAGGGCCGAGATCGAGCCGACGAGGATGATCGAGCCGCCGCCGGAGCGTTGTAGCGCCGGAATGCCGTGCTTCGTCAGCAAGAAGGGGCCCTTCAGGTTGATCGCCTGCACGATGTCCCAGTTCTCTTCGGTGGTTTCGATGACGGACTTATCGCGATCCTTCCAAAGGACGCCGGCGTTGGCGTAGAGGATGTGGAGCGCGCCGAAGCGCTTGACGCCCTTGGCGATGGCATTCTTGACATCCGCCTCTTTGCTGACGTCGCCTTGGACGAACATGGCCGTTCCGCCGGCCTTCTTGATGATTCTCACCGTTTCTTGTCCGGCCTTGGGACTCAGGTCGAACACAATGACTTTGGCGCCTTCGGACGCGAAGAGGGTAGCGGCCTCGCGGCCCATGCCGAGTCCGGCACCGGTGATGATGGCTACTTTGTTCTCAAGTCTCATGGTGGGCTTCCTCTCGATATGTTGCTGCCGATTGTGGTTCTATTGGCCTCGCGTTGCCACGGCCGCCTAGGGCTCGAGTGTGGCGCGGTAAAGGCCGAACGCCCGAATCGTCGGACACGCCTTGGCTTGTTTGATCGCCAGGCGCACCTTCGACGCGGTGATATCCTCGAAGCGATGGAGTCGCTTGTGGCCGATGGTCGTGCCGGCCACGGCTTCCCGCCAGCCGGTGCCGTCCCAGTACTCGATGCCGTAGGCCTCGACGCGCTGGCCCAGCGCGATGTGTTCCTGAATCAGGGCGCGGTTGAAGGTCACCGGACCGCCGAGGTCGACTACGACGGAGGCTTCGGTAACGCCGTCGTCCGTGGCCCAGTAGGTGTCCGGATCGCCGTCGAGCATCTTCGCCGGCGCGAAGACGGGATCGCCGCCGCGTACGTTCGAGGCCTCGACGGCCTTGCCGAGAGCGAGGTTCGTCTTGTACGTATCCGAAACGATGGACCAAAGCTCGCGCAGCCGCGCCACGTCACTATCCGGCAGGAGGCCGCGCCGATCCGGTGAGACGTTGAGCAAGAGTGTGGCGCCGTTGCCCACCGAGCGGTAGTAAATGTCAAGCAGGCCACGGATATCGCGCAGCGATTTCTCGTCATTGGTGTGGAAGAACCAGTGGCTCCCTCGAATGGGCACATCGCACTCGGCCGGCTTCCACACGGCGCCGTCCCCCTCGCCCTCGATGTTCCAGAGCGTCTCGGGCGCGAGCCCGTCTTCGTTACCGACCCAGCGGATGTCCGGGCCGCAGATGGCGATGAGGGCGTTGGGCTGTCTTTCGCGGATCAGCGCGTAATAGCTGGCCCAGTCGTAGGTGTGGCCTTTCGAACCTGCGCCATCGAACCAGACCTCGCCGACAGGCCCGTAGTTGGTCAGGAGTTCCGTCAACTGATTGCGAAAGTGCACGTCGTAGGCCGGCGGATCGGCGTAACGGGGCTCGTGGCGATCCCACGGCGAGAGGTAGAAGCCAAATACGATACCGCCCTCGCGGCAGGCGTCCGCGACCTCCTTGACGGCATCGCCCTTGCCGTCGCGCCACGGACTTGACACGACGCCGTAGTCGGTGTGGGCCGACGGGAACAGGCAGAAGCCATCGTGATGCTTGGCCGTCACGACGAGGTACTGGATACCGACCTCGCGGGCGACGGCGACCCACTGGCGTGCATCGAAGGCCGTGGGATTGAACGTGGTCGGATCCTTGGTGCCGTCCGTCCATTCCTCGTTGTGGAAGGTGTTGATGCCGAAGTGGCAGAACATGCCGTATTCCATGTCCTGCCAGGCCAACTGCTGCGGCGTCGGCACGGGGCCGTACGGCTCGGGGGGCGCAGCGGCGTTCACGGCAGAGACCATGAGCAGAAGGCAACGGGTCATCATGGAATGTCCTCGTTTGCGATGTGGCCGAGCCCTTCGAGCGGAGAGGATCGTGGCCGCACGGGATGCGCGTTTCGCCCTCACGCTCGGAAATGCCCAGGCCGGTGGAATCCGGGCGGTAGTATACCCGAAAACCTGGGCCTCGAATCTAGCCGACGGACTTCCTTTTCGCTCCGAAAGACGGTAGGATCGCCGCCTATGCAGGACCGACGACACGAACTCCGGGACGAACGCATCGCCAGACTGTTGCTCAAGTACTCCACGCCAGCCGTGTTGGCGATGTTCACCAATTCGCTCTACAACCTCGTGGACACCATCTTCGTGGGCCGCGGCGCGGGCACGTTGGCGTTGGCGGGACTGGCCATTGCCTTTCCGATTCAGATGTTCATCTTGGCGATTGCCCAGGTAGTCGGCATCGGTTCGGCGTCGCTCATCTCGCGCAGTCTCGGGGCGGGCGATCAGCGCAAGGCCGAGCGAACGGCCGGGACATCGTTCGCTACCGTGGCGGTGCTGAGCGCCCTGCTCGCCACGTTCGGCCTCCTCTTTCTGAATCCCATCATCCGCCTCTTCGGCGCCACGCCCACGGTGTTGCCGTACACGGCCGACTACCTCTCAATCATCCTGCTCGGAAGCTTCTTCTTCGCCTTCGCCGTCTCCTCCAACAACATCGTTCGCGCGGAAGGCAATGCCAAGGTTGCCATGATCAGCATGATGCTCGGGGCGGGCGTCAACATCGCGTTGGATCCCGTGTTCATCTTCGGATTCGGCATGGGCATTCGCGGCGCGGCCATTGCCACCGTGATCGCCCAGTTCACGTCGTTTGTCTTTCTGGTCGGATACTTCTGGCGAGGTAACACCCTCTTGCGTATTCGGCGTCAGGATCTGGTGCCGGACCTCTCGGTTCTTCCGGAAGTGTTCGCCGTCGGCTCCTCCTCGTTCGGGCGCGTGGCGGCGGGCAGCGTGATGTCCGTCGTGCTCAACAACTCGATCGCGCACTACGGTGGCGATGTCCACCTCGCGATCCTTGGCATTGTGCATCGCGTGATACTCTTCGTCCTGATGCCGCAGTTCGGCTTGGTGCAAGGGCTGCTGCCAATCATCGGGTTCAACTACGGCGCGCGGAATACCGGCCGTGTCAAAGAGGCCATTGGCCACGGCATTCTCGCGGCCACGGTAATGTCTACGTTGGGATTCGTGCTGCTTATGGGATTCCCCAAGATCATCTTCGGCCTGTTCAGCAGGGATGTCGAGCTGATAGGCGAGGGCGCTTGCATCATGCGCGTCATTGTGATCGCCATGCCCGTGATCGGATTCCAGGCGGTGGGTGCGGGCCTCTTTCAGGCCATCGGAAAGGCGGGCCCTGCGCTGTTTCTTTCCATGTCGCGGCAGGTGTTGTTCTTGGTGCCCCTGATCCTTGTCATACCGCTTTGGCTCCAGTTGGCGGGCATCTGGGTGTCCTTTCCGCTGGCGGATGGCTTGTCGGCATGCGTGACGGCGGGGTGGGTGCTATCCGAGATGCGCCAACTCAATCGGATGGCTCCCAAGCCGTAGCGGGCCCTACGGCGCGATGAGGTACTTCTCGCCGCGCGACAGGACTTCTTCGAGGGCCTCGAGGCGCAGGCGCGTAAGGGAAACCTTCGGCTCGCCGGATTGGCGATACTCGGCGAGCACGGCCAGGAAGCGGTCGGCTTCGCCGGAGGCGCGGTTGATCTTCGATTCGCGATAGGCTTGCGCCTCGGAGATCTTCTGCTGGGCCGAGCCACGTGCCCGGTATACGGTCTCGCTCTGGTCGCCCAGGGCCTCGCTGACCACGCGGTCGCGATCCTCAAGCGCGCTCGCCACATCTTTGAACGCGTCGTTCACCTCGGCCGGGGGCGTGACGGACGTGAAATTGACGCCGATCACAGCCACGCCGGCCTCGAAGGCGTCCAGCTTCTGCTGCACCAAATCCCTGGTCCGATCCAGCACCACAAGCTTGCCCGAGGTCAACAAGTCGTCCACCGACGTATGGGCTACCGTGGAGGCCAGGGCCATCTCGGCGGCGTCCCGAACCAGGCGGGGAGCATCCGCGCACAGGAACAGGTAGCGCGCAGGATCGCTGATGCGATACTGGACGTTGAGTGCGACATGGATGATGTTCTCGTCACCCGTCAAGAATTCCGCGCCCCGCGCGGCGGCCGCCTCGACGAGTTCACCCTCGGCTTCATCCTCGATGATCTCGCCTTCGACCTCCGCTTCGCTGCCAATCCCCCCGCCCTCGATGGCCACGCTCTTCACTTCATTGGGCTTGAAGTAGAAGACCCTGTCGATGGGATACGGCAAACGATAGTGGGTTCCGGGGAGCGCCGGCACCGGCAGCAATTCCCCAAACCGCAGGATGAGAGCTTGCTCCTCGGGCTGCACCACGTAGATGCCGCTGAGTCCATAGACGATGATCGCCGCGAGGAGCGAAACGCCGGATACCGCCCGAACGGCCTTCGCCAGCACGGGGCGGCGGCCAATCTTGTCGTCAGCGCCTGCGCTCATTCGCTTGACTCCGCCTCGATTTCGGCCTGATCCGCCTCGGATTCCGAGATCGGGTCCGACGGCGCGTCTGGCCCAGGCTCGGACAATCCGGGCAACTCCGTCAACGGGGTCTCCGGCACAACCGGCAAGGGGATGAGATCATCCGGGGCGGCTGGCCCGCCCTCTTTCCCGCGGTGAGCCGCCAGAAACTCCTCCACGTTGAAGTCGGCAAGAAGCTTCAGAAATTCGGAATCCGAGGACATGACCAGTGTCGTGTTGTCCGTAAGCACTTTCTGATAGGCAGCCAGGGTCCGCATGAACTTGTAGAACTCGGGATCTTGGTTGTACGCCGAGGCATACCGGCGAATGGCCTCGGCTTCCCCTTCTCCCTTGAGCCGCTGGGCTTCTTTGTAGGCGGCCGAGAGGATCTCTCGCTGCTGCTTATCGGTGTCGCCCCGGATAACCATGGCCTGCTGCTCGCCCTCGGCGCGGTACTCCTTGGCCTTCTGTTCGCGCTCGGCCCGCATCCGCCGGTAGACGGACTGCTTGTTCTCGTCGGGCAGGTTGATTCGCTTGATGCGCACGTCGACGATATCGATGCCGTAGTTGGTGCGGGCGGTCTCACGGCAGCGCTGGGTAACACACTCCATGATGTCGTCTAGCTTGACCTCTTCTTCGTTCACCGAGACCACGGATGAGAGCTCATGTCGACCCAGTTCGGCGCTGAGTTCCGATGCCACGAGGACGAGCAAGCTGCTTTCCGCGCCCGGAATCGTCTGTACCTTCTCGAGAAACCGGTTCGGATCCGCAATACGCCAACAGGCGTAGCTGTCCACCACAAGGTTCTTGCGATCCAGCGTGAAGTTCTCGGTGGGGCGCGGGTCGAAGATTTGCAGCCGCCTATCGAAGCGCAACACGGATTGCGCGGGCGCGGGCCATTTCCAGTACAGGCCCGGTTCGGTGATGGTCTTCACCGGCTTCCCAAAGGTGGTCACGATGGCATACTGGGTCTCGTCCACGGTGAACAACACCATGAACGCGGCCAACACCAGCGCCACCAGGACCAGCAAGGTGTAAAGAGTCATTCGCATCGTATCGTACCTCAGCGCGCCGTGCGCTACTCGCCTTCCAGATTGGGTTCGGCCGGGATCGTCTCGGTGAGATCGAGACCTTTCCGGATGAATTCACCCATCATGAAAAACCGTTGCAGCTCATTGCCGGGCCGCCCCTCGCGGACGTCCTTGTCTAGAATCACCTTTCGAAGCGCCGGAAGAGATTCCTCGAGGCGATCCACGTACATCGTGAACGCCATGACACCCGGAGCCTTCTCGAACGCCGCGTAGAGCTGGTCGAAATATGCCGCATTGCCCTCGGCCTCTTCCTTCTTTTCCGTGCTGTACGCCTCGGCATCGGCCATGATCTGACTGGCAAACCCGTGCGACCGAGGAATGGTCCAGTTCTTGTACCCCACGGCCTCGTTGATACTGGTGCTGCGATCCTCACGGGCCGTGCCGACACGTCGGAACGCCGGCACAACGTCGATAGGCGGATGGACATCCTGCAAGCATGCACGGGTCACGGTCACGTAGGCGCCGTAGTCGTCGAGCAGGCGCTGAAGTCCGGTCACCACCTCGCGCTCGATCTCCTGCCGGGCCGTGGTCAGGATGTCGGTTAGGGCCATGCGTCCCACAACGCCGCGTATCGTGTTCTCGGAGGCCGCCCGGATGAGGGCCTCGGCGTTGGCCACGTTGAACAGGAAACCGGCCGTGCCGCTATCGGTAACGCAGTACTCGATGACGAAGTTGAGGTCGAGTTCGTTCACATCGCCGGTCAGCATCACGGCCTCCGGCTCGACCTTCTCGTAGACGCCACTCCGGTGGGCGCTTTCCCAGAGGTAGGCGGAGGGCTCGGCGACCTCCCCACGGCGCGCCACGGTGCGATAGCCGAACTCGAGCTGGCGGACGGCCGTGGGCTTGACGCGGTGTAGCGTCGAGAGGGGCCACGGAAACCGATAGTGCAGACCGGGCGGCGCCCCAGGCTCGACGAGTCGTCCACACACCAACACCACGCCGACCTCGTCGGGCTGAACCCGGTAGAGCCCGGAGCCTCCGTACACGGATGCGGCGACCATTACGACGGCCCCGGTGAGCGCCCTTCGGTGGTCTTGCGCGAAGCGGAAAACGCGGACCCGGCGATCATGGAGCCGGGCGATACGGGTGGCCAGAAACCGGTCATAGGCCGGCGCCGCGCGTTGGCCGAGGGCCGTATCGCGCAAAGCGGCCCAGGATCGGTATGTGAAGACCTCGCTCGCGACGAGGCCCCGTATCGAAGAGTACAGGATCTCGCCCCCCGTCTTGAGAACGAGGACCGACACTACCGCCGAAGCCAAGCCATCGATCCGAAGGCCGATGAGATCGCCCAGCAGACCGACGAAGACCACAATAGACGAGTACATGTCCATGCGGGAATGGTGGCCATCCGCTTCGAGGCTGAGCGAGCCCTCCTCGCGGCCGATACGCACCTTGTAACGGCCCAGGAAAAACGAGATGAGAATGCACACCCACGTGATCGCGATGGCCACGGGAATGCGTTCGAGCGGATAGGTGTAACCCGTGACGGCGCCAACAAGGAATCCGATCGCCGCGCCAATGAGCAAGAGCGCAACCAGAAGCGCCGTGAGGTTCTCCCCGGTGACCCCATCACTGGTTGCGGCCGTCTCGTCCGGACTCGATTTATCGACGGACTCAACCTGGCCGGCGGATCGCTCGCCGCGAAGCGTGATCCAGATACTCAAAAGCACAAGGCCCGACACGAGAATATCCGACGTCGAATGTAGCGCGTCCGCCTTCATGGCCGCGCTCAGCGACAGGCGCGCCCCGGTGAGCTTCAGGATGACCAGAATCAGGTTGCATCCGATAGAAACCCAGGCCGCGCGTATTCGGCGATCCTTGAGCATACAAAACCTCGTGCTTTCCCCACGCATGCACTACTTCTTGGAGAATAAGGGCGTCATTATAGGCGTCAACGAAGAGAGCGTCAAATCAGACAGCCACACCACGCACGTCGATCTCGTCGGCGCGGTGACACACCGCAGTACGGCCGAGCTGCGTTCTCAGCCACGCCGGATACACGGAGTCCCGGCGCTCAGGGCATCAGCAAAGGCGTGCTATACTTCCATTCGCCATGCGAACTTGAGACGGGACATGTGCCAAGTAGGCCACAAGGCTTGATCATCAGACAGCAGGCGGTATATCAAGTGGCATTGGTGTTGTGTCTGGCCCCAGCGGACAGGCCACGGCAGGTGACGTGAATGGGGAGGACGCCGGATGAACCGGCAGGAGATTGCCGAACTCCATTACATCGCGCCAATAGACAACGTCCCAAGCATGTTGCGATTGGGCATCCTCTCCCATGGTCGTGCTCAGGAAGTGGAACACGTCTCTGTGGCCATGGAGGAGATACAGGCCCGGCGGAAGGACAAGCAGATACCAGGCGCTCGAAGACTGCACGAATATGTGAACCTGTACTTCGACGCGCACAATCCGATGCTCAGCCGGCTGAGGCAGAACAACGACGCGGTTTGCGTGTTGCGAGTCCATCCGCGCGTGCTGGACTTGCCGGAGGTAGTCGTCGCCGACCGCAATGCATCCAGCGATTGGGCATCCTCTCCCATGGTCGTGCTCAGGAAGTGGAACACGTCTCTGTGGCCATGGAGGAGATACAGGCCCGGCGGAAGGACAAGCAGATACCAGGCGCTCGAAGACTGCACGAATATGTGAACCTGTACTTCGACGCGCACAATCCGATGCTCAGCCGGCTGAGGCAGAACAACGACGCGGTTTGCGTGTTGCGAGTCCATCCGCGCGTGCTGGACTTGCCGGAGGTAGTCGTCGCCGACCGCAATGCATCCAGCGATTGGGCCCACTTCCATTCCGTAGAGGCAGGGCTTGCCGCGCTGGACAGCTCGCGCGTCTTTGCGCGATACTGGACCCATGATGACCCGTTTGAGGAGATGAGGCACAAATCGGAGAAGTGTGCAGAGGTCTTGGTGCCGGATCAAGTGGACGCGGAAATGGTGACGGGCGCATACGTGGCGAGCGAGACGGCCCTGCGCAAGTGGCAGCGACTATCCATAGCGCTTGACGTGATAATCCGCGCCGACATGTTCTTCTAGGAGCTGACTGATGAAGGTCCTTGTCGGAGATCTGTTCCAGTCGAAGGCGCAAACGCTGATCAATACGGTCAATTGCGTCGGCGTGATGGGCAAGGGCATTGCGCTGGAGTTCAAGAAGCGTTTCCCGGACATGTTTGAGGACTATGCGCGTCGCTGCGCAAGGGGCCAAGTGAAGCCGGGCATTCCGTACCTGTACCGCTCAGTCCTTCCGCCCCAAATCGTCAATTTTCCAACGAAAGACCACTGGAAGTCCGTTTCGCGCATTGAGGATGTCCGGAACGGGCTCAAGTATCTCGCCGACCACTTCAGGGAATGGGAGATTACGTCGCTGGCCATGCCGCCCCTCGGTTGTGGCAACGGCCAACTGGAATGGCGCGTTGTCGGACCGATGATCTATCGGTACGCGACCTTGATGGATATTCCCGTGGAGCTATATGCGCCGTACGGCACACCGCCAAGAGAGCTGACGAGGGACTTCTTGTCACAGGTGCCTCGGTGCGCTAACGGATATGCCAAGGAAAGTGCTCGAGGCGGCCTGAACGCCGCATGGATAGCCTTGGTGGAGATCATCCGACGACTCGAGAACCAGCCGTATTGCTGGCCGGTCGGTCGCACGATCTTCCAAAAGATCGCGTTTGTGGCTACCCGAGAAGGTTTGCCGACCGGATTGCAGTACGAAAAAGGTAGCTTCGGACCATTCAGCGGCGGCCTCAAGGCCGTTCAGACCAGACTCGTCAACGATAGCTTGCTGCAAGAAGAGCGCCTCGGCAGGATGTTCCGAGTAACCGTCGGCCCGAACTACGAACGCCTGCGGAAGGGCTTCGAAGGCGCCTTGTCCCAGTGGACAGCCATCATCGAGAGAACCACCGACCTCTTCACGCGGATGGACACGAGCCGGGCCGAGATCGCGGCTACCATTCTCTTTGCGGCGGACGCATTGGCAAGGGAACGCACAGAACCGCCGCTCGAAGGAGAAGTACTGGCCAGCGTCATGGAGTGGAAGCAGAAACGCCGGCCACCACTCTCCGAGAATGAAGTGGCTACTGCAATCCGCAATCTCGCAATGCTGCACTGGCTCAACGTCAGGTTCGATCCCCAGCTCCCGGCCCAAGAACTGGAGGTCGTGTAACTGGCCTCAAGAGCAACCGCCGCCAATGGCTACTACTTCCCTCTCTTCTCCCTCCTCGCACGGGCCAATGCTGGCGTCACGTAGACAATCTCCAGAAACTGCTCCGCTAATTCCAGGATATCTCCAGCATCGTCTTTCACCACATCGTCTCCGCCAGAATGTGCAGCATCATTGCCAACCCATCTAACCACCGTAGCCCAATCCTTGACATCTTTTGTGATGACGCCTTGATGTTCCAGGTCGTTAATCTGTTCCACCAGAGTATCGCCGTTGGCGCCCTTGTCCACGGCGGTTGACTGGACTGCCCTTCTTGCCATCACCGCACACGCTCGGTACGCTTCCACGGAGAAGCACATTTTCGCCTCGTTAAGATCCTTTCTGATACGGTCAGGGATCTTCTCATTCGTCGGAGAAGGTATCGGCTGCGGCACAACAGTCCGGTGACTGCCGCTGTCTCGCACAAGGACAGCGTTTTGGCAGTAGTTGCAGATGCCAATCCACCAGTCATGTGTCCCTGCGTGCCAAATGCATTCGGTCTTGATCCTACCGTTTGTGCCTTTGAACTCGGTGATCGCCATCGATATCGCGGTGTAGCGGCGGCAATGGGGACAGTATATCGATAGCTTCGTTGTGTCCATTCGACAATCCCTTTCTTGATCGCCTTCGTTGCCGCACGGCCGCAACAAGTCGGAACCACCTGAGTTCGGCGCCCGCCGCTCCTTCCGGAAGAACACACATGCTCTACGAAAAACTGACACAGTACTTCAACCCCAATCTTTCCTAACCGAGTATATCATGAGTTGCGTGAAGGCAGCGAATGATACGCGTGATAACAGTACGCTTGACAGCGGCCGTCCCTTCCGGCTGCTTCCCCTACTTCGTGACTTCGCGGCTCCGTGTGAGAATGGCTTCTTCTCACACGGAGCCGCAAAGCCACAAAGCGAGATCGGGTCCGCCGCATTGTTGTGGCCGGACTTCTGTCCGAGCCACGCGTCCGACCGACAGGTCTGGGTAGTACGCCAGAGCAACAAGGAGAAATGACCGATATCAGAGTGATCAATATTGGCCGATATCGGCCAGCTCAGACAGCCACACCACGCACGTCGATCTCGTCGGCGCGGTGACAGGCTACCGTGTGTCCGGGGGCAATCTCGCGCAATGCCGGCACGGCCGCTTGGCAGGCGTCGGTGGCGTAGCGGCATCGAGGATGGAAGGCGCAGCCGGGCGGCAAGTTCGATGGATCGGCCACCTCGCCTTTGAGCGGTACCTGTTCGGATTTCGCCTTGGGATCGGGAATCGGCAACGCGTTCATCAGCGCTTCGGTGTAGGGATGCCGCGGACGGTGAAACAACTCGCCAGTCTCGGCCAGCTCGACGATGCGGCCGGTGTACATAACCGCGACGCGGGCGCTGATATTCTCGACGACGGACAGGTCGTGCGCGATGAAGAGATACGTGAGCTGGAACTGCTGCTGGAGGTCCTTGAGCAGGTTGATGATCTGCGCCTGGACGGAGACGTCGAGCGCCGAGACGGGCTCGTCGCAAATCACGAGGTCGGGATTGAGGCACAGTGCCCGGGCAATGCAGATCCGCTGACGCTGGCCGCCGCTGAAGGCGTGCGGATAGCGCCGCAGGAAATCCGTCTGGAGTCCGCAAGCCTTCGAGATCTCACAGACGCGATCTTCGATATCTTTGCGCGAGCCGAATCCGTGGGCGCGCAGTGGCTCACCGATGATATCGAGGACCGTCATCCGCGGATTCAGCGACGAGAAGGGATCCTGAAAAATGAGTTGCATGTGCCGCCGGAATGTCCGGAGTTCCTCGCCGTTCAACGTTCCGAGATCGGTCTCGTGGGCGTCTCGCCGGAACACCATGCGGCCGGCCGTGCGCTCGACGAGCCGCAGCACCAAACGGCCGGTGGTGGTCTTTCCGCAGCCGCTCTCCCCCACCAGTCCAAGCGTCTCGCCGGGCGCAATCGAAAAGCAGATGTCATCGACGGCCTTGATCTGGCCGATGGTGTGGCGAAACAGGCCTCTGGTAATGGGGAAGTGTTTCGTCAGGCCTTGAATATCGAGCAGCGGCGCGGTCATGGCGTGACCTCGCGCGCCGATCGGGCATTGTCCCAGAGGTGGCAGGCCACCTTGTGGCCGGGCATTGGCTCGACGGTAATCGGTGGTGCCCCTTGATCGCACACGCCGGGGATGCACGCATCGCACCTTGGATGGAAGGGGCAGCCGGCCAGGCGGGTGAAGGGATCCGGCACGGAACCGCGTATCGAGGCGAGGCGCGCCACGTTGCCCTTGCCGATGCGCGGCACCGACCGGAGCAGGCCCTGCGTGTAGGGATGCAGCGGCTCTCCGAACACGGACTCGACAGACGCATGCTCGACGATGCGGCCGAGGTACATGACGGCGACGTCGTCGGCGGTCTCGGCGATAACGCCGAGGTCATGGGTGATCATCATGACGGCCATGCCGAGTTCATGCTGGAGTTGGCGGATGAGCCGCAGGATCTGGCCTTGGATGGTAACGTCGAGGGCCGTCGTCGGCTCGTCGGCCACGAGTAGACGCGGATGGCAAGCCAGCGCCATGGCGATCATGCAGCGTTGGCGAAGACCGCCGGAAAGCTCGTGAGGGAAGGCGTTCACACGGTTCTCGGGCATCGGCACACCCACCAATCGGAGCAGCTCGACCACGCGATCGGAGGCCTCCTTCTTCGAACTCTTGCGGTGGAGCCGGATACTTTCGATGATCTGGTTGCCGACGGTGTGCACCGGCGAGAACGAGGTCATGGGCTCCTGGAAGATCATCGAGATATCGGCGCCTCGGATCGCGCGCATCTCCTTGCTGTTGGGCCGCAGCTTGGCCAAGTCCACCGGTTTGTCGCCGTGCCCATCGCGCGGTGCCAGCCAGATCTCGCCGCCGGTGATCTTGCCGCGCGGAGGAAGGATGCCCATCGCCGCACGCGCGGTGATGCTCTTGCCGCAGCCGCTCTCGCCCACGACGCCCAAGGTCTGATGCGGCGCCATCGACAGACGGACGCCGTTGGCCGCTTCAACCGTGCCTTCCTTGAGGAAGAACTTGACCTCGAGGTCTCTGATGTCGAGCAGAGCGTTCACATCGCCATCCTGCTAATGACTGTAGGGATCGGCCGCGTCGCGGAGTCCGTCGCCGAGAAAATTGAACATGAGCACGGTCACAATTACGAAGAACACCGGAAAGAGCAACCACGGGTAAAGCGTTACCGCGCGAAAGTTCATGGCGTCCTGCAGCAATACGCCCCAACTGATCGTCGGCGGCCGAAGACCCAGACGGAGAAAGCTCAATGAAGTCTCGGCGAGGATCATGCCTGGGATCGCCAAGGTAACCGTTACGATCAAGTGGCTGAGGAATCCGGGGATGAGGTGGCGCATGATGATCGAGAACTCGCGCACGCCGGCCACGCGCGCTGCCATGGCGTAGTCCTCCTCGCGCAGGGCGAGGATTTTGCCCCGCACGACGCGCGCGAGATCCGTCCATCCGATGCAGGCCAGGATAACGGTCATGCAGAAGTATACGCGAATCTGGGTCCAGGTGGCCGGCATGGCGGCGGCGAGGGCCATCCAAAGAGGGATCGTTGGGAACGAGCGCAGGATCTCGATGAACCGCTGGATCAATGTGTCGACGATTCCCCCGTAGAAGCCGGAGACGCCTCCGATGATGATTCCGAGGATGAGGCTCATGGCGACGCCGACAAGGCCGATCGAGAGCGAGACGCGGCTGCCGTAGAGGATGCGACTGAGGAGGTCGCGCCCGAGCCGATCGGCTCCCATAAGATAGAGGCGTTCGCCGTTGCCGAGGCCGATGAGGTGACGCCGCATGGGAATCAGCCGCCAGAGGCGATACGCGTCGCCCTTGGCGAGGAAACGAATCGGCATCGGGCGCCGGGTGTCCTCGGTATACGTGCGCGCGAGCGTTTCTTCGTTGATGTGCTGAATGAGCGGATAGACGAAGGGACGTTGCAGCCGGCCGTTGTGGACGATGTGAACGCGCTGGGGCTTGGCGAAGCTGTGTTTGGCATCGCGCTTGGTCGGGTCAGACGGTGCCAAGAGCTCGCAGAACGCGGCGACGGCATAGAGCGCAATGACGATACCGAGGGCGAAGACCGCCAAGCGGTGGTCGACGAACTTCCAGCGCATGAGTTGCCACTGAGACGCAAGATAGATCTTCTCGTCGTTCTTCTTCTGGGTTTCGCGCTGGATGGGTTTCGTCTCGGTCATGCCTGCCGCCTCTCGAAACGGATGCGCGGATCCACCCAGGCCAGAAGGATGTCGGAGATCAACGTGCCGATGACCGTCAACGTGCTGAGGATCATGATGATGCTGCCGGCCAGGAACATGTCCTGATCCATGAGCGCGCGCAGCAACAGCGGGCCGACGGTGGGGAGGTTGAGCACCATGGCTACAATGACGGAACCCGAAAAGAGACCCGGCAGCATCCAGCCGAGCGTGCTCACGATGGGATTCACGGCTACGCGCACCGGATACTTGAGCAGGAGGCGCAGTTCCGCCAGTCCTTTCGAGCGCGCCGTGACGACGTAGGGCATCTCAAGCTGATCGAGGAGGTTGGCGCGGACCTGGCGGATGAGGCCGGCCGTGCCGGCCACCGAAAGGATCACCACCGGCACCCAGAGGTGCTTGCAGAGGTCTCCGACCTTGGCTATGGACCAGGCTGCCTCGATGTACTCCTCCGAGAAGAGCCCGCCGGGCGTTGTGCCAAGGTAGGTGTACGATACGGACATCAACACGAGCGCCAACAGGAAGCCCGGCACCGACATGCCCACGAAGCCCAGGAACGTGAAAACATAGTCGAACACCGTGTACTGGCGAACGGCCGAGAAGATGCCGATAGGGATCGCGATGATCCACGTCAGAACGAGCGTCACGAACGAGATGGTTATTGTCAGCGCGAGCCGCTCCCAGATCAGCTCGTTCACCGGTTTGTTCGTTGAGAAGGACTGGCCGAAATCGCCTCGAACGAATCCCGAGATCCAGATGAAGTACTGGACATGTAACGGTTTGTCGAGTCCGTACTGCCGGCGGAGACTCTCGATCACCGCCTGGTCGGCGACCTCGCCGGTGTCCGCCAGGTTGGCAAGGTAGGTGGTCAGGTAGTCGCCGGGAGGAAGCTGAATGACCGCGAAGGTGATGACCGAGATAATGAGCAACGTCGGGATCATGATGAGCAGCCGTCGCATGATGTAGGTGATCACGGTTGGCCTTCCTCATCAATGTAGAATTGCTCGATGCCGATGTAGCCGGGCGTCATGACGCGGTAACTGTGAAGAATGTGTTCCGGAACGTTCTTGAATCGGTTCGAGACGATCGTCAGGAGCTCGGTGTGGCAGATGCCGATGGTGTAGCACTCCTCGGCCCATTGCCTCAGGATATTCCGGCCCAATTCGAGGCGCTCGGCGGGATCCATCGAGGCACGCAACGCGAGGTACCAGTCCAGCAACTGCTGAATGGCGGGGGGCGGCTTGATGCCCTTCTTACCGCCGGTCTCGTAGTACCGGCCGTAGAGTGGCGCAAAGTAACTCGAGCTCTGCCACGGCACATACCATGTCGGATCGAGGATCCAATGCATTCCGGCCGTGGCGTAGGCCCAGAAATCGCTGTTGCCGTTGCGGACTTGCAGCGAGCTCAGCGCAGGCGCGTCCAGCTTGAGCATGAAGTCCAGCCCGACTTCACGCCAGTAGTCTCCCACGAGTTGCCAGAGCTCGGCGCCCGTGCCGGACTCGGATTGAAAGATGTTCAGTACCTGACGGAACGGCCGGCCGCTCGGCAACACGCGCAGTCCGTCCGGGCCGCGCGTCAGGCCGACCTCGTCGAGCAAGCCGTTGGCGCGTTCCGGATCGTACTCGAGATACTGGGCGTCGAACTCCGGCAGGTAGAACGGGTCGGCCGCGCCGGCGATACCTCGGCACGGCTCGGCCATACCGGTGTAGAGAAGGTCGATCAGCTCTTCGCGGTCGATGGCGACGGACAACGCGATGCGGAATCGGCGGTCCTGGAGTATGGGTCTCAGCTCTTCGTCCTTGCTGTACTGATTGATGTAACAGACCACCGACGCCATCTCGAGATCGCGTAGCACGCGGTAGCCGCCCCGCTGGCGATTCTCCATGAACAGCGGGTAGTCCGCGGGATTGATCCGGCGCGCCTGGAAATCCACCTCGCCGGCCATGGCCTTGATCGTAGTCATCTCACCGTTCTGGATGTCCGTGTAGACAATGCGGTCGATGTACGGAAGCTGATTGCCGGCCGGATCTACTTTCCAATAGTACGGATTGCGTTCAGCGACCATACGCGTCGCGGGCGGGGGCACAACGATCCTGAAGGGATTCCACGTCGGGAGGTCGGGATTCTCCTGAACGTTGGCCTTGAGTTGGAAAAGCTGAAACCACTTCGCCACGCCGCGTTCGGCGGCCAGCCGATTCAGCTCCTCGACAGCGACGTATCGCGCATGGAATTGCCTGAGGTAGTGCTTCGGGCTCAACAGGGTGTTGCCTCGGAAACAGAGCATTTCGAGGAATATCCCGTACGGCTCAACGAACTCGAACACTACCGTATAGGGATCCGGCGCCGTTACCTCGACGGGTGTGCCGCCCAGCACCAGCCACGACTGGAACACCGGCGAGAGTTCCTTATTGCAGAGCACGTCTTCATAGTGGAAAACGAAGTCCTCCGAGGTCAGTGGCGCGCCGTCGGACCACTTGAGGCCCCGGCGGAGGTGAAACACGTATTGGCGGCCCGCCTCCTCGATATCCCAACTCGCCGCCAGGCCCGGAACGGGCACCTTGCCTTGCCGGTCCCAGCGTACGAGGGGCTCGTAGCCGAGGCGCGTAAGCAGCGATAGATCCGCCGCCCCCATGCTGAGCCGACGCCAGGAACCGCCGTAGGTGCCGATGGCGTCCACCGGCTCAACCACGGCGGGGTCTTCCGGCAACCGCTTGGCCACCGGCGGCAACTCGCCGCGCGCGACCGCCTCGGCCAGCATCGGCGCTTCCTGATACGCGATCGCGCCCGGGGTTACCATCAGCAGCGCCACGAAGAGCCATCGGTCCACACCGGCCCCAACAGTTCTTCCTCGCGATTCGCTTTGGCGGTGCATGGATCGGTTCATTCCCGCTCCGACGCCCCGACATGTTCTTCCGCGATGCACATCGCCACGTCGAATGGAGCGCGCTCGACCACAAGCTCGGCCAGGAGCCCCAGGCCGACGGATACCCAGCCGCCGACGCCCGCGATCATGCCGGCGGCCATCAGCGCCCCCGCCTTCAGCGGGTGACCGGCCAAGGCCAGCACGGCGGCGATAAGGAGGGCCAGCACGCCAAGGGAAGCCGAGGCCATCCCGATGCCGGCGAAGAAGTGGCCCGGCGAGTGCCGGTATCGACGCAAGAACCAGACGGACAACACATCCATGGCCCCCCGCGCGAACCGCTCGAATCCGTATTTCGAGCGGCCGAAGGCCCGGGCATGGTGCTCGACCTCAATCTCGCCGATCCGATATCCGCGCTCTTGCGCCAACACCGGCAAGAGCCGATGCCGTTCGCCGTAGACGCGGATGGCCTTCACGACTTCCCGCCGATACGCTTTGAAGCCGCAATTCACGTCGTGGAGGTCCAGGCCGAAAATGCGAGCGATACCGCCGTTGAACACCTGCGACGGCATCGTCTTGTGCCAAGGATCGTGGCGAACGCGCTTCCATCCGCTGACCACGTCGAAGCCCTCCTCGATCTTCTCGAGGAACCGCGGGATCTCCTTTGGGTCATCTTGGAGGTCGGCGTCCATCGTGAACACAACATCGCCGTCGGCGTGCCCGAATCCGGCCGCCAGCGCCGCAGACTTGCCGAAATTCCGCCGAAACCGAATCGCGTCCACGGTGTCGTACGCCTCGCGCAGGCGGCATATCACCTCAAACGAGCCATCCGTGCTGCCGTCATCCACCAACACGATGCGATGCAGGTGCGGCCCGACATGCTCCGTGATACCGGCCACCAGCCGCTCGAGCGAATCGCGCTCGTTGAAAACCGGAATGACGAAATCGATCCTCATGCAGACAAACTCACCCGTTGGATTCTACAAGAAACACGCAGCCTTACCCACGCACCGACATCATGCGGAATCGCTCTGGCGAGTTCAAGCCGAGGCGCTCAAGAGGGCGGATGCGTCGAGGAAGGCGCGACGGAGGCGCTCGCCATACTCAGCGGCTTGGCCGGGGCCGTTGTAGCGACGCGCGAAGGCATTCCAATCGCGGTTCTCAAGGTCGCGCAGCAGCGCGCCGCGTCGCGCCGATCCAAACCCGTTGCGATACTGGCAGAAGTCGAAGAAGCCGAGGACATGGGTTTCTTCGCCTCCCTGGAAAGCACGGTACATACTCTCGGGCGTCGCGTAGCCGAGGAGACGATGGTTGGCTATGACGATCTGCGGACCACCGATGCTGAGACATCGGAGGGCGATGCCCTCGGGAGCCAGTCCAAGCGCCGTTTCAAGAGCCTCGTATTCGACACTCTGGTCCGTGTGGCACGGACGCATGGGTTCGTCCTTCGAGGGGCGGAACCGGTGATGTTGCCATGGCCTGCCGGGCACCCCGTTGCGCCCGCCGTGCTCGAAGTAGGCATCGTAAAGGGCTCGCGCGTCGGCATTTGCATTCCCCCACGCCTCGGCGAACTTGTGGTTCTCGAACCGGATGATCGCGCCGCCCGGCGTGTGCCCTCGACCGCCGCTCTCGACGTACCAGACGGCAAGGGCGGAGGCGATTCCGGCCTCTGCGGCCACGGCCGGAAGCATCTCGATGGCCAGCCTGCGCAACAGCCCGCCGATGCGGTTATAGGTAGCCGCCAGCGCTCGGCGCAGGGCCGGCCACGCCGGCGCGATCGTGATCGGCTCGCTGGCGGGCAGCGCATCCGGCCCAACGCGCTCGAGGTCCTTGCAGAACGTCGCGAGGTTCGATGAATCCGTCCAGCCGTACGCACGTCCGTCGAGCCCAGCGACCCGCGCATAGCGGTCTTGGCAGTGCTCGAGTTCGCGGACGCACGTGAAATCCGGAATACACTCGCCGGTCGGCGAGAAGTGCGGTGGCCCGGTGCGTGCTAAGGCCTGCGGGTTCACAACGACGGAAAACGGCGCGGGCATACAACGAACTCCCCCTTACTACAGCCCACCTCGTTGCAGCAACAAAAAGGGGACAGACTACGAATTAAGCCCGCAAGACCATCGGCATGCGCACGTCGCTGGCGGTGTGTTGGCAGAGCAAACGCTCCGACGCGCCGACTTGCACGCACAATAGCCGGAATTCGTAGTCTGTTAGCATGCATAGGTTCGAAGTGGATGGGTAAGCTTGGAAAA
>DAIPKA010000069.1:0-33153 GCA_036769985.1 Candidatus Hydrogenedentota bacterium | reverse complement strand
CAGGCCTGCAGGGGACTTGCACCCCCAAGTAAACGCGCCCTGCCGGGCGCACCAAGGAAAGGGCGCGGCTCCCATCCGGAGGCCGCGCCCTTATAGTGTTCCGCAGCGGTTCTTGCTAGAACTTAAGAAGCGTCCAGAAGAACACGTAGTCGGCGTCCTTGTCATTCAGGCCGCCATTCATCACGGTGCCGTACGAATTGACGTAGGCGCCATCCCGGAGGCCATCACCCGGCCACAGGTGGCCGTAGTACAGCAACAGGCTAAGGTCTTCCGTGTAGTTGTACTTGGCGATGATTTCCGCCGACAGGCCGAGGTTGTCGTCGGACTCCTTCGTCCAGAAGGGGAATATCGGCGCAAAGGGAATCCGCCGATTGCCGACCTCGAAGTATACCGGCCAGTCGAAGGTCTCGACCGCCCAGGTGTTGTTGGCGCGGAGCATCACCCAGGTCTTCTCGGTGGGCGTCATCGTAACGCCGGCATTCACCTGCCAGAAGTTGGTCATGTCCGCGTTGTCGTTGATGACCGGCGCGTAGTTGACGTCCGAGAACAACCGGTTGAACGATACGCTCGCTTCGGCCTGGCTGAAGGGATTCAGCCATTCGAGGAAGCTGATGTCACGGTTGTCTTCGCCGTCGTAGTAGCACGCGCTCACATAGGGTCGCACTTTCCACGCGCAGTCGATCGTGTAACCCAACGAGACATCGCCGCCAAAGCAGTCGTACTCGGCGTCGTCATCACCGTAGAGCACGCCCAGGATGGGACGCGTGAACATGCGGCCGAGCTGCCCCGCATCGCCAAACTGGTAGGCTGCATTCAGGCTGTAGTCGAAACTACCGGACTTGCCACTCGCGGCCACACCGACCGTGTGCATGTCCATGCCCTCATACTGATCCAGGCCCACCCAGTCTTCGAGCTGCTCATTCAACCACGTGCCGTTGGTGTCCGAGATGCCGCTGGCATCGCGGATCCACAGCCAGTAGGCCGACAACGAAACCGGCTCCAGGCCCGTGTACGTGCCGTACACGCCATAGAAGTCCGTGTCGCCATCCTGCTCGAGGGGACTCAATTCAGCCAGCTTCATCGCCCACGCATCGATGGTCAAGTTGTCCATGGGCGTAGCCGTCAGGCGAATGCCGTCGTACGCGAAGCGCTGCGTCGGCGTCGTCTTGCTGGCCAAAAGGAAACTGCTCAGATCGCGACCGAACTGGAGGATCTGGCGACCAACCCGCAAGGACAGCGGCTGGCCGAACATCTCGTCGACCTGGACGTAGGACTGGAGAATCTCGACGTCGTCCGCGGTAGCCGCCGCGCGGTCCACGCCCGTGACATAGTTCGAGCGGAAATCTTGTCCCCAGAACTCGAACGAGTAGAGCTCGATGCAGGCACTCACGTTGTCCGTGAAATCCGCCTTCGCGCTCAACGAGGTGGTCATCTCGTAGAACGCCCAGTCGTTACCCACATCATCGTACCGGAAGAGGCTCAGCACGCCGGCTTGGCCCGTGGCCCGACGCCCCATCACCGCCGGCGAAATCCGTTGGACAGGCCCCGGCCGCATGGGTGCCACGCCGGTCTCGAAGGCATTGTGGTACCAGCGGCCGCGGACCTCCAGTTGACCGCCCAACTGGACGTTCTGAAGCTCCGCGAACGCGGCGCCCGCCATTAACACCACTAATGCTGCGCAAATGAATACTCTCACTCTCATACCTTTCCTCCCATTTCCCTAATTTCTCACCCAGTTTTTCGCTTCCGACTCCCTCTATCTCTCCCGACTCACGTCCGAAACAGCTCGAACGCGAGATCCCTCTCAAAGCAATCGGTCGTCCTGACGGAAACACTGCATCTCCCGTCTTCCGGGCCGACACCGGGGAAAATACCCTTTTCGCAGTTCCGTGTCAACCTTTTTTTCAAGCCCTGTTCACACCGTGCGGCGAACCGGGCCGGAGCCGGCCTCCATTCGAGCCGGACCAAGCCCTCAATCCTTCAGTTTTCGATGGTCAATGACGCGCTGGGCCTTCCCGGCGGACCGCGCGATGGATTGGGGCGCCACCAGTTCGATTCGAGCCCGGATCCCGGCGATGGCCTGAATCTCGCGGTCGATCCGGTTTCGGAGGCCCTCCATGTCTGCGAGGCTGTCCGAGAAGTCCTGGGGGCGAACTTCGACATGGACCACCACATTGTCCAAGGCACCGGCGCGGTCCACTTCGATCAGGTAATGCGGCGCAGCCCCCTCGACGCGCAACAGGGCTTCCTCGATCTGCGAGGGAAACACGTTCACCCCTCGGATAATCAGCATGTCGTCCGTCCGCCCTGTCACCCGGCTCATGCGCACCCCGGTACGGCCACAGGGACACGGCGCCGGATCGAGGGCCGCGATGTCACGCGTGCGATATCGGACAAGGGGCATCGCCTGTTTCGTGAGGGTGGTGAACACCAGCTCTCCGCGTTCGCCGTCCGCAACCGGCTCGAGCGTATTCGGGTCAAGGCACTCGACGATGAAGTGGTCTTCCTGGACGTGCATACCGCTACGCGCGGCGCATTCGCCGCTCACGCCCGGGCCGATGACCTCGCTCAGGCCGTAGTTGTTGAAGGCCAGGATATCGAGTTCTTCCTCTATCTTGGCCCGCATATCTTCAGTCCACATCTCACCGCCGAAGTGGCCGAACTGAATGGGCAGTTGCCTCGGATCGAGGCCTTGGGTGCGTGCGACATCGACGATGTTCAGGGCGTAACTCGGCGTGCACACGAGCACGTCGGCGCCGAGATCCTGCATGAGCAGAATCTGCCGAGGGGTATTGCCCGCCGCAGCGGGAATGATGGCCGCGCCGACCGCCTCAACGCCGAAGTGAAGACCGAACCCACCCGTGAAGAGCCCAAAACCAAAGGAGATCTGGACGAGATGCTCGGGCCGGAGCCCGCCGGCCACAAGGAACCGGGCGCAAAGGTTGGCCCAGGTCTCCTTGTCTTCAGGCGTATAAGCCACAAAGGTAGGCTTGCCGGTCGTTCCGGACGAACCGTGGATACGCGAGATGCGTTCGCGAGGCACCGCCAGAAACCCCAGGGGGTAGTGTTGCCGGAGGTCTTCTTTGGTGGTGAAAGGCAACCGCCTTACATCGTCCAGGCTTCGAATGGACTCCGGCGTAATGTGGTGCTCGGCAAACCGTTTCTTGTAGAACGGCACCTCGGCCACCCGGGCAACCAGGTGGCGCAAGCGTTCCAGTTGCAGCGCCCGAAGGTCGCCTTGAGGCATCGTCTCGTCGGCATGCCAAATGCGGTTCTCGAAGGGAAAAGAGGTCACGGCGCCCTACTCCTTATGAAGGGCGTGCGCATGAGGCGCACCCAGATTGTCACTGAACAAGAGGCTCGGGGACAAGGTCCCGGTTCCGCACGCCGCCGGCTCGACGGGAATGGGCATGCGAGAAGCCGGCGATCTAGTGCACCGTCCTGTCGGCCAAGGCCACCGTATTCAGCACGTTCACGCCCTTGGCTTCGAGCGCCCGAATCGCGCTGTCGGGATCCCGGAACCGAAACACCATGGTGGCGCGGTTCGCCTGGCCAAAGGTGAACGCATACATATAGTCGATATTTAGGTTGGCCTCGTCGATGATCTCAAGCAAGTCGACAAGACCGCCCGGGCGATCCTCGACCTCGACGGCGAGTACGTCGGTCACCTTGACGACGTGTCCGGTCTTCTCGAGGGCGTCAACGGCACGCTGCCAATCATTGACGATGATGCGCAGGATGCCAAACTGGTCGGTGTCCGCCAGGGAAAGCGTCAGGATATTGATGCCCTCCTTCGCAAGCACCTGGCACGGAACCTTCAAATGGGCCGGTTTGTTTTCCAAGAAGAGCGATAGCTGCTTCACGTTCATGTTTCACCCTTTCTCAACCTATGCCCACCGCGTACGTGCGGACATGGTACGCTGCTCCATTCCCAACGACGTCTACTTGAACTGCCGTTTGTCAATCACGCGTTTGGCCTTGCCTTCACTGCGCTGAATGGTGTGCGGCTCGACCAGGCGCAAGGCCGCGCGGATACCGAGCGTCCGCTCGACGGCTTGGGAAAGCTTCTTGCGCAGTTCCTCGACCGCACCGACGGTGTCGCCGATGAGCTCGGCTGTCACCTCGACTTGGACTTCCATCTGGTCAAGGTCTTTCTCGCGCGTAAGGATGATCTGGTAATGGGGCAGGGTGCCCTCCACCTGCAGCAGCGCCGTTTCGACCTGCGACGGAAACACGTTGACGCCTCGGATGATGAACATGTCGTCGCTACGGCGACCGATCCGCTTGATCCGGCAAATCGTGCGGCCGCAGGCGCACGGTTCCGGGATCTTGCAGGTCACGTCACGCGTCCGATAGCGGATCATGGGCATGGCCTCTTTGCTTAGCGTGGTGAGCACGAGTTCGCCCTCTTCGCCGTCCGGCACGGGCTCGCACGTCTCCGGATCGATAATCTCGGCTAGGAAATGGTCCTCGAAGATGTGGAGTCCGCCCTGTTCGAGACACTCACTGCCGACGCCGGGCCCAATAATCTCGGACAAGCCGTAGATATCGAACGCCTTGATGCCGGTCAACGCCTCAATCCGGACGCGCATGGCTTCCGTCCAGGGCTCGGCGCCGAAGACGCCGGCCCGCAACGGGAGCGAACGGAAATCAATACCGCCTTCGATGGCCCGCTCGGACAGATGCAGGAAGTAGCTCGGCGTACAGCAGATTGCGTTGGCGCCGAAGTCCTTCATCAACATAATCTGCCGGTCCGTGTTGCCGCCCGAAATCGGAATGACCGTCGCGCCCAGAGCCTCAGCACCATAGTGCGCGCCCAGACCACCGGTGAACAGGCCATAGCCGTAGGCGTTCTGGATGATATCGCCGGCATGGAGGCCGCAGGCCAGAAACGTCCGCTTCATGACGTTCGCCCAGACATCGATGTCCGCCTGCGTGTAAGCAACCACGGTGGGCTTTCCCGTCGTGCCACTGGACGCGTGAACGCGAACGATGTCCTCCATGGGACTGGCAAACAGGCCAAAGGGATAGGTATCGCGAAGGTCGGTCTTCACCGTGAACGGCAGTTTCGTCACATCCTCAATAGACTTGAGGTTTTCCGGAACGAGGTTCCGTTCCTCCATGCGTTGGCGAAACAGCTCGACGTTCTCGTAGGCCCGTTTGACCATGCGCTGCAAACGCTGGAACTGCAGTTGGCGCAGCTTTGCTACCGGCAGGTAGTCCGTTGCGCTGGCGGGATGGAACCCGCCCCACGACTCCTTTCGCAATCCGCTCATCTGAGCCCCTCTCCCCTTCGTGCGCGGCCACCGCGCCACGCGTGTTGGGCGTCGAGAAAACCCTCTCGGCGCCGGGTACTTCATGAAAAGACACCGCCCTCTCAAGACCCTCATCCCGAGAACACGTGCCCAGTATTTTCCCAGTATACACACTGAGAAATTCCCTGTCAAAACCTCGTCGTGACCCGCCACTGAAGACAAGGACCTGGGCTGCCGACGCGATCACGTCAAGCAACTGGAAGTGTTCGGTGTGGAAACGCGCGCCATGCGGAGCACAGCCCGCGTAGCTTCTGCCATGTCTCTGCTAGGACGAACCGTGACGGCCCACACAGACACGAACACTCGGCCGCCTTTCGCCCACCGATGGGGCACAGGCACCCCGGTAGGGCCACCGCCCGGCGATTCCCTGAACCCCTAGCCCTTGGCTTGCTTGCCTCGCTCTTTGCCGAGGGCGAACACCTGGAAGTTCTGTTCGTGGACCTTGGCGGGCAGGTTCGCCTGGATGGCTTTGGCCCAACACTCGTCCGGAATGTCCACGTAGGCGCTCAACACGCCCAGCATGGCCACGTTGAAACTCCGCGAGTTCAGGGGTGAACTCGCGTCGGCGTCAAGGCTCTTCAGCGACTGACCGGCCTCGAGGAAGCGGTCCGGAGCGATGAGAACACCGTCGTCCGCCAAGAGGTACTGATTGTTCTCCACCTGAGTCGAGTCCAGGACGAGGAGGTAATCGGCCTCGCCGGCGGTCACCATCGGGCTGAGCACCACGTCGCCGAATCGGACGTCGCTGGTCACCGAGCCGCCGCGCTGGCTCATGCCGTGGATCTCGCTTTTCTTCACATCGCGGCCGGCCTCAAAGGCGGCATCCGACAGGATGTCCGAGGCCTTGATGGCCCCTTGTCCGCCGAGTCCGGCGACGACGACATTGACGACGCCGCTGGTGTTACTCATGGCTCTTCTCCGCCGCAGCGCGTTCCCACGCCGCAATTTTCTTCTCGGCCAGCGAGCAGGTCCGTCGAGCGATGATCACGACGAGTTCCTCCAACTCGAGGCATTCCTTCACTAAGGCCTGAAACTTCGAAACGTTCTCCATCGGATCGATCTCGTAGACGCGCTCGATGCCGATGGCCTTAGCCAGTTCGGCGAAGTCCAGTTTGTGCGTGGGTCGGTGATCCAGCGTGCGACCGGTGCCCGGATGCTCTTGGAGGCCCGTCATCGCCGTTGTGCTGTTGTCGAGGATGAGCACGACATGGCCCGTGGACGGCCGGTTGTAGGCCATCTCGACAAGCCCCGTGATGCCGCCGTGAACGAAGGTGCTGTCGCCAATGACGCTGACCATCCGCTTCGCCTCTTCGGGAGGCAACACGTGCCGCAGGCCGAGGCCGAGGCCGATGCTGGCGCCCATGCACACGCACGAATCCAGGGACTGGTACGGCGGCAACGCGCCCAGGGTATAGCAGCCGATATCGCCCATGGCGTAGCAGCCAAGCTTGGCCAACGAGGCAAACACGGCGCGGTGCGGACATGTCGCGCACAACTGCGGCGGCTTGCCCTTGGGTACGACCGGCTCCTCGGAGTTGTCGCCGGCAAGGATTCGACGCACGCGCCCGACGTTCAGCTCGCCGAAGCGGTACATCGTGTCCTTGCTCTCGACCACGATGCCCGCCGCACGCGCGGCATCGGCGAGGTAGGCATCGCCTTCCTCGATCACGACGCATCGGTCGACGCTCTCGGCGAAGGCGCGCATGGTCTCGATAGGCAGCGGATATACCATAGACAGCTTGAGAATGCTGGCTTCGGGCGCGGCCTCGCGCGCATGATTGAAGCAAACGCCCGAGGTGATGATGCCGAGCGACTTGTCACCATCGAACCGTTTGGCTAGGTGCGACGTCTCGTTCCACGCATAGATCTCGTCGAGCTTCTTGCGGAGCCGACGGTGCGCCGGGCGTGCGAATCCCGGCAACATCGTGCGCGCCGGAATGTCGCGCTCGAAGTGCGGCGTGGGAAACGGCCCCTCGGGCGGATGCGGCTTGACGATGCTCTTCGAATGGCAGATACGCGTGGTCATCCGGAGCATGACCGGCAGTTTCCACTTCTCGGAGAACTCGACGGCCTCGATGAGCAAGTCGTAAGCCTCTTGCGAGTCCGACGGCTCGAAGGTCGGCACGCCGGCGGCCTTCGAGTAGTTCCGGTTATCTTGCTCGTTTTGGCTGGACCACATGCCCGGATCGTCCGCCGAGACGAGCACCAGCGAGCCGCTGACGCCCGTGTGCATCGCCGTGAATAGCGGATCCGCCGCTACGTTCACGCCAACATGCTTCATGGTCACCAAGGCGCGCGCCCCGCCGAAGGCCGCGCCGAGGGCCACTTCGAACGCGACCTTCTCGTTGGGACACCACTGGGCCTTGCCGCCCAGTTTCGCAAGATTCTCGAGAATCTCCGTGGAGGGAGTCCCGGGATAGGCCGTAGCCAGCGCGACCCGCGCATGCAACGCCGCCAGCGCCACGGCCTCATTGCCGCTCAGCAGCAAACGCTCCTTGTCACTCATTTTGCACTACCTTTCCTCACGCGTGATGTCCGCCGCCTCCGCATCCAGAGGCCCCGACAGAGCCGGGATCACCCGAAACAAAGGAAACCGATGAAATCACGCGACGCCAGTCACTTCGGCGGTCCCCTGGAATTGAGAAAGCTTAGCAAAAACCGAGTCCGTGTTCAAACGCGAACGCCCTTCGACGCGCGGAGACCCGGCCCCGCTCCGGCGCGCATGCATCGGCGATTCACGGGGTCAACCAATGCCGGATTCATCGGACAGCACACCCGCCCGGAGACTTAGGGACAGGGCATGTGGGTGTTTGTCGGCGTGCCTCAAATGGGGCCAGCGGCCGAGGAGATGCCCGAAATGGGGCACCGCCGTGCGGCGCGCCGGTTCTGTTAACCATTGCCATTCAATAAGTTACGAAGTTGTCTCGGATCGGCACGGAACTTGCCTTCTCGCGAATGGACCGATGGGACGTGTTTTGATGCGGAGAGGGCATGGATTCAGAAGCCAATGGGCGGTTTGAACGCGGAGGGGACGGCATGGTAGCCTAAGGGATTGCGCGTGGGGAATACGCGGTACGCCCAAGAAGCAGGTTCCCAGGGGGGAACAGCGACAACGCGGAAGCAGTCTCAGGGCCGTTATGCCGGGGCTCTGAGCTTGAGGATGTGGCAATAATCGCCCAGGAGAGGTAACAATGATCAAAGCCAAGAAGCTGACGATGCATTACGGGCCGGTCGTGGCCTTAAACAATGTGTCGTTCGAGGTACGTCAGGGCGAGATCGTGGGGTTGCTCGGCCCGAACGGGGCAGGGAAGTCCACCACGATGAAGATCTTGACAACGTACCTTCATCCGACGCAGGGAACGGCCGAGGTAGGCGGCTTCGACGTGCTCGAGCAGCCGCTGAAGGTTCGGCAGGTAATCGGGTACCTGCCCGAGATTCTGCCGCTCTACATGGACATGGAGGTGAAGACCTACCTCGAGTTTGTCGGCAAGGCGCGCGGGCTTTCGGGCGCGAAGCTCCGGCAACGGATCGAGTTGATCCTGGATGAGTGCGGCCTGCGTCCCATGTATCGCCGGATCATCCGCGAGCTGTCCAAAGGGTTCAAGCAACGCACCGGCCTTGCTCAGGCCCTGCTCCACGATCCGCAGATCATCATTCTGGACGAGCCGACCTCGGGCCTTGACCCGCACCAGATCGTCGAGATCCGGACGTTGATCCGGCGGCTGGCCGAGAACCGCACCGTGATTCTGTCGACGCACATCCTGCAGGAAGTGCAGGCCACGGCGGATCGGATCGTCATCATCAATGAGGGGCGGATTGTGGGCGACGGCACGATCGAGGAGCTTCGAGATCGTGCCAAGAGGTACGAGCGCACGTTAGTTTCGGTGCTCGCAGAACCGGCCGAGGCCCAGCGGTTGCTGTCGGGACTCAGCGGCGTACGAAACGTGGTATCGCTTGGGCAGAAGGGCACGTACGCCTCGTTCGAACTCCACGGGGCCATCAAATCAGAGGTGTGGCGCGAGGTTAGCCAGCTGGCGCAGACCAAGCATTGGGAATTGCGCGAACTCACGGATAAGCCGCTCACGCTGGAGGAAACCTTCCTGACGCTCACCGAGAAGACGTCCGGCGCTCAAACCAAGGAGGAGAACGTAGCATGAGGAACATAGTGACCATTCTTCGCCGCGAGCTGAGCGCGTATTTCACGTCGCCTGTCGGCTACATCTTCATGATTGTCTACGTGCTCATCAGCGTAGGCCTATACATTACCTCGTTCTTCACATTCCCCGTGGCCGACATGCGGCCGTACTTCAACAACCTGCCGATCCTCCTGTGCGTGTTCATCCCGGCGGTCACCATGCGCGTGTGGGCCGAGGATCGCAAGGAAAACACCTGGGAAATGCTGCTGACGTTCCCGATGAAATCGCGCGAGCTGGTCGTCGGGAAGTTCCTGGCCGCGCTCGTCTTCTTCGCGCTGACGGTGGCGGCCACGGTAACCGTGCCAATCATGCTCGCGTCGCTGGGCAATCCGGACAATGGCGGCGTCCTTGGCGGCTACCTGGGGACCTTGCTGCTCGGGGCGTTCTTCCTGGCCATCGGCATCTTCTTTTCCGGTTTCTTCAAAGACCAGATCGTGGCCTTCGTCGTGACGCTGTTGACGTGCTTTGCGGTATTTTTGGTGGGCACCGATTTCATCGCCGGCTACGTCGACAGCATGCGGCCCGGCCTCGGTTCGCTCTTGTCGGTCTTGGTCGGTGTCTTCGATCATTACGCCTCGTTCACGCGCGGCGTCATCGAGGTGGCCGACCTGCTCTACTTCGGCGCGTGGACGGTGCTGTTCATCCTGCTGAATGTCATGTACATCGAAGGGCGAGGCCGGCCGAGAGCCCGCACCACGTTTGCGACCGCTGTGATCGTATGCACGGCGATCGGCCTCCTGTTCAACTGGTTGCTCGTGGGGCAGAGCCTTGGCCGCTTCGACATGACCGAGGACAAGATCTACACGGTTTCGGAAGCCTCGAAGGACATTCTGGCGAAGCTCGATACACCGGTTCAGGTAACGCTGTACATCACGCCGAAGGACAAGATGCCCACAGGGATGACGCAACTCGAGCAGGACATTGCCGACAAGATCCAAGAGATCGGGATGGCCTCGAACGGCAAGCTCGAATTCAAGACGATCCACATGGAAGTGGCCAACGCCTTGGCGCCCAAAGAAGAGGAAGAAGAGGAACAAGAGGAAGGCAAGGAAGAGGCCCTCGAGAAGCGCATGCTGGACAAAGGCGTCGAGCCGTTCTCGGTGAGGGCCATCGGCGAAGACGAAGTCACGAACAAGCTGGTGTACTCGAGCATCGGTGTGGGCTACAAGGACCGAGAGGAAGAGATCATTCCCCAGGTCATGCCGCAAACCATCGAGGAGCTCGAGTACCGGCTCGTCAGCACTGTACACAAGCTCACGCGGGACAAGAAGCCGGTGGTGGCCTTGGTGGCGCCGAAGGAAGCGGTGAGCATTGATCCGCAGATGAAACGGATGCTCGAGCAGATGGGGCAGCAGGTGCCGACGTCCGAAGATCCGTACGTCTACCTCCAGCAGATTCTCCAGGTCGAGAAGTACGATGTGCAACGCGTCGAACTCACGCAAGAGAGTCCGTTGCCCGAGGAGTATGACACGCTGGCGGTGATCAATCCGCGCAGCCTCAACGAGCGGCAGCGGTGGGAGATCAACCGAGCCATCGTCCAGGGCAAGTCGGTGGTGTTGGCCGTGCAGAACTACGAATGGGACTACCGGCCGACGCGGCGCGGCACAACGCTCTCGCGGCGCGACGAGAAGCCGGAGATCAACGCCCTGCTCGAGCACTACGGCATCACGGTGTCCGAAGACATCCTGATGGACAAGAACCACGTACCGCTGACGGTTCAGGGCGGGAGCAACGACTTGGCCTCGCTGCTGGGCATGGGCCAGACGGTGAACCTCCCGATCCACATCATTGTGAACAACACCTCGATGGACCAGAGCACGTCCGTCACAAACCGGTTGTCCTCGATTTTCTATCTTTGGGGATCGCCCCTCACCGTCGACGAAGACAAGGTCAAGCAGAGCGGCCTCGAAGTGAAGCCGGTCATGTGGTCGAGCGACAGTTCGTGGACGTTCCCCGGCAGCGATACGCCCTCGGCGGAAGCCTTCGAGGGCCCGCCCTCGGGCCAGGAGATGAAGCGGTATCCGCTCATGGCCATGGTCTCCGGCCAGTTCCCGGATGCCTTCAAGGACGCCGAGCGCCCCGAATGGCCTGAGGAAGAGCCGCAAATGCCCAATGCACCGCCGAAACCGCCGAAGCCGGAGGAGGCCGAGGCGGGGCCGGTCACGCCGGCTCCTGGCAAGATGATCCTGCTGGGCTGTTCGGAGATGTTCCGGAAGAACTTCCTCCAGGCGGGCAACCTGGATCTGTTCCTAAACGCCGTGGACGCGGTGACGCTGGGCGACGAACTGGTGCAAGTGCGAAGCCGGAAACCGATCAACCGAACCATCGACAAGCCGAGCGCCAGTACGCGCACCTTCTGGAAGATCGTGAACTACACTTTCGCGGCCACCGTGATCGCCGCGGTGGGTATCCTCTCTGCGGCCGCACGCCGTCGCGCCCGCAATGCGTACACGATTCGGCACTCGGGCAGCGAGTGATTCGCAAGATAGGATTCAACAGGAGACAACCGCGCGTGTAACGCGAACGATACGGTTTTGGAGGCGGAAGATGAAACCGAAGAATCTGGTACCTCTGGTCATCGTCCTCGTGGTTCTGGTAGGGCTGGTCGTGATGAAACGGGCCAAGGATGAGTCGCCGACGATTATTGAGCAAGCCGGTCTGGTGGCGCTGCTGCCGGACGGTCTCACGAAGGGTGAGCTCGCGAAGCTCGAACTGTATGCCGGCGCCAAGCCTGATGAGAAGATAGCGCTCGCCTACGACGCCGACGCATCGAAGTGGCGCGTAACGAACCACTTCAACGCGCCGGTCAGCCAGACCAAGATGGACGAGTACCTCGATTTCCTCATGGGGCTCGAGGGCGAATTCCGAGCCAAGGCGGAAGCCGACGATGTGCTCGGAAGCTACGAACTCACGGAGGACAAGGCCTTCCACGTGGTGGGCTACAAGAAGGATGCCGAGGCGCCGGCGTTTCATGTGCTTGTCGGAAAGGCGCCGGATCCCAAGACGGTGTTCATGCGGCGCGACGGCGAGAACGATGTGTTTGTGGAAGACACCAATCTGCGTCAGTCCGCCGGATTGTATGGCGAAGAGACGGACAAAGCGCCCGAGGCCAGCACATGGGTGGACAAGCAAGTGGTTGATCTCGACCAGGATCAGATCAACAAGATCGTGCTGACGACGCCCGACAAGGAACTCGTGTTCGAGTTGCAGGGCACGCCCGTCGAAACGCCCGAGGAAACCACGGACGCGGCCGAGGAGGACCAGGAAGCCGCGGAAGGTGACGCGACGGCCGAGACCACCGAAGCACCGGAAGAAACGGAAAAGAAGGAGCCGGAACTCAAGTATGATTGGGTCCTGGCGTCTGGCGGCATTGCCGGGAAGGAGCACAAGGCGGCGGCCCGGGATTCGCTGTTGCGAAAGCTTGACTCGTTGACGGCCAACGACATCGTTGATCCGTCGAAGAAGGCGGATTGGGGCCTCGAACCGCCGGCCTTCAAATGTGTGATTTCGTTCAAGGACAAGGGCGAGGAAGGCAATGTCGTTATCGAAGGCGGCCGCCCGGATCCCGCCGGTGACGGTTACGTGCGCGTGGCCACGAATGCCGAAGACATCGTCTACCAGATCAGCAAGTACAACTTCGATCCGTTGTGGCCGAAGGGTTCGAGCCTGTTCGATCTGCCGAGCCTCGATCTCGACAAGGACAAGATCACGAGTATCACGGTGAACCAGCCTGAAGGCTCGATCATCGTCTCTCAGCAAGACAAGAAGTGGACCGTCGAGCAGCCCGCCGCGTCTCTCGAGGCAATCACCACCGCACTGGACACGATGGGCCGGACGCTCGCTCAGTGGAAGGCCGACGACTACGCCGATGAAGGCAAGGAATGGCGCGGTGATGCGCCCGAGCGCAGTGTCGTCTTCGTAGTCGATGGCCAAACGCACACGATCGTGCTGGGCAACGACTCGAAGTCCGTCGACGGCGTGTACGCAAAACTGGACGCGGAGCCGGGCGTCCTGACCATGAGCCGGGCCGACGTCAAGAAGATCTTCCTGTCGCCCGGCGAGCTCTACCAGCGTTCGCTCGCCGACCTGGGCGAAGAGATGGACAAGGTCGAGGTGCAGCGTGCCGAGGATGGTTTCGCGCTCGAGCACAAGGATGATGCGTGGACGCTTGCCGTCGGCGGCGAGACCTTTGAAGGCGACCCGTCCATGTGTCAGGCGCTCTTTGACGACCTGGATGCGCTTGAGGCCAGCGAGATCGTCTTCGGGCAGACAGCGCTTGAGGGTGCGCCCACTGCAACGATCATCGTGTCGGCCAAGGGCGAGACGCGGACTATCTCCCTCGGCGCCGAGAAGGACGGCAAGGTCGGCGTCACCGTGGACGGCATCGCGCAGTTGTTCATGCTGCCGAAGTCGGATGCGGACGCGTTGTTGCCTGCAAGTGAAACCCTCAAGAAGCCCGAGCCTGAACCAGCGGCTGAACCAGCGGCTGAACCAGCGGCTGAACCAGCGGCTGAACCGGCGGCTGAACCGGCGGCCGAATCGGCGGCTGAACCGGCGGCTGAGGTAGTCGTCGCACCCGGGGCCGTTGATGGAGCCCCCGCGAACGCGGTTGAGGTAACGGTCCCTGTGGTGCCGAGTGAAGAAGCCGCGCCGGCCGAGGTGGCCCCCGCCGAAGGGGGTGCTGTAAAACCGGAGTGATCCGCCGATAGGAATGCATTCCACGGGCAGTACTCTTCGAGCGGCCCGCGCGATGATAGGGAACGGTGGGGCTGTCGACGCTGAGAGGCTTTGACAGCCCTGTCTTTATCCGGCTACGAGAGGAGTGACGGGCGTATGAGGCAACGGCGAGGCGTATTCCGGCGGGCTGGATTCACACTGGCCTTGGCGCTGGCGTGCATGGCCGCGGCGGCGCAGGACGACGTCACGGCTACGCGCCGCAATGCGATCGTTCGCGCCATTGAACGCGTGGCGCCGGCCGTCTGTTCGATCAACGTCGTGCAAATCGAAGCGACGCGCATCGCCGACCCCTTTTTTCAGGGCTTCTGGGACTTCTTCGACATTCCGCAAACGCAGTATCGGCAGCGCGAGGTCCGATCCATCGGAAGCGGTTTCCTCATCGATGCGGAAGGCCACGTGCTCACAAACTACCACGTCATCGAGAACGCGGACGCGATTTCGTCGATCACGCTGGCAGATGGCCGTGAGATCAAGGTCGACTTCGTCGGCGCCGATCCGCGCAGCGACCTGGCGGTGCTGCGCGCCCAAGGCGAGGGCCTGCCCTATGCCGCACTGGGCAACTCGGACGACCTCATGACCGGCGAGTGGGCCATCGCGGTCGGAAACCCCTTCGGGCCGCTGATGTCCGATCCGCAACCAACGGTCAGCGTCGGTATCATATCGGCCAATCATCGGCGCGTCAGCCGCCAGATCGGCGGCGGCGACCGCCTGTATCAGGACATGATCCAGACCGACGCCGCCATCAATCCGGGCAACAGCGGCGGACCGCTCGTGAACGCCGCCGGCGAGGTCGTCGGCGTGAACACGATGATCTTCAGCGAGAGCGGCGGCAGCGTCGGCCTCGGATTCGCCTTACCCATTAATCGCATACGGCGCGTGGCCGACGAGATCATCCACTACGGCCGACGGCGGGATCCGTGGCCGGGTTTCACCGCGCGCGACATCAACGCCGTGCGACCGGGCGTTGTCCGCGAGCTCGGCGTGCGCTCGAGTTCCGGGTGCATCGTCGTCGAGATTCTCAAACGTTCGCCGGCGTACGCGGCCGGCCTACGCTTGGGCGACGTGATCACGGCCGTAAACGGCGAAGCCATCGCCCATCCCACCGAGATCGACTTCATGGTGTGGGGCCTGTTCGTGGGAGACACGCTGACGCTCGATATCGACCGCCAAGGCACGGCCAGCACCGTCTCGTTCACGATCTCCGAGATCAACGAGTAGGGCGCGGGTAGGGCGTGAGACCTACTCGCCCTGTTGAGCTTATTGACCCTGTTGGCCCTATTGACGACATAGTGTGGACAGAGCGAGAACTTCCGTCCATCTTGTCCACATCGTCCACAGCCGAGGCGCAGGACGCCGCCCCGTCTCGCGGCTCCGACCTACGCGATCACGCCCGCCGCGCGCAATGCCACGTCGGCCAGGAGGCCGAGGAGGAAGTACACGCCGAACTTTCGGCTGTGGTAGAAGGCGGCCGCGACAAAGTAAAGCGGCCAGATGTCCTCGGGGACGAAGTCGGGGCGTTCGGTAGGCCTTGGCGTGCGGAACACCATGGTGATCGGCCGTGCGGTCGTCAGGCCGACCAGGGCGATCAGCAGGAAGGGGGAAGCCATCTTGGTCAGCACCAGCACGGCCACGAGCACGTACTGCGATGCCATCAACGCCAGCGTTGCGGCGCGCGCCGTGGGTTCGCCGAGGAGTACGGGCAGAGTCCGAATACCCTTGGCCTTATCGTCGGCGAGCTTGTCGATGTGCTTGCCGAAGAGCACGGTGGTCGCGCCGATGGCGTAGGGAAGGCTCCAGAGCGCGATGGCCCAATCCCAGGCGCCGGTGATGATGAAGTAGGCGCCGCCCGTCATCAGCGGCCCCCACACGGCCAGCACGGCGACCTCGCCAAGGCCGATGTACTTGAGCGGCCAGGTGTAGAACAGGACGAAGAACGCGCCGACGACCGTCAGGCCCAGCGCCAAGCCGCCGCGCAGATAAATGAGGTACGCGCCGACGGCCAGCGCCGCGCCGCCGGTGACCGCCGCATAGGCCAAGGCCTGGCGGATGGTCATGAAACCGTGTTCGAGCGGATGGGCGCCGTACTGGGCGCGGAAGTAATTGCCTTTGTCGACGCCTTTGCGGTGGTCGATGATGTCGTTGAGGATGTTGTTGGTGGCATGGGCCAACAGAAGTCCGACGGTGACACAGCACCAGAGCCAGCTGTCGAAAGCGCCGTTACGGTAGGCAAGCAGGCCGGCCAAGGCACACGGGATGAAGGTGATGATGAGCACGGCGGCACGGGTGACGATCAGCCAGCGGCTGAATACGTCGAGTCCGTCCCACTGCGCCTTGTCTACGCGCGGAATGCGCCGTACCGCCTTGTTCAGAAGCCCCCAGTCCATGTCGATCCGCTCCGCGTACGTGAAAGAAAACGGGGCTCGAACGCCGCGCCCGAGCCCCGTGTGTTGCCGAGAACCTTATGCCCAAGTCATGGCGGTAACCTTCTCGAAGAGGAGCGCCTGTTTGAGAAGGGCCACGGCCTTGCTCAGGCCTTCCATGTTCGACATCAGGCTGTCTTCATGTTCGATGCTGATCACGCCGTCGTAGCCGACAAGGCGGAGCGTCGAAACGAAATCGTTCCACCACTCGCGGCCGTGGCCATAGCCGACCGTGCGGAAGATCCACGAGCGGTTGATCTCGTCGCCGTAGTGCTTGGTATCCAACACGCCGTTGACGGCCGTGTTGAACGGATCCACCCTCGAGTCTTTCGCGTGGACGTGGTAGATGGCCTTCCCGAGTTTCCGGACGCAGGCGATGGGATCCATGCCTTGCCAGAAGAGGTGGCTCGGATCGAAGTTGGCGCCGAGGCTGTTGCCGCAGGCCTTGCGGATTTTGAGGAGGGTTTCGGTGTTGTACACGACGAAGCCGGGATGCATCTCGAAGCCGATCTTGACGCCGTTGTCGGCAGCGAACTTCGCCTGTTTCTTCCAGTACGGAATGACCTTCTTCTCCCACTGCCACTCGAGGACCTCGAGGTAGTCGGGCGGCCACGCGCAGGTAACCCAGTTCGGTTGCTTGGACGAATCGCTGTCGCCCGGACATCCGGCAAAATCGTTCACGACGCCGACGCCGAGCAGGCCCGCCAGCTTGATGGCCTTCGTCTGGGCAGTCGCGCACGACTTGGCAAAACCGGCGTCCGGATGCAGGCAGTTACCGTGGCAACTCAGGGCGCTGATGATCAGACCCTCGCCCTTCAACTGGCTCTTGAGTTCCTCACGCTTGGGCTTCGAGGCCAGCAATCCCTCGACATCCAGGTGGGGCGAACCCGGATAGTTGCCGGCGCCAATCTCCACCGCACCCAATCCAAACGGCCGAAGGATCTCGAGAACTTGATCCAGGGGCTTATCACTGAACATTGCCGTCAGGCATCCCAGTTTCATCGTCTATCTCCTCGTTCTTGCGTTTGCGTTCCCCGCCGTCTCAGGCGTGTGACGCCCTATGATGCCACGCCGCCCGGATTACTTCACCTTTTCCCACTTCTTCGAGGCCGCCGACCGCTCGACGGCATCCAAGACCTTCTGGCATTTCACCGCGTCCTCGAAGGTCGAGTACGGCGCGGCCTTCTTGTTCAGGTTGCACAGAAAATCGCGGATCTCGTGCACGAACAGGTGTTCGTAGCCGATGATATGGCCGGTAGGCCACCACGCCTCGGTGTAGGGATGGCCCGGATCCGTAGCATGCACGTGCCGGAATCCCTTCACGTGAGCCGGATCGGCGTCGTTGTAATACTCGAAGACGTTCATGTCTTCCTGGTTCCAAATCACGGAACCCTTGCTGCCGAAAATCTCGATCCGGTTGTAGTTGCGGCGGCCCAGGGCAAACCGCGTGGCTTCGAAGGTGGCCAGTGTGTTTACACCTTTCAACCGGGCCACGAAAATCGCCGCGTCGTCCACGTCGACCGTGCCCATCTTCTTCGAGCGTTTCTCGCCTTGCTTGCCGGAGATGCCCGTGTCGGACTCGGTGATGGGGCGCTTCTTAATGAAGGTCTGCAATGCGCCGCTCACTTCGTCGATGTCGCCCACGAGGTACTGGCACAAGTCCACGATGTGCGCGCCGATATCGCCGAGGGCGCCCGAGCCCGTGTGCTTCTTCTTGAGACGCCACACCATCGGGAAGTTCGGATCCACAATCCAGTCCTGTTGGTAGGCCGCACGCACGTGAAAGATCCTGCCCAGTTCGCCACCCGCAACCATCTGCTTGATCGTGGCCACAGCGGGCGCGTAGCGATAGGAGAAACCGCACATGTGCTTGACGTGCGCTTTCTTGACCGCGTCGAGCATTTGCGTCGCCTCGGCGAGCGTATTGGCCAAAGGCTTCTCGCAGATGACCTGCTTGCCGGCCTTCGCGGCCTCGATGGCTATGGGAGTATGCAAGAAGTTCGGCGTGCAGATGTCGACAATATCGATATCGGGGCGGTTGACGACTTGCTTGTAGTCATCACTGATCTCGGCCCAACCCCACCGCGCGGCGTTCTCGAAGTCCGCCGGCGTCTTGCCGCACAACACCTTCATGACCGGCTCGAACGGCAGATCGAAGAACATCCCCACCTTGCGCCACGCGTTGCTATGGGTCTTGCCCATGAACTGAGCGCCCACCATCGCTACGTTGACTTGCTTCTTAGCCATCGCTCTTCTTTCCTCCTCGCCTACGTTTTCTGTGCCCCTTGCCGCATTTGGACATCCATTATAAGAAGCCTTCGATGAATTGGTCAAGGCTTTTGCCTCGATCGTATAATGCATCCTGGAACACAACGCCCTTCGAGATCGCGTCTCATGGCCAGCTTCTACGAAGCCGTCTACCGACTCGTGCGCCTCATCCCGCGAGGGCGCGTCATGACCTACGGACAGATCGCCACGATTCTCGGGTGCCCACGCGCAGCCAGGGCCGTAGGCTACGCCATGCGCGCCAGTGGACGCCGCGACGATGTGCCGTGGCAACGGGTCATTAACGGACGCGGCCGGATCAGCGCGCGCAGTGAAGTCGAGCGGCCCATTCTCCAACGCATGCTCCTCGAGGCCGAAGGCGTCCACTTCGATGACTCGGACGCATGCGACCTCTCCGCATACGTGTGGGAACCGCCGCATCCCGAGGACTTCTACTTCGCCACGTCGAAGGAGATGCCGTTCCTGTGATGTGGCGTGCAGGTGACCGGCACCCGAGGGAGTGGCACGCCGGCATCCTCGGCCATTGACAGACTGGCATTCTCGACATACACTGGAGATCGGACAACGGCGCGGTGAACCAAGACCTGTGACGTCGAGTCGTCTTCAGGAAATGTGGCTTCAGGGAAGAGAGGTGAGTCATGTTACATGGGAGGCTTCTTCCGTCTGCGGTACGGGTGCTGGCGCTGTGCCTGTGCCTACCTGCCATCGCCCAAGTAGAACCCGATCAGCAGAGCACGACGGGGCCCAAACCGCCGGCGGGATGCGTGCTGCCGCCGTTCCAGGCGTCGAAGGCGGCCGTGACAATATCGGGCGTGCCTCGTTACATCTGGCGGCACGGCTGCGGCCCGACGGCCGTGGGAATGGTGCTCGGGTACTACGATACCCACGGGTTCGATGCCCTCTTTCCCGGGAGCGCGGCCACGCAGACCCCGGCCGTCATCCAGGCGATCGCGTCCGGCGGCACGAGTTCCTCTCCGAATCCTGCCGGAAGCGAGAAGCATTACGAAGATTACGCGCGGCCTCAGGACACGTATCCGAGCCTGTGCACGGATGATTATATCACGCAACTCCGAACGCCCCACACGGACAACTGCATTGCGGATTTCATGGACACGTCCAAGAGCACGCGCGACAATTACTATGGTTGGAGTTGGTCAAGCGACATCAAGCCGGCGTACGAGGACTACGTGTCTCTCATGGCACCAACCTGCACGGCCACAGCGACGCAGTATTACTACGTCTCCTCGCTGACGTACGCTGTGCTCAAAAACGAGATCGACAACAATCGGCCCATGGTCTTCCTTGTCGACAGTGACGGTGACGGCGGTACCGACCACTTTGTCACGATTGTCGGCTACGACGAGTCGACGGCCGCCGATTACATCTTCTTGAGCACATGGGACATCAGCCTGCATCAAGCCACGTTCCAAGGCATGTCGTCGAGCTACGCCTGGGGTGTCTGGGGCGGTTGGGCCTTCACCATCCAGGGAGCAGGCGAAGGCGAAGGCGAAGGTGAAGGTGAAGGTGAAGGTGAAGGTGAAGGTGAAGGTGAAGGTGAAGGTGAAGGCGAAGGCGAGGGTGAGGGTGAGGGTGAGGGTGAAGTGTGCCCGGGTAACCTCGTCCAGGACGGCGGCTTCGAACTGGGACATCCCAACGCCTACTGGCAAGAGACCTTCACGCCGGGGTTCGCATCGCAGCTCATCACCTGCGATCCGGGCCTCGCTCATTCAGGCAGTTGTTTCGTCAATCTCGGCGGGACGGCTGAAGGAGATGACATCGCCGTCTACCAAGAGAGCATCACGATTCCAGCAACGGGCTCGGCAACACTGAGTTTCTACCTCTGGGCGCACAACGAATTCTTATCAATCGTTGACGTTCAGATTGACGGCGTCACCGTTTTCGAACTTGCGGAAGCCGTGTCGCCGTATACGGAAGGCTATGCCTTGGCCACCGCCGATGTGTCCGCCTTCGCCGACGGCGCGGCGCACACGCTCTCGTTCGAAACGTGGGCGCCGGGCGGATATGGCCTCGTGGCCTACGTGGACGACGTCTGCCTGACGGCGGACGGTGGTGAGGGCGAGGGCGAGGGCGAGGGCGAGGGCGAGGGCGAAGGTGAAGGTGAAGGTGAGGGTGAGGGTGAGGGTGAGGGTGAAGTGTGTCCGGGCAATCTGGCCGAGGATGGCGGCTTCGAGTTGGGACATCCCAATCCCTACTGGGAGGAGACCTTCACGCCGGGATTCGCATCGCAGCTCATCACCTGCGATCCGGGCCTCGCTCATTCAGGCAGTTGTTTCGTCAATCTCGGCGGGACGGCTGAAGGAGACGACATAGCCGTCTATCAGGAGGGGATCGTGATCCCGGCCACCGGCGCCGCCAGTCTGAGCTTCTACCTATGGGCTCAGAACGAATTCCTGCCTATTGTTGACGTTAAGATTGATGGCACCACCGTCTTCGAGCTCCCGGCGGCTGTGTCGCCGTACACAGAAGGCTACGCGTTGGCCACGGCCGACGTGTCCGCCTTCGCCGACGGCGCGGCGCACACACTCTCCTTCGAGACATGGGCACCGGGCGGGTACGGCCTCGTAGCCTACATCGACGATGTCTGCTTGACGGCGGACGTGGCCGGCCTTGCGGTTCTGACGCCAAACGGCGGCGAGCAGTGGGCCGTTGGCACCTTCCAGGACATCACGTGGGCGAGCTACGGCCAGCCGGGCACGGAGGTGCGCGTCGGCTTGCACAAGGACGCCACATTCATCGACTGGCTCGTGCGCCGGACAGACAACGACGGGTCCTGGACTTGGGTCGTGCCGGATGATCTCGCGCCGGACGATGACTACCACATCCGCGTGCAGTCGTATACCGATGCCGATATCAACGACTACAGCGACGGCTATTTCTCGATCACGCCGCTCGGGGTCACCCGGCCCGATGGCGGCGAGAACTGGGAAATGGGGAGCGTTCAGGAGATCCGCTGGGGCAGCCACGACGCTACCGTCGGCCCGGAGGTGCGCATCGGCCTGCATAAGGGCACCACGTTCCTCGACTGGATCATCCGCCAAACGGGCAATGACGGCTCGTACTACTGGAAGATCCCGACCGATCTCGAGGCGGGCTACGGCTACCGCGTTCGCGTACAGTCCTATGACGACGCGGACATCAAAGACCTCAGCGACGTGCCCTTCACGCTCAGCGAGGCGCCGTTGGTGGTGACATTCCCAGACCTCCACGACGAGCTGGTTCTCGGCGCCACGTATCCCGTCGCGTGGACGTGCAACGATCTCGGGGCCGTCGGCCCGGATGTGCGCATCGGCTTGCACAAGGGCGGCGCCTTCGTCGATTGGATGATCCGGAAGACCGATAACGACGGCACGTGGAACTGGACAGTGCCAACGGGCCTGAGCGCCGCACCAAGCTATCGACTCCGGCTCCAGTCCTATACGGACAAAGACCTGCGCACCATGAGTCCCGCCTTCACCGTCGGTCCGCCCGTCAAGTAGGGCACCGACGAGGCGTGGTCTGTCGCGGACCGACATCCCGTTGAGGGTGGTGATTTGACAGGATAGCGGGTGTGTGGTAGAGTTGAATATGAGAATTCTGGAATAAGCTCGCTTGGGGCGAACGGCACCTTGGTGATTCCAAGGGGCGGTTGGTCTGGCTGCCGGGGAAAGCGTCGCGGCAGGCCTGTGCGAGCGAAGGGTAGACGGACGCTTCTTCTCCCTTACATGTCCGGGGGATGAGGAATCGGCGGTGTCGATGGCGGTTTGTTTGTCCTCATAGGGACAGGAGATTTCAGGAACCCTAGTTCAAAAGGGGCGCCCCAACCATGGCGGGAGTTCGGTGTGCCCAGCCATGCAACAATGCAAGGAGAACGAGTATGTGCGGCGAATGTCGTCAGGCTGGTGGCACAAGACGGGTTCGGAGCGGACTTGGCCGACCATTGGTGGCATTGATGCTGGCGCTTGTGCCGGCGGCGGTCGGGATGGCGGACATGACATGCCCCGAGGGAAGTGTGTTCAGCCAGCAAATCGACCTCATGAGCATAGGCAACAGCCAGTGGCTGTACAACGGCGCGGACAAGTTCTCCGTGGAGTCGGGGACCATCGGGGGAATCCGCTGGTGGGGGTTCTTTCCCGATTCGTGCCACATCGGCGAATACGAGGAGTGCATATGCAGCAGTTGCGAGACGAGCCAATTCACGATCAAATTCTACACGGACGCGGACGGCCAGCCGGGCACGCTGGTGGCTACGTACAATGTGACGGCGACCAGCGAGGAAACCGGCAGTGAGGAATACGAAGAAGTCTGCGGTTGGATCATGGAGCCACGCACCTATCCGGTTCTGATGCTCGAGGCCACGCTCGACCCCCCGCTGGCCCTCACGACGGGATGGGTGCTGATCCAGGATTCGGGCCCGTGCAATTCGGGATTCATCTGGTCCATAGGAGAGTCGGGAGACGGTTCATGTAAACACTATTCGGCCGGTGTCTTCTATTCGGCCGATTACGATCGCGCCTTCTGCTTGACGGCGGGGGCTGGTGAAGGTGAAGGTGAAGGTGAAGGTGAAGGTGAAGGCGAGGGCGAGGGCGAGGGCGAGGGCGAGGGCGAGGGCGAAGACGTGTGCGGTCCGGGCACTGTGTTCGGGCAACCGGTTGACGGCGCAAGTCTCAGTAGTTCTAGCGTTCCCTACACGTCGATGTGTAGCGATCCGGATTGTGGCTGGTTCGCGATGGATCAATTCTCCGGGATCTCAGGGTTGGTGGGAGGCATCCGCTGGTGGGGCGCCCAGCAGTACTGCGACGGGGTTCCGTCGCGCGGCGCCGGGCCAGCAGGCGGGTCGCCTATCGAAGGCGAAGGGGAAGGGGAATGCGCATGTTACGCCTGCGGGGCCAATGAATTCCGGATTCGCTTCTTCGCCGACACCGGGGGCCAGCCCGGCAGTGTCGTCGCCACGTACACCGTCACGCCCACCGTCACGCCCACCACACTTACCGAACGTCGAGATGCGTGGTGCACTGGCGACCCCTCATATGCTCAGGCGCCGGTTGACCGCTTCGACGCGGTGTTGGACCTGCCGCTCCAACTGGCCGCCGGATGGGTGTCCATCGAGGGAACGGCCACGGGGGGGTTCTGTGAGTTCCATTGGAGTATCGGACTTGGGCAGGACGGCACTTGCGGAATCCTCAACGTGGCAGGAACGACCTATCAGGCTTACAACCTCGATCTGGCGTTTTGTCTAGAGGGTCTAGGTGGCGAGGGCGAAGGTGAAGGCGAGGGCGAAGGTGAAGGCGAGGGCGAAGGTGAGGGCGAAGGTGAAGGTGAAGGCGAGGGCGAAGGCGAGGGCGAAGGCGAGGGCGAAGGCGAGGGCGAAGTGTGCCCGGGTAATCTCCTCGGCGACGGTGGACTCGAGCTGGGTCATCCGAATACCTATTGGATAGAGGACTATGAGCCGGCGTTCACCCCGTCGATCATCACCTACGGCCCCTCCGAAGCCCACTCGGGCGACTACTATGCGAACCTGGGCGGCTCCGCGGAAGGTGACGACTTGGCCCTCATGCAAGAGGTGCTCATTCCTGCCATTGCGCCGGCTACGCTGAGTTTCTACCTCCAGGCTCACACGGATGTGCTGCCGGTGATCGAGGTCCGAGTAGATGACAACACGCTGTTCGAGGTGCCGGCAGGGATTTCTCCCTACCTCGGGGCCTATGAGCTCGTCTCGGTCGACGTTTCGGAGTTCGCGGACGGCGCACTCCACACGGTCGGATTCTACGCGTGGGCACCGGGTGGATACGGCCTGGTCGCCTATGTGGACGATGTCTGCCTAACCGTGGGCGGCGAAGGCCCACTCGATGTTTGCACGGAAACGTCGCTATTCGGTCAGCCGCCGGTGGATCTGGCACAGTCCGAAGGACGCTCAAACGACCTGAGCGATCCGATTGAGCGGCTCGTGTATGACACGTTCGGCGATGTGTCGGCGCCCATTCGCGGCGTGCGTTGGTGGGGCTGGGACTGCACCTACGATACGCTGACGCCGTGCCTGACCGGACCGCCGGACACGTTCCACGTGGTCTTCTATGATTTGGGAGAGGATCAGGTGGGCGACGTTGTAGCGGAGTACGACGTGACTCCCGTACAGGTTTCGGTTGGCATCGACAGACATCCCGGCGTGCCCGTCTACCGGTTCGATGCCGATCTGGACCCGCCGCTTCAACTCAGCGAGGGCTGGATATCGATCCAGGGCACGGCCAACGATGACGACTGCCTATTCATCTGGGCCACGACGAACACGGGCGACGGAATGCACGGGATGTCGGAAGGCGAATTCTGGTTCGGAACCGATGCCGGCGACCTGGCCTTCTGCCTGACCGGTGAGTACGGAGGCAACGATCTGGTTCTGACCGCGCCCAATGGCGGCGAGCAATGGGGCGTCGGCACCCAGCAGGACATCACGTGGGTCAGCTACGGCGATCCCGGCGCGGACGCGCGCGTCGGCCTGCACAAGGGCGCGACATTCGTCGACTGGCTCATCCGGCAGACGCCCAACGACGGCCTCTGGACCTGGGTCGTACCGGACTACCTCGAGCCGGGCGACGACTACCGGATCCGCGTGCAGTCCTACAGCGACGCCGGAATCAGCGACTACAGCGACAGCTTCTTCTCGATCACGCCGCTGGCGGTCACCCAGCCTAATGGGGGTGAGGACTGGCAGATGGGCACTGTCCAAGAGGTCCGCTGGGCCAGTCACGAGGCCACGGTCGGCGCCGAGGTGCGCGTCGGCCTGCACAAAGGCACCACGTTCCTCGACTGGATCAACCGCCAAACGGAAAACGACGGGCTGTACTCATGGTCGATTCCGACGGACCTCGAGCCCGGCTATGGCTACCGGATCCGCGTGCAGTCGTATGGCAACGCGGCGATCAAGGACCTTAGCGACACACCGTTCACGTTGAGTGAAGCGACTCTTCTCATCACCTTCCCGCAGTTCCATGACGTGTTGTACATGGGACAGACCTATCAGCTTGAGTGGGGCGGCACGAAACTCGGCGTGGGCCCGAATGTGCGCATTGGCTTGCACAAGGGCGGCGCCTTCATTGATTGGATCATCCGCAAGACTCCGGAGGACGGCGCGTTCTTCTGGACAGTTCCGACGGACTTGACGCCTGCATCGAGCTACCGGCTACGCTTGCAGTCGTTCTTGCACAACGAACTGCGCACGATGAGTTCGGCGTTCACCATCGCCGAGCCGATCCGATAGCGCGGACAGGAGATTCAGGCACGGGCCGGCGGCCGGAAACGGATGCCGGCCCGTGTCATTGGCGTGCGGCCTCGAAGACCCCGTCGTTGTCTGCATCGCAGTGTAGGATCGTGTCCCCAAAGGCCTTAACTCGTGGTATTATCGTGTGGTGTACCGAGTGCTTGACCGTTCGCGGGAGGCGCCTCTGGAGGTTCGGGGAATGGGAAGAGACATGAGCGCATTCGTGGCGATCGCCATGGCGGTGGGGCTTCTTGGCGCGCCGGTCTATGCCGGGCAGATCTTCGCCAATGACGATGTGACCACTCGGGGAAACTCGACCAACTACGACGAGTACAACCTGGGGAGCGGCGCGCACGCGGGCCTGTTGGTCAAATCGACGAACAACTACGGTTGGGTCGAGTTCACGTTGGGCGGTACAACTGTCAGCACGGCAACATTGCGGCTCTACAACTACTGGACGCAGAACAGCGTGAACTACGAGGTCCGTGTAAAGGGTGCGCAGTACAATTTCAGCGAAACAACGCTCACGGGCTCGAACGTGCCGGACACCAGCGGGTGGACCACCGTGGTCAGTTCGTTCCACGTCGGCACGACGGCGCAGTGGTATGCCCTTGATGTTACCTCGTTCTTCAACGCGCATTTAGGCCAAACCGTCACGTTCAAACTCGAACCGGTGAGCGGTTCGGGGGATGGCCCGATATTCGCGGATCGAGAAGGCACGGGCAGCCATCCACAGTATCCCTGCATCGAGACGGTATCGGGAGGCGATGCGCCGGTGATCGGCGAAGCCTCGCCCGACCCCGATTCTGCCGTGGCCAATACCGAGTATACGCGGCAACTCGTGCTGAGCCAGGGCACATCGCCGGTGACGTGGTCCGTGGTACAGGGCCCGAGCGGCCTGAGCGTCAACTCGAGTGGTTACGTGAGCGGCTGGACGCCGTCGACCGGTGACGTGGGCAACAGCGTCACTGTCGAAATCCGGGCTGAAAACACCTACGGCTCGGACACGGAGACTTGGCAAGTAACGGTATCAGGCTCATCTCCCGGCGGCAGCATCCATGCGAACGATGACGTGACGACGCGCGGCGATTCGACAAACTATGACGAGCACGACTTCGGGAACGGCGCGTACGCGGGCCTGTTGGTCAAGTCGACGAACAACTACGGTTGGGTCGAATTCACGCTTGGGAGTTCGTCCGCCAGTGCGGCGACGTTGTACCTCTACAACTACTGGACGCAAAACGGTGTGAACTATGACGTTCGCGTGAAGGGGGCGCAGTACGATTTCAGCGAGACGTCGCTCACGGGGTCGAACGCGCCGAGCACCGGCGGATGGACCACGGTGGTGGACTCATTCCACGTAAGTACGACGGCGCAGTGGTATGCGCTTGACGTGACGTCGTTCTACAACGCGCATCCGGGCCAAACCGTCACGTTCAAGCTCGAGCCGGTCAGCGGCTCAGGCGATGGGCCGATCTTCGCGGACCGCGAAGGCACGGGCGGCCACGCGCAGTACCCCTACCTCGAGTGGACACCGGACAATGTGCCACCCGTCCTTGCCGAGGTCAGTCCGGATCCGGACCTCGGCTACGCGGGCCTCGAGTACACGCGGCAAGTGACGCTAGAGCAAGGAACATTGCCCGTTACCTGGTCGGTGGCAGAAGGCCCTGCAGGGCTGGTGGTCAGCCAAATGGGCCTGGTCAGCGGCTGGATACCGACCTCCGGCGATATCGCCAGTCTATTCACCATCGAGATCGAGGTTGGGAATACCTTCGGCACGGATTCCGAGTCGTGGCAGGTCGCCGTCGAGGCCATACCGCCCCCCATCATCCAGGAGGTATCGCCGGATCCCGATCGTGCGTACGAGGGCGCGCCATATCGCGAGCAACTCCATCTCCTCCAGGGCGCCGGCGTGACGTGGTCGATTCTCGACGGCCCTCCGGGCCTTGGCGTAGATCAGACAGGTTTGGTGAGCGGATGGACGCCCGCCGTAGGCAGTGCCGGCCAGACATCGACCGTGGTAGTCCAGGCCTCCAACATCGGCGGAACCGATACGGAGACGTGGGACGTGCTCGTAACGGAATCGTGTCAGATCACGTTTCCGGGAGCCGCATGGGAGACCAAGACGCCCGCCGAACTCGGCTTGGACGCCGCGAAGCTGAACCAAGTGGCATCGAACATCGGCGGCGTAGGATGCATCGTCCGCCAAGGTTACATGGTGAAGACCTGGGGCGACCAGACCTCGAAAGGCGACTGGGCCTCGGCGGCCAAGCCGGTGATCAGCACGATGCTGTTCTTCGCGATCAAAGAGAGCCGCCTGTCGGGCGTACACGATCTGATCCGAAATTGGGGCTGGAGCCTATCCACCAAAGATCAGCCGATGGAGTTCTACCATCTCGCCAACATGACCAGCGGCTATGCCCGCGGCGAGGCGCCCGGCGCGGCGTGGGCCTACAACGACTACGCCATCATGCTGTACGCCAAGACGCTGTTCGATGGCGTGTACGGCGCGACGCCGGACGCCGCGGCGAGGAACGCGAGCCGCCTCGGCGCGCTCCAGTTCCAGGATGGCTCGATCTTCTCGAGTCGGAGCGACTACGGCCTGTCCACGACGCCGCGAGATTTCGCGCGTATCGGATGGCTGTGGTGTAACCGGGGCTACTGGAACGGCACACAATTGCTCGCGACGCAATTCTTCAACGACCATATGTGTCCCCATGTGCCCATCGGCCTTCCGAGGACGGCGACCGCCGGCACGGACTACTTAGGCGTAGGAACTTACGGCGGCGGCTCGGACCAGGATTTCAACGGGCCGGGCATCTACGGGTTCAACTGGTGGTTCAACGCCAACGGCGTGGGTAATCCCACGACACTCGCGTGGCCGGATGCGCCGGCGGACACCTTCGCAGCCGTCGGCCACGGCGGGCCCGAGACGATAGCGATGATTCCGAGTCTGGACTTGGTCATCGCGTTCCGGGGAACGAGCTCGTTCGTGCCGGGCGACGCGGGGTGCAGCATGAACCAGAACCTGAAACTCCTCGTCCAGGCCTGTCCGCCGTGCAACGCCAATCCGCCGGTAGCGGCCATCAACGCGGTGCCGACTACCGGACAGGCGCCGCTGACCGTCAACTTCGACGGCGCCGGCTCGTACGATCCGGAGGGGTCCATCGCGAGCTACGAATGGGATTTCGACAACAACGGCAGTATCGACGCCACCGGCGTTACCGCCAGCCACGACTACACGTCGGCGGGCGACTACACCGCGCGGTTGCTCGTGACGGATGACGGCGGATTGACCGACGAGGACACCGTCGAGATCGCCGTGACCTTGGCGCCCGAGGGTTCGCTCATCGTGGATCCGGACCATCCGGCATGGCTCAAGCACGAAGGCGCAGGTCCGTTCTTCATGTGCGGGCCGGGCGACCCCGAGGATTTCCTCTACCGCGGCACGCGCAACTCGAACGGCACACGGAGCGGCGATCAGGCCACGCTCATCAACAAGGTGATTGGCACCGGCGCCAACTGCATCTACATGCAGATTGTCCGGAGTCACGGCGGCGATGGTGACGCCACGCACAATCCGTTTGTCGACAGCAACATCAATAACACCATCGATCAGGACATCATCGGCCAGTGGGAAACCTGGTTCACAACGATGGACAACAACGGCATCACCGTGTTCCTGATCTTCTACGACGACAGCGCGCAGCCTTTCGGCCGCGACCTCGTCAGTGGGGCGTTGGATTCGCGCGAAGCCTATCTGATCGACACCATTGTCGGCGCCTTCAAACACCACAAGCAGCTGATTTGGTGCGTGGCCGAGGAGTATGGCGAGGCGTTGTCGGCGGCGCACGTATCGAAGATCGCCGAGCGGATCAAGTTGAAGGACACAAATCACCATCCGGTAGCCGTGCACCAAAACAACGGCACATCCTTTGATTTCGCCTCGAATCCGAATCTCGACCAGTTCGCGGTGCAGTACAACACGAGTTCGCGAACCGATCTGCATAACGCCGCCGTGGCGGCGTGGAACAGCGCCAGCGGACTCAAGAGCATCAACCTGGCCGAGTTCCAGCCGCAGCCGACCGGATCCGACCTGCGCCAGAAGGTATGGGCCATCGCCATGGGCGGCGCGTACTCGATGATCCTATTCATGGACATCGCGTCCACGGCCGTCAGCGACCTCCAGATCTGCGGACGGCTCGTGGACTTCATGGAGGCCACGCGGTTCAACGAGACGGCCCCGTCGGACGCCCTCGCGCGCGGCAACACCGACTACGCGCTCGCCGATCCCGGCGACGTGTACTTGGCCTGGGGCGACAGCGGCACCAGCCTCGGACTCAATGTTGTCGCAGGCAGCTACCACGTGAAATGGTTCGATCCTGCGGACGGTGACTGGGCCGACGAAGGGATACAGACGCTGGCCGCGGGCGACCGCACCTTCACGAAGCCGGGCGCCATCGGCAGCGAGGCCGCATTGTATCTCTATGCCGAATCGTCGATGACACCTCCGACGATCACGGCCCATCCCCAACCGCAGAGCCTGTGGCCGGGGAGTACGGCTTTTTTCTCGGTGAGTGCTTCCGGAGAAGGCACGCTTACGTACCAGTGGCAGAAGGATCTCGTCGACTTGTCGAATGGCGTGCGCATTACCGGAGCGACTGCAAGTAACCTCCAAATCACCGACGTGAGTGCCCCGGATGCGGGCATGTATCGGTGCCTCGTTGGCAACGCCGCAGGACAGACACCGTCCAATGCCGCTGCGCTGGCCATACTGGCCGGTGAAGGTGAGGGTGAGGGTGAGGGTGAGGGTGAAGGCGAAGGTGAAGGTGAGCTGGTGCTGACATCGCCCAACGGGGGCGAGGAGTGGTTCCGCGGGACGAAGCATGCGGTGACGTGGGAGTCGACGGGCGAGGTGGGGTCGAATGTGAATCTCGGCGTGTATCGCGGCGAGACGTATCTCGGGCCGGTCATCGCGCAACGGGCCGTGAACGGTGGTCTCCGATATTGGACAGTGCCTTCGAGCGCCGCGCTTGGATCGGATTACCGCGTGCGGGTCGAGTCGTCGAGCGCGCCGGAGATCCATGACGAAAGCGACGCAACCTTCTCGATTGTCGCGCCGCTACAAGTCACGGCGCCGAACGGCGGTGAGACGTGGTCGTTGGGCACGCAGTATGACGTGACGTGGAAAAGCCATGGCGACGATCCCGGCCCACAGGTCAACGTAGGCCTGTTCCGCGGCAAGGCGTTCCTTGGCTGGATTATCGCGAAGCGCACGGCCAACGATGGCGTGCAGACCTGGCGGCCTGTGTGGCTGCCCGCCGGCACACACTACAAGGTTCGCATACAATCCTCCGCCAATTCCTCGATGTACGACGAGTCCGATGGCGAGTTCACCATCGAGCCAGCCGCACTCACCGTCGCGTGGCCGAATGGCGGCGAGGCGTTGGTGGCCGGGCGCCAGTATCCGGTGCAGTGGGAGAGCTACGGCGCGGCCGCGGGAGCGGACGTGAAAGCGGGCCTCTACCTGAGCGGAACGTTCTACGACTGGATCACGCGGCGGACCACCAACGACGGATACGGCAAGTGGCTGGTGCCCGTCGGCATGCCATTGGCGGCCAACTACAGGCTTTTCATGCAGTCGTTAGCGCCCGGTGACACGATTCGCGACTTCAGCAACGCGGGTTTCGCTGTTGTGGACAGCGCCGATCCGCTCGTCGTCGTGTCACCGAACGGCGGCGAGAAGTGGATACGCGGGATGCGGTTCCAGATCCGATGGGTCAGCAGCAGCGACGATGTTGGCTCCGCAGTGGACGTTGAGTTGTACAAGGATACGGCTCTGGTTGCCTCGCTGGGCCGTGGTACGGCCAACGACGGCCTAGGCTACTGGAACGTGCCGATGGATCTCCCGCTCGGGGCAGACTATGGCATCCGCGTATGTTCGTCGTCCGATCCCGGCATCAACGACGCGAGCGACGCCACGTTCACCATATCCAACGGCCGATAGTGCACAGTGCCCGGTCTTCTCGTCTCTTGTACTCAGGTATCAGGATCGAGTCAGAACGGGATCGACAAACAGACATCAGGCCATCTGCCAGCCTGTGCCATATCGCCGCGTGATCCTTCGCCATGATATGATACGTTCATGAAACGCCTGCGCATTTATCTCGACACATCCGTCGTTGGCGGCTGCTTTGACGCTGAGTTCTCTGGAGATAGCGAAGCGTTGCTCAATATGGCCCGGCGCGGGGAAGTCACCATTCTTGTTTCGGATGTGCTGCTCGATGAGTTGGCAAAGGCCCCGGAAGAGGTCGCGAGTCTCCTTGAAGCGCTTCCTGGGAGCTCTGTCGAGTACGTCAGGAACTCGGCCGAGGCCGTGTATCTCTGTGATCGCTATCTAGAGGCCAACGTCGTGGGCCCGGCGTCCAAGAACGATGCCCATCACGTGGCGCTGGCCACAGTGGCCCACGCAGATCTGATCGTGAGTTGGAATTTCCGACATGTTGTACATTTCGACAAGATCCGCGGTTTCAATGCCGTTAACCTACAACAAGGCTATCTCCAGATCGATATTCGCACGCCCAGGGAGGTCGTCTAGCGATGAAAGCGACCGAAACGTTCGACTGCATCGAGCTCAAGGATCGAGTCCAGGCGGAACTGGCCGAGGAATACAAAGGACTCGCCGAAGACGAGAAGGAAAGACAGCGCATCGAGAAGTTCCGCGCGTCCAACCATCCCGCCGCCCGCCTATGGCGGCGATTGACAGGCGAGAAGACATAGTACCGGCCACTCGGCCCGCGTCTGCTCGTCATCCGAGACGAGCGACGCCGCCTTCACCGTGTCCAACGGCCGATGATGCCTGGTGTCTTGAGTTAAAGGAGTTAAAGGAGTTAAAGGGACATCCATGATAGGTAGAAATCAATGGGCAGAGCAGGCGGTCTGCCCGT
>DAIPKA010000068.1:0-34637 GCA_036769985.1 Candidatus Hydrogenedentota bacterium | reverse complement strand
CGTCTCGATGACGATGGCCATTGGTTAACAGGCTAAAAAGGGAGAAACTCCAGGCACGGCCTTCCAGGCCGTGGAGAATGGGCAAGACGGGTGTGCTACTTCGGATCACGGCCAAGATGGCCGTGCCACTTCAGATCATGGGCAGGATGCCCATGCCACCTCACTGGATGGCCATAGTTCAAGACCGGCGAAGGTGCATTACGCCCGCATTGAGGGGACTCGTGACGCGAAGCTGGCGGCGCTCGATGCTGTCACCAGTTTCTCACACGTGGAGTGGCAAGACTGCCCAGATGAGTGGCAGGCGCCTTTCCGCCCACCCGGCAAAGGCGGCTACTTCGACTGGCCCCTCCTGACCGACCTTATGCCCTGGCAGCAGTCCGGCGTGAAGGCTGGCCGTACGTGGGTAATTGCGCCGCAAGAGGAGACTCTCCGGCAGTGCTGGCGCACGCTGCTACAAGCCGAAAAGGATGAACGCAAGGCGCTTTTCAAGAACTCACCCACAGGAAGAAAGGTGCACGAATCAGCCACCCAGCTTCCACCGTCCAGGCTACACCTCACACCTATCTCCGAATTATCTACAGTCTCTGGCCCAGCACGCACCACGCGGTACGCCTATCGATCTTTCGACCGCCAGTTCGTCTTTGCCGATGCACGCCTGCTCGACCGTCCAGGACCGGGACTCTGGCGCGCACACAGCCAACGCCAGGTGTACCTGACAACTCTGCTCAACCATCCTCTTGGGCATGGTCCGGCCGCAACGGCTTGTGCTTTGATTCCAGATCTACATCATTTTCGCGGATCCTACGGCGCCAAAGAGGCCTTTCCTCTCTATCGCACAGCAGACACGTCAGTGGCGAATATTCTGCCCGGGCTACTCGATCTGCTCGGGAAACAGAGGTGGCATGGCCTTCCAGGCCATGATCCCCAGCCCATCTTTCCCGAGGACCTCTTAGCCTACGTCTACGGTGTTCTGGCGCAGCCGGCCTTCACCGAACGTTTTCGCGACGAACTGGAGACCCGCGAGTTGCGCGTGCCCATCACAAAGGACGCTGACCTGTTCGACAGCGTCCGGGCCATTGGCGCCCGGTTGCTGTGGCTTCACACCTACGGCGAGCGCTATGTTCCCGAGGGCGCGAAGCGCGGACACGTTCCACCGGGAACGGCCAAGTGCACCAAGGCAGTGCCCGGGAATCCCGGCGGCTATCCCCAGTCTTACGGATACAATGACTCGACACAAACGCTGCACGTCGGCGAGGGTGAATTCGCACCGGTCCCTCGCGAGGTCTATGAGTTCGAGGTGTCGGGCCTGAAGGTGGTGCAATCATGGCTCGCCTACCGCATGAAGGACGGCGCAGGGAAGAAGTCGTCGCCTCTCGACGACATCCGCCCCGAACGCTGGACAAGTCCGTTCACAACGGAACTCCTCGAGTTGCTCTGGGTACTGGAAGCTACTGTGAAAGGTTATCCGGAACAGGCCAAGCTCCTGGACGCCGTCATCGCGGGCGACTGTTTCGCGGCGGAAGAGTTGCCCCCGGTTCCAGAGGCCATGCGCGAGCCCCCGAAGCCGGCGTCGCCCAGTGACGGTCTGCTGGAACACGTTGAGTAGCCCAAGCTGTCTGGTTCTCTCTTGACTCACTGGCGCTTGCTACTTCACAGTATATTCTCCGATTTGATATGTTCATGTGGTAGTCAAAGCCGTGAGGCCACATGTGCCATGACGCAGCCATCAGATATGCGTGAGAACGACGAAGGAGGTGGCCCGGCCTTCCAGGCCGTGGACAGCGGGCAAGAAGGGTGTGCCACTTCAGATCACGGCCAGGATGGCCGTGCCACCTCAGATCATGGTGAAGATGGCCGTGGTACTTCGAATCATGGCCTGGAAGGCCATGCCACTTCGGATGACGAAACCGCAGCTCTGCACATTCGGCACGGCGCATATTTGCCGCATTGGACAAAAGACCACGCGGTCTATTACGTCACGTTCCGACTGGGAGATTCTCTTCCCAAATCCGTTCTTGAGGCGTGGCTCGCAGAACGTGAGGATATCGTCAAAACGGCCAAGCAAATGGGCCGTCCTCTCTCTGAGAGCGAAGAAAAGAGACTGCACTTCCTCTTCTCAAGCAAAGTGGACAGCTACCTGGACGCCGGCCATGGCGCGTGTTGGATGAAGGAAGAGAGGATTGCCCGGATTGTCGCGGACGCTCTCCGGTATTTCGACGGCCAACGATACCTTCTGTTGGCCTGGTGCGTGATGCCAAATCACGCACACGTCGTTTTTCAACCTCTTCCTGGAAACGCTCTGAAAGACATCCTTCATAGCTGGAAGTCCTTCACGGCAAACGAAGCCAACCGGGCGCTCAAACGGAAGGGCACGTTTTGGCAACCGGAGTCCTACGATCACCTGATACGCAACCAGGAGGACCTAGATCACTCCATCGGCTACGTCCTGGATAATCCGGAGAAGGCAGGCCTTAGGAGTTGGAAATGGGTTGGGCAATCTGGCCACCTGAACCGTGACGGAGAGGAATGATTGCTACGGCGCCCGGATCACGGCCAAGATGGCCGTGCCACTTCGGATCACGGCCAAGACGGCCATGCCACTTCAGATCATGGCCTGGAAGGCCATGCCACCTCATGCCATCCGCTCGACCTCTTCCATGGCGATGGCGGCCCATTCCCAGAGGGCCTGGGGGCGGTACCGCACGGTTGAGATGTCTTTCATGATCAGTTCGACGTGGCATTGGCCTTCGGTGGCATCGAGAAACCAGCGGATGTTCTTGCGCGCCTGCTCGGGATCCCAGCTATCCTCGGCGAGAATCGCGGGATTCGGTTTGTGGCTCATGACGTAGTCGGCGCCCACGGCCTCGACGGCCCTCGATGGCTTGCACCACGGACTGATCGAGACCTTGCGCAAGTTCGGAATGCGCCGAAGCATGTCCATCTTGAAGTCGAGCGGTTCGCAGCAGCCGTAATAGGTCAGGCCCCAGCGTTCGAGCCAGCGCATATCGTGCTCGATGGCGAATTCCCAGTGCATTTCGGGCGATACCTCGGAGAACATCTGGGCGTTCGAGCAGCCCCACATGTTGTGCGGTTTCACGCAGTCGGCAGCGTAGTCGACGCCCGGCAAGGCACTCACATAGCCGTAGCCGCCCGATCCGATACGCGTGTTGTTGCAGTCGAGGGCGAGCAGGTTCTGCTCGACGAACTGGTCGAGCTCCGTCATCCACGCGTCTACCATCCGATCCACAGCGGCGTGCACGAGGTCCGGGCGGAGGACGAGGTCCACCATGGCCTCCTCAACGCCCCACCAGCGGATGAGGTAGTCCCATGGCGTGAACCAGATGTGCGTCTGGCCAACTTTCTTGACGGGCATGATGCCGTCGTAGACCTCGCACATGGCCTGGTACCGGACCTCGGTGGCCTTCTCGTTGTGCGTGACCACCGGCATCTTGATCTTCTCGATATCATCGAGTTCCTTGATCTGGATGTTGAAGTGCCTGGACATGATGTCACTGGTCTCATCCATCTTGACAACATCCACATCCTCGACGATGCCGAAACTGGTGCTGTGAATGGCCAAGGGACACGTGAGGAAATCGCTGAGGATCATATCGGCGGGCAAGTGGCTCCACTGATAGACGAGTTGGCGCAACTCACGTTCTTGATCTTGAGCCCACGGATGCTCGCAACGCAACGTCAACTCATCGTCGACGTTCATCTCGTTCCAGCAGATCTCGTTGATCCACACCATGGGTCGCACGCTATCGAGATCGTTCAGCCGCCTCCAGAGCCCCGCCTTCTCTGCATGGATGGGCAAGGCGGCGATGTCGGCGACGTTCTGCGCCAGCCTCCGCAGGACATCCTTGTCCTCCTGACTCAGTCGAATCTCCTCGACCACCGGCGGCGGCGTATAGTGACTGGGATCGTGCAGCATGCCTCGTTCCTCCGTTCAGTAGCCGCAGCAACTATGCGTAAATGCCGTACTCGCGAATCGTCTCGAACATAGCGATGACGTTCTCGACAGGCGTTTCTTCGAGAATCGTGTCATGGCTGGCGCCGGCGATGTAGCCGCCGCCCGGTTTCATCACGTCGAGCACGTCGCGCGTCGCCCGTCTCACCGATTCCGGAGTGCCGTTGATCAGCACGTGATGCGAGTCGATGGCGCCATTGAAAACCATGGCGTCGCCGAACTGCGCCTTGAGCGCGCGCAAGTCCATGCCGCGACACGACGGCTGGACGGCATGCAGGGCATCGATTCCAGCGTCGATGAACATGGGAATGAGCTCGGCCACGCCGCCGCAACAGTGCATCATCACCTTGAGGCCGAAATCGTGGCCAAGGCGTGCCAGGCGCGCAAGGTGAGGCTCAACGAAGCGCCGGTACAGGGCCTCGCTCACAAAAGGTCCACGCTGCGTGCCCAGATCATTGCCGAAGAAGAAGATGTCGATCACGTCGCCGGCCACCTCGAAAATGCGCGCGCTTGCCGCGAAGTAGTAGTCGACAATGTGGCCAAGCAGCGCGTCGACGGACTCGGGATCCACGCACATGCGCGTCATCAGTTCTTCCATGCCGACCAGGTCGATGGCATCGTGCCAGAAGGGCGACCAGTCGCCGCCGAGGATGGCATATTCGCCGTTCCAAGCGCGCGCGACCTCGCGCACGCCGTCGACACACGCCCACGCCGGATCGGGCCAGGGGTAATCATGGATGGCGTCCAACGAGGCACCGGCCAAGGGATGGCCGATGGGTTGGCCGTAGCCAAGGCCTTCGCGTTCGATACCAAACACGGTGCGGTACGTCGCGTTATCGTGTTCGAGGGCGAATTTCGGCCCCGCGTAGCCAGCGCGCACGCGACGGAAATCATCGCCGAAGAAGCGCAGAAGGCCTTCATCGTCGAGACCGAGTTCGGCCTTGGCCTTGTGCCAGAACTCGTCCGAGGCGCCGCACCACGCGGGAACGCGGTCCGGCTCCTCATGAGCGAAGGCCGTCAACACCCGCTCGTGCGAGGTCAGTCGCAATGGAAGACTTCCTCCATATTGGCCCACCACTCGCCGTCGGCGCAATTCGCCAGCGGAATCTGGCACGGCTTGCAGACCTTCCACCAGTCCTGCGTAACGGGATCCGCCGCCATCTTCTCCATGTCTGCCTGGAAGTCTTCGCCAACATACTCGACATAGCTGAAAAGGTAGTGGTTGCCGTCGGGAAATTGCCGGAGGAAGATGGTGTAATTCGAGAGGTTACACTCCTTGATCATCGCCAGCACTTGCGGCCACACGTCGGCGTGCAGCCGCTTGTACTCCTCGGCTTTCTCCGGACGCAGCCCGATCACCCAGCCGTAGCGTTCCATATCGTCTTCTCCTCGCATTGGAGGGGGCATGGACATCTTGTCCATGGTTCTCATGGGCTGGAAGTCCATGCCACCTCAAAACCTATAGCGTCTCGTCGTATTCGCCCAAGTTCAGCGGGTAGTTGCCGTATTCGCGCACCAGTCCGACGATGTAATCGTACGTCTCACCGGACACCCCGCTGCTCACCGAGTGGTCGGACTGAAAGATGAATCCGCCGCCCTTGGCCGCGTTGAGCTTGCGCAACACCTCGCGCCGCAACGCGTCCTTATCGCCCTGCTCGTAGCACCGCATGTCGCCGTTGCCGCAGAAGGCCAACGCGTGCCCGTATTGCCGGCGCAAAGCCACGACGTCGAGACCGGCCTTGGCCTCGAGTGGGTTATACCCATCTAGGCCCATCTCAATGAAGTCCGGCAGTATCGACGCCACATTTCCGCAGCCGTGGTAGATGACCGGCAGTCCGTAGTCGTGACATAAGCGAATCATGCCTTCGACACAGGGCCTGAAATACGTTCGCCAGTAATCCGGCGCGAAGAACATGTTCGCGGCATACGCCACGTCGCCCCAGATCACCATGCCGTCGAGGAGATCGGCCGCCGCATCGAGTTCGGCCTTGCAGCACTCGAGGTAGAACTCGCCGATGCGCCGCACCTGATTCCCGAACCGCTCCGGATACTCGCCGATCCACATCAGCGCGTTCATCTGGCCGATGAGCCGCGTCAAGCACTCCGACGCTTCGATCATGCTGCCGTAGACCGCGTAGTTCCTACGCACGGCCTCGACACTCGCGATCCACGGCGGGCTGTTGCGCTGAAAGCCGTCGCCCACGCCGGCGATCTGGTTGTCGCCGCCTTCGAAGAAACGGCGGCGGTCGCGGGGATCGTCGAACTCGAAGGCCTCGAGTTTCTCGAGGGTATCCGTCGTCCACGACACGGATTCCGGCATGGGCAGGTCAAATCGCTTGCGCAACACGGCGCCGAAGCCCGTGCGAACGATGACTTCCCGTTCGTTTTCCTCAAGTGTCTCGAAAGGCTGGATGTGCGGATCCACGTTCGGTACCGTTGCGATCCAGTCCAGGTCGTAGTATTGGTAGGGATCCGCGTTCGCCGGCAGGCCGAGTTCGGCCCGCCAGCGGTTGATGAAGCTCCCCCAGAAGAACTCGCCCATTGGCACGCGATCCGGTTCCTCGTGACGCAGCGCCCGGTTCATGCGATCGACCTTGGCCAATGCCTCAGTGCTCCGCCCTTCATTTGTCGTTGTCACGTCCCATCTCCTTTCGTACCCTTACCACTGCGCCGGCATGAACTGGTCGACGTCGTCCTTCGTGATGATGTGCTTGGGAAGATAGGCCACCGGTTCCAGCGTTTCACCGCTGAACCAGCGCGCGGCGGAATGCACCGCCAACGCGCCGTCGCCCTCGGCCGATTGATACGAGATGGCCAGGGCCTCCCCTGCCTTGATGGAATCCATACCCGTCTTGCTGTTCCCGGCCGCGACGATGACAATATCGGTACGGCCGGCCTTATGGACGGCCTCGAGGGTACCCGTCATTGAGAATCCATCGCCCGCCAACACCAGGCCCTTCAGTTCCTCCCCAAACTTCGTGAGCCACGCGTCCACGAGTTGCATGGTCGCTTCGGCCTCGAGGTTCGCCGTGTCTAGGGCGAGGAGTTTCATGTCGGGCGCGTACTCGCGGAGTTCGGTGATCGGCGCATAGGTGCGCGAGAAGAAGCACGAGCTGCCGGGCATATGGCGGACAATGGCGTAGCCGCCTTGCTTGCCGAGGGCGTCCGCAAACACCCGCGTCAGCATGCGGAACTGTCCCCAGTCGTCCGGCCCCGTCCAGGCAATACAGTACTTCATGGCCTCGTCGCACGGAATCGTATTGGACGTGATGCATGGAATGCCCGCCTTGTAGATACGACGCAGAAGCGGCGTGCAGGCCGTGGCATCCACCGGCGCGAAGATGATCATGTCCGGGCGCTCGTGAATGGCCTGATCCGTCTGCTGCGCCTGGAGATCCATGTTCCAGTTGCCATTGAACACCTTGGTTTTCATACCGTAGGCGTCGGCAATCACGTTGAAGCCGCGCACGTAGGCCGTCCAGTACGGATGATCGCCGGCTTTGAGCAGGATGACGCGTTTGCCTCGGGAACCGTCTCCCGGAGACACCGGCATCGGTTCCTTTTGGACCTTCCATCCGGCGAACTCGATATCCCACCAATGGCCCTTGTCCTCTTCCGGAAGCGCCTTGGGATCCTCGGGCCGATCCGGGATCGTCACCGGATCGGCAGTGGGAAACAGGTAGGGCTGGCCGTCCGTTCCGCGCAGCACAAATACGTCCGGCTCGTCGGCGGCTCTGGGCGTGCCTCCGACGTCAACGACCTGAACCGGTAGCGAGGCATACTTGAAGTACATGGCCGTAATGGCGGCGATCGCGACGATCGCGGTCAGCGTCACGCAGATCAACGGGAACCGGTCCTTGCCATTCATTTCGGACTCTCCTGCCTCAGTTGACGGCGGCTGTCCGCCCTCGAATACAGTACCTTCCTCGACCTCTCTCAGCAAGTCGGGCCGCTGCCCTCGGAGCACGTCCTGGCGATGAATGGCAAAGGCCTCATAGAGCACGACGAGGGCCAGGATCAGGCCGTTCACGAAGATCTGGACCTCAAACCCGAGGCCATAGCAGCCAATGCCGTTGAACAGGGTGGTCAGCATGAGTACGGCGAGATAGCTCTTGAATACGCTTCCCTTGCCGCCCGTCATCACGGTGCCTCCGATGATAACGGCCGCCAGTACCGTCATCAATGTGCGTGTGCCGAGCACGGCCGCGGACGTCATCGAACTGAGGCTTGCCGCGAACAGGGCGCCGCCTACGGCAGCCATTGTGCTGCACAGCACGAACCCAGCCATGAGGTAGCGATCGCGTTTGAGGCCGGCCAGCCACGCCGCCTCCGCGTTACCACCCACCATGAAGAAACCACGCCCATAGCGCGTTCGGCTGAGGAACGCCTGAAACCCCATGACCAGCGCCACCGTTATGATCACAAGCGGCGGGAAGAAGGAGACGACGGGTTTCTCCAGCCAATCGGCGAACCGGTAGTCATCGATCGATTTCGATCCGCCGTCGCTGTACAGATGCATCAGTCCCGTCACGACGGTCATCGTGCCGAGCGTGACGATGAACGAGTTGATCCGGGCGCGCACCACCAGCCAGCCGTTAACAAGGCCCACGCCCGCGCCAGCGGCCACCGAGGCCAATATCGAGGCCGCCCAACCCCATTGCGGTTCGAGGCCCACCGCGAGCATGCCGCAGAGCATGACCACCGCGCCGACGGACAAGTCCAACTGGCCGAGAATCAGAATGATCGTGAACCCAATAGCCGTGATCGCGTTCAGGCTGGCGCCTTTCAGAATCGTCGTCGCGTTCTCAACCGATAGGAAGTTCGGCGCACACACAGCTAAGTAAGAAGACAGCGCGCCCAGCATCAGCAAGGCCCGGTGTTCGTTCACCAAGCGAACCGCGTGTGTGCGCGCGCTCCGCGATGCCGTGCTCGTGGGTTGCCGTGCGTTAGGCATAGTCTCTGCCTCGCGCCCGAAGTCGGTACTGCTGCAAGCCAACCACTGCGATAAATACCATGCCCGTGACGATGTTCTGCCGGAACGCCGTGATGCCGAGGAATGTCATGATGTTCGTGAGCAGTCCGATCACAAGGACGCCGCCGAGCACCCCGGCCATGTGCCCTCGCCCGCCGCTCAACATGACCCCGCCAATCACGACCGCCGTCACGGCCCGGAAGTCGTAGCCTTGCCCGAGATAGAACACGCCCAGTTTGTTCATCGAGGCAAGGAAGATGCCGGCAATCGACGCGGCGAAGGCCGCCAAGAGGAAGTTGAGAAACACGACCCGCGAAACACGGACGCCCGACGTGCGCGCCGCCGCCCGGTGCGATCCCACCAGTCGACTCTCGCGGCCGAAGCGCGTCCACGCCATCGTCGCATGACCGAGAACGAACAGGGCGAACATGACGACGACAATCAGCGGAAGGGCACCGACGCGCGTACGGAATAGCTCAATGAACGCAGCACCCGGCGTGCCCGGCTCGGTGTCGGGATAGAGCTGATTGTTGCTCCACGTGAAGCGCATGAAACCTTCCATGAAGAACGCCACGGCCAGCGTCCAAAGGATGGGATTGGCATTCAGCACACCGACGACGACGCCGTTCATGACACCGATGGCCAGGCCGGCCAACAGGCCGAGCGCCAGCGCGACCGGCAACCCCAAAGGCAACGCGGCCACGGCGATGATGCCGGAGAACGCCATGATCGCGGGAACGGAAAGGTCGGCCATGCTGCCCGAGTACGTGATGAAGGCCATGCCGGACGCCACGATGCCCAGGAGCGCGACCGCGCTGAGGATGCTGAGGAAGTTGTCCGCCGTGAGAAAATCCGGCGATACCAGCATTCCGAGGATAATCAACAATCCGGCCACGGCGTAGACGCCAATGATATCGAGGGTATGCAGCGCGGCGGCGGATCTAGGCATTGGAAACCATTCCTTCGCCGTTGGCCGCGAGAAGGGCCGTTTCCTCGGAAAGCTCCTCCTTCGCCATCTCACGGATCAACCGCCCGTTTCGCATTACCAGTGCACGCTCGGAAAGGCCCACCAGCTCCGGCAAGTCGGAGCTGATCAACAAGACGGCCGTGCCTTCGTCGGCCAACGCCATCACAGCCTCGTGGATTGTTCGCTTCGCGCCGATGTCCACTCCTCGGGTGGGCTCATCCAGGATCAACACCCGTGGACACGTCGCGAGCCATTTCGCCAAGAGGACCTTCTGCTGGTTCCCGCCCGAGAGCGTGCCGACGTCCGCGTCCGCACTGGCGGCAACGATGTCGAGATCCTTGAGATAACGTTCCGTGATCGAGCCATCGTTACCGGCGCGATAGATTCCCGCAACGGAATGAAACGGCGTGAGCGCGGCGAGCAAGTTGAACCTGACGGAAAGCCGCAGGAACAGACCGTCGACTTTGCGATCCTCGCTGAGATACACGAGTCCCTTGGCAACCGCCTCAGGATAGCCGCCTGTTGCGAGCACGTTGCCCATCACCGACACGCGTCCATGGTGCATCGGATCGAGACCGCACACCGATCGCGCCAACTCGGTTCGGCCGGCGCCGGAGAGCCCGACTAACCCGACGATCTCGCCGCGGCGAACCTGGAACGACACATCGTGGAAGAAGCCGTAGCGCGTCGCGTGCGCGACATCCAGAGCCACATCGCCCAGCTTCGCCATGCGCCGAGCATAGAACTCGTCTACCGCTTGCCCAACCATCATCCGCACGATCGCCTGAGGCGTCACCTCACCGATATCGTGGGCGCCTACCCTCTTGCCGTCGCGGAGAACGGTCACGCGATCGGCAATCTGGAAGATCTCGGAGAGATGATGTGAGATGTAGACGATGGCCAGACCGCCCCGTTTCAGGTCGCGCAGAATCGCGAACAAGCGCTGGACCTCTTCGCGCGACAGGGCCGATGTCGGCTCGTCCATGACGAGAATGCACGGCTTGTTGCCGAGGGCCTTGGCGATCTCCACGAGCTGGGCCTCGTGTTGGCTGATTTCCGATACGGCCGTGCCCGGATCGACGTCGAGGCCCACCAGAGCCAGCAAGGCCTTCGCTTCACGGTGCAGAGCCCGACGATGCACGAGACCGTACCGCGTGGGCAATCGCCCGGCGAGCAGGTTCTCGGCAATGCTGAGCGGCGCGGCCAGACTCAACTCCTGGTGGGTCATCTCGATACCGTGCGCTTTGGCCTCCGTCGGCGAATGGAGCGTCACCTCGCGCCCACCGATGAGGATGCGCCCCGAGTAGTCCGCAAACAAGCCGGCCAGGACATTCATCAGAGTCGACTTGCCGGCCCCGTTCTCACCGACCAGCGCGTGGATCTCCCCCACCTCGACGGAGAAGTCGACACCGTCCACGGCCAGGGTGCCTGGAAACCGCTTCGTGATGCCTTCCATCGACAAGGCCGTCGTTACCAATGCTCCGCTCCTCACCATGAAGTTTCGCCGTCACCGCAACATCCAGACTATCCGATTCGGCGCCCACGTTGCCATACGCGCGGTGTACAGAAATCCGCACCACACCGTCTCCTTAGGAAACGCCACCTACGCCCGACGTCGCGGAACCGCCGGCCCACCCATCGAGTCGAAAAGGTGTCGCAGGAAGTGGGGCGCATTCTTGACCTATAATGCTCCCCATCCAACACCCGGTCAGCCCGCCACGGTCCAGACGGCGACCGACGTTCCTGAAGGAAGACCGCCATGATTACCTGCCGGTGTCCGCACTGTAACGGGACGCTCAACATTGCCGACGAGCAGGCCGGCCGCACGGGTCGCTGCCCGCTGTGCAGCGGGAGGTTTCGTGCGCCTCAGTCCGCCCAAGCAGAGACAAGTAGGGCTCCGGCGAACATCAACCGATCGCGACGCGTGTCGACGAAGGCCGTCCTCTGGGGCGGCGTCGTGTTTGCCATCGCAATGCTCCTGGCAACGCCGTTGCTCTTGCAGCAAATCCGGCATACCACCGCGTATGCGGAGCCGCATTCAACCGCCCCGAGTACGCGCAATCAGGCCCAAGACTGGATCTACTTCGCCAGCAAGGAAGATCCCGAGGCCCAGCCGCCGCAGCTTGTTCTCTCGATGGGAGGGCGGACAACGACGCTTCCTGCAGCGGCTGACACAGTGCTCATCTCGTACTTGGCTGACCGAGCCTGGGGCGCGCACCAGCAACTGTCCGTGGACTTAGGAGATGCGAACCGCGTGCTGTTGCGTTTCACGGCTCCGGACGTGTCCGCGGCGCAGCTTGAGCGCGCGGATTTGACGCTCAACGTAAGAGAGTCGCAATTGCCGCCGAGAGATCCCTTCGAGGCGGGCGTGTATCAGGTGACCGGATCGTGGGACGAATCAACGACTACGTGGCAGAATCAACCCACGTTCGACCCGACTCCCGTGGCCACATTTACGATTGGCCCGGAACCGGGAATCGTCCGTGTCGACATCACCGGCTTGGTGCGCGCTTGGTGCATGATCACACCCAACCAGGGCCTCCTGATCAAGGTACTCGAGCCATTGGCTGGGGGCCTCACACAACCTTCACGCCCCATGCCCCGTACCGACGTCAAGGCCGATGGCCCCGTGCCAGCGTACGCTCAGTCCGTCTCGGCCCAATGGTCTTCGCCGGACATCGCGTTGCCGCCAATTGTGACGCGCCCCGAGACGTTGCCATGGCCGCACGAATCGCCGGAACTGAGTGCACCCGAGCGAGAGACACTGCGGAAAAGCGTGTGGGTAATCAATAACTTTCCCTTGTTTCAATACACCAACGACAACGCATATTGCCACAACGGACTCGATATCGTGCTCGACAACGGCACGCCGATCCATGCCATCAAAGACGGCTACGTCAAGTCGACGAAATACGAGACCGTCGTCATCGCCGACGCCCGGGGAGATGAGCCATCGTGGGGGTGGGCCTACACGCACTTGGGCAGCCTCCGCGTGTCGGAAGGCGAGTTCGTGCAAGCAGGAACGCCGATCGGGGTGGTCCATTTTGAGGGCCTCTCGCACCTGCACTTGGAGCGCATCTATTCTCAGGCCCCGTACTGGGGCGAATGGCACTACGCGGTCATACCCGATGGCTTCTTCACGTATCCCGATGAAGATCCACCCATGGTTGAGACGCCGTTTCATTTCCTCAAGAACATGACAAACGAATGCTTCACGCCGGACGCGAGCGGAACATCTACCGTATCCGGAGACGTCGACATCGTAGTGGGTATGCGGGAGCAAGGATTGTATGCGCACAGCCGCGAAAACGGATTCGGCGACCGCCTGGCGGTAGCACACATGCAGTACGAGATCAAGAACATCCAATCCGCAGATGCGCATGCCTTCACGAGTTTTGACTTCTCGCGCCTGGCCGTCAAGGAAGGCGTCAACGCTCCCGCGTTCAACACGCAGGTCACGAACGTCTTGTACAAGCACCCGCGATTCTTCGAGCCGGAGCGTACCAACTACGACAAGACGCTCACGTATTACGTAATCACGAACTGCCCCGCGGACGAGCCGCCGCGTAAGCTAACGCCCGAACTTGCGCAATTGGCGTGGCACACGGCCGCAACCGACCCGTCGGGAAAACCGCTGTTCCCCGACGGGGCCTACGACGTCACCGTGACCGCGTGGGACTCTGCCGGCCATCCCGTGACGGCGCAGACGCGCGTCGAGGTACGGAACGCACAATAGCGGGAGGACGACCTCGCGGCGCGCCATCCGCGGCAGCGACAAGAATGCGTTGCGCTTCGCCAACCGGATTAGGATGCGACGGATAATCCTCGAGCTTCGTGTCGTTCCCGGCCATGACAGAATCGAGGCTCGGCACAAGGCCGTGCTTCACGGCCATGAGGAGGCATGTCGAGAACCACGGCTTCACCGGCGATGGCACGGTAGAGCGTGTTCACTGCAACCGACCTCCTGTGTCATCTGCAGGCGAGATCCTCTCGTTTGCACCGGCCGGAGAACAGGGTCAGCAGGATGGTTCCAGAAAGTCTTCCGGAGCGATGTAGACAGGGCCGATTCCTTCGAGCTAATCTCTTTCTCGGATGAGCACGGCCCGATGGGCATGGGAGTGGAAATCGACATCACCGCGCATATCACGTCACGTCGTCGGTTCATGAAAGCGGTTGGGTTGGGGCTGCTGGCCGGAATCGCGCCGATGGAACGTCGCGCGAGATTCGGGCGCTGGCCGGGCCGCCACCAGCCGTTGTGCTGAATCCAGCCCCAGATCGCGTCTTCGTCGTGGACGAACCAGCCGTTGGCGTTGACCAGCGGCGCCGCAGGCCGGACAGGCGGCAAGGTTCGCTCCAGCCGCGCCTGCCAATCGCGCAGATAGGCCTCGCGCCACGTGTTGACCGTCTTGGCGCCCGGATATTTCCCTTCCGCAAGCGCGGGATCGGGGGAGTCCGTCCAGTAGTGAGCGCCGTGATCGGTAGCCACGAACTGGCCGCCCCAATGCTCGGCCGTCGGATCGCCGGCATCGCCGCGCAGCAGGTACAGCACCGACGGCGTATCGCCCATCTTGATGGCCGGTAGCTTGTCGAACAGGAACTGGCCGAGGGCGCCGTGTCCGCGCGCGTGAGCTTCGAGGAAAGCGCCGTTCTCGAGGTCACCTTCCTGACGCCCGCCGACGTACATGCCGCGAAACGTGGTATCCGCCTCGATCCACCAGAGGTCCGGATGGTGCTGATACAGGTAGTCGCGCGCGGCGGGATCCTGACCGGTGTTCCACGATCCGATCGAGTAGACGCGTAGCGTGTCTTTGATGGCCGGATCATCGTGCACGGCCTGCGCCACATCCGTGATCGAGCCCCACACGAGGACGTAGAGCGGGCGAGCATCATCTGCCGACGCGCGCTCGATCAGCCAGCGAGACGCCTCCGTCGGTTCGCTGAATCCGTCGGCCGGCGCCCGGTCCGTCGCGCCCTGCTTGACCACGCCGCGCAATCGGTCCGGTTCAGGATAGCCGGGCGAGCACCGGCGGAGGTTCGGATAGTCGGTGGCGTATGCGTCGATGACTTCGAGTAGATTGGATGCGCGGCCTGCCGCAGGTGGCGAAGATATCAGGCCCTCGACGTCGAAGAGATCCGCATACAGCAGGAAGTGCACCATCGATTGGTAATCATCGTTGTCCGAACCGCCGATATCCGTCGAGACGATGACCCGATAGCGATCGCCCGCGAGTGCGCCTCGGACGCTCCCCGCCCCCGGCGAAGCGCCATAGGACGGCACAGCCGCCAGTAGCGAACCGGCCACAAGGCATCCACACGATACGCAGATCGGCAGACCCATCGAACGCACTCCCGCTTGAAATCCATTTCCGACGAAGAATCCGACGCGCAGGATCATGACGCCCCCGATTCCATCCTGTCAATCCGGGGATCCTGTCCCCTTCCGCGCTCATTTTCCTCCAATCCTCGCCGATGGGATAACAGGATTAGCAGGATGAATCCTGATTCTCGTCTGAGTAACCTGGACTCGGCCAACTCCTTCGCGCTACTCTTCTGCCAGATTCGTCCCACGCGGCGGGCGTAGAAACGGAGCTGGAGATGACCGCGCATATCACGTCACGTCGTCGGTTCATGAAGGCGGTTGGGTTGGGGCTGCTGGCCGGAATCGCGCCGAGGGCACGCGCGCAGGCGTCGACAGCAGCGCGGCGACCGAACATCGTCCTGATCATGGCCGATGACATGGGCTATGAGGCGATCGCCTGTAATGGCGGTACGTCGTACCAAACGCCGATGTTCGACAAGCTGGCAGCGGCGGGTATGCGGTTCACAAACTGCTATTCGCAGCCGATCTGTACGCCGTCGCGCGTGAAGATCATGACGGGGCGCTCGAACGCGCGGAACTATCGCGATTTCGGCGATCTCGATCCCCACGAGATCACTTTCGGCCATGTCATGAAAGCCGCCGGATACAAGACGTGCATCGCCGGCAAGTGGCAACTGTGCGGCGGCCCGGCACTGACCGGCTCGCTTCCGCAGTCGTCGGGATTCGACGAGTCGTGCATGTGGGCGTACACGAACAATATTCCCGAGGCGGATCGCGACAAGTACACCTTCTTCGGCACCAAACCGGACAAGACTTCACGCTACTGGAACCCGGCCATCGTCAAGAACGGCGCATACGTGCCCACCACCACCGAGGACTACGGCCCGGACATCTACTCCGGTTTCATCCTCGATTTCATTGAGCGGAACAAGACCAACGAGTTCTTCGCCTATTACCCGATGACGCTAACGCATGGCCCGTTCCTCGCGACGCCGCACAGTACCGACCGGAGCGTTCTCACCAAGACCAAGAGCAGCCCGGAGTTCTTCGATGACATGATCCAGTACGCCGGTTTCCTCGTGGACCGGATCGTCAAGAAACTCAACGAGCTCGGCATTGCGGAAAACACGCTCGTGCTGTTCACGTGCGATAACGGCACGGCGCGCGGGCTCGTGTCGCAGATGGGCGATCGGATGGTGGTTGGCGGCAAAGGCCTTACCATCGACGCCGGCGTTCACGTGCCGCTCATCGCCTACTGGCCGGGCGTTACACGGCCAGGCAGCGTATGCACCGACCTCGTCGATTTCAGCGATTTCATGCCGACGCTGGCGGAGATCGGCAAGGGCGAACTGCCCACGGACCGCGTCCTGGACGGCCACAGCTTCTTGCCGCAGCTCAAGGGCGAGAAGGGTGAGCCGCGACAGGCTGTTGTGGTGCATTACGACAAGAATCCGCCCGAGGTCAAGCCGGCTTTCCGGCGTGTCCGCTGCGCGTACGACGGTCGCTACAAGCTGTATCTCGATGGCCGCATGTTTGATGTGCCAAACGATTGGATCGAGGTCAAGCCTATTCCGGTTGACGCCATGTCCGATGCGCAGATGGCCGCGCGCGAGAAGCTCCAGGCGGCTCTCGACCTGTTGCCGGAATGGCATCCGGACAACACTTCCTTCCAGGGCGAACCGGATCCGGAGATGAAGCGGTATCTTGCCAAGTATGGCGTCACCGTCAAGATCGCCATCGAGGACTAGCCGGCCTCACCCACGTGTCCGGCGCGCAGTCAGCGTCCGTGCCGGCGCCCTATGGCGCACGCGAAGGAACAACACACTCACGGCAGCGCCTTGCATTGCATCAACGGCGTGACTGAAAATGCCGGAAAGCGAAAACGCGTTCGCCTCAATCACCTGCGAGGGGTTCCCCGTGTACAGAATCGACATGCCTACACTATCCGCAAACGTCGTTCTCTTGATCTCCTGCGCCGTGGGGCTGTGTGCCAGCGCGGATGACGCCGGCGCCGTCATCGGCTTCCACGGCGACGCGGAAGTCGACACCTTCGATCGGGGCGCCAAACTCTATACGAATCGCGACTATGTCATCGCCGAGTGTCCGGAAACCCTCAAGGGCCTGCGGCTCCTCCGCAGTAGCATCGATTGGGTCGAAATCGAGTGCATCGAGCCGGGTCTCATCATGATTCTGACACCGGATCCCGTTCACGAAATCGCGAAGAAGAGCAGTCGATCGAGCGAATTGGAGCAGGCAGGATTCGCGCGCATCGACAATGGCAAGGTGTTCCAACTGTTCGGCGACAAACCCTACGACGTCGTGCGCACCTACCGCAAGGCCCTCATCAAAGGAGAGCTCGTGCGTTTGGGCAAATGGGCCGTCGTGGTAGGTTTCTCTTTGGCGAAAAGGCTGAAGTCCACAGCGGAATCCTGGCGCGAGAACACGGGCGAACTCCTCTACAACGGCATCCGCTTGCCCGAGCAGTGGCCACCGCGTGGCGTACGCCCGAGCGACACGGATCCCATGCCGGTGCCCTATCTGGACTCGCCCCCGGGGATCATCCCCATCGATGTTGGACGCCAGCTCTTCGTAGACGACTTCCTCATCCAGGAAACCGACCTGAAACGCTCGTTTCACCTTGCCCGCAAGTACGAAGGCAATCCTGTTCTCAAGCCCGAGACGCCTCTCGAAACGAACCGGCCGCGTAACGCCATCGCCTGCCCCAAAGACGGCGGCGTCTGGTGGGACCCCGCCGAGAAGGTTTTCAAGATGTGGTACGAGGCCGGCTGGATTCACACGATCGGCTACGCCACCAGCGAGGACGGCCTCCATTGGACACGCCCGGAACTCGACATCGAGCCCGGCACCAACCGCGTCCTCCCACCGCAGTACAAATGCGATTCGTGGAACGTCGTGCCGGATTACCACGGCGATGATCCGGAGCAGCGCTACAAGATCTTCGTCATGCCCGGCGGCACGGGACCAGCCATGGCCATGGTATCGGCCGACGGCATCCACTGGAGCGATCCCATTATGACGGGCGTCACCGGTGATCGCAGCTCGATGTTCTACAATCCCTTCCGCAAGAAATGGGTGTACAGCCTGCGCTCGAGCTGGCGCGGTCGGTCGCGCGATTATTGGGAACACGACGATTTCCTGGCGGGCGCGAAATGGGAGGCCGGGCAGCCCTACCTCTGGTGCGGCGCCGACAGGCTCGATCCGCCCGATCCGGAGATCGGCGAGACGCCCCAGCTCTACAATCTCGACGCCGTCGCCTACGAGAGCATCATGCTCGGCATCTTCGAGATCCACCTCGGCCCACCCAACGACAAGTGTGACGCCGTCGGACTTCCGAAGATCACCGAACTCAACCTCGCGCACAGCCGCGACGGCTGGCACTGGCACCGGCCCGACCGCCGCGCATTCATCCGCGCCGAGCGCCGCGACGTTTGGGATCGCGGCTACGTCCAGCCCGTCGGCGGCATCTGCACCATCCACGGCGACACCCTCTGGTTCTACTACACCGGCTTCCAGGGCGATCCATCGCGGGCCGGCCGCCCCTTCCTCGAGTCCGGCATGTACGATCGCGGCAGCACCGGCATCGCCTTCCTCCGCCGCGACGGGTTCGCCTCGATGGACGCGGACGCCACAGCTGGTACGTTGTTGACGCGCCCCCTCACCTTCAGCGGAAAACACCTGTTCGTCAACGCCGACACCGCTAACGGCCAACTCCGCGCCGAACTGCGCGCCGCCGACGGCAATCCCATTGCCCCCTTCACCCTCGAAAACTGCCAGCCGCTCTCCGTTGACAGCACCTTGGCCCAGATCCGGTGGAGAAACGGCGACGATCTCTCGGAAACTGCCGGAAAGCCGGTTCGGATCTACTTCCACATCACCAACGGCTCCCTCTACGCCTTCTGGATTAGCCGCGATGACACCGGCCGCAGCGACGGCTACCTCGCCGCCGGCGGGCCCGGCTACACCGGCCTCATCGACACCGTCGGCCGCGTGGAGAAGCCGGATCCCTGATACGTCATTTCGATGTCGTGCGCCGCGGGCGTCGACGAGGCTTGAGCGCGCCGGGGACAGGTCTTGCTTTTTACGCAGGAAGCGCGTAAAGTTATTTCCGTAAAAGCGTAAGGCTGTTTGCGCTGAACGGAAAGGCGGTCGGCTATGATGTCAAAGCGTGGATCCTTTTTCGGCTGGCATTCTGCGAGAGTTCTCGGCTTCCTTCTCATCGCGGCGCCGCTATTGGCGTTGTCAGGCTGTGCGACGAGTCCGGGCGCTACCCCGGGCCATTCGGCCAAACACAAGGTTGTCTTTCCGAAGGGCCGCTCGCTGGGCGAGTTGTTCGTCCGTCCCTCCGATGCGTGGGACACGGTCGCGTGGGAGCCGTTGGGCCCGGCTCGCGGTACCGTGACCGTGCCTGATGACAAGGTACTCCTGCTGCGGAACAACGCCGAGAACATCCTGCCCGCGCTGAAGGATCTCGCTCCGGACGCGCTCTACGGGCTGGACCTCTCGGGCGCTAGCTTCGAGAACAAGGACCTCGCGAGTATCGCTCACCTTGGAACGCTGAAGGATCTCGATCTCAGCGAGACGCCCCTCGACGACACCGGCCTGAGGCACGTGAAGCGCCTCGCCCAACTCCGGCGCCTCGATATCAGCAACACCAAGGTGTCCGATACCGGCCTCGAGATGGCATCCGCCCTGAAGCGCCTGCGGATTCTGGACATCCGAGGCACGGCGGTCACCGAGGATGGTCTCAAACCGCTCGGCATACTCGAATTCATCGAGGAAGTTGGCATGGCGGACGACTGGGGCGAGAAAGCAGAAATCTATCTCGCCAACCAGTCTCGACTGCGCTCGCCGCAGGTCCGGCGGCCGGTGGTACTCACCTTGAAGGACGCCGAATCGGGCCAGCCGCTGGCCGGCGTGCGGATTGACGTGGGTGCACCCGGCGCGGACTGGTCCGTCAAGACGGACGCGGCCGGCACGGCCACGGTCTATGCGCCCCGACGCAACGTCGAGTATCTGTCTCTCGATGCGAAGCCGCGCGGTTACCTGTCCATGCGCGTCTCCTGGCGGAAGGACATCGCGCCACCGGACACGTTCGAGTGGGCCTTTCCGAAAGGAGCCGTTATCGGTGGTACTGTGCAGGACGAAGAAGGGCGTCCGCTCGAGAACGCGCACGTACATGTCATCGCCCGTACTCGAGCGTCCGAGGAATCTGAACGGGGCGTTGCACAGCCCTACGCGTATGATGTCGTCGAGGACACCGACGCCGACGGCCGGTGGCGGTGTGACGGCGTGGCCGCCGATCTTGAGGACGTGTTGCTGCGGTTCGAGCATGCCGACTACCTCAGCGACGCCATATACGACAGGTCGGACGCCGCGCCTCTCTATGCGCTGGAACACACTCATGTGATGAAGCGAGGCCTTGCCCTGTCCGGTCGGGTCGTCGGCCCGGACGGCAACCCGGTGGCCAGCGCGGCCGTACGCCAAGGCGCGGATCGCTGGGGCTCGCACTATCCCGAGACGCGCACCAAGGTGGACGGGACTTTCGCGTTCTCGAACTGCAATCCGGGTTCCGTCGTACTCACGGTTCAGGCGCACGGCTTCGCGCCGGACCTCAAGGTAGTCAACGTAAAGCCCGATATGGCGCCGGTCGAGTTCGCTCTCGAGGCCCCGCGCACGATCCGCGGCCGCGTGGTCGACAAGAACGGCAATCCCGTGGCCGGCGCGGGCGTCTCGGCCGACACTTGGCGCGGGTACCGTACGCTCGAGTGGCGCGGCAAGACCGACGAGGACGGCCGTTTCGCGTGGGACGCGGCGCCGGCGGACGGTGTGGAGTTCGATATCCTGGCGGAGGGCTACCAGGCGAAGCGCAATCACGAACTCGTCGCCGGGGATGACGAGCATGCGGTCACCCTCCTCGCACGCCTCGAAATCAAAGGCGCCGTGACGGACGCGAAAACCGGCGAGCCGATTCCCGAGTACACGGTGATCCAGGGCATTGACTGGGGCACCGATTCGCCCGTTTACTGGGAACGTGCCCGCGAGGGCGTCTCCGGCCGCTACAGCATCGTCTTCTCGGAGCCCCGGGCCGCCCACCTCGTCCGCGTCGAGGCCGAGGGTTACCTTCCGCAGGTGTCGCGCCCGGTCAAGGATGAAGAAGGCACGGTAACGATCGATTTCGCCCTCGAGCGCGGTAGCGGGATCGCGGGCCGCGTGGTCCGCGCGGACAAGACACCCGTCGTCGGCGCGCAGGTGGCCCTGTGCACGCCCGGCGTCTACACGCGCCTCTCGAACGGTTCTCTGGAGCAAGAGGGGACCGCCGCGGCGCGCACGACCGATGCCGAGGGACGCTTCTCGTTCTCGGCACAAATCGATACCTGGATGATCGCGGTTGTCTGCGATGAGGGGTTCGCCCGCGTGAACGAAGACGCCTTCGAGGGCTCGGCGGACATTGTCGTCAAGCCGTGGGCGCGCGTCGAGGGCGTTGTTCACGTCGGAAGCGCCCCCGGCGCTGGACAGCCCATGGTTCTGTGGATTTCGGAGCCGTATCGGCCGAAGGCGCCTCAGCTCTCGTTCAGCTACTCCGCGCAAGCCGACTCGGAAGGGCGTTTCGTGTTCGAACGCGTTGTGCCGGGCGAGGCCAGTGTCGGCCGCCGAATCGATACCGTCGGAGGGGGCTGGACCACGAGCCATGCAATTCCCTTCGAAGCCCTTCCGGGCGAGACCACGAACCTGAGCATCGGCGGAACCGGGCGGCCGGTCATCGGCCGGCTGACAGTGCCCGCCGACTGTGACCGCGAGGTCACGTGGGGCATTGGATTCTACGCAGTCAACACGCGGGATGAACGGCCCGTGCCACCAGAAGGCCTAAACGACGAAGAGATCGAGCGGTGGTACCGCGAGTCCACGGAGGTCAAAGCCTTCCAACGCACACGGCGCTCTTACACCGTCATCACCGATCCGGACGGAGCCTTCCGGGTAGACGATGTGCCCGCCGGCCAGTACATACTCGTCATCCAGGCCCACGAGATCAACGCACCAGGCCGATGCGGCTACGGCCCCCAGATCGGTCGCGTGCATTACGAGTTCGACATTCCTGAGATGCCGGGCGGCCGGAGCGATACCCCTCTCGATATCGGCACCCACGAACTCGCCGTCCAGGCCCATCTCGAGGTGGGCCAGCGCGTGGCGGATTTCGAGGCACCCGGTCTCGACGGCGGCACGGTCAAGCTCGCCGACTTCCGCGGTCGCTACGTGTTACTCGATTTCTGGGCGACGTGGTGCGGCTGGTGTCTCAAAGAGATGCCCACGCTCAAGGAGATCTACGAGGCCCACAAGGATAATCCCCGGTTCGCGCTGATCTCGTTGGACCTCGACGACGGCGTCGACGCCCCCCGCAAGTACACCAAAGAGAATGCCATCGCGTGGACGCAGGCCTATCTGGGCGCATGGAACAATGCCACACTACCGGCCCGGTTCGGTGTCACCGGCATTCCGGCCCTGTTCCTCGTCGATCCGGAAGGCAAACTCGTTGCCAAGGATCTCCGGGGCGAGGAACTCAAGAAGGCCGTTGCCGACGCCCTCGGCGCCAACCAATAGACCCACAGCACGGCCAGACGATCGACTCGACCGGGACCGCGCCTCCGGGTTCCTTGTCGAGCCTCGGCCTGATGTCGTCCTGTGCCCTCCCTGAGATCGAAGGGCCGTACGGTGGCGCCGCACCACGAGGTGTCCTCATTCGTCGTCCTACCTGAGGCATCCGGTTACCACGCGACGGTGAGGGTGCCTTTGACGTCGTGGAGAATGTAGTGGTTGCCGAATTGTGCCGCGCCTTTTTCGGCAGGGACTTCGCCTTGTTGGTAGGGATAACCGCTGTTGATGTACAGACGGACGTTGGCCGTGTCGGGGGCGTAGACGCGTACGGTGGCGCCGTCGAAGCCGGTGACGCGGAACCGGCGGCTGATGCCTTCTTGGCCGGAGTGTTGCTCGATGCAGGAGAGACGCCCGGCGGCCTGGCCGTCCACGAATACGCGGCATTCGCGGTGCCAGGCGCGGGGCATGGTGTACGTGGTCGCGCCATCGTCGAGCCAGGTGTCGACGCCGATGAGGACGGGCGCGCCTTGTGGAAACCGGAACCGCTGGCCGACGGTGGTGTCAGGGCTGTAGCCGGACAAGAAGAAGGCGTTGTCGTGGCGGGCGATACACAGCATGGGATTGCGCTGGGCGGCGGAGCGTTTGACGAAGCCGAAGGTATATCCGAACCCGCCAAGGGCGTACCGCATGAGGTGTTCGGCAGGAAACCAGTCGTTGGGCGAATCGGTGGCAAGGAGTCGTCCGCCTTTCCGGTAGTAGTTCGAGTTGGCGCCGCGAATCCAGGCGATCCCGCCGCTGTCGCCGATGCGGTGCCGCGCCACGGCAAGTGCCCGCGTGCTGACGCCATCGGTGGCCGTCGCGATGACATCGAGGCCGTCGGGCAGCGTATCGGCGGTTTGCGCGCGCAGGCCGCCGGCGCACGTGAGCGGTCGATGGCGAATCTTCATCGGATAGCCGCCTTCCTCGAGCGTATCGGGATTGGCCGCCAGCACCAGCGAGAGATCGCCCTCGATGGGTTCGCCGATCGTAATGCCGAGGAGGTCGAGCAAGGCTTGGCCGGCGTGATCGAGTGGGCCGTAGAGCATCACCTTGCCGCCGCGACCGGCGTGATCGAGGAGCGCGGCTTCGAGGGCGGAACCAGCGTCGGGAACCACGGACAGGATCACGGATTGATCGAACCGGTGCGGCTGCGCGCCAAGAACGCTGATGAGATTCGTGGTAGAGATCACGGTGTTCAGCGGGAATCCGGTGGTGAGCGCCTGGCGCATGAACCAGTCGCCGAAGAAGACCTCCTCGACGCGCGGCGGATCGCCGAAAGTCATGGTGTGGTACTCGTCGAAGGGATAGGCCCAAACGACAGGACCCGGCGCGTCGGCGGCGTCGGCGCGCCCGCGGAGAATGTGCGGAATCACCTCATTGGGACACTCGACAGGCATTTCGCCGAAGGAGTTGTCAATCGTCAGGAAGAGAATCGACGAGGCCGGACGCACCTCGCCGGCGCCATCGATGCGCGCAACGGCCATAGGCAGGTAGATGTCGTGCGGCTCGCGGCCGTAGCGATCGAGCCACGGGCTGTTCAGCCACCAGGGATCGTGGACGTAGTACCGGAACGGATAGCCGTCGCCGGGCACCTCGGCGATGTGCGACATGTAGCCGACGAGTTCGAGGCCGAAATCGCCATCGAGGGCCGCCCAGGGCGAGTTCGGCGGCGGAAACATGTTGAACCCGCCACGGTAGATGTCGGCGAGCGACGCGCCATCGGCGGCGAGGTCCATGGCCGTCGAGAGATTAGTGCCGCGCGTTTCGATGGGAAACTCGGGACACTCGGCGCGGAAATCCTTCCAGAATCCCGTGATCTTGTCGCGGACTTCGGCGATTCGGCCGGTGTCGAAGCGTTCGCCGTCGAACACGGCCCCGGTCGCGCCCCACGCCTCGACGCCAAACCCGAATCCGTTCGAAAACCAGATGTAATCGAAGCCGAGATCGCCGAGGAAATGCTGACACTGCCGGCCGAAGAAGGTGCCGAAGGTCATATCTTGCGGAATGCCGTCCGGAAAGCCGGCGTAGACATTGGTGTCGGCGTTGAGCGTGGCGTAGCAGCACACGAACGTGCCTTGGCCCATGGTGTTGCCCATGCAGATCTCGCGGTGCTTCTCGTACTTGAACGGCGATTGGGCGAACTCGGGCCCCGGATCGAAGGTCGCGCCGACGCGCACGGGTCGCTCGTTGATGGCAGTGCCGACGCGTTTGAGCGCCGCCACGATGCCCGCGAGGCGGCCGTAGGTGATCGTCGGCGGATTGTCCATGTACAGGATGTGGCGCTGGTGCAGCGAGAGTTTCGCCGGATCGGCGTCCGGCGGCGGGTTCGTGTTGGCGCCGCCGATGTACCGCCCCCACTCGAGTTCGTCTTCCGCCACGCCCCGGTACGTGAGAATCTCGGAGCCATCGGCCGTCCACAGCAACACGGACACCTGCTTGGCGTGCCTCGTCAGCGGCCACCATTGCTGGAACAGCTCGCGGCACGTCGCCTCGATGTATGCATCGTCCATCGACTTGAAGGGCTTGAGACTCATCTCGAGCGTGACATTGTCGATATCGGCCTCGACGACGCCCAAGGCCAACGTGGCACACGCGATGATTGCGGATAGCATGGCTGATGCGATCTCCTCGACGCTTGGTACGCCCGGTATCGCCGTGAACGGCACGGCCCGTCTGTGCCATTATCCGGATGGTGAGGGCGCGTGTCCATTGCCCGCCGACCGGTGCGCGAGGAAGGGTGCCCTTGCTGTTCTTCGGGAGACATGGCGTGGTGCAGAAAGAAGCCGAACGGACAGAAGCGGGCCCGAGCACAAGCGACCCGACCTGTTCCGCGCGCGGGGGCGCGTGTTGCGCGGACTGGCTGTGGCCATGTCTCTGCGCCGCCGCCCTCATGGCCGTTGCGTTCATGCACGCCTATCGAACCGTGTCGGGCATCCGCTGGCCCTACGATTTCGATGCGCTTCGCGATGTGGGCACGGCCCAGTCGATTCTCGACGGTGACTATCCCGGCGATTACCTCTACGAGGGTGAAACGCTCTGGTACAATCCGCTCGTGGGTGCCATGGTAGCGGTAGGATCAAAGGTGAGTGGCGAGGCCCCACACCGGGTCGACGTCGCCCTCGGGCCCTTCGTCAATCTCCTGGTGCCCGTGAGTTTCTTCGTGCTGGTAAGTGTACTCGCCGGGCCGTGGAGTGCCCTGGCCGCGCTGGCACTTTTCCTCTTCGGCGTGGCGCCCTCGCGAGCCACGTGGCTCACGGCAACGTACTCGCCCTGGCTATTCGCCCCGAACTTCTCGCTATCACTCTTCTTCATCACGCTGGCGCTCTGCCTCTCCCTGCGGCGCACTGGCTGGCGCGGCCGTATCCTCATCGGTATCGCCTGGGGAATCACCTTTATCGGGCACACGGCCCCGGCCATCATGTTCGGCGCCATCTTGGCTATCCTGACCCTAGCGCAGATCCTCTTGGGAAACGCGGAAGATGGCCCGTGGCGCGCGAGGCTACCCCGCTCCGCGCTGGGGTTCGCTTTGTCAGCGGCCGTGGCATTCATCTTCAGTTTGCCTTACACCTACTCGATCCTTTGGAGGTACCGGTTCCGCGTACGGCACTTCGCCCCCATCTCCTACGTCGACGAGTGCGTGACCCTCAAGAACCTGCCCCACCTCCTCGCCGAATCACTGTCCGTGTTCACCCTGGTGGCCGCGATAGGGCTGATCGCCGTCGCGCTCTCGAAACCCTACGCACGCGCCAAACGCGTCACGCTGGTCTGGTGCACCGCCGCGACCGCGTTCCTTGCGTATTCCTACGCGTGCCAGTGGTACATGAGCACGGGCGCGTCTGCCCGCGTGTTCGAGTTTATGCCCGGTTACCACTTCCTGCCCTACCTCGCCGCGGCCAAGTCCCTGCTATTCGGCATCGGGGTCTCGTGGTTGAGCCAAGCGGTTGCCGCGTTCGCCAAGCGGATCGCCCCGACGCGTTTGCAGCCTTTCCTAACGGCCAAGCACCGCCTCGTTCGGAATAGTCTCGTTCTTATCTGCACCGGCGTGTCGTGTGCATCGCTCTACCCGACCTACGTCACGTGGCAGGAGTTCTCCGTCACCAAAGATCTGGCCGGCTATGCCGCCGCGCGCGAATCCTTCGAGCCCATCTATGCCTGGATTCGCGCCAATACGCGCCCCTCCGATGTGTTCCTCTGCACCTCGGTGGATGACACGGTAAGAATCGTAGGTTCCGCGGGACGCAAGGCCGTAGCACCCATGCGATACTTCGCGAACATCTACGTCGAATACGACAATCGAGCCAAGGCTAGGCAAGATATGCTCGAGGCGCTCCGGCAGGGCAATATTCGCGCGTTCAGAGCCTACGCCGAACCCTACGGCGTCCGCTTCCTCTTGACCCGCGACGACGAGTTGGGGCCCGCGATCAAGAAGGCAGAAACCTGCTTCGTTCCACGGACTCGAGACGGCGCGCTGGCCATCTACGAGGTGAGGCAGCCCGCCTTCGTCCTACGGGGAACCGGGGACTGACACCTTCCTTCGCGGAGCGAAAAACGCTGCCTGTGCCCGGTGTACGAGCGGGCCGACAGGGACCGTCCTCAGCGGCACGTGGTCTGCGGCGGACGGATACCTCACGGAGACGGGCGGCACCGCCAAGGGCGAAGGGACTGACACGTTGTTTCGCGCAGCGGAGCGGAGCGAAAAACGCTGTCTGTCCCGAGCAGACAAGTAACGGCGACTGTGCTATACTCCTCAACATAGGAATGGGGTTAAGGGGTTAAGGGGATAAACTACTTATCTTTTGCGCTCTTGCGATACTTCGTGCCGGGTTTTGGGCCAGGCGGTCTTCGGGTCAGCCTGCGCTCGACCAACGATAGGCCTCGGCGCGGTCGACCATTCGCGCCCGCACCGGGTTCAATTCGACGTACCGCACCGCTGCCCACAGGTACGATTCATCAAGGGGGCTCGAGAAGAATCGACCTTGCCAGCCATGCCCGGACATCTCCGTACGCGCGTTGAAGTACATGGCGTAGACCGTGTGCGTGTCGCGTAGTGCTTCGCTCAGCGACGCCTCCGTTTCCGGCACGACGACCAGATGGACGTGATTCGACATGAGGCAGTACGCCCAAACCGACAGGCCCCGCTTGCTACAGCAGCCTTGCAGGAGCCCCAGGTATGCTTCGCGGTCCTGGTCAATCTCGAAAACGTCCGCGCGACGGTTCCCCCGTTGCGTCACATGATGCGGACATCCCGGAACGACGATACGCGCCACTCTGCTCATTACCGTATCGTACCACTGATTCAGAGAATCAGCAGAAGTTAGGTGGTCTGTCCCTTTAACTCCAGGTGGTCTGTCCCTTTAACTCTGTTTGGGCTTGTGTGCGTCGTTGCCCACGGCTATCATGCGGCCGTTGCGTGAAATGTCCATGGGAGGCCGCTGTCATGTCGAACACCGATGTGATCATCGTGAAACCGTTGGGCCAGGATGCGGTGATTCTGTTCGCCGCTGAAGAGTTGGCTCGATATCTTGGCCGAGTCACGGGACAACGCGTTGTCGTGGACGCCGATGCCAAGGGCGATGCCATCTGCCTTGGGCTGATGTCCGCCTTCGCGGATATCGCGGCGCCTGAGGTGCCGGCCCCCTATTGCGATGACGCGATCTACGTCGATGTCGGCGGCGCGCGCGGCGCAATCGCCGGCATCAATCCGCGAAGCGTCTTACTGGCGGTCTACCGCTACCTCACGGAACTCGGCTGCCGCTGGGTGCGGCCGGGCGTCGATGGCGAAATCGTTCCGAGGTTGGCGGAGCTGCCCGAGGTGCGCGTGGCCGAGACGCCGAGCTACCGCCATCGGGCGGTGTGCATCGAGGGCGCTGTCAGCTACGAGCACGTGCGCGACATGGTAGATTGGCTGCCGAAAGTGGGGCTCAACGGCTATTACATTCAGTTTCGCGAGGCGCACACCTTCTTCAATCGGTGGTACCAGCACCTGGACAATCCCAACGTGCCGGGCGAGCGTCTTACCCTCGAGAAGGCCGTCGAGTACACGGCCGGCATCGAGTCCGAGATCACGCGGCGTGGCTTGCTATACCACAAGGTCGGCCACGGGTGGACCTGCGAGCCTTTCGGCATTCACGGCCTCGGCTGGGAGCAGGACGAAGAGCCGCCCGCCGAGATCGCGCAATACCTCGCCGAGGTCAACGGCGAGCGCACGCTCTGGGGCGGCATCGCCCTGAACACGAACCTCTGCTACTCGAATCCGGAGGTGCGCCGCATCGTCGTCGAGGACATCGTGCGCTACGCCGGTGAGCATCCCGACATCGACTACGTCCATTTCTGGTTGGCCGACGGCACAAACAACAACTGCGAATGCGCGGAGTGCCGCAAAGCGCGGCCCGCCGATTTCTACGTGATGATGCTCAACGAGTTGGATGCGGCGTTAACCGCACGCGGACTCGCCACGCGCATCGTGTTCTTGATCTACGTGGATCTGCTGTGGCCGCCCGAACGCGAAGTTATCCGCAATCCCGAGCGGTTCGTGCTCATGTTCGCGCCGATTGTCCGAACCTACAGCGAGGCGTTCCGCGCGGGTAACGACCTGCCCGAGCTGCCGCCCTACGTGCGTAACCGCCTCGAGTTCCCGAAGAGCGTCGACGCCAACGTGGCCTTTCTCAAGGCATGGCAGGCCGGTTTCGGCGGCGACAGCTTCGATTTCGACTACCATCTCATGTGGGATCACACCAACGATCCCGGCCACTACGCCATCGCCAAGACCGTGGCCGAGGACATGAAAGGCCTGCGCGCCATCGGCCTCAACGGCTTCGTGAGTTGCCAAATCCAACGCATCTTCTTCCCGACGGGCCTGGCCATGGCTGTGATGGCCAGGAATCTGTGGAATACCAACCTCGGATTCGACACCATCGCCGAGGACTACTTCACGGCGGCCTTCGGCGCGGATGGCAACCTCGCGCGCGAGTATGTCGCCGGGCTCTCCGAGCGGTTCGATCCGATGTACCTTCGTGGCGACAAACCGGGCGCGGACACCGAGGCGGCCGAGAAGCTGGCCACGATTCCGGCGCACATCGACGCGTTCCGGCCCGTCATCGAGCACAACCGTAACGCCGCCGAGGCGTGTCACCGGCAGTCGTGGTTCTATCTCGACCGCCACGCTGCCCTGGCCACCGCCCTGGCCGAGGCATTGGCCACGCGGGCGCGTGGAGATCGTGCCAAGGCCGCCGAGCAATGGGCCGCGGTCAGGCAAATGGCCTGGGACCTCGATTCGGAGGTCCATCCCGTCTTCGACGCGTGGCTGTTCACTGGCCGCCTCGATGGGCGCTTCCGGTAGGCCGGCCATGAAACGGCACGCATTACTCGCCGCGCTGCTCGCGATGTGTGCTTTCGCTTCCGGTTGTGCGCGCCTCGGTGACAACCTGCGCACCGTCGAGGACGGCCTCCTCTACCGCTCGGGACAGATGCGCGCCGGCACGCTCGAGCACGTGATCGCGCACCGCGGCATCGCCACAGTGATCAACCTTCGCGGAGGCCATCCCGAGACGGCGTGGTACGGTGACGAGCTCGAGGTCTGCGCCAAGCATGGCGTGGACCATCACGATTTCCTGTGGTCCAAAGACCGTCTCGTGCCGCCGGAATCGCTGTTGGGGTATCTCGACGTGATCGATACGGCGCGGGCGCCGATCCTCGTGCATTGCCAGGGCGGCGTGCATCGCGCGGCCGTCGCGGCGGCCTGTTTCCTGTTGCATCGAGGCGCCACACCAAACGAGGTCCGCGGCCAGTTCGGCCTCTTCTTCAATGATGCGCCCATCGGCGGTATTGTGGACCTGTATGAACGCAGCACGCTGCCTTTCGACCGATGGGTTGAAACCGAGTATCCGGCGCTCTACCGAGCCTGCGAGCCTAACCGGGCGACGAGTTCCTCGAGCGAATCGGCGCCTTGACTCGGATCCTCGATGCCGATGACGCCGGCCACGTATGCGCCCTTCTCGATCACGAGTACGCCCTTGTAGAGCGGATCCTTCGCGGCCACGGCGTCGCCCGGCGCGAGGGTGATCAGCGAGGTCGCCACGCCTTCCTCTTTCAGGTACGCGAGGTATTGGCCGAGGCAGTCGGCGCCATCCGTGAACACGACGAAGGCCCGAACCGTCGCGCCGTCGCGCGCGACTTCGCCTATCAGTCCGCGAGGAAAGAACTTGTAGCCGAGCAGGCTCTCGCCGACATAGCGGACGCTGTCGGGATCGAGGCCCTTCACGCCGATCAGCGCCAATTCGGCCGGCGGTGTCGCATCCCCAGGTAGCCGCGCAGCAACGGCCTTGGCGCATGCCTCGAGTGGCGCGCGGTTCGTCTCCGGCTTGCCGGATGCGGAGAGTCGCACGAAATACCGATCCTGATACAGCATGAGCTGGTAACCGTCGCAGAAGCCTTCCGTGGCAACGTCGACGTGATCCGCGCCCGAGTAGCGGTAGTTCGAGTAGATGCCGAAGGCGTCAAGCACCGAGCCCATAGCGTAGACATCGGCTGTTACTGCGTCATCGGCGTTGCCGTCGTGCACATACGTGGTCGTGGCGAGCGTCTCGAAACCGTAGGGGAAGTACAACTCGGCCTCACCGTCGATGTAGTCGAACACCGTGTCCGGGCCGTACTCGCGGATGGTGTCGTCCATGGCCCAGCCATCGCCGAAACCGGGCGACGGGAGCACTCCGGCCACGTCGCGCAGCGCGCCATTCGACGCGCACCCCGCCAACAGGAAACCCCAAGCTAACGCGCGCACGGCAATCCGCAACCGTTTCGAGAGCGAAGTCATCATCATGTCCATCCCAATTCTATGCCTGTTCGAAGATGTGCCGCGCCCGCGCGAGCCGCTCCGACAAAACGAGGCCGTTGGCGCACTGCGCCTTGCACACGCCGCACTGGCGGCATTGCGCGAGCGAGGCCTCGGGCGCCAACTCGGCGTATGCCGCGCGGGCATTCCCCGGATCGCGATAGCCTTCCATATACATCATGCAGCGGTTGACCGTCTGGATGTCGACGCCCTCGGGACATGTGCCTTCGCATCGGCCGCAGCGTAGGCAGTAGTACGGTGCGATAGCAGCGGCGTACCGTTCAAGCACCTCGCGATCGCGCTTCGACAGCTTGGGCTCCATCTGCATGACAGCCGTGTCTTCTTTGATCTGATCGAGATTCACCATACTCGGAATGGCCGTGTGCACATTCGGGTTTTGGATCACCCATTTCAGGGCGGCTTGGTGTGGACTGATATCGCCGAGTTCCTTCGTCTCGTAGCCGCCCGCCTGCGTCTTCATGGCCACGACGCCGAGGCCGCCCTCGACCGCTCGGGCAATGGCGTCCGTGATGGGCTCGACGCTCTTGAAGTTGTACACCACCGTCACGACATCGAAAAGCTTCTCCGGCTCGGCGAGCATCGCGTCGATGACCTCGACTTCATTCTTGTGCGTCGAGATACCTACAAACCGCGTCTTGCCTTGCTTGCGCGCTTCGGCAAGAAACCCGCGCCCGTCTTCGCTCATAACCTGATCGGGCGAGTCGATGTGATGGAGCATCAAGACGTCGACGTAATCCGTGCCGAGCTTGGCCAGGCTCGTCTCGACCTCCGCCATCATCTTGTCTTTGGTGTCGAGAACGACCTTGGTGGCGATGTAGACCTTGTCGCGCATCCCTTTGATCGCCTCGCCGACGTACTCCTCGTTCCGGCCGTTGTGGTAGTTCCGCGCCGTGTCGAGGTAGTTCACGCCGTAGTCGAAGGCCACGCGGATCACCGCCGGCTCGGTGGTGCGAAAGGTCCCGATGCCTATCGTCGAGACGTTGAGTCCTGTCCGCCCGAGGACGCGACGGGCGCTCGGCGGGGCTGCGGCACCCGTCTCCGCACCGGCGGAGGCCATGATGCCCGCCGCGCCGACCGCACTCAGTTTCATGAAGGTTCTCCGATCCATCGAACCACCGTTCCTATTTCGACGCATGCTTTCTCCTTTGCCAACGTATCATCCGATTGTACTGGAGCTATGACTCGGTACCCCGTCCGCCAGACGACGCCCAGGGCAGGCGCTATACTGGCATAGGCCCCATCGCCTGTCAACACCGCCCTCGGCCTCGGGCCTCAAACGGCCATTGACCCCTTCCCGAGGCTGCCGTATGATAGGCGCGGCGATCATCGAAGAGGCCACGCACCGGAGGAAAGCACCGTGAAATACCGCATCGAGAAGGACACGCTCGGCGAGATGCTCGTGCCACAGGACAAGTATTATGGCGGCCAAACGGCCCGATCGCTCGACAACTTTCCTATCGGATCCGAGCGCATGCCCTTCGAGGTGATCCGCGCCCTCGGCGTGATCAAGAAGGCCGCCGCAATCACCAATGCTGACATGGGGCTCCTCGCGGATGATCTGTGCCGCGCCATCTGTCAGGCCGCCGACGAGGTCATCGAGGGCCGCCTCGACGATCACTTCCCGCTCGTGGTGTGGCAAACCGGCAGCGGCACCCAAACCAACATGAACGTGAACGAGGTTATCGCCAATCGCGCCAACGAGTTGCTCGGAGCCGAGCTCGGCAGCAAGCATCCCGTGCATCCCAACGATCACGTGAACATGTCGCAGTCCTCGAACGATGTCTTCCCCACTGCCATGCACATCGCCGCCGCAGACGCCATCCATTGCCGGCTCAAACCCGTCTTGGCCGCCCTCGGTCAGGCGCTCAATGCCAAGGCCCAGGCCTTCTCGGACATCGTGAAGATCGGCCGGACCCACCTCATGGATGCCACGCCCCTGACCCTCGGCCAGGAGTTCTCCGGCTACGCGGCCCACGTGCGCAACGCACTACCTCGCCTGACCCATTGCCTCGTCGAGCTGGCCGGACTCGCCTTGGGCGGCACCGCCGTCGGCACCGGCCTCAATACCAAGGCCGGATTCGCCGATCGCGTCGCCGCCCGCATCGCCGAGATTACCCAGCAGCCCTTCGAGTCCGCGCCCAACAAGTTCGAGGCCCTGGCCGGCCACGACACGCTTGTGATGACTTCCGGCGTGCTCAAGACTACCGCAGCCGCGCTAATGAAGATCGCCAACGACATTCGGTGGCTCGCGAGCGGGCCGCGATGTGGGTTAGGCGAAATCACGATCCCGGCCAACGAACCCGGATCGTCCATCATGCCCGGCAAGGTCAATCCGACCCAGTGCGAGGCGCTCGTCATGGTCTGCATGCAGGTCATCGGCAACGACACGACCATTGGACTCGCCGGCGCCTCGGGCAACTTCGAGCTCAACGTGTGCAAGCCCGTGCTCATCTACAACCTGCTCCAGTCGATCAACCTACTCGCCGATGCCGCCGAGTCCTTCACCGAACGGTGCGTCGCCGGCATCGAGCCGAACCGCGAACGGATCGCCCAGCACCTCGCCAACTCCCTCATGCTCGTGACCGCGCTGAACCGCAAGATCGGCTACGACAACGCCGCCGCCATCGCCAAGGCCGCCTACGCCAACGGCACCACCCTTGTCGAGGAGGCCGTCCGCCTCGGGCTCGTCACCCCCGAGGAATTCAAGGCCTGGGTGGATCCCGCCAAGATGATCGGACCCGACGAGTAACTCGTTGGCGCAGATTGATTCTGCGCAATGGAGCGGGCCTATCCCCTTTGCTCTCCCTCCGCACGCACACCCCCCTCAATCCCCCCGTAAACGGGGCGAGGGTTGCGGAAAACGGGGACTTCCATGATAGGTAGAAATCAATGGGCAGAGCAGGCGGT
>DAIPKA010000067.1:29331-35067 GCA_036769985.1 Candidatus Hydrogenedentota bacterium | reverse complement strand
CCACCATTTTGTTTTCTCTCGAGATTCTCTACTCGTTTCACGAACGTTTCCGGTAACCGGCACCGGCTGGCATGTTCTCGAAGACCTTCAGGGCATCTGTGCGTGTGATGACTGTATCGTACAATCCGATATCTTCCCCTTCGTGCCGGTTGATGCCCGTGTAACTCAGGCTGGAATCCTCGTAGCGTTTGAATTTGTACACGGCGTCGTTCATCAATGCGCTATTGAAAACCCCCAGGCTGACCAGTAATTCGAAATCTTTCACGCCCAAACCCGTGACCTTCTTGAAAAGCCCCGGTTCCAACTGCGTGATCACATCCTTCAGGCAGCGCTCGCGGTAGTCGGTCAGGTACATGAAGATGGGAACGCGCGTAGCGAATTTGATGAGCTTCTCCTGAATCTGCTTCCGCTTGCTCTTGTATTCCTTCTCCTCCTGCGTAAGCTCTTTCCTTTCTTCGGGCGTCAGGTCTTCGTCATTCTTCTCCTTGCGCGTCTTCTTCACGGCCTCCGACTTGTTGATGATGGTTTCGATCTCCTGGTTCAGGCTTCGAAAACCCTCAATACTCATCAGCGCTTCCATGGCGGCCTCATCCGCCATGAGGCGTTTCAGGGTGTCATTGTCCACATTTACCAACAGGGCGCTTTCCCATCGCCGCGCCAGCAGCGTTGCCGTCGTCCCGCTCATCGCCATGTCGAGAATCCCGGAGGCGTCTATCTGCTTCATTGAGCTTCCGTCATAGGCCAGAACTGGCAGGAAGCTGATGAACTCCTCGACTTTCTTTTCCTGATTGGCCTCGTCCACATTCAACCGGCAACTGTAATCGGCGATCTGGCGCAACGCCCGATCCGGCGCGAAGTCGAAGACGTAGCATTCCTCCTTGACGATCTGCTCGCGGTTCGGCGCTTCGCCGTCGGCATTGCGCACCGTCCAAGGCGACTGCACACGAAACGCCGCCTGGAAGTACGTCTCCGGCGTAGATGCATTGCGTAGCATGAAGATTCCCGTCCAGGGCCGAACCGTTACGCCGGTCGTCAGTTTGCCGCAGGACAGGGTGATGGTCTTGGATTGCAGTGGATTGTCCATGGCGTCCAGAACCGGAGGGAGCGCCGCGACGCCGATCCCAGCGGCGCTACCCGCCGCCACGATGGTCCTATAGTTGTGATAGAAACGGTTCTGCTTCTGAGTCAACAGATTCCGCATCGCATGGCACGCCGCCACGCTGGGCAGGAACCAGAAAGTATGCGACAGGAGATTCAACAGCCGCGCATCGGAATACGGCATCGGAGGTTTCTTTGCCCCGAGCTTCAGGTTGTCCACCGTCGTCGCCTGGAACGCGCCCCGGATCAGGTCCAGCCACTTCTGCACTTCGTCCTCATATTTGAACTTGGCCTGTTTGCCGAGGCCCTCGGCGGAGAAAAACTCGTTGAGGTCGAATTCGTCGAACTGGCCCTGCATGGCGATCTCGCGTATTGCGTCCGGCAGTTGATACGTCATCAGCACCATGCGCGGCAGGCAGGCGTAGGGATTGTTCTCGCCCTGCCAAACCCGCTTGGCTCGCTGTTCGTCCGAATAGGTCCAGTTGAAAATCTGTTCCTCGATGAACTCGCCCGAGGTGATGGCGCGAAACGGCGTGCCCGAAAGATACAGGTAATGATCCGTCGTGATCGGCATGATCTCTTCGTCGAAGTCCTTGAGCCCCACGCCCTGGGCGAACTCGATCTCCTTCTCGTCCTCCGCATCGAAGAGTTCCTTGGCGTTCTCGCGCCAGGCGCCATAGTGGTACTCGTCGAGGATCACGCAATCCCAGTTTGTCGCGTGCACCCATTCATTCTTGGTCTTGATGCCGCCCGTGCTCTTGTTCTTACCCAGGTAGTCCTGAAACGAGCCAAAGCAGACGAAGGGCTTCTGCTTGTCGGCGTCTTCATAGGTCAGCCCACCGGGCTTGATGAACTGCCAGCCCGCGAAATCGGTGTGCTGTTTCAGGTCGTCTTCCCACGCGCTCTGCACCGCTGGCTTGAAGGTGAGCACCAGCACCTTGCGCCATTTCATTCTCTTCGCCAGTTGATACGCGGCGAAGGTCTTGCCAAAGCGCATCTTGGCATTCCAGAGGAAGTGCGGCGGCTTGTGATGGTTGTCCTTGCGCCAGGAGGCGAAGTAGGCCGCCGCCTTCTCGACCGCCACTTCCTGCTCGGGTCGCATCGCGAAATCCAGCGAACGGTTCTCCTCGTTCAATTGGCCGGTCCGCACGGCGATGATCGCCGCCTTGACCTGTTCGACCGTGCACCGAAACCATTCGCCTCCCTCATTCCTGACGCCGTTGATTCGCAGCATCCGGTGGACGTCGTGATCGGTGAAGGCCGTTCCGTCATTGCGCATGGCGGGTTCTTCGAGAACGATGCGGTACGGCCGCTTGCCGGGGCGCAAGGTGGGATATTGCTGGGCCACGCGGCTCTTGGCGTCAACGGTCGCATAACCGACCTTGAGCAAGCCTGCATACTGCGGGTTTGTGTCCTCGTAGGCGTAGATCGTCGGGCGCGATTTCAGGCGCGGGGGAAAAAACTCCTTGGCCACGAATGGACGCGAATGAACGCCAATGTTGTCCGTATGATCGGACGTTTTTCTGGATTCGCGCGTGTTCACGCTCCTTCGCGGCTTCTTACTCATTGCCCGCCTCCTCAATCTTCTTTCGTGTCTTGGGAGGGGGCAGGAAATTCTCGCCGGTCACCACGGGCTTGCCGGTTTTCTGTTCCAGTTCGAGACGCGCCCGCTTCGCGATCTTTCCCCCTTTCTTGCCGGCCGCGGCGTTCTCCGGCATGCCCGTCGCCTCGACGCTCTCGGCAATCTGACGGGTGGAGAGTTCCGCCAGCGCCGTGAAGATCAACTCCGCCTCGCTCATGTGGTCGCGCAGGTTATGGGTCTTGAGTCCCTTCAGATCCTTATGCTCCTTGACCGAAACCCCGCTCCATTCCTCGTGGATGATGTTGGTCAGGATGGCGAATTCGTCCTCGCCCTCGATGTCGTGGCCTTTCCAGTAGTCGGTCAGCTTGTTGCGCGTTTCCTGCCCCATCATCCGCTGCTGAATCCACTTCTCGCTGCGCCCGTGCTGCCGCCAGTATTCCCGGGCGCGGTCAAGTGAACGCGCCGGATCGCTGATGTCCTGAATCCGCTCGTAACCCACCTTGGCCAGCCACCGTTTGAACGGCTCCGCCTTGGGCGATGGAATCGATTGAATGATGCGCAGCAGCCCCTCGGCATTCGCGCAGTCCGTGGCGTACTTTTTGCCGTCGGCGGAAGCGAGTTTCAGTTGTCGACAAATTGTCGACAACTCAAGTCCATCCTCTGTTTTCACCCTGATCTTCATCTTAAACCAGTAGTCCCGCGGATTGACGCTGTCCGTCAACGCCGCCACCACGTCCACCACGGAGAAATACCAGGTCTCCTCGGTCTCGTCGAAGAAACGCCGGATGGCATGTTTCTCGAATGTTACCAGCGCCTCTTCCTTATCCATGAATCACCTCCAGTTTTCCTGCCCCCGTCCTCGGACGCCGTTTTCAACTGGTGACGATTTGTCACCGGTGGACAGCCCTCCGCTTTGAGGCAACCGCGAATGGACGCGAATGAACGCCCATATTTCCAGAGGATCCATTTGCCGAGATTGAGTCGCGCGCGTTCGCGTTCTTTCGCGGTTCCTTACTCACCGTTCGCCTCCTCGCCTGCCGCATCCTCCCCGTTCGCCTCCATTGGGCGGACTATCGATTCGATGACAGCGATTTCGTCCTTTGTTAGTCCGTAGCGTGCATAGAGTCTCTCGTCGGTCCAAACGCGGTTCAGCGGAACATCGGGAACGAAGGCGTAGACATGTTTCGCGGCATCTTGTGTTGATTTGCGTAGTGATACAAGGAAGCGGACAAAGCGCGTTCGTAAATAAGCCGCGTAACGCTGAGCGGCCTTCTCCGTGTCGAAGCAACCTGCGACGAGATATGTCTCAGTGCAAGCTTGCCCTGGCCCGGCTATGATTGGCTTGGCAAGGAACACTGTCTCGACAGCAGCGCTGGTGCCTTGGACGCGGGTCATCAAGACCTTCCATCTATCGATCCACTGTTGGTTTTGCTTAATGGTCGAACGCTCGATCCAAGAAACCCGCTGTGAGCCGTAGAGTGTGACTGGCTCCCTCAAGCCCTTGGGCGAACTCACGCCATGAAAGAAGGTCCGCAAGCCAAATGGCTTCATGGAGGACACCCGCTTGTCCAGCGTCGGCTCAGGCTGGCCCTTGACGCGGTAGGCACGGACTTTCTCAAGAATGGAAACGGCCTCGTTTCGGCGGACCAGAACGTCGTAGGTGTCCAGCCGCCGTTTCATTGGCGGTCCGAGCGGTTCGCCGTCCCACATGGTCTGGACGGAGCACGGACCGTTGTAGTCGCGGTCCCAAAGGAAATAGCAAACACCGCCGCGGATTTTCACACCGGGGAATCCGTCGTAGAGCTTCGGGTAGTCCACCAGGTGAGAAATGCGGTGATCTTTGAGCATGGCATCACGGAAACCGTCCAATCCCTTACCGCCCGCGAACCAACGGGAAGGAATAATCATCGTCAGATAGCGTGGATTGAGTTTCTTGGCCTGTTCGACGAACAGGTGATAGATCGGGCGAGCACTTTCGCCGAACCCCCCGTCGCTTAACTGGTACGGCGGGTTGCCGATGATGACGTCGAATTTCATGTTGAATATCTCCTCGGGATGCTCGGTGTGGATGAATTCATAGGCGTGGGTTTCGAGTTCCTTGCCGCGGTCGTAGGCGTCCTGGCTGGCCCCGCAGAAGGCGCAGCGGCCATTCTCCCAGGCATGCTCGACGCGCTCGAAGCGGATGTTGCCCTCGGGGGCGTCGAGAGTCTCGCAGACCGAATACTTGCCGTTGGCCGTCTTGGAGCAATAGACCGAGCGGCGCGAGAGCAGAGATGTGAGTTCCGTGATGGCCAAGCCGTAGAGCTGGTTCCCAAAGATATGGTTGATGCGCTGCTGGCGGTCGGGAATTCGCCGCTCGAGCCCCTTGTCGAGGCGCTTGGCGATCTCGCGCAGGAACACACCCGACTTGCAACCCGGATCGAGGAACGTGGCCTTCTTATCGCTCCAGAGCTTGGCCGGCAGCAGGTCGAGCATGCGGTTGACCAGTTGCGGCGGCGTGAACACCTCGTCGCTGCTCAGATTGGCGATGCACGAGAGCACATCGGGGTTGTAGCCGGATTCGCGTTCATTCGCGTTCATTCGCGGCCCCTTCCTTTGCTTCAACCGCGAATGGACGCGAATGAACGCCAATAGTTGAACGTGTGAAGGCCATACGTTTCCAGTCCAGCTTGGCGGTCCCAAAATCGAGCAATGCACCCACCGGCTTTCGCGTTGCCTTCAAGTAATTGAGAAGTTGCGCCTCTTCAATGGAACTCAGTTGCTTGATCGCCTTGATTTCCACAATGACCTGCCCGTAGCAGATGAGATCGGGAACATACTCTTTCACGAGCCGCCGTCCCTTGTAGGAAATCTCTATCGGAACTTGCGAGGCGAAAGGAATCCGTCGTTCTTCCAGTTCAATTTCCAGCGCCTCCTGATAGACGGCCTCGAGAAACCCCGAACCCAATTCATTGGAGACTTCGATCGCCGCGCCCACGATTGCGTATACTTCATCCTTCAGTATCAATTCGCGTTCATTCGCGTTCATTCGCGGCCCCTTCCTTTGCTTCAACCGC
>DAIPKA010000067.1:0-29231 GCA_036769985.1 Candidatus Hydrogenedentota bacterium | reverse complement strand
GAGATCGGGAACATACTCTTTCACGAGCCGCCGTCCCTTGTAGGAAATCTCTATCAATTCGCGTTCATTCGCGTTCATTCGCGGCCCCTTCCTTTGCTTCAACCGCGAATGGACGCGAATGAACGCCAATAGTTGAACGTGTGAAGGCCATACGTTTCCAGTCCAGCTTGGCGGTCCCAAAATCGAGCAATGCACCCACCGGCTTTCGCGTTGCCTTCAAGTAATTGAGAAGTTGCGCCTCTTCAATGGAACTCAGTTGCTTGATCGCCTTGATTTCCACAATGACCTGCCCGTAGCAGATGAGATCGGGAACATACTCTTTCACGAGCCGCCGTCCCTTGTAGGAAATCTCTATCAATTCGCGTTCATTCGCGTTCATTCGCGGATTCTCCAATCTTCAGGAAATGCACCGGAGGATATTCCTTCTCCGGCGTAGGGATGAACACGTCTTCGCCCAGATCGGAGAAGAGCGGAAGTTCCTTCATGCTCTCATGGGCCAGCAGTCCATGAAAGGTGAAGTCACGTCTCTTGAGCATACTCCCGTTGACCGGCGACCATTCGGGGAAAACGATGTAGCCGGGATTCTCGCCGACGGTCTTGAGGGTCAGCGCATCGCCCCAAATAATGTTGCGGTCAAGGATGAATCGGACCGCCTCGCGGCACTTGTTCTTGGCGCGGTTTTTGAACAACCGGGCATAGTAATCGCAGTCGAACACGCCGTAAAGACGTTGGCGGCACTGCCTAACGTTGTCCTCCAGGATGTCAATGCCGTAGATCGAGGAGACGGCCAGGACCGCGTACCGCTCGAAGTCCAGTTGCGATTTGCCGTAGCGCTTCTCCACCACGGCCAGTTTCCGCTCGAGAATGACGGCCAGAAAGTTCCCGTTACCGCACGCCGGTTCGAGGAAACGGGAGTCAATCCGCTCCGTTTCCTGCTTCACCAGATCGAGCATGGCGTTGACCTCTCGCTTCCCGGTCAACACTTCGCCATGATCTGCGACACGTTGTTTGGATCTTACCTGCTCTTCCATCGGTTATTTGTTTGCCCGCGTTCGCGCTGCATCACGCGGCCTCTATTCACCCCGCGGTTATCGTATCACGCACTCATATGCCTAGGCTACGAAATCACTCCCAACATGCATGCTGTCGCACCCGGCCCGATCGGCGTATGATTCCTGTGAGCAAGAGTCTATGGCTCCGGTACTTCTCGATCAACTTGTTAGCAAAAGGGCTTCGCCGCAAGCACCTTCGCCATGCACGTGGGTGAAGCCCTGTGGCGACGTGAAGCGGAGATTTCCCGACTCCAGAACGGAATGCCCACCATCTCCCCTTTCATATTCTGCCGGCGCGCGGAAATCCCGGTATTCAGATTCGCTACAGTGACTCCCACTGCTCCCGCGACACTTCCGCTTGCCGGAGAATCGCGCCGAGCAGGCCGCTGCCAACTTCTCCCTGATGCGGATTCGGGATACGGAGCGTGAGCTCTCCGCGTGTCATGAACTGGTGCTTTTCCCCGGAGTATGGTCCTTGATAGCCACAGGCACGCAAGAAACGAGTCAGGTCACGGCGCTTCACCGGCCCGAAAGGCGGCATCAGACCACTTCTCTTCGCCGGCGGGCAATGGAATCATGGCTTGCGCGCGACATCTCGCGACCAGACTTCCGCTGTGCCAACATGCTGGACACCGGAGTATGGTGTCAGAGGGTTCGCCTCATCCTTCAATCGCGTCACGGCGAGCCTCCGCACGGACAAGGCATGTGCGAGATCCATCGCTGCGGAAACGATTTCCTCGCGTGGCTCTTCTCTTGTCGCCCACGCCACAGCCAAGGCCTCCGGCGATGTGCCGCAGTGGATAAGCTGAACGTAGGCGCGCCCATCCGTTCGGCCAGCGCACGGACACCGCACGGGATCGCCGGCGATGCGCACCGGGCGGTTGCACAACTCCCACATGTGCGCGGAGGAGCCTTGCACCCAGCCCCAACGCATGGGAAGTGTCCGCACGGTCCGCCGTGGCGTTGCGCTCAATCGACGCCAGCCCGCCGGCAACGGCTTTGGTGTCACCTCGATGGTAAACGATTCCGTGGTCAGAATCGGCGAGAATCCGCAGGATCGGTAGAAGCCTTTCGCCTCATCCTCCGGAACCGTTCGCAACGCCGGACAATGCCTGTCCTCTGCTCGCAGCATCCCGCGCTCGACCATAGCTCGGCCGATGCCGCGCCGCTGGTAGTCACGATGAATCTGGATCATACCCAGGTAGAGATGCCGTCCGTAAGGCGGTGGCTCATCGCTGACAATCCACTCCGCATGGCCGGCGATCACCCCGTCGACCACGGCCACGTCGATGAGAAACCGTCTCACGAGTCGGTGATTGGTCCACAGGGCGCATTGCGTGGCGTCGGCCCACGGGTCCTCGCAGTTCGCGTGAATCTCTCGGATGCCGGCGACATCCCGAAGCGTTGCCGGACGCACAACAACGGAATCAGACATCCTCCCCTCCGCAGTCGGCGCACAAGAGACTGTTTTCTCTCAACACTATGAGACGATTCGTGACTCTCCATCATTGCCAGGCCGTGTCGTACCGCGCCGCGCAGGTTCACATCCAACCCACCGGCAGGTGGGCGCCGAGCACCCCGCCTTACTCAGAGGACTCTACAGAAGCTTCTTGAACTCCTCTGGCGTCAAGCCAGCGTCTTGCGCGATAGCCCCCATAGTGAATGAGTTGATGGGATTGTGCCGCGGAATCGTCAACCGCGTGACACCGTCGGACATCACCGTGTGCTTGCCCTCCCGCACGATGCGGTATCCGATCTTCCGCAGCACGCGGATTGCCTCCTCAGTGCTCACACCCGGTATACGCGGCATCTCACACCGTCACGATCTCTTCGCTAATCTTGAACTCGGCTCTCTCCAGCTCCTCCGCATCGAGCCACTCGCGGATGGCGACACGGATGTTGGCCAGCGCCTCCTCCCGCGTATTGCCTTGCGAATGGCAGCCGCGAAGAGAAGGACAGCTCGCCGCCACGCCCTCTTCGGTTTCGACCAACGTGACCCGGAATTCCATGGACTGCTTTCTCCTCTCTTCTCCCTGGAATTATATATCGGTTGATGATGTCGCGCCAGTCCCGAGTCCTGTCGATCCATGCGAGAACGCGGCATCCTGCATGTTCAGCGCAATAGGTAGAACTCCTGTCCATGACAGTTGAAAAGAGGAGAGGGAAAAGGGATACTCAAGTCGGCGCTGACGCGCAGGAGGATCCATGCCGGCGAATCCGATAACCACATACTTGCGCGAGATCGAGCGGCAATTGGCCACGGGCCTTTCAACGGAGCATACGCACCGGCCCGCACTACAGAAGCTGGTCGAGTCGTGCAAGAAAGGCATTACCGCAACGAACGAACCGTCGCGTTCCGCGTGCGGCGCGCTGGGACGGATAGAACTGGATCCGTGCTGGGGAGTATGATGGTAATTGGATATGTGCCGACCTTGGTGTGTGAGCACCGCTCTCAGGCGTTGGTATAAGTAGAAGCGCAATGAGCCCGCGCCGGGAGTTGGCGAGGCGGCGTGTCCGCATAGAGCGCTTCGGCCGCGCGCCGTGCGGGAGATGTGCTGGGATGTGGGTTGCGCGGCGATGTTCGACATGATGGAAGAATCATGAGAATTCGGGCCAAGATGCTTGGTGGGTATGGTTTTGCCTTTGCCCTTCTCGGTGTTTTGCTGGTTTGGGCGATTGTGAACCTTGTCTCGCTGGGTCGTGCCACGGAGGCCATCCTGCGCGAGAATTATCACAGCATTCAGGCATCGGAGGAGATGCTGTCCGCATTGAGGTTGCAGGACGAGGCCATTGAGGACTGTGTTCTGGGACCGGATGCCGAGCGCGCCCAGCAGTTCCGAGAGAAGGAGAGCACGTTTCTGCAGTGGTTGTCCCGGGCAAAGGATAACATCACAGTGGAGGGAGAGGCCGAGAATCTCGCGACGCTTGAGGCGGACTATGTGGCTTTTCTTCTGGCCGCCAATCAACTCCTGGCAAACGCCTTGGCGGATCCGTCCGACGCCCGTGCGTTCTATCGCGAGAATATCCGGGTCCCCTTGGAGCGGGTTTCCCAGGGGTGCGTGCGGCTTTGGCGGCTCAATGAGGAGCACATGTTCCAGGCCAGCAGCCGGGCACGGCGCGTCGCCCATCGAGCGACGTGGTCGACACTCCTCGTGGGTATCGCGACGCTTTCGTTGGGCGTGGTTGCGAGCATAGTGTTTTCGCGGCGTCTCGTTAAGCCTATCGGGGAGTTAACGCGGGCAACGAGCCTGCTCACCGAGGGACACTACGAGGTACGCGTTCCGACGTGTGGCGGGGATGAACTTGGAGTACTAGCTGACGACTTCAATTTGATGGCAGAGAAGCTTGGTAGCTTCCATGCCATGAACCTCGAGCGGCTCCTCGGCGAGACCCGCAAGACGGAAGCCGTACTCCGCAGTATCTCGGATGGCATTATGGTTATGGATGCGGAGTTTCGCATCACGAGTATCAACCCGGCTGCGGCCCGCTTATTCGACGTCGAGCCGGATGAGGCTATGGGGCGTCATGTCCTCGAGATCGTTCGCAGCGAGCGGCTGTTCGAGCACGTCAACCGGCCTCCGGAGTCCGGACTGCCGATGAAGCAGGAAGAGGACAGTCGCATCCTGAGTCTCGAACGAGGCGATGAGGTGCGTCACTATCTGTATGACGCGCGCCACGTGAAAGGCGAGGATGGATCCACGGTAGGCGTAGTGCTGGTGTTTCGTGATATCACGCGTTTCCAGGAACTCGACCGAATGAAGAGCGATTTTGTGATGGCGGCCTCGCACGAATTGCGGACGCCGCTGACGGGTATCGAGATGAATCTGGGACTTCTGGAGGAGTCTTTTGAGTACGCGCAATCGGCGGCGCCTCCGAGTCAGATCGGGTTGCTGAAGGCGGCGCAGGAGGACGTGGTCCGTCTGAAGGTCCTTGTGAATGACCTCCTGGAACTGACGCGTCTCGAGGGTGGGCGGATCGAGTTGCAGTTTGCCCGCGTTTCGGTGAGACTGCTTTGTGAGAGGACGTTGGCGGCTTTTGATCGCCAGATCCGGAGCCAGCAGGTTGATGTGTCGGTTGACGTGCCGGACGAGGTCCCCGAAGTGAGGGCGGATCCGAGCAAGGTTGCCTGGGTGCTCAGTAACCTGGTTTCGAACGCGCTACGCTACGTCGATGTCGGTGGGCGAATCGTGATGTCTGCGGAGCGCGCGGGTTCGTGGGTTCATGTGAGTGTGGCGGACAACGGGAAAGGCATTCCGGAGGAGTTTCAGGCCCGCGTTTTTGACAAGTTTGTGAGAGTGGCCGAGGATGATTCAGCGGGGACAGGGCTTGGTCTGGCCATCTGTAAGGAAATCCTCCACGCGCACCGGGGCCTAATCTGGGTCGACTCGGTGCCCGGCAAGGGCAGCACCTTCACCTTCACGTTGCCGGCGTTTGATAACACCCTTGGAGATGGTAGATGAAGAACAAGTCCGTGCTTGTGGTTGACGATGAGAAGAATATCCGGCTTGCCTTGTCGCAGGCGCTGGTTCCCATGGAACTGGATGTGGAGACGGCGGTCAACGGGGAAGATGCCCTCCAGCGTGTTCAGAGCAAGGAGTTTCATCTCATGCTTCTGGACTTGAAAATGCCCGGTATGGACGGCATGGAAGTGCTGCGACGACTGGCAGAGCTTCGCCCCGACATTCGGGTCATCATCATCACGGCCCATGGAACGGTGAGTTCCGCCGTGGAGGCCATGAAGCTGGGGGCGGTCGATTTCATTCAGAAGCCATTCTCGCCCAAAGAGATACGCGATCTCGTTCAGAGTGTGTTGGATCGCGAGGCACTTGAGCTCTCGCGTGTGAAGGATTACACGGGTCATGTTGAGTGGGCCAAACGCTGCATCCAGGAACGGCGGTTTCCCGCGGCCGAAGAGCATGTGCGGCACGCGATTGGGGCCGACGCGTCACGGGCTGAGGCGTTCAATTTGATGGGCGCGTTGCTTGAAATCCGGGGCGACGACCGAGGCGCCAGACTGAACTACCGGGTTGCCTACACGCTGGATCCTGCCTACGAGCCGGCCCGAACTAACCTGGACCGTATTTGTGCGGTGCCTCGGGCGTCCAAGCAGATCAAGCTGGATGGCGTGGAGGAGATTCGACGGAGACTGGAATGGTAGCTTCTTCGTGGTACGTCATAGTCGTCGGTTGTGGCCGGCTGGGTGCCTATGTGGCCAATCAACTGAGTTTGCAGGGGCACGACGTGGTGGTCGTTGATATCAACAAGGAAGCCTTTGGTCATTTGTCGCACGGTTTCAGTGGTTTTCTGGTGGAAGGAGATGCCACTGAGTTGTCCGTGCTGAAGCAGGCCAAGATTGAGCAGGCGAATCTTGTCATCGCAAGCACACGCCGCGACAACGTGAATCTTATGGTTGCGCAGGTCGCCAAGACGATTCTGGGCGTGCCGCGAGTCATAGCGCGCGTCTTTAATCCCGAGCGGGAAGAAACGTATCAGAAGCTGGGGGTGGAGACGGTGTGCTCCACGATTGTCGCTGGGAATTCCTTCTTGTTCCTGATCTAGGGCGTTCAGACACGAGGCTTCGAGGCTTTCCAATATGGCAATGAAGGCGTTTATTTGCGGGAGCGGGCGTTTGCTCTATTTTCTGGGGCGCGCGTTCTTGGCCAAAGGGTACACCGTCACCTTGGTCACGGAGGATTCGGGGGAGGCCGCCGAGTTGGCGCGACGCCTCAATGCTACGGTTGTGCATGGCGACGGCAGCGATCCCGGTATGATCGAGGAAGCCGGTGCGTCGGACACCGATGTGGTGGTTGCCGCGTTGCCTCATGATCACGACAATCTGGCCATCTGTCAGATTGCGTCCTTGCGATTTGGGGTGCCTCACGCGCTGGCTCTGGTCAACGACCCAGACAATGAAGAGGTTTTTTCGAAATTGGGCGTGTCTGCTGTTTCGGCCACGCGCATCATGATCGACGTGATCGAACGGCGCGCGGCCCATGGCGAGATCAGCAAGATGTTGCCTCTGGGCGAGGGCAAGCTCAGTCTCGCGGAAGTCGATATCGATTCCGATGCCCCAGTCGCGGGTGAACGGGTGGCGGATGTGGCCCTTCCTTCGACGGCGTTGCTCGTGTGCGTGCTGCGCGGCCAAGAGGCCATCATCCCGCACGGGGATACCGTGCTTGAAGTGGGGGATCGCGTTGTGGTTATCACGTCTCCCGAGAGGCACGGAGAGACCCTGCGGGTTCTGACCGGGGGCGACCGGTAGAAGGTGGGAGGTATGCGCAGAGCGGAGCTCTTGAGGCGACAATACGCGTACATTCTCTGTCATACCTGTCAGGCGCTTTCGCTGTGCGGCGGCCTCATGCTGGTTCCGCTCATCTGCTGCGTGTTCTGGCCGAAGGAAGCGGGAGAGGCCTGGGCGTTCCTTCTGCCAGCGGCCGTGCTTCTATCCGTGGGCGCACTTGGCTGGCGATGGTTACGGCAGGCGCGGTATCAGCAGCTCTCGATTCAGGATGGCGGCGTCATCATTCTGCTGACGTGGTCGGCCGCGAGTCTGGCGGGTGCCGTGCCGTTCATGGGCGCGTCGACGCGTCTTTCGTTCTCGCATGCTGTTTTCGAGTGCGTGAGCGGTCTTTCCACAACGGGCTTGACGCTCGTGGATGTCACGCGGGCGAGCCACGCGATCCTACTATGGCGCAGTTTGCTGCAATTGGCCGGTGGAGCAGGGCTTGCCATTCTAATGGTGGCCACGCTGATAGGCCCCTCGAATCCGGCCGTTTCGGCGGCGGAGGGGCGTAGTCAATTGGTTCCTCATGTTCGGCGCTCGGCGCGTCTGGTGCTCATCCTGTACTCGGGTTACGTGGCCATCGGGATTGTGGGCTATTTGGTGGTGGGTCTTAATCCCTTCGACGCCGTCGCTCACACGTTTGCGGCCGTGGCTACGGGTGGTTTCTCGACCTATCCGGACAGCATCGGTCACTGGGATTCTGCTGCGGTCGAGGCCTTGACCTTGCTTCTGATGGTCCTGGGTAACCTGAACTTCGTTACGGCATGGATTCTCATCAAGGGCGATTTCCGCGCCTTCTTCCGAAACGGCGAGATCCGGCTTTTGTTCATCCTGATACTCAGCGCGGGACTCTTGCTGCTCTTTGTCACGACGCGCGGTGCCTATGCCGGAGTCTCCAGGGCGTGTCGCGTGGCGGTGTTCGAGAGCGTGAGCGCCCTGACGGGAACCGGATTCACGATGATCGACTACACCGGCTGGAACCCCTTCGGTTTCCTGGTGATAACGCTCTTGATGTTGGTGGGTGGCGGCGCCTGCTCGACCTCCGGTGCCCTCAAGCAACTCCGGGTCTATGTGTTGATCAAGTCCGTCTTTTGGGAAGTGCGCAAGGCGCTGTTGCCGAGCCGGGCGGTGGTGTCGAGCAGCATGTGGGAAGGCGATCGCGCGGTTGAGATAGGCGATGCCCGGCTTCGTTCCATCTCGGTTTACGCGTTTCTCTATCTCACCATGTGGCTCTTGGGTGCCCTGGTTCTGACCGCGCATGGAAATGGGGTGGGGGAGTCCCTTTTCGAGTATGCTTCTGCGTTGGGAACGGTGGGGTTGTCCAGGGGAATCACGAATCCCGGCGCGCCCGGCCTCGTCATCTGGACGGAGACGGCGGGCATGTTTCTCGGCCGCCTCGAGTTCTTCGTCGTGTTCAGCGGATTGACTAAACTGGTTCGCGATGCCCATCGAATGCTCGCCAGGTAATGATCCCTGACGAGGACGGACTCGTCTTCGCCATTCTGTCCGCCTTCACGCTTCTCCCTCGGCCGCCGGGGTCCGAAAGGGATCGAGGGCTTCGCGAAGGCGCTGGACGGTTTCGGCCGATACGCCCGTGTTGCTGAACGCGATCATGCGAAAGGTGTCCCAGGCCTTCCGGAGGTCGATCTTCGGCTTGCGGCAGATGTACACGGCGACGTTGTCTTCGTACGGGAGACACTCCCGGCAGCGTAGCGTCGCGGCGTGTTCGACGTTTCCGAAAAGCTCTCCGAGAAAGTCCTCGCCGATGCCGTAGGCGATAGCCAACTGGCCGGAGGCGGTGCCAGGGCCCCAGAAGAAGTAGTTTTGGTGGATGCTTGTTGCCGGCGGCAATCCGAGGTCAGGGCCGTAGAAGTCGATGGCGCCCGCTTCGCCGAAGTTGCCAACGATGATCATGCAATCGGCCTGTTCCTCGGGAGCCAATGCTCGGTATACATCGGCAATGGCCTCCGCCTGTTCTTTCCAGCCGAACTGGTCGTGCCACGTGCCTGTGACCTCATAGACCTTGTCCATGGTTCCGAAGGTCATAGTCCGGACGTAGCCGTCCATCTTCTCGATGGGCAAGATGGGCAAGGCGACGGGCATGGTGGCCAAGCCGCCGGCGAGGAGGGCCACGGGGATGGCCGCCTTGGGCCATCGTGCGTGGTGCCTTTCGATGAAGGACTCGACGGCTACGGCGCCCGAGGCCAGTAGCATCGGGTAGGCGGGCGCGAGGTAGTAGATCTTGCTCTTGGCCGTGAGGAGGAATGTGAAGACGAACAGGAATGTCCAGCCCAGTGCGCGGTATGGCTCGCCCTGTCTGGCGAAGAAGAGCCAGCCGAGTCCCGCGACCCAGATGGGCAAGGTGAACGGATGCTGATAGACGACTTGGCCCAGGAGGAATAACCAGCGCGGAATCTGCGCCATGAGGTCCCGGTTCATGCCGTGCACGAACTCCCACGTGGCCCAGCCGTGCGTGGCCTGCCAGAGGATGAAGGGAGAGGCCAGGACTAGCGCTATCAGGCCACCGCCCCAAAGCCATTTGTCGGCGAGATGGCGTCGCTGCCGCGTCAGCAACAGGCCGATCACGAGGCCCACGCCGAAGAAGGCCATGGATGGCTTGTTCAGGAGTCCTACCCCGGCCACGGCGCCCACGGCGGTCCAGAGTCGGGTCCGACCCGTTTTGAAGATCACGGCGATGAGGCAGGCGCACGATACCCAGAACAGGGGCTCCGAGGAGGGCAGTGCGAGAATGTTTCCGGCCTGGAGCCAGACGGGTGCGATGATGACGCACAGTGCGGCGATGGCTTGTGCGAAACGTTTCCCGCCGAGGTATCGCGCCAACCAGCCGGTGAGGAAGACCGTGAGCGCTCCAGCGACGGCGGAAGTGAAGCGTAACGCGAAGAGCGATTCGCCGAGGGCCTCGCGCATCAGCCGCCCTAGCCATGGTGTGAGGGGGCCGATGTCGACGTAGCCCCAGTCGAGGTGTTCGCCGCAGGCGATGAAGTACAACTCGTCGCGTTGGTAGCCGTACCGGCCGTTGAAGGCGAAGTGCAGGACGAGCTTGATCAGTGCGAGACCGGCGATCAGGGCCATCTCGCCGCAGAGGACACTTCGGATTCTTGGTTTCGATTTCACACGGGTTTCCTTCAGGCATCCACCGGTGTTGCCGTGCGCGCGTTCGTGTGCGAGGCATCACCATCCTGCACACTGTCCGGCCGCGATTCAACCGTGGCCGCGAGCGACGGCCGGGGCGAGGGGTGGGCGAGGTGTTTCTATCGAGTGGGCGTCGGCCTATGCGGCCGATGGGGGAAACCGCGTGATAGGGTCTTGTCGGTAGAAGAGGGCGAAGACATCGTAGAGCTGGCGGTGCTGTTGGCACAGTTCCCAAGGTCGTTCGAAGAAGGTTTCCGTTACGACGGCGAAGAATTCGCTCGGTTTCTTCGCGCCGTACGGGTTGATGAAGGTGTGGCGGCCTTGGCATACCGCCTCGACTAGGGATTGGTACTCGCGGCTCATGACCTGGAGCCAGCGTTTGTTGAGGGTGCGCTCAAGACAGCCGGGCCACCCGTCGGCCGTTCCATCGTCCTGATCCATCTGATGGGCGAACTCGTGGAGCACGACGTTCCGCCCGTCAAACGTGTGGGCGTCGCGCTCGACCTCGTGCCACGAGAGGATCACCGCGCCGAGGTCCCAGGATTCGCCGACGAGGGTCTCGTTCCACTCCGACACGATGCCGTCTCGATTTCGCCGTTGGCGTTCCACCTTGAACGAGTCGCGGTACACGAGGACAGACTGGAGGCGAGGGAAGTAGTCGGCATCCACGTTCAGGATGAGGAGGCAGGCCTGCGCGGCGATGACGAGGCGCATCTCATCCGTGATTTCGACTTCGTGGCATCCGAAGAAGTGCTTCTCGGCGAGGAAGACCTGGATATGGCCTTGGAGTATTCGCTGCTCGGGGTCGGTGAGGAGCGAGTAGTAGGGTACCCCGGCCCGGATGATGTCGACCCAGGTTTGCGGAAAGGGCTCTCGGCGAAGCCGTTCGCGCCGACGCCGTGCGAGGAAACCACTCATCTTGGAGCCCCTCCCGAAGGCCGGCGCCCGGTTCGATCCTACGGTCGAGCGGCCGGCTATTGCCATTGTACAGGCGGGACGCCCTTGTCGTCACGGCAATTATGCGGGATGCGGCGTTTGACCGAAGTGCTTCTGAACATAATGGCGGAGGAGCGTGGCGGCTTCATCGGCGCACATGCCACAGACGGTGCTCATTTTGGTTCGCTCTTGGAGTTCGTAGAAGGTACGTGCGCCGTCGAGGACGGCCTCCTCGATTTCGTGATCCGTCACATTCATGCACTTGCAGATGACCCTGGCCTCTTCTTCGACGACCTTCTCGGGCCTGCCGGAGCGGCGGTAGTAATCGTTAATCGCGGCCCGCAGGGCCTTGTCGCCGAGGACGCTGCAGTGGATCTTGTGCTCGGGCAGTTGGCCCAGTTCGGCGGCGATGGCCTTCGGCGATACGTGGAATGCCTCCTCCAAAGACATGCCTTTGACCATCTCGGAGAGCACGGACGTGCTAGCGATGGCGCTGGCACATCCGAAGGTCTTCCACTTGCAGTCGGTTATGGTGCCCGTCTTGCGGTCGACCTGAATCGCCACCATCATTTCGTCGCCGCACTGGATGTTTCCGACCAGCCCTTTCCCGTCTTCCGCGTAGTCTTCGTCCAGGAGGACGTTCCGCGGATGCATGAAGTGGTCCTTCACCTTGTCGGTGTATGCCCAGTTCTGGTGTGTGCTCATGGTGTTCTCCTTCTGTAGGCGGTCGACATGTCGCGGATCCGGCGGATGATGCCGGGGAGTGTGTCAAGCACATAGTCGACGTCGGCTTCGGAATTGTCTCGCCCTAGACTCATTCGGATGGAGCCGTGCGCCCGTTCGACGGGCAGTCCGGTGGCGAGCAGGACGTGTGAGGGATCCAGCGAGCCCGAAGCGCAGGCCGAGCCGGTGGAGACGGCAATACCTTCGAGGTCGAGGTACAGCAGGATGGACTCGCCCTCGGCGCCGTCGAAGGATACGTTCAGCGTGTTTGGCACGCAGTCTATGGGGTGGCCGTTGAAGTGCACATCCGGGATTCGCTCTTCGATGCCTTGGCGAAGGGCCTCGCGAAGCGCCCGCAGCCGAGGCATTTCTTCGGCGAGATCCCTTGTTCTCAGTTCGGCCGCCTTGCCAAACCCGACGATGCCGAGCGTGTTTTCCGTTCCGGCGCGCCGGCCTCGTTCCTGGTGGCCGCCGCGAACGAGAGGACAGAAGGTTGTTCCGCGGCGAACGTACAGGGCGCCGATGCCTTTGGGACCATAGATCTTGTGGGCCGATACCGTGAGGAAGTCCACGTCGAGGTCGCGAACATCCACAGGGATCTTGCCGGTGGCCTGGACGGCGTCGGTGTGCACGAGGATTCCTTTTGCGTGGGCGCGCGCCGCGATGGCTTTGATGTCCTGGATGGTGCCGATTTCGTTGTTGGCCATCATCACCGACAGGATGCCGACCCCGTCGTTCAGGGCGTTGTCCAGTTCATCCATCTGGACCTTGCCGAGGCCGTCTACGCCAACGAGTACAACGGGTATGCCTCGGCCCTTGAGGCACTTCGACGTCTCGAGAATGCAGGGATGCTCGATCCGTGTCGTGACGATGCCGTTGGGGCCTCGGCGGCGATCGCACGTGCAGTGTTCGCTGGGGCACGACAGAATCGAGAGAACCGTGTTGTTGCCTTCCGATCCGCTGCCCACGAAGATCACCTCTTCCGGCAAGGCGTTGATCAGACCGGCCACGTTCGCCCTGGCGTTCTCAACAAGCGCTCGCGCTTCGCGCCCGAAGGCGTGCATGCTGGACGGGTTGCCGAACACGTGGATCGCCTCGGTCATGGATTGCGCTACCTCCGGATGGAGGGGCGTTGTCGCGTTGTGATCCAGGTATACACGCCTTGTCGCCATTTCCGGTTCCTTTGGCTTTGCACTACGGAACTGCTTCGTTTGTCCCTCTCTCGGAACAACGCGGTTCATGTCCCCATTCCCTTCGGTTGCCGGGAAGATCGGACGGATCGGACCGATCAGACCGATCCGTCGGATCATCTTTCATCGACCCGGGCAGAGGAATGTGCGTCGGTGGTCGCGTGCTGGTACTATGACGGCCGTGGCAACAGCGGATACTGACGCAAGGGGATAGCTCCATGGTCCACACCGGTTCACGTGTTCACTACGGATTCGTGGTTCTGGCCGTCGGGACGCTGGTGGTGTTCGGCTCGCTTGGCCTCGCGCGATTCGGATACACGGTGTTATTGCCGCCGATGCAGATAGCTCTCGGTATGGACAACACGCAGGCGGGGGCGCTGGCGACGGCGAACCTGGTCGGCTACTTGGCCCTGTCGGTGATCGGCGGCGCGCTGGCCTCGAAGTTTGGGCCGCGGGTGGTAATCGGCGTGGGCCTGGCCGTGGCCGGTCTTGCCATGGTGTTCACGGGGCTGGCGGGGGCCTTTCTTGTGGCGGCGGTTTGGCGCGCCGTGACGGGGGTAGGCAGCGGCGCGAGCAACGTGCCCGTTATGGCCTTGTTGGGTGCCTGGTTTGCGCCGCGCCGTCGAGGTCTGGCTTCCGGGGTCGGCGTTTCCGGATCGTCTATCGCACTGATCCTGATTGGTCCGAGTGTTCCGAGGATTCTTGATGCTTACGGCGATAGCGGCTGGCGCGTGTGCTGGGGCATCTTCGGCGGGGTGACGCTCGCCTTGGCGGTGGCCGCGCTACTGTTCCTGCGCAACCATCCATCGGAACGGGGTCTGAAACCGGTTGGCGCGGCCGAGGATGAGGCGGCGCCACCGGCGCGTGGCAGTGCTTTGGCGTGGGGCAGCGTCTACCGCTCGCGCGTGGTGTGGCACGTTGGGCTTGTGTACGTGGCGTTTGGGTTCTCGTACATGATCTACCTGACGTTCTTCGCAAAATACCTGATCGCGGAAGGCGGCTACACGCAAGCGGCGGCAGGGAAGCTGTTCATGACGATGGGGTGGTTCAGCTTGCTGTGCGGCCTAATCTGGGGTGCCGTGTCCGATGTTATCGGCCGGAAGTGGGCGCTAGCTCTTGTGTACGGCGTCCACACCCTTGCGTTCGCCCTGTTTGCGCTGTGGCCATCTCCGGCGGGCTACACCGTTTCGGCGGTGCTCTTCGGCCTGACCGCGTGGAGCATACCGGCTATCATGGCGGCGATCTGCGGCGACGTGCTTGGACCTCGCCTTGCGCCGGCCGGACTTGGCTTCATCACGCTCTTCTTCGGCATTGGTCAGGCCCTCGGGCCGACGGTGGCCGGAGCGATTGCTGATGCCACGGGGTCGTTGTCGCTGGCGTTCTTGCTCGCCTCCGGGGTGGCCTTGCTTGGGGCCATCGGATCCGCCGTGCTGAAACGCGGCATGTAGCGCGGCGAGCCGATCGGCGGGCCGCGCCGGCGGGATCGGCTTCTCCTCGTTCTCCCGGTCGTTTGGAATTAGGCGGCCGCGCTCACATCCACTGGTACTGCTTTTCGATGGAGTCGTGCGGCTGGTAGCTGCGCCTGAGTTGGTTGATGGGCGGCCCTAGGATGTCGATGCGTTCGACATCCGTTTCGCCCATGCCGGCCCGCGCGGCGAACACCAGGTAGCCGACCTTGTTGTGGTCGAATCCCATGAGGTCGGTGGCCACGCGGTCCGCCGCGAGCCAATCGGTGCTGGCTACGGCAACCTGATGGTCCACCGGCGTTCCATGGATCGGGCCGTTGTGCTCCGAGCCTTGGAATCCGTCGAGCACATTGAGGTCGGGCGCGAGGCGCTGGGCCAACGAGAATAGGTTGAAATGGATGCCTTGGTTCTCTTGCCCGCCGTGAACGAGGTGTTTGTCCGTTTTGCCTTGACTGCCCGCGCCCCAACGATAGCCTACATCTTTGAGGATGGCGCCCACGGCGACGTTCTTCAAGCCGAGGGTGACCACGGCCCGGTCGTGGGTCTTGAAGGGGGCGGTGCTGACGATATAGGCGTCCGGGTCAAGCAGCACCTGTGAGAGGCGAACCGGCTGCGGATGATGGCGTTCGTCGACTATGAATCCGGTTTCCCACGGCTGCTGGTCGAGGTCCACGAGCTTCACGCGATAAGCCTTCTCCAGTCGGCCGTAGTCGTAGTTGGCAAAGCCTTCGGCGGCCGGGCCGTTGGCCGGCGTCTCGGCGACGAGGATCTCGCCGTCTACCATAGGCGATAGGAACTCGAGCAGGCCCTCGAGGCACTCAACGTGCGTCGCGGACAGTTGATTGTCGGTGACGACCATATTGGGCTTGATGACGACCGTCTTCTTCCCGGCGAGTCCGGCGCGCACCTGAGGTTCGATGCGCTTCAGGATCTCGAGAATGTTATCCGCCCGCGACGCCCCTTGAGTGAGTGCCACCCGACTTGTCTTCTCCACGACGGCGGGCGCGGTGCTGGTAGCGGCGGATTCGGCCGCTGCGAGTCCGGCCCACAGCCCGCCGGCGGCACAGGCCAGGAAGGTTCGCCGGCTCAGGGCCGGTCGCTCACCGCGTGCTGGGGCACGGTCTGATCGAGTCCGCATGATCGTTGCCATATTCGGGCCTCCTCAGGGGCAATACAACCACGTGGATTACTCTACGTTACGCCCCTGCAAGGTTCAACACTTGAGGAGGGTGCCATATTCGCGGCGGCGATTCCGGGGGTGGTACGGCCCGGCGTGCCGCGTCGAACACCAATGATGTGAACGGGCGCGGTTTCTGATAGAATCCGGCATCTCGTGTGCGGGGATTGGCATGGTGGCACCCGGGCGGGCTACGCGCCGTAAGGTCCGCTGCCCCTTGTCGACGACGCTGATGGAGGATCTCTCGCTCTTCGGTTGCTTGGCCCGAACGCTGAGGGACATGTCCGGCGGCAGCGCCGCCTTGGAAGGGAAACGCGCGTAATGACAGCGATATCGACAGAGAAGACGAAATGGTATACCGGGCTGACCGGATACCACTATCTGGTGCTAACGGTGGCGTCGCTGGGCTGGATGTTCGACACGATGGACCAGTGGCTGTATGTGCTGGCCCGACAGCCGGCCCTGCAAGATCTCCTCGGCCCCGCCGCCACGGCCGGGGATGTCGCTCGTTGTTCCGGCAATGTCCAGGCGCTATTCATCCTCGGCTGGGCCACGGGCGGCTTCGTGTTTGGCATGGTAGGCGATCGTCTTGGGCGGACGCGTACGATGGCCATTACCGTGCTGATGTACGCCTTGTTCACGGGACTGAGCGGTCTGGCGCCGACGTGGCACCTGTTTGCCTTGTTCCGTTTCCTCACGGGATTGGGCATTGGCGGCGAGTTTGCAGCGGGGGCGTCGCTGGTCGCCGAAGTGTTTCCGGATCGCGCACGTCCTACGGCGCTCAGCATTATGCAGGCCTGTTCAGCGGGCGGCAACGTCCTCGCCGGCCTCATCAGCCTGACGGTCTTCACCTATGTGCCTAGTGAGAACGGATGGCGTGTCATCTTCTTCGTCGGTTTCGTTCCGGCGCTTCTCGTATTCGCCATCCGGTTGTTCGTCAAAGAGCCGGAGAAATGGCATAAGGCGCGCGACGAAGCCAAACGTTCCGGCGCCAAGCTCGGATCGATCGTACAGTTGTTCAAGGAGCCCGTGCTACGGCGGCACACCATCATCGGCGTGCTGCTCGCCGCCGTTGGCGTGATCGGTTTCTGGGGGATCGGCACCTTCTCTCCCGACCTGTTGCGCGGTGTGTTGAATCCCGACAACCTGCCCGAGTTGCGCAAATCGGCGAATACAAGCGCCAGCATTGCGGTCATGGCGCAGAACGTCGGCGCCTTCTTCGGCATCCTCGTCTGGGGCTGGCTGGCCCAGCGTGCCGGCCGTCGCCCGGCGTTTGCGGCGGCCTTCCTCGCATGCTTCATCGTGGTGCCGTTGACGTTCCACATGACGACGTCGTACGCGCTGGCATTGGTGCTGTTCCCGGCGATGGGTTTCTGCATGACGTCGCTCTTCGGCGGGTATGCCGTCTACTTTCCCGAGTTGTTCCCGACGCGGTTGCGCTCGACCGGTACCGGTTTCTGCTACAACGTCGCGCGGTACATCTCCATCCTCGGCCCGTCGCTGTTCGGCGCGTTGCGCGCCGACATGGGCATTGCCTGGGCGGCGACCATCGTGTCGTTGGTATTCATCTTCGGCCTCGGGACGTTGCCCTTTGCTCCTGAGACCAGAGGCAAGCCGTTGCCGGAATAGGCTCTGAGTGAGTTGGAACGCCCCTTTCGGTACGGTTGTTGCCCGGTCGTGTCGAAGGGGGCTTCCTTCTTGTGCATTCCGGAAGGGTGGGTCTTACCGGGTGACCTTGGGTTGACGGCGGGTTACGGTAAGGCGCGAATTGCGCAAGTAGGCGAGTTGCTGGTGCTCTGGTGTTCCGGTGCCTGGTCCGTGCACGCTCGCGTCCGAAGGGCGACGCCAGGATCGCCACCTTATGCCATAGACGCATGATCTTTCAGGATGGCGCGCTATGTGGACTGCGCAAGCTTGCTTGCGTTCTGGCTATGAGCGGCGTCTAGTCTACAACGCATGCGGGACATTGTTTGGCCAGCCGGGCAGTCCTCCTGAGGCGGACCCCGAAGAAGAGCGGTAGCAAGCTACCGCAGTCCACACAGGCATCTTGGTTTCGGCAGCGTCGAGACGAAGATACCAGGCGCCAGACACAAGAACACTACGCACTAGACACCAGCGTGCTTTCGACGGCGCGTGTGTACGATGATCGCTGCTGCGGCCAGGCCGGCCAATGCGACCACAAGGATCTTGGGCCAGGATTTCGTCACCTCTGGCACGGGCAACGTGGCGTCCGCCACCTTGGGCTCGGCAGGCTCGATAGTGGTGAACTGCAGGTGCTTACCAAAAGTCTCCGGATCCCCCAGCACCTCCTGTGCCCAGCCGCCGGTGTCGATGTACAGGCTTTCGCCGTCGGCGTCCTTGGTATCCGGAGACAGCAGCGCAGCCGCAGCGATGGAACATACGTACGCCACGCGCCCAACTTCGGATTCCATCCCGTGCAACTCCGCAGGTGTCAGCTTCCGCCTCGCCAGGACCTCGGTAGGTTTCCGTTCCCGATTTGGCTGAGACTTCCTCGCCGGTGGATAGGAACCAGGCGTAGCACAGGACTATCGACAACTCGGACTACGGCGTGGCACCACCCACAATCGAGCCATCGTAGGTGCTTATCCACAACCTACCTCGACCGGTATTCTGGAACTCAGTCCCGCGGTACTCCGTCCAACGGAACGGGACTTCCCAACAATAGTGGGCCACAGCGGGATACTTGATTTCGGGCCGGTCTATGGCGCCGTAGAAAGTGTTGGGAAGCGCAATGACTCTGCTAATCTTGGACAGCGATCTAGCATCTGCCACCACTTCATACTCGCCGACGAACTTGTGTCCGCGAAACCATTCTTCGGCACGTGCAAGCGCCTCGAGTTTCGTGACCCGCGGCTTCTCTTCACGCTCATCCGGAATCCGTACCGGCTGATAGAAGACGCTGTCGATCCGACCGGACGTGGGGGCCAGTAGGATCTCTATCCGACTTCCTCGACATACGATTCCTTTGTGCCTCAGTTCTCTCTCGACATACCACGGCTCGACCTCGGACATGCGGCCTATTCTGTAGTCACGGATGTCGACAGAAAGTCCGTAGTGGCTGAGGACAGGCACTGCTCGTTCAAAAATCTCGCTCGCGGCAAATTCTTCAGGCATATGTATGCCGTACGTACTATCACACCACATGTTGGCGGCGATATATGAATATATAGTCCCGGTATCATTATCTACATCTATATATGTCCACTCATCTGAGTTTGCATCCTGGAGTTTGAGCCTGGCAGCGCCTCTACCATTGGCTCCGCCTTTCGCCTCGTCGGCCATTCGCTCAACGGCGCCGAAGCTCCCGCCAGGTTCTACAATGGCCATGAAGTCCTGCACCGCCTTTGCGTGCGCGGAGGACAGCGCCGTAACCTGTGCCTCCTTCTCCTGCAACTGGTCCGGGCCGGTTGCTCCAGAAGTCTCGGCGTACGCAATGGTCGCCAGCATTACAAGGATGACAACAACTGACGTTCGAAGTACCATCGCACGTCTTCTCCTTGCTCTCTTCTGTGCGTGACCATACTCACGCGTCAACCTGCTAGTGCGTCGCGACAAAACACGCGCGTAGTCTCTCGGCCAGGATCTCGTGGCCTCTGTTCGAGAGGTGAAGGCCATCCACTGTGGCGCCGGGCGCGACGTAGTGTGCGTAGTCCTTACCCTCGGTGAATTGCGCGATGAGGTCGCATGACTCGCGGATGTCGTAGAGGAGGGATCTTTCCTCAAGCCGCATACACTGGTGTCCGCGAGGGCTCTATGCACTCGATGAAGTACGGATTGCGGATCGCGCCGATTTCGACGAGGTCGATACCGCAGCCAAAGAGATCCTGGAGGTCGGCCAGCAAACCGAGGTGCCGCTCTGCGTGCTCCTCGGGCGTGCACGGCTGAAAGCGCACCAGGAAGTCCAGATCGCTGTGACCTGCCTCGAACTTGCCTTGGGCTGCGGAGCCAAACAGCTCGAGTCGCGCCACCCCATGGCGCGCGCACAAAGCCTCCACCTGCGCCTGTTTTTCCTGTACCGGCGTTTTCATAGCGTTCTGCCTCGAATCTCGTTCCGGCAAGCATTGTAGCATACGCTGCTATCGTGCAGTGATGATGCCGCCTCCACGTTACGCGTTTGTGCCCCGCGTAGAAGCGGCTTCCAGCGGCTTGGTGTTGATGTCGTGCCGGGAATCGTGGTTCAATGGCCGTTGCCGATGTCGAGCATTGGCGGAACCGCTTGGGGAAACGTCCTGACCATGACTGAAACGCTGAGGCATCCGATTCTGCACGCGCTGGCTGTTGCGGCGTGTGTTGCGGTTTGCCTTGGCGGATGCGGTCGGGGCGGCGAGTATCCGGATGGACCGCTGGTGTTGGTGTGTCCGTGGTCGGCGGGCGGCGGGACGGACCGCCTGGCGCGTCAGGTGGCGGCGCAATTGGAGGGGGAGTTGGGCGTGCCGGTGAACGTGGTGAACGCGACGGGGGGCGCGGGCGTCACGGGCCATACGCGGGGCGCCATGGCGCGGCCGGATGGCCACACGTTCACGATCATGACGGCCGAATTGAGCATGCTCCATTGGCGCGGGCTCACGAACATCACGTACCGCGATTACGAGCCGCTGATGCTGATCAATCGCGATGATGCGGCGCTGTTCGTCAAGTCGGACGCGCCCTGGCAGTCGATAGGCGATGTTAAGGAGGCCATCCAGCGCGATCCGCGCGGCTTGAAGGCGTCCGGCACGGCGCAAGGCGGGATCTGGCACGTGGCCTTGGCCGGCTGGCTGGTGGCCGAGGATCTGGACGCTTCGGATGTGATCTGGGTGTCCATCAACGGTGCGGCGCCATCGCTTCAGGAGCTGATGGCGGGCGGGGTGGACATGGTGTGCTGTAGCCTGCCTGAGGCGCAGGCCTTGCTCGACGCCGGCGAGATTCGCTGCCTTGGACTCATGGGCGCCGAGCGCTTGCCGACGTATCCGGATATACCGACGTTCAGGGAGCAGGGCATCGACTGGTGCCTCGGCACGTGGCGCGGACTCGGCGTGCCGGTGGGCGTGCCGGAGGCGCGCAAGGCGCGGTTGACGGAGGCGATCCGGCGGGTGGTCGAAAGCGACGAGTACCTCGAGTTCACGCGGCAGGCGGGCTTCAATCCGGCGGCGGAAGGGCCGGCGGAATTCGGGCAAGCGTTGGCCGCCCTCGACGAGCAGTTCGGCGCGATTCTGACCACGGATGCGTTCAAGAGCGTTCAAACGAGCCGGTTTGGACCGATGGTGTTTCCTGGCGTGCTTTCGGGGCTACTGGCGGCGACGGTGATCGCGCTATTGGCGACGCGCGGAGCCAAGGGACCGGCGGCAGCGCGGATCGACGGGCGAGGTATGGCGCGGATGGCGATGGTGATCGCGTGGGTGGCCCTGTACGTGGCCTTTGCGGAACACGCCGGATTCATGCTGACGGCCGGCGTGTTGCTGTTCGTTCTGCTGTGGCAGCTCGAGGTCCGGTGGTACGTGGCGCTCAGCGTTGCGGCGGTGGTGGCGGCCGTCGTGTACCAGGTGTTCGCGGTGTACTTGCGCGTGCCGCTGCCGTGGGGCACGTGGTGGAGCGGATGAGGCAACGGGAAATGCGGCGTGAGTGAAGTCGTTCTAGAGGCCGTTGGCGACGTGCTGGGCAGCGTCCAGATCTGGGCGGTAGTCGTGTGCTGCGCGGCCTACGGCATCTTCATGGGCGCCGTTCCGGGCCTCACGGCGACGATGGCCGTAGCCCTGTTCATTCCGCTGGCCTACTGGCTCGATCCGCTGCCTGCGCTGGCCGCCATTGTGACGATGGAGGCGTGCGCCATCTTTGCGGGGGATATCCCGAACGCGCTCCTACGCATACCGGGCACGCCGGCGTCGGCGGCGTATGCGGATGATGCCTATGCATTCACGCGGCGCGGCGAACCGGAGCGGCCACTGGGCGTGTGTCTGCTGTTCAGTGCAACCGGCGGCTTATTGGGCGCGCTGATGCTGATTCTGGTAGGACACCAGCTCGCGAAGGTGGCGGTGTTGTTCAGCGTGGCCGAGTACTTCTGGCTCTACCTACTGGGTCTGAGCTGTGCGGTTATCGTGGCGCGCGGCTCGGTGCTCCGGGCGGTGTTCGGCTTGTTGCTCGGCCTTCTCTTGTCGACGGTAGGCCTCAGCGCGGTGCACACGCAGGCGCGCTTCACCTTCGGTCAGGCCGAGCTGTACCAAGGCATCAACTTCATACCGGCCATGATAGGTCTCTTCGGTGTATCCGAGGTGTTGCGCAACCTGGTGACTTTCGATGCGCCGACGGCGGGCGAGAAAGGGCGGAAGGTGTCGAGGGCGGGCACGGGCTTGTTCCGCCGATGTGTCTACGAACCGGTGGCCTCGGTGGTTGGGCCGGCGGCATCGCTGCTGCGTCGGCGCACGCCGCATGTGATTCGTTCGGGCGCGATTGGCGCGCTGGTGGGCATGCTGCCGGGCGCGGGCGCCGACATCGGCGCGTGGGTGTCGCTGGCCGTGTCCAAACGGTTCAGCAAGCGACCGGAGGAGTACGGCCAGGGATCGCTCGAGGGGATCGGCGATGCGAGCGCGGCCAATTCATCGGCGCTGGCGGCGACGTGGATTCCGGCACTGGTTTTCGGCATCCCGGGCGACTCGATCACGGCCATCGTGATCGGCGTGTTGCTCATGAAGAATATCCGGCCCGGCCCCGAGATTTTCGAGAAGCAGACGGCCTTGATATACAGCATTTACGTCGTATTCATCCTGGCGAATCTCGTCCTCATTCCCATTGGCCTGTTGGCCATCAAGCTGGGCGGGTTCGTTGTGCGCATTCCGAAGAAGGTGCTTTTGCCGATCATCCTGCTGTTCTGCGTTGTCGGAGCCTATGCCATCAACGGTAGCTACTTCGACGTGTGGATCGTCCTCGGTATGGGCCTCCTCGGATTCGGCCTCGAGCGATGGGGCGTTCCGCTCGGGCCGGTCGTGTTGGGGATCATTCTCGGCGGGCCGCTCGAGGAGCGATTCATCCAGACGCTGACGGGTTCCGATGGCTCCTTCGCGGCGTTCTTCAACCGGCCGCTGGCGGCTGCGCTCGGCGGGGTGTGCATGGCGCTGTGGATCTCGACGGCGACGCTCGCCTTGCGGCGAAAGAAGACGGATCAGGCGTGAGAGCTTGTGTTGGCGAGGTCGGTGAAGGTTTTGATCGCAAAGGAACAACATGAGTATGGCTAGTGGTAAGCGTGATTTCGACAAGGCGGCCGCGACGTGGGATGAGAATCCGGCGCGGGTCAAGCTGGCCGATGACGTGTGCGCCGCGATATGCTGTGAGGTGTCGCTGAGCGCGGCGATGAAGGTGATGGATTTCGGTTGCGGAACCGGTTTGCTGACGCTGCGGATGGCGCCGCAGGTCGGCTCCGTGACCGGCGTCGATCGTTCGCAAGGTATGCTGGATGTCCTTGGCGCGAAGGTCGCCGCACTGGGGCTCGGGAACGTCGAGACGCTACGCGTCGATCCGGATGACGGCGCCATCTTGACCGGCCGGTACGACCTCATTGTCAGTTGTATGGCGCTTCACCACGTCGAGAGGATAGCGCCGCTGCTCGAGCAGTTCTACGACTGCTTGGTGCCTGGCGGCCCTCTCTGCATTGCGGATCTGGACCCGGATGAAGGCCAGTTCCACGGTGATAGCGCCGGCGTGTTCCACGCAGGTTTCGAGCGGGCGGTGCTCCGTCAGGCCCTAACGGACGCCGGCTTCCGCGATGTTTCCGATGTCACGGCAACGGAAGTGACGAAACCGGCCGCGAACGGCGAACTGCGCCGTTTCACGATCTTCCTGATCACCGGCCGGCGGGAGTAGCGGGGCGCTGCCGTTTCAGGACTGCTCTTGCCAGGAGCGGCGCATTGCGTTCCAGAATCCCGATATCTCCAGTCTTCTCGTACTCCTTCATCCAGTGCTGTCTTTGGCGCAGGATTCGTTCGTCGTCTCGCAGGTGGAGACGATCTAGCGTGTACTCGGCTCGCGCCCGCAAGTCCGACGGGATTCTGTCGGTGACCGTCATCTGCAGCGAAGGTAGGAGTACCTCGAACCAATCGTGTTGCACTTCATAGGGATCTAAGACCCGGCATGCGCCCGAGCGGCCCTGTTGCTTGCTGCTGTTGATCCACTGGGAGGCGTACCGGTAGTTGTTCCACTCGTAGGCGAGACAACGGGCCTCCTTGATCGAGATGAAATGATCGATGGTTCCTCGCGGCTCGTACATGGCCCCGTAGCCACACAGATCATGAAATCCCTCCGCGAGCGCCGCCGAGAAGTCGCGCCACAGACTTGGTGGTTGCCCGGTAGGATGCTTGCCCAACCACGCGTTACCAACTTGGCGTACGTCAGCATCGAAGGCTGCGGGTTCCGGCACGGGATCCACGTGAATCATCAGCGTCGCTCCGTCGCTACTACCCAACGAGGCCAGAAGTGGTCGTGCCCCGGCAACACGCGCAACAGCTCCGCGTGGATAGCCTCTTGCGTGGTGAGTTCGGCCGGGAGTGCGGCCCTGTCGTCTCGCATGTAGGCTTCGGCTATCTCGATGGCGCGTTCCGCTTCTTGGGATCGCGCTTGGCGCAGGCCGAACACCTCGGAGACTAACCACCCCACCGCGTCGCCCTGAGGACACCAAGGCATATCCTCGGCAATCACGTCTTCCCCCTCGATGTGAAGATGGAAGACTCTGTCGAGTTCTGGGCGGAAGTCAGACTCAACGGATGCCATTACCAGCGGCGCGTGCGTTGAGGCGATCATTTGAACGTGCGGAAAGACGCTACCTGCTTGGCCAGTTCCTTCGGCGCCGAGACCTTGGACTAGGTGCAACACTGCAGGCAAGAGCTGCCGCTGCCACTGTGGATGCAGATGGAGTTCGACCTCATCAATCAGCACAACGAATCGATCCGTGGGGCTGTCGCCAATCAACTGGCACGCTCTGAGATGCTCCGTGTGGGCCCAAGTTATCAGGTAGGCGAGGCCGAGAATGCGTTTCACAGCAGCCGATGCCACCGTGACAGGGACAGGGCCATACGGCGAACTCAACGTCGGGATATCACGAACGTCGGAGATCGAGAGGCGGGTGAGTTCGCCCGGTTCGAGCGGTTCTTGGCTGTGCGGGGACAGTGTACGCAGAACGTTCCGAAGAAGTGCGTACTCGTTACCGTTCCTGTCCTTCCAGGTCTTCCAGTCTGCCAACAGGCCTTCACAAAACACGTTGCCATTTGCGCGAAGCCCGTCCCAAATCTCGCCCATGTTGAATAGGAACGCTTTCGGGCGATCCTGATTCTCGTACCCCCGCGCATCCAGACGCTTCCAGTAGTTCCGGGCCGGATCCCAAAGAGAGAATCCTCCATCGATTCGAAGATAGAGCACCAGACCGGGACTACCAGGGCGCCCGCGACGCAACGGCCACTGTTCTTTCTCCGGATCGAATACGCTCCTGTGGGAAACGTCCGAAACGGTCTTGGCGTCGAATGAAGATGCAATGGTGGCTTCACGTCGTCGGCCCGGTAGGGGCCATGCCATGCCCTCCTTCTCTTCCTTGCCCGGCCACGTTTGGGTCAATGCCCACCAGGCAACGTCAAGTAGGAACGTCTTGCCGAGGCTGTTGTCGCCCGTTAGGAGATTCAGTCGTTGCGCAAAGTCGAGACGCATATGTGGAGACGGGCCAACGAAGTGCAAGTCGAGATATCTCAACATGGCGGTGCTCCTATTGCCGTTCCTGTTCGCAGGGGATAGTGTACAGGGATTCGTGCTTATCCTTGCGCTTCGTCGCGCGGGCGGCCTCCTTGTAGCGTTCTTTCTCCGCCTCGAGATCGGGCACGCTCTGCCATTCGCCGCGTTCGACTGAATCCAGAATCGCTTTCTCTTCTTCAGTTAGTCTCATAGCCTCTCCGCGAGGAATGCTAACGCACGCGGTGTGTGCCCATCAAGGCGGAAAGCGGACAGACACCCGCTTCCCAGGGGTCGGGGCCGGCCTTCTTCACACGTTTCGATTCCCTCTTTGGATCGAACCCCGAAGCTCGGATGGAGATTCCTCACATTCGTTCGGAATGACAGACTCGGCAATGCCTCACACCATCCTACAATACCCGTTTCTCTTTCCGCTGAGCGATGCGTGGCAGCGCGGTCCTTCGAAACGAGCAACTCATGCAGCAAGCATTCTTCGGCGGCGCTGCGTCAGCGAGCTGGAGTTTCTCAGAAGTCCGATTCGAAGGTGAGTCCGGCGGCTTTGAATTGCTCGCGGAGGTCGCGGAAATAGGGGGATAACGCGCCGACGTCGGACCCGGCCGCGAGGAATCGCGCGCCTTTCTTGATGAGTTCGGGGGCCTTGGCGGGTGGACAGGGCATGCCCCAGTGGCGGTTGTACTTTTTGCAGAGGGCGGCGAGCTTGTCGATGGCGGCCACCACCTTGGGATGCTCGTACTCGCCGGGCACGCCGTAGCTATGGGAGAGGTCGCCGGGACCGAGGAAGATGACGTCGATGTGGTCAACGGCGACGATGTCTTCCATGCAGTCGACGGCTTCTTTGTCTTCGATCTGGACGACGACGAAGCGCTGGCTATTGGCGAAGGCGCAGTACTCGGCGACGGGGAGCATGCAGAAGGGGCCATCGGAGTTTCCGCCGTCCATGGGGCGCATGCCGATGGGTTGGAACCGCGTGGTGCGGACGATCTGCTTGGCCTCTTCGCCGGACATGCAGTGGGGCACCATGATGCCGGTGGCGTCGAGTTCGAGGGGGCGGATGTAGTCCGAGTAGCTGCCTCGGGCGACGCGGATCATGGAGTCCATGCCCATCATCTTCGCGGCGCGGACGTGGTTGTGGACGGTTTCGATATCGAGCGGCCGGTGCTCGGTGCAGATCCACACGCAGTGGGCGCCGATGTGGCCGAGGATCTCGACGGTGTTGGGGTCTTTGAAGGCGACAGAGGCACACCACACCGGTTCGTCGTTACGGAGTTTCTTGAGTACTACGCTTTCGTGCACGGTTCGTTCTCCTTAGCGTCTGAGGTTGGTGGATAGCAGCGTCTTGTTGATCGAGATCGAGTCACTACGGCCTCCTCTCGACCAGGGCTGCGAGGTCAGCGATATCGAAGGCCTCGAGCAAGCCGAAGCAGAAGAGGGCGGGATAGTCTTCGTACATGATGCGGTCCGTGATGAGCCGTTTGAGGCTGTCAAGGCCGCCCTGAACGTCGACGTGGGTGAAGCGCTCTGGTTCGACGGCGGCGGCGGCCATTGCGGCGACGCCGGCGTTCCAGCCGTCGGCTCTCATCGAGACCGTCTGGGCGTGGAAGGTTCCTTGCGCCCAGTGCGCAGCGGCGAGCACCTGGGCCGCCTGAAGTCCCAGGAGTCGCTCGCCAACGTTCTCGATGAGCAGGCCAAAGGGCCATGATCGGTCTCCGTTGGGCAGACACTCTCCCATGAGGATTGGGTCTATGAAGAGTACGCGGGTGTCCTCAGTAGCCGAAGCGGCGGCCAACTCGTGCGTGGCGGCCTTGCCCTTGTCGGCGATGAGGAGCAGGACGGTCCTTGTTTGCGCGCCGGCCTTGGCCATACTGGTGGCCGGTAGCGTCCAGTCATCGCCGATGTGCAGGCGATACGATGCGATGTCGAGTCCGTCATCCGATTCTTCGCGAAGCAGTTCGGCGTCGGCCGCCACCGATTTGAAATGCAGGATGTTTCGCAGGCGTTCCCGGGCGGCGGTTGGTTCCTCGGATGGTGCCGCGCGACGGGGCAACTCGTCCAGGAGGTTCTCGGCGAGCGTGATGAAGCTCTCGTTGTTGTCGGGCACGCCGACGCGGAGCTTCTGGATGGTGTAGGTTTCGTCGTCGGATGGGATGTCTTCGTCGATCCAGGGGCCGTCGGGCAGGAAATGGCGGTTGAGGAAGCGATAGAACTGCTCACGGTTATCCCGGTCGTAGTTGTGTGTGCCTGGATCCTGGTTCGCGTAGGTGGCGAAGCTTTCGGTCTGGCTGAAGAGGCCGTAGAAGGGCACGATGGGATCGAACACGGACGGGACCGAGCGCCATGCCTGGAAACAGCAGTCGTCCTTCTCGTTGAAAAGCAAGAGGGCGGGTCGCGGAGCGAGCATGGCGGTGAGATGCGTGTAGTCGGCGATGGTGGCCAGGTCCACGGGCGCCTGTTCGCAATCGCCGATGTCTTCAGGGAATTGGGTACGAACGGCCATGCCGACATAGCCGGCGTTGGGCACGGAGAGGGCGATGCGCGTGTCGAGGGCACTGAGCATAATTGTCTGCCAACCGCCGCCGGACAGGCCTGTCATGGCGATGCGCTCGGGATCGGTGTTGGGGTGCGACGCGAGCACATCCAATCCTCGTTTCATGGCAAGGTAGAAGACCGCGACGCCGCTCCGGCCGCACAGGTTGAGGTAGGAAAGGCGATGGTGATGGTAGGCCTCTCGGTTGAGCTCGCCGCAGTTGAGCCACTCGGGATGCAAGGCGAGGATACCTCGTTTGGCGAGGTTGATGCAGCGGAGCTGTTCGTACGTGGCGGCTTTGCCGGCGCCATACTCGTGGCCGTTGACATTGAGCACGGCCGGGGTCTTGGCGGCGACTTGGTCGGGTTCGTAGAGAAGGGCCGGAATCCACAAGCCGGGCAATGCCTCGTATCGCAGTTTCCGGATCCGGTACCCGTTGTTCGGCAGGGTGTCAGTCCACTCGACGGCCGGCTCGCCTTCGTACCACGCCTTTGGCACGCCGCGATACATCACCTCGTCGAAGACGCGTTGGCGCACGTGGCCGCTCTCTTGATGCCATGCATCGGCGGATTCAGGCGTTACCAGTGGTCGGACGCGATGCTGAACGAATCGCTCCACTTCGCCCCGCGTCGTGCCGGGTTCGAGGATGGGCTGACTCCACCACGATTCGCGCATGTCCGTCTCCGCCGCCGAGACGACCTCGGCCGCCGCCAAAGCCACTATCCACGCCGCTGCCGCCATGGTCTTCCTCCCTTCGTGGGACATTCTGGCGGAGTGAGCGATTGTTTTCAATGCGCGGTGGATCCCGATGGATCGCGCTAGTCGTATGCACATCTGGCGCAGTTTTCGTGGCGGGATTGCGCGAGCAGATCCCGAAAACGTGTTCTCTTGAGCGCATCTCGGTAACGAACTGTGGGCCGGGCGGTATCATGTGCAATGTCTAGCGACTCTTGGCGGCCGATGCTGTCGGCCGCCGAATGGTTTTTGGGGCCAATCTAAGAGCT
>DAIPKA010000102.1:0-7974 GCA_036769985.1 Candidatus Hydrogenedentota bacterium | reverse complement strand
CATGCGCCGCCGACGACTGGGTGTGGCTTCGCGCCCGCTGGCTCGAACACACCGGCGTCATCGAGCGCAGCGATAACGGCACCGACTTCCACCGCGTTTGGTTCTTCGAGCACGGGCCGTCCATGATGACGCCCGTTCACGCCGTGCTCGTCGGCAAAGTGCCCTACAACGGCGAAGCAGAGGATCACTCCGATCCCGGCGAGTCCGGTACCTCCTTCATCGACGAACTTGTGATCTACTGAGGACGCCAGAGACGGTACGGAGGCCACGGCCCGCGAATGGCCATCCTGGCCGTGTTGACTCACTCTCCGGCCCGTGCTACTTTCACTTCGGGAAGGGACCTTCACGTGTCCCAAGGAGATTGCATTCATGCTCAATCCGCTCTGCCTGCTGGCGGTCCTGGTTGCCGTCATGGCGATATCCTTCGCCGCGCCCGCACAGAATGCCCCGCAGGACTTCACGTGCTTCCAGACGGGCTCCGACTACGGGCCAGAAATCGATATCGGCTCGGATGTCGCCGTCGTGTATGGCGTCAACGCCAGCTTCCCCGACCGCGTGGCGCTGTGGCGCGAGAAGGGATACGTCGTCAGCATGATGACGGGCATCGCCTGGGGCGGTTACGACGACTACTACGGCTCGGGCGACGCGTTCCGGCGCGACGAAGTCCAGACCGACAAGACCGGCAAGCTGTGGATGCACGGCAACAGCACCACCGTCGGTTACAATGTGCCGACGCCGTCGTACGTCGAGTACATCAAACGCGTGGTCGATCCGGCTATCGACGCCGGCGTACGGGCCATCTATCTTGAAGAGCCGGAGTACTGGGCCGTAACCGGCTGGAGCGAGGCGTTCAAGGCCGAGTGGCAACGCGCCTACAACGAGCCCTGGCAGGCGCCGGATTCGAGTCCGGACGCCCAGTATCGCGCCAGCAAGCTCAAGTACGAGCTCTACTTCAATGCGCTCAAAGAGGTGTTCGAGCACGTAAAACGCCGCGCCGCCGACAAAGGCATCGAGATCGAGTGCCATGTGCCGACGCACAGCCTCATCAACTACGCCCAGTGGCGTATCGTTAGTCCGGAATCGCACCTCATGGATCTTGATGCTATGGACGGTTATGTGGCCCAGGTGTGGACCGGCACGGCCCGTAGCGCCAATGTCTACGGCGGCAAGATGAAGGAGCGTACCTTCGAAACGGCCTTCCTCGAGTACGGCCAGGCCCTGGGCATGGTGCGGCCTACCGGCCGGAAGGTGTGGTTCCTCGCCGATCCTGTCGAAGACAATCCGGATCGAAGCTGGAATGACTATAAGCGCAACTACGAATGCACCGTTATTGCCTCGTTGATGTGGCCTGAGGTACATCACTTCGAGGTCATGCCGTGGCCAAGCCGCATCTTCCGAGGCACGTATCCGCGCGTCGACCTCGACTCGGCGTCCGGCGATCGCGAAGGCATCCCGGCCGACTATGCCACGCAGATCCTCACCGTGATCAACGCACTCAACGAGATGGATCAGGCGGACGTGCGCTACGAGACCGGCTCGCGCGGCGTCGGCGTCGTCGTTTCCGATACACTCATGTTCCAGCGCGCCGACCCGGAGCCGAGCGACGCGCACCTGAGTTCGTTCTACGGCCTCGCGTTGCCGCTCGTGAAACACGGCGTGCCCGTCGAGATCGTTCAACTCGAGAACACGCTGCAGCCGCGTTGCCTCGAGTCGTGCAAGGTCCTGCTGCTGACCTACGAAGGGCAGAAGCCGCTGAAACCGGCCTATCACGAGGCCCTCGCCGAATGGGTGCGCGCCGGCGGCGGCCTCATCTACGTCGGAGACGGCTCGGATCCCTACCACCGCGTTCGCGAGTGGTGGACGGACGACGGCAATGATCCGGAAACGAAGGCCTACGATGACCTGTTCGAGCGTCTCGGCGTCGCCGACGGCCAATCGACCGGCTGTTTCTCGCTGACCGATGCGTGCGAGGTCCCCGTCAAGGTGGGGAATGGCTATGTCCGCATTCTCCAAGAACGGCCCAGGGATCTCGCGCGTGCCCAGGACGGCCCCGCCACGGTGATTGGCTTGGTTGCCGAGATGTTTGAGTGTCTCGGTGAGAAGCTGACCACGCAGAATCACCTGGTCGTGCGCCGTGGGCCCTTTGTCGTGGCCTCCGTGCTCGATGAATCGGTATCGGATGCGCCGCTGCGTCTCGATGGCGCGTTCGTGAATCTCTTCGAGTCCGGCGTGCCGGTGCGGCAGGCCGTCGCGCTCGGCCCTGGCGAGCGCGCGTTGCTCTACGACATAGACTATGCGCGGCGCAACGGCGTGCGTGCCAAGGTCGTCGCCGCCGGTGCGCGCGTGCGTGACGAGCGCGTCGAAGAGCGTTCGTTTCATTTCGTTACGCGAGGCCCGAAGGCCACCACGGCCAACCTCCGTGTGTTATTGCCGGAAGCGCCGGAGCGGATGTCGCTCTCGCCGGAAACGCCCCTTCAGAGCGCCTGGGATGCCGAGAGCGGCACGCTCTTGATGAGCTTTGGCAATTCGGCGCAGGATGTAGCGGTAGACATCGAGTGGTAGATCGGCCTTGACGGCCAGAGCGAAGTAGTAACATGGTTCCGAATGAGTGTTGTGAGGACGGCGGGCCGAAAGTAGTCGAAGGCAGACTGCTCGCGCCTAAGTCCGCCCGAGTGACGCGAGAATTCTCTCGAGATTGGCGATTCTGTCCACGTGATGTGGAAGACGGCGAAGGCGTTGCGCTCGACGATTCCGAGTGGTCCTCCGTAACACTGCCGCACACCTGGAACGCCGAGGATACATTTACCGCCGAGCGTGGCTACTACCGCGGCCGGTGCTGGTACCGCAAGCGTTTCACGCTTTCGTCGGAGGACTGTCAGAAGAAGGTGTTCATCGAGTTCGGCGCGGCCTTCGCCGTGGCCGACGTCTGGATCAACGGATTTCACATCGACCAGTACATGGGCGGTTTCACCGGAATGCGTGTCGACGCCACGGATCACGTCGAGCCGGGCGAAAACCTGATCGCCGTGGCCGTCGATAACCGCCACGATCCGGAAGTACTGCCCGGACGAGAGACGCCGGATTACAACCTCTACGGCGGCCTGTACCGCGAGGCGTCGCTCGTGCTCAAGGACAGGTTGCACATCGCGCAGTACGGCGTTGCCATCACGACGCCCACCGTCACGCCCGCCATCGGCACCGTCTGCGCCGGCGTTCTCATCCGCAACCTACGTCCCGGCGCTGAAGAGTTCACGTGCACGGTTACCATCAAGGACATGACCGGCGATCTGGTCGTCGAGCGGCGTGAAGCGCTCTGGCTCGATCCGGATGCCGAGCGCGTTGTGGTGTTCCATTTCCCCGGCATCCGGAATCCTCATTTGTGGTCGCCCGACGCTCCGCATCTCTATTCCGTCACGGCCGCCGTCGAGCAGGGCCGTACGATCATCGATCACCAGCGCGAACCGCTCGGTTTCCGCGCCTTCGAGTTCACGCGCGACGACGGCTTCCGGCTTAATGGCGAACCGCTCAAGCTCCGCGGCGTCAACCGGCATCAGGACTATCCGGGCCTGGGCAACGCCGTTCCCGAGCGCCTGCAGGTGCGCGACGCCGAGCTCATCAAGGAAATGGGCGGCAACTTCGTCCGGACCTCGCACTACCCGCAGCATCCCGCCTTTCTCGATGCCTGCGACCGCCTGGGCATCCTGGTTTATGCCGAGATTGCCTCGTGGCAGCACATCGGCGGCGAGCGTTTCAAACGAAACGCCGAGACGATGCTCCGCCAGATGATCGCCCGCGACAAGAACCACCCCTCCGTCATTCTCTGGGGCTTGCTCAACGAAGGCCGAGACCGCGACTTCTTCGCGCGCCTGAACGCGGCCGCGCACACCAGTGACCCCTCGCGTGCAACCGTGTATGCCGAGAACCGGCCTCAGGAGGGCCGCGAGCTTGGGACCGTGTACGTGCCGGATGTCCTCGGCATCAACTACAAGCTACCGCATCTCGACGATATCCGAAATGCCTTGCCCGACCTCAAGCTGATCTGTAGCGAGCACACCAACGCCGATTTCGCCATTCGTGGCGATCTCGATGCCGAGATGCGCCAACTCGAACAGCTCAAGGTGGACCTGGACATCCTTGATGCGCGACCCTACATGGCCGGTAGCGCGCTCTGGTCGATGCACGACTACGGAACCGACTACGAGCCGGTGTGGCCCGTGCAGCATTCCGGCGTACTCGACGCCTGTCGGCTGCCCAAGGAAGGTTTCTACTACGTGATGTGCCGCTGGCGGCGCGATCCCATGCTGTACCTCTGCGGCCACTGGACCTGGCCGGGCTTCGAGGGCCGCGAGCGCGACGTTGCCGTCGTCAACAACTGCGATTCCATCGAGCTGTTCTTGAACGGGCGCTCGCTTGGCGTCCGGCAGGGCGAGAGTCCGGCGGTATGGCGTGTTGCGTACGAACCGGGCGAGCTCAAGGCGGTGGGCGTCAAGGGCGGCCGCCAAGGCCAGAAGATTCTGCGTACCGCGGGCGACGCGACTGCGCTCCGAATCATCGGCGAGCCGGACTGCATGCACGCCGATGGCCGCGATATCGCCGAGTTGACCGTATGGGTCGTCGACGCCGCCGGCACCACCGTTCCGTGCAGCGGCGAAGTGCAGTTCGATGTGGAAGGACCAGGCGTTTTGCGCGGTATCGGCGGCCGGCCGACCACCGCACTCGGCGCCGGCCTCGGACGCATCGCCCTCCAGGCGACGACGGATATCGGATTCATTCAGGTAACCGCGCGTTTCGCCGATTTGCCGCCCGCCGCGCTCGAGATCACCGCCGCGTAGACCGCGCACGCCTCAGTCGAGTGAGGCGCGCACGATTTCGCCGCGCCCTTGCGCCTCGGTGTTCTCGTAAGCGCCGTAGAACTCCGAGTTGCAGTCTAACCACAGTGTTACTCGATGAAGGTCGTCTGTCGGCAAATGCACGCCGTAGTGCCCTTCGCCCAGATAGCCAAGCAGTCCCGACCCGCGCGCGCCGAAGGCGCCGGCGATCGTCCGGCTGCCACCGTGTTCGCTCTTCTTGATACAACCGCGCCCTGCATCGAAGTAGAAACCGTAGTCCCCGGCGAGATTGGCATAGGATCGACTCCATCCGTATTCGCCCTCGACAACGCCCCCCAAGTCCAGGGCCTTCTGTCTCTCGTGACACGCCACGCAGTGCTGGTCAAGCACCGGTTGGACGAGCCGTGCATAGCTGAACGGATTCGATCCATCGCATTCGGGCGCCAGTTTCGAGGGCTCGCGACGCAGGGCAAGGGGCACACGGGCCTGTTCCGGCGCGGCCCGGTACTTGTCTTCATGGCATCCTCGGCACGTCATGCGCTCGCCAGGCTGGAAGTACGCGCCCGATCGCATGGACTGGATGGCCATACCTTCCTTGTCCAGCGCCTGGAAGTAGATCAGCTTGCCGGACGGCGCCTTGAAATGCGCACTCCCGTCCGGCTCGACGGGTACCGTCCCAAGCACGGCACGCGCGTTCGTTTGACTCGCCGCGCCGATGCGGGGCTTGTTGCTGGGCGGCGTGGTCTTCGGCAGCACCTGGATGATTCTTAACGCGGTCACCTTAGCCTGCTCCGGCCAGGCGAAATCGCTATCGTACACATTTATCACTGCCACGGTGGCCTCAGCCCCGGGCGTGCGGCGATCAACGCCTTCCGGAATGGCCGGCGGCATAGGCCGGGCGCGCAGCGGTATCGGACTCACGCACGAGATCGATGGATCGCGGTACAACAACTCCCGATTGCCAAAACGATCCAGCCAATACACGCCGCGATTCTTTGCGCTGCGATCATACACGCACAGGTAGTCGTCTTCACTGAGTGGCCACGGCGTGCCGTAGATCATGAAGTCGCGGCACGCCTTGACATCCGTCTCCGCCTCCGGAAACGGCGTGTCGGGCGTTACGCGACTCACCTGCGACATCGCGGCGTCATCCTCGACGCGCGGATCGATCGAGACCAACGAGCCGAAGGCGTGGCCGTGATGCGGCGCCGCCGTGGCCACGTATCTCGGCGAGTTCGGCACCGCGCGAATGTCCATTTCCATCCACGGCCGGCTCTCGCGTTGTGCGGGATAGTTGCCGTGGAACGAACGCGGATCGCGGCCGTCCGGATAGCACGTCCAGAGGTGATGTGCGATGTTTGTGTCGCGATCCACGTAATCCCAACGCGTGTACACAATCATCCCATCGTGATTCACGCTCGGCTGCCACTCGTGCGTCTCGTGGTAGCTCAGACACACGATATCGCGGCCGTCGGACGCCATCGAGAACAACGTGTACGTCGGCGAATCGAGTGGGGGAGAGGAGCCCCCGCATCGCAGGTAGCCGCCGCGCCGCTCCGAGATGAACGCGATCCGGCCGCTCGGCAAGAAGCACGGATCGAAATCGTTCCATGGGCCATCTGTCAGTTGGACAAGACCCGTACCGTCGACCTCCACGCGGAACACATGGTAGCTACTCCTCGGCGACCACTCTGGGTATTCGCCCTCGGCCTCGCTGTATGCGAACAGGATCGTGCGACCGTCGAACGATAACTCCGGAGAGAGAAACGAGCCGGAACCCAACGTGCGCCCAGCCAACCGGCCGCTCTGGACAACGCTGTCCTCAAGCAAGTTGACGAGTCGCGGTTCCTCGCTGAATGCGTCCCTCAGAACAAACAGTCCGCCGCCCGGCACCGCATTGAAGCCGTAGAATTGGTGACACATGTGGAACAGACCGCCCGGATCGTGGCGCTTGATGAACAGGATACGGTCGAAATCCAGGAGAGGATTGCAGAACGCGATGGAGCGGACGACTCGGCGCACGTCGAAGTAGACCGCGCGTCGTGCATCGAGCGTTGGCGTGTCGGCCGCCTCCATGTTGAACACTTGTTCTGCGAGTGCCGATAGGCGTACCTCGAGTCCGTCAAGCCCAGGATCCTCATGCGTTCGGCGCAATCGCGCGGCCAAGGCCTGGCCGCGCTCGATCACGCCGCGCGTGTGTGCCAGCGTGAACCCACCGTCCGCAGGTTCCGGCCCCGCCGCCGCATCCTCCTCGCTCTCAATCTCGGCCACCGAATACGGCCCGACGCTTTTCTGATCGGCCGGCTTCCCGAGCGCGATATTCTCATTCGGACGTTCGGCGGCATACACCTCGACCTCGTCGAGAGCGAATGAGCATCGCCCCGGAACCTCGATGCGCACAACGCGCGCCGTGACACTGTTGTCGCGCAATGCAACCACAAGCGGCGCGTTCTCATTCACGCCGAAGAATGTCTCGCCATTGTGGCGATATACCTCCGAGAAGCGCCCATCATCATCGCCCAACGCCACCAGGATTCGGAGATTCCGCGCGCGCGGCGCGGTGGCGCCATCCGTGCGGTTGAAGACCACGACACGATCGAGCACATAGTCGGCGCCGAGATCGACCTGCCACCACGGATCCACCTCGCCGCTCGCCGTGTGAAAACCGCAGTGCCCGTTCTTGACGCCATCGCAACCGCCCGCCGCGTCCTCCTCCGTCGTCACGCCTTGCGCTTCATTCGACGGATTCCCCTCCGCGAACGCCAAGTCGCTATCCCGCCAATCCGCTTCCACAAGATGGCGCATTTCCGTGCCCACATCCCGCCCACCGTCGGCCCATGCGAGTCCCCACGCATGCACGAGCACGCAGGCCACGACACTCCACGCGCGCATGTCCCATCCTCCGCAGCGACTTCCGAGCTCAGCGCTGAGCATACCCCAGTCATCCGGCGCCTCACAACCCCGCCATGTCACCCATGTCCTGACGGCTCCCATCCACTTTCAAGCCTGCCTATCCTTGGACTCCCCCGCGCAATTGTGCTATCATCTTTCCATCAGAGAGCGCCCGTAGCTCAGTTTGGATAGAGCACTTGCCTCCGGAGCAAGGGGTCCCGCGTTCAAGTCGCGGCGGGCGCGCCAGACAGTT
>DAIPKA010000016.1:0-127081 GCA_036769985.1 Candidatus Hydrogenedentota bacterium | reverse complement strand
GCCTCGGCTTCGCCGTCAACCGGTCCCAGGGCATTCACGTATCGGCTGCGCACAAGGAAATCCGCTTGGTTCAGTTCCGCGGCGCGGCGACAAGCGGCCAGTTCTACCTCGGTTCGATCGTGCCCGGCCACCTGCGCTTCAAGCGCCGCCTCCACCTCGCGAAAATGAGCCGTCGGGCGCTTCGGACTCGATGACTCGCAATCCTCCATGGTCCGCCGTACCATCCCCAGCAAGTCGTAGGGCGACGCGGCCAGCCACGAAAGGCACGTCTCCAGAGGCGGCGCTTCGGTTCCGCCCTGAGCCTGTGGACAGAAGCCGCTCGGAAGCCGGTCTCGCAGTGCCTCGAAGACCGCACCGGCCAGTCTCCAGTTGCCGTCAAACGTGAAATGGACATGGTCTGTGAAGAACTCATCGCCGGGAATTCCATGGGGGCTCAGCTCCTCGATCCGCTTCGCCGTGTCCACAAGATACACCGGTTGTCCCTCACGCTCGGCCGCCACCTCACGGAGAACGCCGTTGATATGGCTATTCGCCCGGACGAGCGTGCTGTCCATCTCGAGGGCGCGGACGAAGCGCGGACGCGCATCCTCATACGCTCCCAGTGCCAGCAGGCACGTAGCCGCCCGGAAGTTGAGATCGGCGTGCCCGTCGTCGATCGCCAGAGCCTTCCCATAGCACTCGCTGGCTCTGACGTAGTCTCCCGACTCTTCAGCCGCGCGGCCCGCGGCGTACAGCGTATTCCACTGCTCGCGGGCCGAGGCATCCATGCCGGGCCGGTTTTCCGAGCCGCCCGGTCGCCACGTCCGCAGATTCGTCGCCACCGTGCAGAGGGCCACCGCCGCATGGGCTTCAAGGGCCGTATCGCAGAGGGCCTCTATATTTGCGCGATAGTTCCCGTAGACGCGCTCCAGCCTAGGATCGTCCACCCCGATGGCCTTCGTAGCGGCATGCCATTCCATGAGATCTCTCTCGCGGCCGAACGCGGCGCCCAGTGTCCGGCAAGCGGCCTGGAACAGGCGCAGATCGGATACAAACGCGTATACGTCGACCAGCCGGCGCGTCGGCAGCCGGTGCCTCATGTCGTACATCACCGACAAGGTGCCCTTCACCTCGTTGTTGCCCATGTAGACCACGAAGAGGTCGAAGCCGAGGCCCCGGGCCGCGCGGGCCATGAGCCGCATAACATGCGAGTTCATCCCGTTCCAGCCCAGGCAATACACCTCGGCATTCACCTCCGGACACTTGGCCCGCAAGACGACCTCGAGATGCCGCCAGAAACCGAACTCCGGACTCAGATACCCGTACGCCGCCGAGGCGCCCAGTACGGCCACCCGAAGCGTGTTGGGCCGTTTCCGGACCGGGATCACCACATCGTAGGGTTCGTTCCCGATCCGGTCGGGCCACATGGGCATGAACTGTTCGAAGAAGGCCATGTTGACGGACGCATACGCTTCGCCGTCGATGCGTCGCATGATGAACGGTTTCGTGGTGCGTCCGTAGCCGACCGCCCGCAGCGCACACTCCGCCCCCCCCAAGAGCATGAGTGGAACGAGACACCACGAGACGAAGAGCCCGAGCGCGACCTTCCTGCGAGGCCGTCTTCGGTGTCGTTCTATGCCTTCTCCCATGAATGCCTTGGCCTCATCAGTGTACCGTAGGGTTGGCGGTGGATGGACTGGCGATTCCTGATCGCGCAGCAAGATGGTAGCATACGACACAACGCCGCGCGCACCTCGGCACGTCAGTCCTTCTTCATTTCGTACTCGAGCGAGAACTGATGCCGATCGCGCTCCGTAACGAGCTTCGTCGCCTCGCAGAGCGCGCCCAGCGAGGCGCTGTAGGTGAATACGTCGATCCGATTCTCAGCCGGAATGAACCGATAGACGCGGAAATAGCCGTCCCGGTAGTCGGACATGACCTCGTGCACCGGATTGCCGGCCTCCCCGTTCGCGCGTTCGTAGAAGGCCTGCGTCCGGCTCTGATCGCCGCAGATAACCATGAACAGGTTTCCGTGCTTCTGGAAACACTTCGTCCACAGCTCCTCCGGGGTGTTGCCGGCCTCCCCGTGACACTTCTTCCAGCGCATGCGCCCCTTGGGGGCGCTATAGAACTCGTCGGACTCCTTCGGCTTTTCGAGCGGCCCGAGATACATATGTGTGGTCACAATCGCCCGGCGATCCGCGTGGGCGCGCAACACGCCGTCGGCCCACGCCAGAACATCGTCCGGCGCGTTGCACTCGAGATGCACGATGATGAAATCCATACCGGCCGCGCTGAAGGTCTGCCAACTGTTCGCATTGTTCTTGTATGAGCCGCCGTACCACGGGAATTCCTTGAACAGCGATTCCGGAAACGCCGCCTGGAAGTTCGACGAGTCGCCCGTCAACGTCACCATATCGTGATTGCCCACCGAGAACCCGTAGGGCACTCGCCCGTGGAGCATCCGCATCGAGCGCTTGGCCACCTCCCATTGCTTCGGATCGCTGTGGCTGTCCACGATATCGCCGACATGGGTTACGAAAACGATCTTCTGCGCCTCAAGATTGTCGAGGATCCACTGCATTTCCGACTCGAAGACCTCCGGCGCGCCTTTCGAATACGCCTGCGTGTCCGGCAACGCCACGATACTGAACGCCCCCTCCGGTAACGGCGGAATCCCTTCCGCCCACACGGACATCGCCGCCAGGCCAATACACAACAATGCGATGACGACAACCCTTCGCGCCCGCACGTTCATTCCCGATACTCCCATTCGTTACGAGGGACATGCCGCACAACACCCATGGCGTCAGATTACCACATCCGACGCCGAGGGACCACAGACCATGGAAGGCGCGCAAGGTCTTGCGCGAAGTCGACCCTCTGAAGTACAACGTCCATCCTGTCGACAGCGTGTCCACGCGGGAGACTCCCATGGCATTCCGGTGTATACTGGCGTGAAAACATGGAACTGTGCCCCAGCAAGGAGGTTCAAGGAGGTGTCACCATGGCCCGATTGCGTGTGATGCCATGGCTTGCCCTCTGTTTGGCTGTGGCCATCGGCCTGTCGGCAAGCGGGTGCGGAGGGAATCCGCAGCATGTCAAGGTCGCGCAGGCCAAGAAGCAGATCGGCGAGTTCATGACCGGCATGGAAAGCTACAAGATGCGGTTCAAGAAGTATCCGCCGCAAGAGGAGGGTCTCGATGGCCTGATCCACAACGTGGCCGAACTCAACCTGATTCACCGCGAGTCGATTCCGCCGGATCCGTGGGGCAACGCGTACCAATACACGCTCGTGGACAGGCAAACCTACCGGATCCTCTCGTACGGCGCCGATGGCGCACCGGGCGGCGAGGGCCTCAACTCGGACCTATCGAGCGACGCGCTGTAAGGAGCATCCATGACCGGAAAAGAACGCGTCATCGCCGCGCTTCGCCGAGAGAAGGCGGATCGTGTGCCGATCTTCATGTGGTTTCAGCCATCCACCGTGCGGCGGTTGGCGGAGGCGCTCGAGATCGCGCCCAACCGCGTCGTCGAGGCACTCGGCGACGACGTGCGTCAGGCCTGGGTGAACAACAACTACGCCATGGAAGGCATCAGGCACGCGCGCGAAGGCGAAGGCCACGTCGACGCGTGGGGCATCGCGTGGCGGCGTCAAGGCGAGTTCAACCAGATCGTCTCGTTTCCGCTCGAGAAAGCCTCGCCGGATGAGATCCTCGGTTACCGGTTCCCGGTGGATGCCGAGGATGGCCTGCTGGATCAAATGGTCCCGGTCATGGAATGGCGGGACGCCTACTTCTGCGGCGTGGACGTGTCGCCGTGCGTCTTCGAGATGTACAACCGCCTGCGCGGGATGGAAGGCGCGCTCCTCGACCTGAGAGCGGATGAGGCCGTGGCCTTCGAGATGATGGGCCGGTGCGCCGACTTCGCCGTCGATCTCAGCCACCGCGCCTGCGATCGCTTCGACGTGGATTGGCTCTGGACAGGCGACGATGTGGCCGGCCAGCAGGCCCTGTTCATGAGTCCTGAGATGTGGCGACGCCTCGTGAAACCGCATCTCGAGCGCGTCGTGGACGTTGGCATTGCGCGCGGCTTGCCGGTGGCGTACCATTCGTGCGGGGCGATCCGGGATATCATTGGGGACCTCATCGAGATCGGCGTCGACGTGCTCAATCCCATCCAGTGCAACTGCCCCGGTATGGAAGCCGCCGACCTGAAACGCGAGTTTGGCGACCTCTTGACGTTCATGGGCGGCGTCGACACGCAGGGCCTATTGCCATCCGGAACGGCAAACGAGGTGCGTCGGGCCACTGCCACGCTCATCGAGACTATGACGTCCGACGGCGGCGGTTGCATCCTGGCGGCCTCACATACGGTTCCGCCCGAGACGCCGCTGGACAACATCTTCGCCATGTACGACGAGGCCGGCGTCGCCACCGAGGAGATTCTCGACCGCGCCGCGGCCATTCGCGCGCGACTGCCCTAGACCTCAGCCCGGATCCGAGCGCGCCAGTTCGCATTGGCCGGAATTCGTCGGCTATACTACCCGCCTTAGCGCGCGCACAGGGCGCGAGGAGTGGCTTTGGGGGCGTCGTCGATCCGGCGTACGCCCGTTCCTGGAGTGGATCATGCGAGTACTCGCCGTCATTGGAACCCGCCCGGAAGCGATCAAGATGGCTCCGGTGGTCAACGAGCTTCGGCGTCGCGGCGCCCAATTCGAGGTGTCGGTGTGCGTTACGGCGCAGCATCGTGAACTGCTCGACCAGGTGATCGAGGTTTTCGATATTCCCGTGGATTTCGACCTCGACCTCATGAAACCGAACCAGACCATATTCGACGTGACCAGCCGTGTGTTGGTGGGCATGGGCGGCGTGTTGGACGAGGCGCGGCCGGACGTTGTTCTGGTGCATGGCGACACAACGACCTCGTTTGCGGCGGCCCTGGCCGCGTACTACAAGCAAGTCAAGGTGGGCCACGTCGAGGCTGGCCTGCGCACCTTTGACAAGTACCAGCCGTTCCCGGAGGAGATGAACCGCCGTCTGGGCGATGCCCTCTGCGATTACCACTACGCGCCGACGGTGATGGCGCGCGATAATCTGTTGCGCGAGCGCATCGCCCCCGAGCACATCGTGGTCACCGGTAACACCGTGATCGACGCGCTGCTCGAGGTTGCGGCCCGCCCATACGCCTTCGAGGATCCGCTGCTCGACGCCGTGGGCACGACGCGCCGCTTGATCTTGGTCACGGCGCACCGCCGCGAGAGCTTCGGCGAGCCCTTCGAGGCCATGTGCCGGGCCATGCGCGATCTGGCGGCGCGTAACGAGGATGTCGAGATCGTGTATCCGGTTCACCCCAATCCGAACGTGCACAAGGCCGTAGATGCCATCCTCGCCGCCCAAGAGCGCGTGCAGCTCATCGAGCCACTCGACTACGTGGCTTTCGTTCATCTGCTCAAGAAGGCCACGATCGTTCTCACCGACTCGGGCGGCATTCAGGAAGAGGCGCCATCGCTCGGGAAGCCCGTGCTGGTTATGCGTGAGGTGACCGAGCGCCCCGAGGCCATCAAGGCCGGCACCGCGCGCCTGGTAGGCACTACGTACGATGGCATCGTGTCGGTCGTGCAGCATCTCCTGGACGACTCCTGCGCGTATGCGGCCATGGCTAATGCCGTGAATCCTTACGGCGATGGCTCGGCGCGAGGACGTATCGCCGATCACCTGGTTTCGGTCGGCAGTTGAGAGGAATCGCGGGATGAAGAAGATCTGCGTGATGGGTCTGGGCTATATCGGCTTGCCCACGGCCAGTGTCCTGGCCACCAACGGGTTCCAGGTTCTCGGCGTCGATGTGGATGCGCGGGTCGTCAATACCGTGAACTCCGGCAACATCCACATCGAGGAACCCGGGCTCCACACGGTCGTGCGCGCCGCGATCAACTCGGGCAACCTCCGCGCCTCGCTCGAACCGGAGAGCGCGGACGTGTTTTTCCTGGCCGTGCCGACGCCACTCACGGAGGACAAGAGAGCCGACATGAGCTATGTCACGGGCGCCGCCGAGCGGATTGTGCCGTATCTCGAGGCGGGCAACCTGGTGATTCTCGAATCCACGTCGCCGCCCGGCACCTGTCGCGATTTGCTCGCCCCCATCCTCGGCCGGTCCGGACTCGAGGTGGGACGCGATGTCGGCCTGGCGCATTGCCCTGAGCGCGTGTTGCCGGGCAAGATCCTCCAAGAGCTCATCCACAACGATCGCGTGGTCGGCGGCATTGATCGGCCGAGCGCCGAACGCGCCCGAGACATTTATGCGAGCTTTGTCGAGGGCGAGGTCTTCCTCACGGATGTGACCACCGCCGAGATGGTCAAGGTGATCGAGAATACATTCCGCGATGTGAACATCGCCTTGGCCAACGAGGCGGCGCTCTTGTGCGAAGCGCTGGGCATCAACTTCGGGGAGGTGACCCGGCTTGCGAACCGGCACCCCCGCGTGAATCTCCACATGGCCGGGCCCGGCGTCGGCGGACACTGCATCTCGGTGGATCCGTGGTTCCTCGTCGAGGCGTTCCCCAACGAGGCCCGGATCATCCGTCTCGCGCGGGAGCGAAACGACGGCATGCCGGCGCGCGTCGTCGAGCGGATCCTGGCCATGGTCGCGGGCGGCAAGGGAACGGCCAAGGTCGCCCTCCTCGGCCTCGCGTTCAAAGGCAACGTGGACGATATCCGCGAGAGCCCGTCGCTTCGCGTCGCACGCTTGCTCGAGGAACAGGGCATCCGTGTGGCCGTCCACGATCCCTATGTGAAAGCCAGCCCCATCGACCTCACCGGGCTCGAGGAATGCTTCCAGGACGCGGATTGCGTGGTCCTGCTGACCGACCACAACGACTACAAGTATCTGAATCCCCGGCAACTCGCCAAGCTCATGCGCACGCCACGCCTGTTCGACACGCGAAACGTGCTGGATCACGAAGACTGGCGGCAGGCCGGGTTCGAGGTGCGTGTTCTCGGGTGGGGAAAGGCCTGAGCCGGACGCGTCAACGCGTCAGGATCTGATAGAACCGTAGGTCCTGCCAGTCCGGCGGCAGCATCCAGTACAACCGAAGCGGCAACGAGGCCGGGTCGGCCACGCGGTACAGGCCTTGGAAGAATCGCAGGCGATCCGCTGGCATGACAAGGCCCTGAAACCGCCGCTCGCCTAGCCAGAAGGCATCCGACGTTTCATACACGGGGAAGAAGTATCGGAATCGGGCCCCCGCATCCGGACAGAGTGGGATCTTGAGATGGGCAGGGGCCGTGGTGTTGTTGCTGGGTTTCTTGGCCTCGTACCAGGCGATACAGTCGAACGCGGCGGCCTCCGTGCAGGCGAACTCGGCCACCAAGTACGCGGTGCGCGCGGGCATGTCTTCCTGGCCGGCGAAGAGTGCCGTCTCGGCGCCCGGCGCCAGTCCCACCGCCACAAGACCGTTTCCCGCATCGCCTGCCATCACGGGCACCGACAGGCGCTCGGCATCGACGTAGGCGACTGCGAGTTGGCGAACGTGGGCCTGCTGGTAGGTCCGCAATGCGATGAACCCTACGATAAGACAGAGGCCAGGGCATAGGGCGAACACGGCCAAACGGCGGATGGGCGCGCGCCACATGTCGGGCTCTGCCGCGAGGCGCTCGCGCCAGCACCGGATCCCGCCGCGCCGGACAAGCAGCATCGCCGCGTCGAGAAGGCGTTGAGCCAGGAAACCGAGCGCCCACAGCGCCACGAATTCGAGATGGAACAGGTGTCGGGGCGCGAACTGGAGCGCGGTATGGCCGATGAAATAGAGGAGGAAAAAGAGGCCCGCCACGCCGTACCTGAAACGGCGCAGGCACAGTACGACGATGGAGCCCAATGCCAAGACGAGTCCCCATCCCTGGAAGGGCTTGAGTAGGGCGAGGCGCCATCCATAGACCTTGAGCATGAAGTCGTTGGTCGTCCCGGTGGGCACGACAAGGTGTGCGTTCTGAAGGTGCGAGAGATTCGCGAAGGGCAGTTCGTTGAGCACGCGCACGACGGCGGCCCAGGCCCGCAACGCCATGTCCGCCGGGAAATGGCGCAACATCGTGAGGAAGAGATCTCGGGCGTATGCATTGTACGCTACCGTGTAGAAGGTGAGGAGATCGCGGTTTCCGTGGGCAAAAAACGCATGGCCGTTGACGATGGACGCGCCGTACTCGTCGAGATAGAGCTGGCCGAGCGTGTAGGGCGCGCGATCGGCGCCCAGCATCGCGTCGAAGGGCTCCATGAATCCCTGAACGAAGAAGTCGAAAACGTCCGAGGGTTCCGAATCGCCCATCAGAACGGGAAACGCACACACAAACACGACCAGCAAGAAGAACCCCACGGCCGCCACGCGGACGGCCAGTCCCGTTCGCGGGCCAGTCGGTATCAGGGCGAGGATCACGGCCACGACCGCCGGGATACCGATGAGGAGATCCTGCCGGAATCCGAGGCCAATACCGATGATCCCGCCGCAGAGGAGTACCATGCCGGCCAGGCCGCGCCGACTCCAGGGCCTCTTCACCAAGTGTCCAAGCGCCAGGATCAGGGCGAGGAGAAAAGGCGCCTTGCTGTAGTCGCGCAATGATGGCAACATGGCCAAGTGCACGGGGGACATTAACACGAGCGCGGCCCCAGCGACGGCGATGAATCGGCGCGTCCCCAAGCGAAACAGGCCGTAGACGCAGGCCACGGATGCCCCGTAGAGCGCACCAAAGAGCGGAAGCAGGGCAGCCCACGAGATGCCGGAGAGCCGCCACGCCAGCCCGATAGCGGTATACAGGTAGCGGTGGCGCACTTGGAAGGCCGTGGGCGGATGGGTGGGGATGTCCGAGGGTAGATCGGCCGGGGAGAATCGGGGTGTCTTCCTCGCCAGGAATTCCTGTAGCGGCGGGCACGCGTTGACGGCGGGATTGACGAAGCCCCGGCCGCACGCGAGCATCACGGCCGGCCCCATCCGTTCCTGGTAGAAATCGGCCGCCTCCCCATCGCGACTCACGAAGACCATGCCGGCGGCCGTCCCCGCCAGGAACAACACCAACACCGTGGCCCAATCGCTATGCGTCTTCGCCCAGTAGGCGCGCGCGTTGGCGCCGCACGTTGGCGGGCTCGCGTGATGCTCTGCCCCCCGTATATTCACCGATACCTCGATAGGGCCTGTCTAGGGAATCACTTGCATGGTGTGCAGAATGACGCTGACACCGTCCTGGTTCCATTTGTTGACTCCGAACGAGATGGTATACCGCCCATGCTCGTCGGGGTCCGGTAGATTAGCGTCTTCCAGCGTCAGGTTAAAGCGGCGCCCCGCCATCGGGATCTCCGCCGAGCCCAGCCAGACATCATTCACCTTCCAGGTGATGGTCATCTCCGGCGCGGCACACGCAAGGCTGAGAAGAATGGACTTCGGCTTCGACTCCGCGGCGAAGCGGATCTGGGCCGTGCTGCCGGGGCCGAGGGAAGCGAAGGGGGCCTTTGCCGCATCCAGTTGGTCAGGCCCCCACGTGCCCCGCAGGTACTTGCGGGAGTCCCGAAGGCCGAAGGTCACATACCCATCCACAGGAAGCGATAGGTCGGCGGGTTGGGTCAGGTCGAATACGGTGAAGCCGGGGCCTTTCTGACACGGGAACGTATCGTACAGCATATCGCGGACCTCATTGTACTGGCCGTGGTAGGCGTTATCGAACCACTCCTCCGGAATGGCCAGGATCGAGGCGCCTAACGGCAACACCTTGTTGATGAGGTCCGTTCCGAACACCGCCCCCTGGCCGTAACGTTCTTGCCAGCTCGTCCATCCCACACGGTCCGCGAAGTAGAGCGTGGCGGGACTCGCCGTGGAGGTGAGCACCAACGCGTTTTCCGCCGTATGCTCGCGAAGCCACTCACCGCAACGGTATTCGCTTTCGTGGTGATGGATCAGCGTCCGCTTGGCCACTTGCAGCGAGAAGACAACCGCGGCGGCGAGAATGCCTACGGCCACGACGTTGACCCACTGCCGCCGGAAGGACCATTCGAACGTCCGGGCGGCCAGTAATGCAAAGGGCGGCTCGAGGATCAACTGGTAGTAACCGTTCGGCGCGGTTCCGCCGGGCATGAGGAAGAAGAGTGACAGGGCGCCGGCAAGCCAGGCGTGGGCGAAGTAGTCGCGCCGGTCTCGTGCGGGCCGGAGCAGCCCGATCAGCCCCAACACGCACACCGTCGGGGTGACGGACCACAGCCAGACCGACTGGGCGATCCGTCCATAGTATGTGGGATCCGAGAGCCACCGCTTGAAGTCGAAGAAGCCGGGGCCCGAGAACGAAAGCCCGGTCCGTCCGATGAGGACGACGGAGGTCCAATACAGATACGCCAGGAACGGCACGCCGACCAGGGCGGCCAGCAAGTAGAGACCGCCTTGTGTGAAGGCGCGTAGCCCGAAGCGGTTGAAGGTCAGGAAGGCCATCGGGATGATCATCACGCCGAGCTGAGGCTTGGCGAGCAACATGAGCAGGCTGCCCGCGGCGGCGGCGAAGTAGGTTCGCCAATCGCCGGAGGCCAACCAGCGGTCATAGTAGTAGAGCGCGGCGAACGACACGGCAAACGCGAAGGGCTCCGGCATGTGGCACCGGCCGCAATAAAGGAAATAGGGGGAAACGGTCAGCAAGAGAGTGGCCACCGTCGCGCACAGGGATCCGTAGAAGCGCTTCACCAAACGGTGGAATATCACCGCGCCGAGGAGCGCAAAGAGGATCGGCACCACGCGCCCCACCCAGAAATCGATGCCGAACAGGTGATAGAGCATGGCGGTCAGATAGGGAACCACCATCAACTCCGTACCGCCGACGGTGCCCTTCGGGGCCACTTCGTCCGTCGTGCGCCAGTCCACGGAGGGGCTGAAGAGGTTCATGCCTTCGCGGTAGAAGTTGCGGGCGACCATACGCGTCTGCGTATCGCGCCAACTCAGGAAATCGACCGGCGGCGTGTTGATCTCGTACAAGCGCAGCAGGAATCCCAGCAGAACTACGAATCCCAACAAGACGGCGTGTCGGAAGGCCTCGTCCGTGCGAAACCGAGCCAACCACCCCGTTGATTGCCTCACGTTTGCGGATGCTGTCATGCGATTTCGTTCCTGAACCCTGGGCCGCGTGTTCGCGCCGCGACTTATTGTTCCTTGCCTACCTGCTCCAAGAGGATGCGCTCGCGCAACTGACGTGCATACTGCGCGCGGCCGCCCGTTCCGCCCTGAAGAAACTCGTCGAGATAACGGAGAGCCTCGTCATAGTCATGGTTACTGAAGGCCATCACACCGAGTTCGTAGGCGTTGTTGCCTCCCGGGCGGATGGCCTGGCCGGCCAGAAACGTTTCTCGCGCTTTCTCGTGTCGACCCTGCTTCTGGTACACCACGCCCTCATAGTACCGGGCTTGCGCCTGATCGTCGGGCCGCGCCGCCGCAGTGGCCTCGTCGAACCATCGCTGCGCTACCTCGAGGACGTCTTCCATCCGTCCCGCTCTGATGAGAGACTCGCAGAGCGGCGCGTAGAGCGTGATCGGCGTATCCTCGCCATGGTACGCTTCCTCGAGATACTCCAGGGCCACTTCCGGACCTTCTCGCATGTAGAGCAACGTGCCGAGGCGCTTGAGCGTGAAGGTTCTGTTCTGCGCGCCGGCGAACCGGCATTCAAGCGCCCTCCGGTAGCAGAGGATGGCGTTCTCATACTGGCGGGCCGCCTCGAATTGCTTGCCGCGCTCGAACATGATCTCGCCGAGACGATCGCTCAACCCCGAGACCACGGGCGTTCCCAGTAGACCGTAGACCACCGTGAAGGCGACAAATGCCGTAAACACCACGGCCGATACCGAGAGCGCCAATCGGTTGGCGCCGGGCGGCAATCCGCGCGGCGGCTGAACCTCCGGTTCCGGTGGGGCTGCTGCCGGCTCAGCCCGCGGCGTCCTCTGCTTCTTTGCCATCGTGTTCGACCTTTCCTGACCCGCCGTATCTAGTCTTGCGCCACGGCAGCCCGTTCCTTCTCAATCTGCTGCCGCACGCGATCATCCAATCCCGGTGTATCGAGCAGTGCTTTGAACTGTTCACGGGCCGAAGCCTTCCAGCCGGCCTTGGCATGAATCTGCGCGAGCCGGTATCGCGCTTCGAATGAGTTCGGCGCACGGCGTACCGCGTCCCGGGCCAACTGCTCTGCGTCGGCGTAGCGGCCTTGGCGTCCTAGCGCCTCGGCGCGTTGGAGCAGGCACTCCGCCTGGTGGGCCGAATCGAGGACAGGCATCGCGTTCTCGAGGATGGTTTCAGCGCTTGCCCAAGACTCCATGAGCAAGTGGACATGTCCCAGCGCCATGAGGGCTTCGCCTCGAGCCTGGTCGTCCAAAGCACGCGTATTGACGGCATCGAGAAACAGTTCCGCTATCCAAGCGAACTCGAGCGCGACCACCTTGGGTTGGGTATCCTTGGCCCGAGCCATCGCTGCCTGCTCGATCAGTACCGCACCCTCCACCAAGCGGTCGGCCTTTCCGCTGAGCCAGATCTCGAGCGCTGTGAGCACCGGCGATGGTGTCTCGCGCCGATTGGCGATGGCCGCGTTGGCCGCGGCCAGTCCCTCCTCGAGCTGCGCCGCCTGCCCTTCTCCCCTGGAAAACGCCGCGTAGGCGCCCCATAGGTCGAGGCGATTCGGCGAAACGCGTAGCGCGCGAATCAGGACCTGCCGCGCCAGGCCGATCTCCTGAGGCCGCTGACGATAGACTTCGGCAAGCCATAGCGTCACCATGGAGAAGGTGTCGGCGTCGACGGGTTCTTGTACATCGAGCCAACTCAAGGCCGCGTTCAGCGCGTCCATGAGTCCGTTCGTTTGGCCTCGATCGACGGCGAACCGATAGAACTGACGCCACGACTCCTGGTCGGCGACGTTCAACTCCACCGCCCGCCGGAACGCCCGCTCGGCCTCGGCGTCCTCGCCAAGTCCCGCGCACGCTTCCGCCAGCATGCGGTTCACTTGGCCCTGATTGGCCGATCCGCGCCGAAGCGTCTCATACAGGTTTGTTTTGGCGACGCTCCACCACTTGAGCGCCTCCTCGCGATCCTGTTCATCGGCGCCCGCCCTCGATAGGCGCCGCGCCCGCACCAGGGCCGTCCGCCCGAGCAAATCGCTCGCTTCGGAGAGGTACGGGCAGATGGACAGTGAATGGGCCGCCTGCTCCTCGGCCTTTGCAATGAGCACGTCAAACTCCTCGTCTCGGCTCGCCTGGTTCTTGTCGGTGGCCTTGGCCACCGCCCAGTTGAAGTAGCCGTCCGCCAAGTAGATAGAGCTCAGAATGTACCCCGGCTCGAGCTCGATGGCCTTCCGGAACCGCTCGATCGCGCGCTCGGGCCGTTTCAGGTTGAGGTCGATCCGGCCCATATCACGCGGGAATTTCGAGTCCCACGGAACCAGGCGCGCGCCCTTCTCCAGGGCATTGTAGGCCACATCCCAGTACTCGTAGTTCTTGGCGCCCATGGCCCGCTGGAAGTAGTACTGGCCCTTGAACACACGCGTCTCGAGCGTGGCCAATGCGAGCGCGACGGCCAAGGCGGCCACCAGCGGCGCATAGACCTTGATGGAATAACGCACCGGCGGATCCTGCCGCGCCGGTCCGGCCATCAGGCCCTCGAGAAGACCGGCCAGCATGAACAGCAGACCGGCCGACACAGGGACGTGTACGTTAAAACCGAACAGGCCGTCGACGGCGAACGCGCAGAAACACGCCGCCAGTGTGAACCCCAATCGGCGCCGATCCTTCTCCGAAGCGGACAGGGCGAGAATCAGGCCAAACACGACACACGTCACCAAGAGGGTAACGTATAGGGCCGCTGAGGCCAACCCTCCCTCGACGGCCGCTTCGAGGAAGTCGTTGTGCACATTCTTGTTGATCATGTACTTCTCGGCGACGCGCCGCTTCTCGAAATCCGTCCAATACGGCGGGTTGTCGATGCGGTAGTTCCCCGGCCCGAACCCCAGGATCGGCTTATCGAGCACCATCCGACACGCGCCGTAGAACGAGTGGTACCGCAAAAGGATGGATCCGTCCAGCGGCAGACAGGATCCCGTCCGCGCCTTCGACAGGCCCATGACAAGACCAGCCCCCACCACCATGATGGCGCCCACGGTGACGCACGAGACGAGCACCGCGCGGACAGGTTTGCGTATCCGCCACCCGACAAACGCCGTCATCGACACCAGCAGCAGGGCCACCGGGATGGCCACCTTCGCGGCGCGAACGTCCGTGAAGAAAATATGCGCCAGGATCAGCATGGCCGGTATGGCGCACCACCGCGTGCTTCTCCTCAGCGTCAGCGCCACGGCCATAATGAACGCGAGGTTTAGCGCGTGACTGGCGAGGTTCGGATTACCGTAGGTTGAGGGTAGGCGGAGGTACTCCTCGACCTCACGGGTCGACCAGGGGAAGGGATCGATACCGGCCTTCTGGAGAAACCCGTAGATGCTGGACACGGCCACGGCCACGCAGGTCACCGCTAGGAAACGCCAGACCTGCTCCGGTACGCGGAAGGCGTGCGACACCACCAGGTACAGCAGCACGAGGGTGACGTACCGGCCGAGCATGTGCAGGCTGTTGGCCACGTTCGAGGACAGCAGCGCCGCCACGAAGTTCACGGCCAGGTACAGCAGCATGACGGCCAGGATGATCGACGGCCGTTCGAGGGGCTCCTTGCGGATGATCAGGCCCCACAGCCATAGGCCGAGCAGGGCCACGACGAACCAACCGAGCAACAGATTCTTGATATCGTTGGGCGGATCGGGGGTGTACGGACATAACGCGAGAACCAAGAGCACGACGGCCACCGCCAGGATGACCCGCATCGCCCGTTGTGTAACGAAATCCCTCATGCGCTACTCCTCGGCGGGCGTCGCCCCCGTTTGCCGCAGCACGCGTTCGAGCACCTCGATGTATCGGGCTGCCTTTCGGCGGCGCGTGAACCGATCGAGGACGTATGCCCGGCCGTTCTGACCCAAGAGGCGGCGGCGTCCCGGATCGCCATACAACCGCCGCACGGCATCCGCATACGCTTCCGGATCCTCGGGCGTCACGCGCACACCGGCCGCGGCCTCGGTGACAATCTCGAGCGCCTGGCCTTCCGCGCCCAGGATCACGGGCCGCGCGCAGGCCATGATCTCGAAGATCTTCGAGGGGATGTTGATCCGGAAATAGGCGCCCTTGCGCAACGGCACAAAGCACAGGTCCGCCGCCGCGTAGAACTCCGGCATCCGCTCCTTCGGCTGGAGCGGCAGAAACTGCACATTCGGTAGATGGTGGGCGTCGGTCCACGCCACAAGCTTCGGTTTATCGGCGCCGTCCCCGACGAACACGAACAGCACATCCTCCAAGTCCTGAACGCGCTCGGCCGTCTCGACCAGTGTCTGCAACCCCTGCGAGACGCCGTGCGCGCCAATGTACATCGCCACGAACCGGCCTTCCCATCCGAACTCGCGCCGAACGGCGTTGGCCGTGTCGGCCGGCACGAAGAGATCCTCGCGAATGCCGTTCTCAATCGTGAAGAGCTTCCGCGCGTCAAAGCCGCGATCGACAAGGGCCCTGCGCGACGCCTCCGCGACGGTCACGACCGCGCGGGCACGACGATACAGAAACGCTTCAATGGCATACAGGATCTTGACCAGCACGGGGTTTCGGATCATGCCGACATCCACGGCTTGCTGCGGCAGGATGTCGCGGACCTCGAACACCAAAGGCGCCCGCTTGAATACGCTGAGTAGATAGCCTAGAGGTCCGACGAAGAACGGGCCCGACGAGGCGATGACGACATCGGGACGTTGGCACCGGAACACGCCGCATACAAGCGCCGACACCATGAACGATAGCGAGGCCAGCGCGCGCCGCCAGACCACGCGGTTTGGCGTCGCGTAGATCCACGAGCGGTGGATCGTGTAGCCGTCGCGCTGTTCGGGCACGTAGAATCTCCCCCGATACGCCTCGGGAATGATGCCCGCCGGATAGTTGGGAATGGCCGTACACACGTCGACGTGGTGTCCCGCTTCGGCCCAGTACTGAGCGTGCTCGGAGTTGCGGGCGGCGGCCGCGCCGAACTCGGGCGGGAAATACTGAGTCAATAACAGGATTTTCATGCACGGTTTCCCAGGTACGCCGCGGCCAGTTCGTGTAGCTGGCTCGACCTCAAGACATCGACGTTTTCTGGGAATATAGCATATCCGAGGGCATCGGGGCAGGTTGCCCTCTTCTCGAGGATGAGGCATTCCGCCGGCAGCGCCCTACCAAACGCCGGGCAGTACCAGCCTTGATGGGGCCCCTCGGTACCGCAGGCACGGGCGACGCGATCCACCCCAAAGGGCACGACCGTGACGGCCTCGCGTCCGCGCTGGGCGACCCACTCTTCGTCGCCGCGTTGAAGGGCCACCTCCGGGTGGAAATGCACGAAATCCTGGACGCGGCACGTTCGGGGGCCGCCAATTCGCTCGATCACGAGCCAGAACCGACCCTGGTGCAACACGATCACGCGCTCATGGGTGAACGGCAGGAAACCATCATGGCTCGCCTCCAGCATAGGACTCTCGCCGGAGGACTCGAAGCGGATTTGGCCCGGTGCGTACCGTCGACCTACGCGGAAGCCGTGCCAGCACTCGATCTGTTCCCGGCCATCCACCATCACCGTGTTGTGGGCGCGCGTGGAACGGCAGTACTCCCGCCAGGGCCCCGGCTCGTACTCCCGCACCCCGGCATCAACGATGAAGCGTTGGCGGCCCACGCTCAGCTCGAAGCTGAGCATATCGGAATGCGCATGGCCCAGTTGATAGCGAGGGCCCGGCATTCCCGCCTTGGCGATGAGCCGGCCCCGGCCGTTCGAGGTTGTCAGAACGTAGTATCCCGAGGGTGCAAGGGCGTAGCAGGCCCCGGGCCGGGCCGGTGCATCGAGGCCGCACTGTTCGCAGGCGACCGCAATCAGCCCCTCGGGGCGGCCGCCGTCGTCGAGCACCGCATCGCCGAAGAGTGGGATGCCGCCATCGTCGTGGAGGACTCGCTTCAGGAAGGTCGTCATGCGCGCGATGGCCTCGACCACAAAACCGGGCGGCGACTCGAGCGCGGCGTGGACCAACACGAGATCCCGGAGCACCTGGACGTGATACATGGGGCTGCGCTCATAGTGGCCGCCGTCGTCGAGCACCTGCTCGGCGAGTTCGCGTTCGAGCAAGGGAAGTCCAGCGCGCAGGGCCTCACGCCCGGCCCCGGTCGCCCGGCCCAGGGCCATACCGGCCACGATCAGCGCCTGCGCGTCCTTCAGCAGGTGGTTGGCCCGGACGTCGTGTTCGATGTGGCGGCTCAGGTAGGCCGCCTGTGTTGCCAAGCTCTTGACTATGCGCAGAGACGCCACCGGCAGAACGGCCAGAGCCTGGATCCAATTCATCAGCCGCGCCGCAATCACAAAGGCATCCCAGCCCGGCGATTCGCCCGTGGCGTTGCCGGTTATCCAATCGTCCAGCCACGCCCGCAGTCGCGCCGCATCCGAGGCGTCCGGCTCGTACAGATCCGCCCGCGCGAGGTCGCGCGCGTAGTCGAAGTAATGCAGGAGGTAGCGCCAGAGTCTCGGCATACCGCCGCGCCGCCAATCGACGGGCACCGAGAGATCGGCGGCAATGCCCATGAAATGCGCCTCGTTCCGGCGCAAGGGATCGAGGCGGCCCGGCGCGAGCGGATCGTGGCGCGCGCAGCGACAGAGATACTCGCGGACACGGACCAGGACTGCCGGGTCCAGTTGGCCGCCTGCCTTCCAGTCGGGAACCCGCCGCTTCAGGCCGCGCCGGTCGAGCGCGTAGCGGACACGCCAGGCCACCTGGCCCGGATCGAGATGGCGGACGGTGCGCCCGTACCGCGCAATGTCGTGCAGGCGAGTCATCGCCTATTGCGCCCCCCGACCCGTGATGACGGTCTTCACCGTATCGATCAGGATACGGATGTCCAGAGCAAACGAGATGTTGTTGATGTAGACCAGGTCGTATAGGAGCCGATCGGCCGGCGTCGAGTCGTATCGCCCCCAAACGTGCGACAACGACGTGATGCCCGGGCGAACTTGAAGCCTCAGCGGAAACAGCGGTACCTCCTCGCGAAACTTCTCGACGAAGAAGGGGCGTTCCGGGCGCGGCCCGACAAGGCTCATATCGCCCTTGAGCACATTCCAGATCTGGGGGATCTCGTCGATCCGTTTGCTGCGCAGGAACCGCCCGATCTTCGTGACGCGCGGATCCTCCTTGCCGGCCCACACCGGCCCCGACTCCTTTTCGGCGTCCAGGCGCATTGTCCGAAGCTTCACGATTGCATAGGCCTTGTTGTTGCGGCCGCACCGTTGTTGACGGTAGAAGACAGGGCCCGGCGAATCGCGCTTGATCGCGATGGCTGCCCATAGCAGGATGAACGAGGCCGGAATCAGTGCAAACAGCGCCACGGTGATATCCATGGCGCGCTTCACGAAGGCATAGGCCGGAGACAGGCGCCTCGGATCCAGAGCGATGAGCGGAAGCCCGCCAATCTCGTAAAGGGCCAGTCGGCCTACCATGGCCTCATAGAATCCGGGCAGCACGTGGATCCGCACCCGGCTCGACAGCTCGACAATCTGAAGGAGCTTCTCCGCGTCGTGCATGATCGAGTCGCCCAGGACAAGGACCTCTTCGACCTCGTACTCGCTGACGATCTGTGCCAAGTCCGGCATTTGGCCCAGAAAACCGTTCTCAATGGAGCCGCCTTCACCCGCATCCGCCACGCAGCCGACGATCTCGTGGCCGCTGCGCGAGTATTGCTCGAGCTCCGCCGCCACCGCCTTCACGCGCGCGGCGCGCCCCACGACCAGAACGCGCGAGGTCAACACGCCGCGCCGGCGGCGCTGCCGCGTGTACCAGACGCGCCAGCCCGGCAACAGGACGAGACTCATGCCGCCCGCCATCGCGAATACCGACCTCGGGATCACCTGCGCGCCGGGCGTGTAATACAAGATGAACGCCGTGGACACGGCAAAGGACACCATCGTCGCCACGACCACTCCCCACACGGCGGCAAACGCCACGTCCGACTCGGCACGCATCTTGTCGAACCGGTAGCCCTGAAACGACGCCAGGGCGGCCACGTGAACCACAAGGAACGGAAGAGCCACATACGCCAACGCGTTGAGCGACTCGACCGGCGCGCCGCTCAGTACACGAAACACGCCGGCCGCGGCATACGCGTACACGAGCAAGACGCTGTCCGTCAGGATAGCCGCAATCCGCTGCATCATGGGCCGCCTCCGGACACCGTGAGCGGCCACAGCATCACATGGGCCGCGTCCTCGCCGCCCACGGCCATGTCGAGTTGGTACGCGCCGGGCGCGGCATCGGCGGGGATAACGGCCGCGAAACGTCGCCGAACCGTATCGCCGCGCCAGAACGGCGCCGGCGCCAGCGATGGCGGTTCGGAGGTCAGCAATTGTGCATCGGCGGTTTGCGTCAAACCGGCAGGCCTCAGGAAGAAACGGACCGTCAAATCGCGCCCCGCCGGCACGTCACCCACGACCCGCAGCCATAGCGATACGTGCAAGCACTCGCCGGGCGCACACCCGTCCGGGGCGGCCGAGGAACCGCAAAGCGCCAACCGCTCGGAGACGCTCCGTTCGATTCGGCGCGGTGGCGCCAAGGCATCGACACGCAGCGTCATCCGTGCCACCTGAGCCTCGTCGCCGATGCGCGCATAGACCGCGCGAAGCCGTTCGGCCGCATCGACGGCTTCCGGAAAGCACTCGAGATAGGCGCGCCACGCCTCGATGGCCGAGTTCCATTCGCCGAGCGATTCGTGTACGGCGGCAATATCCTGCCAGAGCAGCTTGGCTTCCGGGCCATTGCCGGCGGCGAGGGCCGTGTTCCATGCGGCAATCGCCTTCAGGGGTTCGCCCTGCCGCAGACGAGCCCGGCCCAAGAGGGCCTCCGCCTCGACGCGAAAGGCGGGTCCTTGTGCGGCGGCCTCGAGATGCCGCACACACGATTCGTACTGCGCGATCGCAAACAGCCTCAACCCTAGATCGAACTGGGCGGCATAGTCATCGGGATACTTCGCCACATAGGCTTCGTATGCCGTGATCGCCTCACCCGACCGTGCCTGGCGATCCAAGAAGGATGCGTAACGCCGCACGCCACTGAACTGCTGGCGGCCCACGCTCGCGGCACGCGCGTACATTGCCTCCGCCTCGTCATACCGATTCCTGCGCTCCAAGTAGCCTGCGTACGCCAAGAGGACGTCTTCGCGTCGGTCATAGCGCTTGAACAGGATCTGATAGACGCGCTCAGCCTCCTCCGCGTTGTTTTGCTGCTCGAGCGTGCCGGCGCGCGCCATCAAGGCCGGCCGCGCATGACTGGACAGATACGAGGCCACCGGGTGGCGAAACCAGATCGCCCCCGCGGTCAGCGTCAGGAAGCTGAGCATCAAGAGGCCCCACGCGACCTGCTCTCTTTTGAGTCCGGACACGTTCCTCAAGTCTCCCCAATGCCACGGGCAGAAGGCACACCTTCCACTACCTCGTCATACTAGCACCGCGCCACCGAAAAGGACAACGGGATACCTCATCGCCCCGGGCGGGCCCCCGGATTGGCGGCATGCGGTTGGCGCCGCCACCGGTGCGCTTGGTAGTATCATCGCGAGGGGCGTCTTCAGACGATTCAGGCCATGCTCACGACGCCCGAGAGGAGGTAACGTGATCATTCTGGCCGGTTGGCTTTCGCAATTGTGCATTGCCGCGTCGGCTGGTGGCATCGTGGCGCACGAACCGCCCTCGAGCCCCCATGAGGGCGAGTGGGCCTTCGTCGACGCGCTGGCCGCTCCGATGGAGTGGCATCCGCACTGGAACCGACGTGAAAAGGCGACCGGCGAGGCCGATCTCGGGGCCGGCGTCAACATCGAGGCCGCCTTCGCCGATCCGGAAGGCCTTCTCGATGCGGCGTATCAAGACCTGAACGCCTTCTTGCGGGCCGTCGGCGTGCCGCTCGATGGTCCGTTCCGGATCATCACCGAGCAGGTGCCGACGGAACGCTTCGAGGCGTTCCGCGTTGTGGTCTCGGATGGCGAATGCCGTATCCAGGCCAACGATACCGAGGGCATTCGGCGCGGCGTCTTCTTCGTCCAGGACGCTCTGCTGGCTTCCGACGGCCCCTTTCTCGCCCTCGGCGAAACGGTGCGTTCACCCTTCATCCACACGCGCATCTCGCGCTGCTTCTTCGGCCCCATCAAGCGCCCACCCATGAATCGAGATGAACTCCTCGATGATGTGGACTACTATCCCGGCGACTATCTCAACCGGTTGGCCCACGATGGCGTGAATGGACTCTGGCTCACCATCGAATTTGGGGATATCTGCCGGACCTCGCTCATGCCGGGCTGCGATCCCCACCGCGAGCAGCGCCTCGAGAAGCTGCGCAAGACCGTGGCCAAGTGCCGCCGGTACGGCATCAAGGTCTTCCTATTCTGCATCGAACCGCGCGCCATGGAGCCGGCCCACCCGCTGCTCAAAGAGCATCCCGAGATCGGGAGCAAGCCCTTCTCGGGCAACAGCCGGCTGTTCTGTCCCTTTTCCGACGCCGCGCAGACCTATCTCTACGAGGCGGTGAACGGCGTTTTCATGGAGGTCCCCGGCCTTGGCGGCCTGATTAATATCAGTTTCGGCGAGCGCCCCACCACGTGCCTGAGCGGCGTAGACGGGAACTGGCGCGTGGCGTGTCCGGTTTGCGCCGAGAAACAACTCGGCGAGATTCTGGAGGCATCCCTCGGCGCCATGGAACGCGGCATGCACGATGCGAATCCCGACGCCAAACTCATCTCGTGGCTCTATGTGCCGGGAAATGGCACCGGCGCCGACCGCCCCTTCGATCCGCTCGTCGGCATCGCGCAGCACACGCCGCACGGCGTGATCTGCCAGTATAACTTCGAGTCGGATGGCGTCAAGGTACAGCTCGGCAAAGAGCGCTTCGCCGGCGACTACTGGCTCTCGTACACCGGCCCGAGCGCCGCCTTCGAGCGCGTTGCCGCCGGCGTCGCCGAGGCCGGCGGCGAGATGGGCGCCAAGATCCAGGCCTGCTGCTCGCACGAAGTCGCCACGGTGCCGTATGTGCCGGTGCCGGGCCTGCTCTATCCGAAGTACCGCGCCATGCGCCGTCTCGGCGTGACTTCGGTGATGCAGTGTTGGTATTTCGGCAATACTCCGTGCGTGATGAACCGCGCCGCAGCGACGGTCCTGCCCTTCGCGTCCGAGGATCTCAGCGAGGACGCCTTCCTCGAGGAACTCGCGCGTCGCGACTGGGGGCCGGCCGATGCCGGCCAGGTCGTGCAGGCGTGGCGCCTCTTCGCCGAGGCCTACGATAACTATCCGCTCACGAACGCCTTCCAGTTTTACGGCCCCATGCACGACGGCATTGCCTGGCCGCTCCACCTCAAGCCTGTCAATCGCAACCTATCGCCGACGTGGCGTTCGGACTATCCGGTGAGCGGCGATCGCATCGGCGAGTGTTTCCACGGAAGCCACTCCTTCGCGGAAGCGCTCGAGTTGTGCCGGCGCATGTCGGAGACCTGGCACCAGGGCCTCGATCATCTGCGGCCGCTCAAGCCCCGCACCGCCGGAGACTCGGCCCGGCTGAACGATATCACCGTCGCCGAGGCCCTCGACCTCCAGTTCCGTTCGGGCTACAACATCCTCCGTTTCTACGACCTTCGCGAGCAACTGCTCTACGGCGGCGCTGTGCCCAAGGCCGATGTGCTTGACGAATTGCGCGCGATTGTTGCCGAGGAGATCGACAATGCAACAAAGCTGATCGCCCTGTGCGGCGAGAATCCCTTCCTCGGATTCCATTCAGAAGCCGAGTGTTACCGGTACTTCCCCGCGCGACTCGAGTGGCGCATCGAACGGCTGCGCGATATGCTGCGCACCGAGTTCGAAGAGGCCGCGGCGGCCATTGCTGCCGGCGAGGATGTGTTCCCCGAGGAATCCGGACGCGCCGACGGGCCGCTCACCGTGCCGGCCGCACGTGTCGGCGAGGCCTTCGCGTCGGACTGGCAAAACGACGCGGCCTGGATAGCCCTACCGCGCGTCAAGGTCAGCGCCGAGGATCCCGTGTGGTCATGGCAGGCCGCGCACGATGGCACATCGCTCTACCTCGATGTGGAGTGCGCGCCGTCCGAGGCGTGGCGGGCCGTGGCGATTGCCGTGGCGGTTGAGCCTTCACACCTGTTTCCGCGTCACACTTTCCGCGCCGACGTGCACGGCAAACACGACGTGCGCCAAGGCTGGCTCATTCCGGATGCGCCGTGGGACTTCGCCGCGCCCATGACCGACGGCCGCCAGGCCTTCCGCCTGCGCATTCCCCTCGACGGTTTCCAGGGCGAGGTCGATCCCGCTCGGCCGATGCGCATCAACCTGGAAGTCACCTACACGTCGCGTGCCGATCAGCACGCCGTCGTGAAGAGCTGGACGCCACCGGTCGAGAACCCTCTGGCGTATCGCCTCGGCTACGGCGGAGACGACCCTCGCACAATGGGCTGGCTCCAACTCGAATGATCGTGCCTCCCGTTGCCGCGAGCTTTGACCATGCCGGTCACAGCAGTTGGCGTACGATGATCGTGCGCCGGGGCATAACGTAGGGCATCGAGCAACCACTGAATGCACGGAATCCACGAAACTTGGCACGGACTGGTTCCGTGTCGTTCGGTGCATTCTGTGGTGGAAAAAGCTCCGCATGCGAGGGTGGGAACATCACCCGTTTTTTGATGCCATGTCTCGTCAGGAAATCAGAATTCTCGGAGAGGAAAGCGCAGACGCCCAGTAGTCATTGCCAGTACTACTGGGATAGATCCTCTTGGACGGGCGTTGAGGGACCATCCGTTGTGGTGTGGCCTTGTGTTCCCTTACAGGGCGATCTGTCTCTCGATGCGTTTTCCCTGGGCGTTGCCCAGGGCTGTAATCTCGCGGCCCTTCAGGCCACCTCTCGCGAGCACAGACTTGGCCTGAAAGGCCTCAATATCTCAGCCCAGGGCAACGCCCTGGGAATAAAGGAGTTACACATTCTCGCCGCGCCCTGAAAGGGCAACAGCTTCGCTCCGTTCATGCCCCCACGTGACCACGGATACCACGACCTGACCAGGTGATGCTACACCGCGCGTGCCATCGGATCTCGCCCCGTCTCAAGCGATTTCCTCCCAGCCTTTCCCCTCCCACGCAAGGGGTCCCTCGTCACTTGAGAACTCATTACGGCCTGGGGGAATTGCCTCGTAGATCGAGCCTGCAGCAGGGCGCGGTTGTTTCGCAATCAACCGGATAAGCCGGGCGCGTTCCTGTGGCGTCAAGCCGGTAACGAGCGGGAGGATGGCCTCAGCCGTCATTTGTCTCGCCGGGGCTGTATTCTCGTGGCCTTTCAGGCCGCCTTCGCGTTGGCCGGTCTCCACGGCCGCGGCCGCCGGGTCTCAGGAAACACGGTTGGATGCGGTTACTGGGTGGGAACGGCCTCTTCAAGGTGTTGCTCGTACTTCACGGTCGGGCCGTCGGTGTCGACGCTCACCCACCGGATCATCACGTCGCTGTGTTCAGGGGACTTGGGTTTTCCGGGCGGGCCCCACGTTTCGTCGGTGACGTGGGCATCATAGATTTCCGTGTCGCCGGAGCGCACCTTCCTGAAAGAGTTCATGTGGATGTGCCCCGAGTAGTTCGCGTCCACGGAGTCGGCATAGTTGCGAAGAAAACCAGTGATGGCCTCCATCTCCTCTTTCGAGAACAGGAACTTGTCGGCCAGGATGATGCCCGTGTTGTACATGGGATGATGGGTCATCGTCACGATGTTCTCGGCGCCGGGCTTGGCGCACCGGGCGATGTCGGCCGTGAACCACGTCCAGGTGCCGTTCTGCACGTCGTTCAGCTCGGCGCCCTCGTCGCCCGGCACTCTGGACACAAAGTCGGGACAGGAGAAATGACATCCCTTGTGGTCGAAGGAGAAGCTGTGGAGGAAGGCATCGCCCACGGGCGTTGACGCCTCGTTCCAGTTTGTGAGGCCCTTGGCGAGGCGCGCGTACTGGTCTTTGAAGACGGCGTGGTACGCGCTTTCGGAGTGGGCCTGGACCTCGTTGTCGCCCAGCATGGGAACGTACAAAAGGCCGACATCGTTCAGGGGATCCAGCACTTCCCGCGCGATATCGAGGTTGCACCGGTCGCCCGACGTCCCCCAACCGATGTCGCCCAAGACGAACACCACCTCGATGTGTTTGGTGTCCTTGTTTGCGATAAGCCAATCGACAGCGGTTCTGAGGGCGGCTACATGCTCCGGATCGCCGCCGAGATGGGGATCGGTGATGACCGCGAAACTAAACGTCGCGCCCAAGGCATCGCTGCACGCGAAAGGCAAGACTGCTCCAGCCAGCACGGCGCAAATGAGCCGAATGTGTACTGCATTCGTCACGGTAACTATCTCCCTGTGTGGAAAACACGTGCGCGGATTATAGAGGGCCATGTGGACAAGCTCAAGGAAATGGATAGACTTCCGGGAGCGGGGCCTGTTCACGGAAGGCTTGTCGATCGGCTACAATGCGGAACCAGGCGCGTGAGAGTCGAGGGACGCGACACCGTTTGGAGTAGGAAGCGGGGCGTATGGGCACGCTTTGCGGCAACCTGGAGTGCGGGAGAACAAGATGCCGGCCTCCGGCCGATTGGGGAAGTTGTCTCGCCATGGCCGTCGTTGCGGCGTGTCTGGCGGTGTCGTTCGTCGCGGCCGGGGCGGACAATCGATTTCTCTGGGAACTTGGGACATCCGATAACGACGATGCGGAGTTCGCCCTGGCTCCTTCGGACCACGCGTCGTACCGCCGCGACGGCTTCTTCGTCGTGGGCCAGTCCGAGACGAGACAGGATTGGCCGTACGTGCAGCCTGGGCCTGCGGATCGGGAATTCGGTGGCAAGCCGCACACGTTCACGATCCTGTTCGGCGTGAAGGCCGCCATTCCGGAAGGGCGATGCCGGCTCGTAGTCGATCTCATCAACACGCACTATGCGAAGCCGCCGGAACTCGAAGTGGCCATTAACGAGTCCGCGTTCCATCAGGAGATGCCCCTCGGCGCGGACGATGCCGCGTTCTACGGCGAGCCGGCGAAGGGCAAGGAGCATTGCTTCGAGATCGCTTTTCCGGCCAACCTCCTCAAGCCGGGCCCAAACGAGATCCGGATCACCACGATATCCGGCAGCATGATTCTTTATGACTGGCTTGGCCTCGAGGTCCCTACCGCCGTTGAGAGCGAACCGCTTGCCGCCACCCTGCTCCGGAACTGTCGAGTTCGACCACACCTCCTCGTCGAGCGCGATGGCGCACTGCTCCAGCCGGTGGCGGTGGAACTGCATCATTCCGGAGCACCGGTCGCACTCACGGTGGCCGCGGGCGGCCGCGAGGTCCTCCAGCAGTCCATCGACGCCGGAACCGTCGCGGTCGAGATCCTGCTGCCTGCGTGCGAAGGGCCAACGGACGTGCCGATGACGTTTCGTACGCCGGCCGGGCTTGTTGCGGAGCAGACCCTCGCGCTCAGGCCCGCACGCAAGCTCGAGATCTACCTGCTGCCGCACTCGCACGTGGATATCGGCTACACCCATCTCCAAACAGAGGTCGAGCGAGACCACTGGGGCTTCATCGAGCGAGGCATCGCAGCCGCACAGGAAACGGGCCGGCTGTCGCCGGGCGCGCGATTCAAGTGGAACGTGGAGGTGCTCTGGGCCGTGGACAGCTATCTCCAGCAGGCCTCGCCGGCGCAGCGTTCGGCGTTCGCAGGCGCCGTCACGCGCGGGCAGATCGGCCTGGACGCCTTCTACTGTCACGAACTCGCCGGCCTGTGTCGGCAGGAAGAGCTCATGCGGTTGCTCGCATGCGCCCGCCGACTGAGCAAGGATCTCGGTGTTCCCATCGAGTCGGCCATGGTGACGGATTGCGCCGGCCTCACCTGGGGTGCGGTGCCTGTGCTGGCCCAGAGCGGCGTGAAGTACCTTTCCCTCGGGCCCAATGCCGGCCATCGCACCGGCTTCACCCGCGATGCCTGGGACAACCGACCGTTCTGGTGGACCTCGCCGTGCGGCCGATACAAAGTCCTGTGCTGGCAAACGGATAGTGCATACCAGCCTTCGTTCTCGGACGAGGACGAACTCGGGGCGTTCCTCGATGCCTTCGACCGGCGCGTCGCGGCGTATCCCTACGACATCCTCTACTATCGATACTGCAAAGGCGATAACCGAGGGCCGGATGAGGGCTTGTCGGCCTTCGTTGAGGAGTGGAACACGCGATTCGCCTATCCCCGACTGATCATTGCCACAACGGCAGAGGTGTTCCGGGACTTCGAGCAGCGCTACGGCGAGGCCATCCCGTCCGCCAGCGGCGATTTCTCTCCCTATTGGGAGGATGGCGCCGCGTCGTCGGCCCGCGAAACCGCCCTGAACCGCGCGGCGGCCGAACGACTGGTTCAGGCGGAAGTCCTGTGGTCGATGCGGAGTCCGGCGGCGTTTCCGGAGGGCGAATTCGATGAGGCGTGGCGCGATGTTGTCCTCTACGACGAACACACCTGGGGCGCGCGAAGCTACGTCGGCGCCCGCGGTGCATATCCGCCCGGATCGGCGGAGTATGACGCGCAATGGCGCATCAAGCAAGGCTTCTCCCTCGACGCCGATGCAACGTCACGCAACTTGCTGGCTCGGGCACTCGACCGATGTGGATCCTCATCCGATCCCATTGCGGCGGTGGACGTGATCAACACGTCGTCGTGGCCGCGTTCGGGATTAGTCACTCTGCCCAAGGAGTGGGGTCTACGCGGCGAGGCCGTCCGAGATGGCGCAGGCCACCCGTTGCGGGCACAACGTCTGGCGTCCGGCGAACTGGCCGTCATGGTAAGCGATGTTCCCGCCTTTGGCGCCGCGCGCCTGACGTTCCACGAGGGGGCTCCTCACTGCTCAGGCGCCGCAAGGGCCGAAGGAACGGTTTTGGACAACGGCCTTGTGCGCGTTTCTATGGATGAGAGCACGGGCGTCATTCGCCACTTGCGTTGGGAAGACCAGGGCGTCGACCTTGTCGATCCTGAGGCGTCGGGAATCAACAGCTACCATTATGTCGAGGGATTCGATCCGGCGCACGCGGCCTCGAACGGTTCGGTTTCGATGACCGTGAAAGACGCGGGGCCGGTGGTGGCGTCCCTCACCGTCGAATCGGACGCACCGGGATGCCACCGGCTGGTCCGCGAGGTGCGGATCATCGACGGCTCATCTTGCGTCGATGTGGTGAACCTCGTCGACAAGAAGGCCCTTCCGCTCGCAGACCTCCTGAAGGCCCAGCCGCAGAAGGAAGGCTATCACTTCGGCTTCGCGTTCAACGTTCCCGACGGCGTGATGCGCGTGGACATGCCGTGGTCCGTGGTGCGGCCTGAGGCCGACCAGCTTCCCGGTTCCTGCAAGAACTGGCTCAGCGTCCAGCGGTGGGTGGACGTGTCGAACCAGACCTTCGGCGTGACGTGGGCGACCGTGGACGCGCCGATCGTCGAGGTGGGCGCGATCAGCGCGCAGCCGGCGGACCCCTTCGCAAAGGAGATCTGGCGAAAACACCTCGCCCCAACGCAGTCGCTCTACTCATACGTGATGAACAACTACTGGACAACGAACTATCAGCATGACCAGGAAGGTCTGGAGACGTTCCGCTACGCCCTAGCGCCGCACGGACGTTTCGATGCGGCGGCGGCCACGCGATTTGGCACGGAGAGAAGTCAGCCGCTACTGGCGGTCGCGGTGGACGAAGCGGCGCCCGTGGCCAGTCCTCTCCTTGATGTGACACCGGCCGGCGTCATTGTGACGACGGTACGGCCCCTCGATCATGGGGGTGCCTGGCTCGTGCGGCTCTTTGGCATCTCTGGGCGCCCCGAGCGCGTCGACGTGCGTTGGGGCGACGGCGCGCCGGCCCGGCTCTGGGTTAGCGATCCGGACGGAATGGCGGTCGAGCGCATCAAGCGATCTCTTGAGGTGCACCCCTTCGAGATCGTGACCCTGCGAATCGAGCGCCGGTAATACCTGGGGCCACGAGAAGGCTCAGTGGCCGGCGGACGTTGCGCTCCGTCGGAGCGCGATCGCGATGGCGTCAAGTCGCGCAGTTCCTTCGCTCAGCGTGGGGCAAATCCAGCCGCCTTCGTCGAACTCGTTCCACGCGTAGATGAGTATCGCTTGCGCCTTGGCGGTATCGCGATTCGCGCGGCACCATTGGACGGCCTTCTCGAGGTGCGCGCCCAGTTCCTCGGGTCGAGGCGCCTCGTAGTATCGCTCGATATCGCCGCCGTCAACCCATGGTACCGGCGTCTCGATGCGCGGACGCATGTCCCAGCCGGCGGTTGCAAGGGGCACCACCTCGCGACCGGTGGCCTTGAAGGCGTCCCACCAACGCTCGGTGTGGGCCGCGAGGGCCGCGTACGACCCGGCCTTGGCGCCGGCGCTTGAGGCATAGGCGCCGATGGCGTCGAGGCCGAGTTGGTCAGCCTGCCCGGCGAGGGTCTCGGGCGACCAGCCCTGCGCGACGATATAGGGATCGCCGACGCCGGCGGCCTTCGCGGCGGCGCGCAGTTGGTCGAAGGCGTCCCGGGCAGCCGGCCATGTCTCGAACCGGCCTGGGCCAACAAGGCCCTCGACACTGTACAGGAAGACCAAGGGCCGATGGTCGAGGACGGTTTGGTAAGACGGCTCACGGAAGTAGGGCACGTATCGGTCGATCCGATCCGGCCAGGAGCCCGGCCCACCGCGCGCCTCCCAACCTCCTTGAAGATTCAAACAGAAGCGGACAAGGGACTTCTTCTCGCTCGAGAGATAGAGCTTCAACCCCAGGCTGAGGGCGTCGTCTTCCGGATAGACGACGAAGGCCCAGTAGTCGAGGCCGGCCTTGTGGGCATACTCGATCTCGCGATCCATGGTGGCCTGCGTGTTGGCGCGAGCCTCGACCGCGGTGTCGCCGATCTCCTGGCCGTAGAATGGCAGGCGGTAATGCCAGTGTTTGGGCGCAAGGGTCTTCTCAACGGTCAGACCTACATCTGACGCGCTCCCATGCCACGCGTCCCAACGGATGGCACCCACCGCCGGACGTTCCCGGGGAGCCTCCGCGCTGGCCAACAGCGCGGCGATCATCATCCATACCCCCACGGCTTCCGCCTTCAATCGGCGCTGCGCCTTACCGCTCATGCGTTCCTTCCCAGCCGCGATGGTGCGACAGGCGACGTTGCCGCGTTAGTCGAGCGGCTCGGAATCCTCCGTGGGGCGGCCGCCGTACTCGACGCGTATCACACCCGAGGCGTCGATGAAGAAGTAGCGCGTACCGGTCGTCCCCTCGACGTCCGGATCGGCAAAGCATTCGAAATTGGCGAGGGTCGCAGTCGGTATGCTGTACCGGTAGCCGTTCTTGACCCCCCCTTCGGTCCAATCGCTTGCCAGGAACGGCGGCGCGCCGCCCGCGGAAACCTCGGTCAACTCCGCGAAGCCCGCAAAGGTTCGGTGCGCGGCGTGATACCCGATCTGTGCCGTCGCAACGGCGTGCAAGTTCTGGATCGCACTGGCTTCGTTGCTGTCCAGTCTGGCCCGCATCATGCTCGGCAGCGCGATGGCCGCGATGATTCCGATAATGGTAACAACAATCATGAGCTCAATGAGGGTGAATCCACCGTTCCGTTTCACCGCACGTCCCTCCCCTGGACGTCGGGCGCTCCGAGGGCGCCCTCGTGTGAACCACTCGTTCGCCGCCCCTAACACTGCGGCCCCTCGTCCAACAAACCTCGGAGTCAAGGCAACACAATAGAGTTCCGGTACCTATCATACCACACTTGCACACGATAGGCGTCCGCGCGCCACCCGGCGTCATGTCTCAACTGTCGTGTATCAACATCCCTCATAAAACCGGCCGGCGGCGGGAGTCGCCTCCCGCCGCCGGCCTTCAACTCATCGCTGTCTATGCTAGGCTCAGCTGTCGATCGGATCGCTGTCCGCCGTGGCCGTGCCGCTGGCATCTTCGCGAATCACGCCGGACTGGTCGACGAAGAATCCGCGCTCACCCGTGGTGCCCTGGTCGACCGGCGAGGCCGCGCAGCTCCACGTGTTCGCATCATTGAGCAGGGTGAACATGTAGCCGTTCTTCGCGCCCGCTTCGCCGTCCGCCCAGTCACCATCAAGGTACGGCGGATCGCCACCCATCAGGTCGGCCCACGCGCCGTACGCGTCATGGGACGCACGGAACGTCACCTGGGCGGTCGATACCGCGCGCAGGCTGCCGATGGCCGCTGTCTCGTTCGAGGCCAAGCGCGAACGAAGCAAGTTCGGAATCGCAATCGCCGCAATGATGGCGATAATGGCCACAACGATCATCAACTCGATCAGGGTGAAACCGGTCTTCTTTCTCATAGCACTATCCTCCATACGCTGTCCCAACTCCAAGGAGCTACGTGCACCATGCTCGGAGCCCCAGCTCTCCATTTCAACTGTTGCTAACCCATTATGCAAACGCCGTACCAAAGCATCGCCCAAACAGAGTTAAATCATCTTTTGGCAATAGGTTACAGCCGATAGTGACCTGGTAACACAACGTTCTCCACCCCCAAACCGCTTCCGCAGAACGTCGCAAAGTGACATTTTTTGTCACACCGACCGCCTGGGATTCCTGGATTCGGATTCTTGACCTGATCTTCAGGCGAGTGGCAGAATAGGCCGCCGGTGAACGACATGGCAGCGTCTTGCCGCTCAAGGAGTTGACGTCGCGTGGAACCCATTATTCCGATCCTCTCCCTGCTCGTGGTTCTGACCCTGGGCATTTTGATCACCCGGGTTGCCAGCGTTGCCCTGACACTCACGGGCGTTTCCCCAGACATGGCGAAGTTCCAGGCCCGATCCGCGTACATGGGCGTGGGATTCACGACGACGGAATCCGAACGCATGCTCGACCACCCGGTCCGGCGACGTATCATCATGATCCTGATGTGGTTGGGCAACGCTGGTCTCGTGGCCACGGTCTCGTCGGTGATCCCCATCTTCGTGGCCTCGCCCGAGGACGGCGAGGCGGCGCTGCTGACGCGGCTGGGCTGGCTGGCCGGTGGGTTGGCCGTGTTGTGGTTCATCGCCAATAGCCAGTGGATCGATCGCCAGATGTCGCGGATGATCGAGTGGGCGCTCCGCCACTGGACGAAGCTCGAGATCTACGACTACCCCGGTCTGTTGCGCCTGAGCTCCGGCTACTCGGTTTGCGAAGTGACGATAGCGACGGGCGATTGGTTGGCGGGCAAGCCGCTGTCCGAGCTGCGCTTGTCAGATGAGGGGGTGCAGGTTCTCGGCATTCGGAGGGTCACCGGCGAATACGTCGGCGCCCCCACGGGAACCACGTACATCCGTTCGGGCGATGTGCTCATCGTCTACGGCAAGAGCGAGCATGTGGCCGAGCTTGACAATCGACGGGCTGGGGTCGGCGGCGACCGCCAACACGAAGAACGCGTGGCCGAGTTGCACAAGACCCTCATTCTTCAGGACAGCAAGCGCCTTCAAGAGGTCCGGGAGGCCGCAGGCGTGCTCGGTTCCGATTTGGGCGACAAGAAGTAAGGGGCTTCGCCGCGCGCGGCCCATGCGTGTCGGTAATCCCGGGAGTAGGACATGGCGGATCTCGGCGAGCTTCGGTTCTTCCTTTTGGACATGGACGGCACGGTGTATCTCGGGCCTAATCCCATCGAGGGCGCGGCGGAGTTTCTCGCGTTCCTCGGCGAGTCGGGCCGGCAAAGGCTCTTCTTCACCAACAATCCCACGGCCGATGCCGCGCAGTACAGCGCCAAGCTCGCCCGGATGGGCATCAAGGCCCAGCCCGCGGACATTCTGACTTCGGGCGAGGCCACGGCGCGCTACCTCGTATCGGAGACGGACTTCCGCCGTGTCTACGTCGTCGGCATGACCTCTTTCGAGACCGAACTCGCCCGAGCCGGCATCGCGGTGACCGATGAAGATCCGCAGGCCGTCGTACTCGCCTTCGATAAGAGTCTTACCTACGCCAAGCTCGAAAAGGCCTGCCTGCTCCTGCGCGAAGGGCTACCGTACATTGCCACGAATCCGGATAAGGTGTGCCCCACCGAGTACGGCTACATTCCGGACTGCGGCGCCACGGCCGAATTGCTCCGCGCCGCGGCCGACCGCTGGCCCAAGTTCATCGGCAAACCCAACGCCGAGATGATTCGCATGGGTATGCAGAAGCTCGGCGCTACGGCCGAACATACCGCTATGGTCGGCGACCGGCTTTACACGGACATGCAGATGGCCTACAACGCCGACATCACCTCAATCCTTGTGCTCAGTGGCGAGAGCACCCGCGAGGATGTCGCCCGAGCCGAACGTGCGCCCGACTTTGTCTTCGAGTCCGTGCGCGACCTCCACGCGCGCCTCGCGGCCATCGACGCCGCCTGAGTCGGCGTCACATGCCGGGATACAGCGTCTCGTTGTACAGTGTCGGTGTCTCGAGGACGCGGGTGTTGGCGTAGATGCAGGCGCCGCGCGAGCCGAACAGGATCGCCTCTTGGCGGCTATCGCCCCACACGTCCGCGGCGAGGCCGTAGGACCATGCCGGTTTCTCATCTTTCCACGAAGCAGACGGTTCGAGGGGCAACGTCTCGACGATCTCGCCTTCGCCGTCGTAGATCACGGCCGGCTGGCCGAGGCCCCGGCCGTACACGAGAACGCCAAGAGGCGCGCCCTGGCCGAACCAGTCGATCTCGACAGTGGCAATGGCCCACGCGCCTTTGGCCTGCGGTCGATGCCAGACCTCGTTGCCGTCAGCGTCGTAGAGGTAGAGAATGGCCCAGGCGTTCTCGTCGCGGTGATGGGTAGGCTCGGGCGTGCGGTCAACCACCACGAAATCGAGGGGCGACTCGGCGCGGAAACGTCCGGCGAGGACGTGTTGCGCCTCTCCCATCGCACGACTCCAACGCTTCGAGCCATCGGGATTCAGGCAGTGAATGCCGCCGTTGCCGAAGGCCAGCCGCCATTTCCCGTCGGGCGCGCGTACGATGTAGGTCGCGTCTTGGTGGGCGCCCTTGGGATCCTCCTCGAACAGAACCGTGCCGTCGTGGTCGACGAGGGCAAAGCCGATGAACACTTCGTCCTTGCCATCGTCGTCGATATCGGCAATGGCCGGCCAGTGGCCCGTCGACCCTTCCCAATGCCAGAGGACGCTGCCTTCGTGCGAAACGCCCCACATGTTCCAATAGCGGTCTTTGACCACCAAATCCTCACGCCGGCCGCGGCCCGTTAGATCGGCGAAGAGGAAGCAATCATCGGCGGGCGCAGGAATGGGGAGCGTCGTCTTCTGGGCGCCGGTTCGGCCGTCCAAGACACCCATGGTGGCGTTCCCTTCGTATCGCGCGGCACGCTCTCGAACGCCGCCTTGGTACGGCGGCTCGGCATAGACGGCCTGGCGAACATACAGCACTTCGTTCCGGCCATCGCGATCCCAGTCGTAGATCTGCACGGGCAGGTCGCTGTAGATGCGGCCGTTCTCTTCGGAGGGCGTGCCGGTTTGCCACAGGACTTGGCCGAAGATCGTGGTCGCCGTAATGCAGGTGATCGCGCGCGTGCCGTAGACGCTCTGGACAAACAGCAAATCGGGGCCGCCGTCGCCGTCGAGATCGCCGATCCGAACCGTCTCCGCGCCGAAGTTCTTCACGTCGATTCGGCTGACCAGATGGGCCGTGGTGGGTTTCTCCTCCTCGGTGAGCTGGCCTTGGGCCGCAGACGCGATGAGCAACATCATGAGCCATCCGGTGGTTCGCAACATGACCTCTACCTCCCTTTCGTTCGCTACAGGGCCTGTGTACCGGCCTCGACGCCAAGCCATAGCGCGAGAATCTTGCGCTGGTCGGCGTCGGAAGCATCGGCGTAACCCTCGATCGCGGCGACGAGTCCATCGCGGAGCTTTGCGGCCGTGTCGAGATACATCTGGTCCGCCGCCCCTTGCGAAAGCTCTGGCAAGGATTCAAGCTTCCCTTCGCGGAGGAGCCGCATTCGGTCCTGCACCGTCAGCACACACTCGAGGGTCAACCGGGCATGCTGCGCCACGTACGTGGATTCGAGACCCGCATCGACGAGGCGTTCGTAGAGCGCGCGTATCTTCGCGAAAGAGGACGCGCCCGAGCGTGGGCCGCACGTCCCTTCGGCAACGCGCTTGCCGTTGACGTAGAGCCGAAGCGCCCCGCCCGACGCGAACGTGGCCGCGACGTGCGTCCACTCGTCCAAAGGCAATGCGGCCGCGTAGGCGAGCGTGCCCTCGGGGGTAATGAGGCGGAGCCCATCGCGAGGATGCGTGTCGAGCAGGTAGCCCTGATCGCGGCCGGCGGGAATCTTGTCGACGATCCGCGCGCCGCCATCCGGGAACGCGATCGGGCGTATCCACGCCGCGAGGGTGAACGTCTCCACCAGGTTGAGGGCGTCGTTATGGTCTACGCGAATATGGCCCGCGCCATCCAGACGAGCCGCGTGGCCCTTGGGCGTCTCGACGAGTTCGCCGCTGTGGATGAAACGCGCGGGATACGGGCCCTTGCGCATTTCCTCGAACGTCCATTGGGCAACACAATGCTCCGGCTTGGCCGTCCAGTCTGCCGCCAAGGCCTTCATTGCATCGTCATCGAGGGCCTGATTGCACATGACAATGGGGCCGATATCGCCGGTGAACCGGCTCCCGCCGTTGCTGTCCGCGCCGAACCGCAAATCGAGGGTATTGCCCCCTGCGGCGCCCGCCGCCTCGCTGAGGTCCCAACAGGACGCATCGGTCGGAGGTAACGCGAGTACCGGTTGCGCGGCGTTCGGCCACGGCTGTTCGAGGGCGGCGTCTCCGAGAACGATCCGGACGCAGGCCACTTCCGGCATCTCGGCGTACGGCAGGAAGATGGACGCGTCATCGTGCTGTGTCCACTCGCGATCATCGATCCAGACCTTCTTGACCGCGCCGGATCCGGCCGTGGCCAGGAAGAGCCGTTTCGCCCCGAATCGGATCGGAAACCGTTGCTCGAGACGCGTGATACCCGACGGAATGTGAGGAATCAGGGTGAGGCCGTCGGCGCGATAGAGATACTCGAAGAGTCCTCGGATCATAGCGGCAGCGGGCGCGAAAGTGTCGTAGCAGAGATTGATGGGCTCCTTGGGCTGATAGACCTTGCTCCCCCACTCGACCAACGGGTTGTCCATGCGAAACGCCCGGGCAAACTCGAGGAGCTTCTCCATCGACCGCCGGGCGTCGTCGTATTGGCCAAGGCGGAAGTAGCCCAGGACCATCCGACCTTCGCAGGTGGACCAGTGGCCGCCGTTCACCCATGTGCCGTGCTTCCACAGCCACGACGTGCCGGGATCATACATGTCGTCCAGGCCCGGTTCGTTGGTGATAATAAACGTGTGGCGACGCAGGCCCGGTATCGACACGATCTTCTCGTAGATACGCCGGGCCTGGCCGTCGTCGACGACCCGGAACGCGATGGCGTCGTGGTTGGGCGAGGCCTCGAAGTAGCCATGTGTTTCCGCGCCGTAGACGCCGTGGCGCGTGCCGTCGGGATCGAGGGACTTGAGGAAGTAGCCTTCATCCGTCGTGACGCGCGGAAGTCCGGCCTTGGCCCGATCGCGGAACTCGACATAGCGCGCGGCCTCGTCCGGTCGGTTGGCGAGCTTCTCGACCTCGATGAGACGGTCGAGGGCCGCGATGTACGTGATCGACAGGCCCGCCAGATAGGCTTTGTCATACGTGCCGTCCGGCTTCTTCCATCCCGCATAGCTCGGAGCGAGCAGATTGCCCGCGGCGCCCGCCAGAAACAGGTTTGTGTCGGGATCGCGGCGCGTTTCGATGAAGTTCGCGCACCGCTCGAGCTTGGGCAGGTAATGCTCTATCGCCGCACTATCGCGGCTAATCAGTAGCAACTCCGCCTGCATCAAGAGACCGGCCGCGGTGAATTCCATGCCCCAGTCGTGGATGTCGATGCGGCCGTCGCCCTGCTTGTAGACAATCCAGCCCGGGGCGGCCGCATCGCAGAGCGCGCCATCCGGCGCTACCCAATCATGCGCGCCGGCGCGTTTCCCGTCGCCCATCTGGTTGAACCAGAGATCCTGCGCGTTCTGCAGGAACGTCGTCATCGGCTCGACATAGAAGGGCAACGCGCAGTACGTAGTGCCATAGCTGTTCTGAATCCACCACGCGCCCCACGTTGGACCCTCGACGAGGCCGTTCCACGCCGGTGTGTACAGCATGGTCATGTTCTGGAACTGCGGATCCGCAGCGAACATTCGCCGGGCCGTGTCCAGCAACTCGAGATAGGCAACATCGCCCGCGCCCGCGAAGAAGCGCCCTTCGAAGAGTCGCTCGGTTTCGGCGTGGGCGTTCGTCGCGATTGGCATCAAGACCACCGCGGCCAGTAGCCCTGTCGTTGCCCAACCGACGATAGGCGCCGCCAGATGTGGTGACATCGTGTTCCCTCCTTCCCAGCCTGGACCGAGCCGCCGGTGTCATCCGGCCAGGCCCGGTGCCTTTCGATGGCCGGCCGCGGATCTCCCTTGCCAAGGCGTCCCAACGGACTTCCGATGCGACGCGGATGGCGCACGAGAACATTATGCAACGCCCGTCGGGCGCATCCAACTCTCGGCCAGAGCCCGATTTCGGCTGAAGAAGGACGCGTCGCCGACGGGCCGGTTGACTCGTCCGAGGCCGGATAGTAGACTTGCTCGCATCGGCGTCTGAAACCGCGTCCCGCGGGATCCGGTCATTAAAAGGCGCGGAAGGCGCGTTTCCATTGGTTGGACGTCCTCGGGAGAACAGTATGCATTCGGCACGATGGCTTGTTGCGGCGGTGGCCGTTCTCATCGCCGGAGTCGCACTCGGTGAAACCACGTCTGTTCCATCCGATGCGGCCACGGCCGAGGGCGGTGCCGCAGGCGATGTGGCGCGCGACATCAGCGTCGACTTGATCGACCTCGAGAAGTTGCGCGAGGCGGTCGAGGGCCGCGCCGGCCGCGAACGGTTGCGCATTTCGCTCACCGAGTGCGTGCTGATGGCGTTGGACAACAACCAGGACATCCTCATCACGGAGTTCGAGCCCCTCAAGTCCGATGCCGACATCTTCGCTGCCAAAGGCGAATTCGACCCCGCCCTCAGCATGAGCGGCAGTTACCTCTATGGGGAGCAGGAGGCCTCGCCCGAATACAAGCGGTTCGGCGGCATCGATTCGACGGAGGCCCATCGGACATCGACGGACACCTCGGTGGGCGGCAAACTCCAGTGGGGTACCGTGTACAACGTCGATTTCTCGATGAACAAAGAGGAAACGACGTGGAACAGCTTCATCGAGGAATACAGCGGCGCGCTCACGCTTACCGTGGCGCAGCCGCTCTTGCGCGGCCGCAGTAGGGCTGCGAACACCGCCATGATCCGCATAGCGAAATGCGGCCGCGAGGCCGCCGAGCATCAGCTCCGCCTCGCCGTCATGACCACGGTCGCCGAGGTCGTCAAAGCCTACTGGGATCTCGTGGGCGCCACGGAGGCCGTCAAAGTGCGCGCGGGCGCCCTAAGCAATGCCGAACGTCTCCTCGAGATCAGCAAGAAGCGCCTCGACATCGGCACCGCCGCCGCCATCGAGGTGCTCCAGGCCAAGGCGGGCGTCGCCGTCCGCCAGAGCGACCTCATCGCGGCGCGATCATCGGCCATCGACGCGGAAGACGTGATCAAGTATATGCTCGACATGCGCGATAGCGACGTGTTCGAGGCGCGGCAACTCGTGCCTGTCGACCGGCCATCGGTCGAGGATCTGGACATCGAGGCCCTCCAACAACGGGAGGCGGACGTTCAACAGAGCATTGCGCTGGCCATCGAGAACCGCCCCGAGATGGCGCTGTCACAGGTTGAGATCGAGAGTGCCAAGCTCGATCGCACCCGCGCCGCCGACGCGTTGCTGCCGGACTTCAGCCTCACCGGCTCCATCATGGCCGGCGGCCGCGACCACAAGCTGCGCCAGACGTTCTACGGCATGCGCGAGCGCAGCGACAATGGCTACTCCGTCGGGTTCAGGGCCTCGGTGCCCCTCGGCAACCGCGCCGCCCGAGGCTCGTATGAACGCGCCGAGGAAACGCTGCGCCAGGCCGAGCAACGCGTCGAGAAGACCAAGCAGGAACTCGCCCTCAAGGTGCGCTTGGCCGCCCGCGCCCTCAGCACGAGCCAGATCCTCGTCGAGAGTAATCGACAGGCCCGCGCCCTCCAGGAAACCAATGTCGTAGCCGAGGAAAAGCGATTGCGACTCGGCGTGACCACCAGCTATCGCGTGCTCCAGATCCAGGAGGACTTGACCGCCGCGCAGGTTCAGGAGTTGCAGGCTCAGATCGCTTACGAGAAAGCCCTCGTCGAGCTTCGCTTAGCTGAGGGGACGATCCTCTCTTCGCTCGGCCTCGATTTTGAGGCCCCCGAGTCCAAGAAGCCGATTACCTTCATCGAAGGCGTGACACCCGACTGGGTGCCCCTCCCCGCCTGTCTGACCAAGGAGTGCGAAGAGACGCCCGGTGCCCAGTAGTCCGCCGCACGCAATGTCCCACGTGGGCTCCGACTGTCGGCGCAGCGAGATTGGACTCCGTGATTCGTAGTCTGTTCCCTTTCTTCGAGGGTCTGTGCAGGTTGCGGCGCAGCGAGGGCTTGTGGCATAAAACCGGGCCTTCGTGGAACGGCAGATTCTCCGACGACTTGAGGACGTCCGCCGACAACGTGTGACGGCCCTAACGTGAGGTGTGGTTTGAGTTCCGATACGACGGGTACGACAGGTATTCGCCCCGGACGGGCCGTGCTGTATCTGGGGCTGTTCGCGGCCGTGATGATCGCCGGGAACATCCTCGTCGAACGCTTCGATACCGCTGTCCTTCCTGAGGAAATCGCGGCCAAATACGCCCATTTCAAGCAGCATAAGGACGAATACGACCTGATTTTCATCGGGCCGAGCTTCGTGCTGCGCAGTATTGATCCGGTACGGTTCGACGCGCGCATGCGCGCCGCGGGCTATGAGGTGAAATCGTTCAATTTCGGTATTCCGGGCATGCGGTTTCACGAAGGCCGCGTGTTACTGGATCGAATCCTGGCGCTCGATCCGGCACGCCTGAAATGGGTGATCACCGACATCACAGCACTCGAGGTCGAGACGGTACATGACGAAAACTGGCTGTCGCTCCGGACCGCGTGGTGGCATGGCCTGGGAGCGACCAGGGACGTGTGCCTCGCCGTCCTGAGCGAGGATGAGCCGCTGGGTGTTCGGATCCACGAGGTCTACGGTCACGTACTTCACATGCTGCTCAAGGGCTTCCACGTAGGGCTCGCCCGGCGGATGCTTCTCGATCCGCCGGTGTTAGCCGCCGTCAAGAACGAGGGCTTCGAGTCCCTCGAGGATCATTACGAGGACGTGTCGCCCGAGGATCGGGCACGGCATAGGGCCTTCATGGAAGGCATCGAGCAGTACGAAAAGGATGTGAATCAGCTCGAGAAGAACTGGGGGCAATATGAGGAACGCGTAGCCGGTGCGGCGGCTCCGGCATGGGCGGTCCGGGCCGTGCGCGAAGACGTGGCCAGCCTCCGCGGGGCCGGTATCGAACCGCTGTACATGCTGGCGCCCGGCCTGCGCATGAAAGCGCCGGCGCTCTGGCTGTATCGGTACGGACACATCCCGGAACTGTTCGCGTACAACCACCCGCAGAGGTTCTCCGAGCTCTACCAGAAGGACATGCGCTACGATGCCACACACGTGAATGCGGCAGGCGCCGCGCGATTGACCGAACTCATGGCCGATGATTTCGTGCAGTATCTTGAGAGGAAGCCCTAGGTGCTATTCACTCAACCCATCTTCCTCGGCTTCTTCGCGGTGGTCTTCACCGTGTACTGGCTCCTGCCTGAGAATCGCCAGCGCAAAGTGCTCCTGCTCGTGGCCAGCTACGTGTTCTACGGCGCGTGGGATTGGCGGTTTCTGTTCCTGATTGCCGTATCGACGATGATCGACTATGTTGTGGGCTGGGTGCTGCGAAACGATGCGCCCCGAGGCGGTCGCAAGCTCTGGCTTATCACAAGCCTATGCGCCAACCTCGGTATCCTCGGGTTCTTCAAGTACTACAACTTCTTCGTTACCTCCGGCGTCGACGTCCTGAGACTGTTCGGCTACGACGGGCCCGACCTCACCATGCGCATCGTGCTGCCGGTGGGCATCAGCTTCTTCACGTTCCAGTCCATGAGCTACACCATCGACGTGTACCGCAAACAGCTCAAGCCGATCCGCAGTGCCATCGACTTTGCTCTCTTCGTGAGCTTCTTCCCACAACTTGTGGCGGGCCCAATCGTCCGCGCCGCCGATTTCCTGCCACAATTGGACTCGAAACGACGCTTCGCCGACGTTCGGTTCAAGGGCCCCATCGCGCTCTTCCTTATCGGCTTCTTCAAGAAGGTGTGTCTGGCGGACAATGTGGCCGCCTGCGTCGATCAGGTATACGCGGCGCCGTCGTCGTTCTCGACAGGCTCGATATGGCTGGCCAACATGCTTTACTCGATCCAGCTCTACTGTGACTTCTCCGGATATACCGACATGGCCATCGCGACCGCTGCGTTGCTTGGCTATGAGCTCTGCATCAACTTCGACTTCCCATACCTCAAGCGGAACATCCTCGAGTTGTGGTCGCACTGGCACATGAGCTTCTCGACCTGGATCCGCGACTACCTCTTCATCCCCTTGGGCGGCAGCCGAGGCACGGCACTCTTCACGGCCCGAAACGTCATGATCACCATGTTGCTGGCCGGCCTGTGGCACGGTGCCGCGTGGCATTTCGTCCTGTGGGGCGGTGCGAACGGTCTCGCCATGATTATGTACCGACTCTACCGTCGGAACGTGCCCGAGACACATCCGGTCCGTCGATTCACCATGGCTTTCGCCGTGCCCATCACCTTCTTCTGGTGGACGATCCAGCTCATAATGTTCCGCGCAACGGACCTCCACAACATGTTCGAGGTGATGCGGGGCTTCTTCATCCCCCAAGGCGGAGAGCCCTCGCCGCTGAATCTCTGGGCCTTCTTCGTTGGCATGGCGATACTCCATTGGGTCTCATCAAAGGTGCACTTCGAGAAACAGGCCGTGCGGTTGCCCGCCTGGGCATGCAGTCTGGTCTTCGGCGCGGCGGCGTTCTTCCTGATTCTCCTCGTTCAGTTCCGCTATAAACCATTCGTATACTTCCAGTTCTGACGTATCACGTGGACCGTTCACAAGCGGCCGTGAAAGGCCGAGGGTTCCTGCATCGTCTTGCGTCAGCGGCCTCTTCGCACTCGGAATTGCGCGTCTACAGGAACTTTCTGGCCGTTGGCGGGATTAGGTCCATTTTGAGATCTCGATCCGAACCGTTGAAAGATGGAGTCGTGGACAATAGCGTACTAATTGCCATTTGCGTTGTGCTGCTGATCATCCTCGGTCTTCCCCTGCTGGCCCATGTCGTCAAGGCGAATTCGGATGGCACCGCCGAGGTTGCCGCCGAACCGGAACCCAAACCGGAGCCCAAGACCACGGCCGCGCCGTCGGCCATGACGCCTAATCCGGCCCTGTCAAATCTGCAGCCGGGACAGATCCCGAACGATATCCAGTTGCCCCCCGGTGTCGAGCGTGCGCAACCGGGCCAGCCACAACGGGTTGCGGCGGAGGTGCGCGGTGGGCCGCCTCCCCAGCTCAACGCGCAGAACCTGCCGGGGACAGCGTGGCAGTTCTTCATTCAGGGCGAGATTCAGCCCATTACCCTCGAACTGCATCCCGGCGGCCAGGCCAAGGCCTTCCATCCGAAAATGGCTGAGCTGGGCCTGCCGCCCGAGATGTGTGCCCAAGGCTTCCCGGGCCAGTGGAGCGTAAATAACAACTGGATACGCCTTTCCGCCATAAGCTACACCATCGAAGCTCAGATCGTCGGCAAGAACATCATCGGCCCCGAGGGGCCCCTCCGCCGCGTCCGGTAGTTCAAACCCAAGACGGCGTCACGAGCGCAGGACGATGACCCAATCGTGGCACTCGGGCGGGATGGGCGGACGCCACGTGCCCTCGGCATCGGCAACGACTTCGCCGAGGTCGGTACGGGCGCCGGAACACGGATCGAAGTAGACGGCGCGGTAGGGTCGCTTCGGTTCGAGCTCGCGGATGGCCGGCGGATCCCAGCACATCGGCACATAGACAAGCCGGAACTCGCCGGGAATGCCCGCGGCCACCACGGCGTATGGTTTCGAGGTCTCCTCGGTCGTGCCGAGCCACTCGGGATGGCGATCGAGTCCCCACCATGGCAGCGCGCGCAGGAGTCCGGCCCCGAGGCCGAGCTGGCGCGCGCCGGGCAGTTGGGCGGCCTCTTGCCACGGCGTATTGCCCCAGCATCGCCCGTGGGGCGACGGGCCGTAGGGTTGCTCGACGGTGCTGGCCTGCCAAATGCCGTTGGCGCCGTAAGTGAACCCCGCCGCGCCGTTCATCACGGTGTGATAGAAGCAGAGCCGCTGGACGTTTTGCCAGGCCCGGCCGAGAATGCCCTCGTAGTTGACCTCCGAGTTCACGACCGGCATAGACGGCTGGCGCGCCACGGCTTTACGGACGGACTCGATGACGGTAGGAACGCTGTCGAGATCGCCGTGGCCGGTTTGCAGCATCTCGAAATCCATGAGCGCGGGATCCTCGACTTGGTCGCGGCCATACTGGGTTGGATGAATCGAGATGAGATTCCGGTAGCCGTCTACCTCGCGCACGTAGGCCATGACTTCGCTCCAACCGCGCTTCTGGAACGCGCGATCATCGTCGGGCGTCTTGGATAGGTAATAGGGCATGACGCCCTCGCCGCAGATGCACCAGACCACGGGATAGGCACCGTAGCGCGCGACGATGTAGCGCCAGAACCGCTTGGCGCGGTCGACGCCGAGCCGCGGCAAGTAGTAGCCCCACATACCGACGATGCACGGCACGAGTCCGGCATGCACGAGGTGGCCGATCTTGAGATCGGCGTGGTCGTAGTAGGCGGGATTGATGCCGGCGAAACCGTCGGTCAACGGGAATCCGGCCTCGTTCCGGCCCCTTGGGTCCAACTCGTCCATATCGGGATACGGTCCGGCGATGATCTGGACGACATTGAACCCTTTTTGAACGCGGTCGAGGGCCAGCGCGCGGAAGCCCTGCGGCCAATCCATCCGCATGGACAAGCCCATCCACCACGTATCGCCCAGCCAGAAGAACGGTATGCCATCGGCGTGCTCGAAATGGCGCTTGTCGGACGCGACGCGGAGGCGTCCGTGTTGGAGGAGAGGGTTCCCGCCCTCGTACGGCGTCACGGTGATGGCGCCCTTGACGCCGCGCAGACCGGAATCGGTCACGTTCGCCTCGCTCTCGAAGGTGTACTCGCCCACGGTGTGCGCCGAGAAGCGGAACTTCCAGACATTGTCGCCGGCCCAGAAAGCCGGGATCCGCACGGTATGGCCGTCCGGCCAGCGCGCGATCACGTCCACGTCCACGCCGTTGTAAGGGTCCTCGTGGAGAGCGGCCGCCATGAACGGGATTTCGATCACGGTGTTCTGTTGCGCCGTCAGGTTCATCGTCGTCATCCTCCGTGGTTCGGGGTGTCGAGGCCCAGCTTCCGGGCCACCTCGGGATCCACCTCGAGTCCGGCTGCCCGGCACGCCGCGGCCTCCTCACGCGCTCCCTCGAGGTCGCCCGCTTCGCACAAGGCCTTTGCCAAACTGGGGTGTAGGTAATCGGATTGGGGACTTCGCTTCAGGGCCTCACGCAGAGGCGGGATCGCCTTTTCATGTTCGCCGCGGGCCAGATAGGCCAATCCGAGTGTCTCGTAGAATTCCGGATCGGTGCCATCGATGGCGATCGCCCTATCGCACGCCGCCACGGCGGCCTCGAAATCGCCTGCCGCGTCGAGGGCCTTGGCCAGGTGGAAGTGCGGCCGCGCGCGATCGCCGTACTGCCGGACGAGCCGACGCCACAACGCCACGCGATCGCCCGGATCGCCCTTCTCGAGTAGGGCGTCGAGATGTGCGTAGGGCAGGCCCAATTGTGGCGCGATGGGAATGGCCTCAAGGTACACGCGCCTCGCAGCCCGCGCGCGGCCCAGCCCTTCGAGCATCGCGCCCTGCAGGCACTTGGCTCGTATGTGCTTGGGATGGATTCGGAGGGCCTGTTCGCATGCGTCGAGGGCGTCCGCGGCCTTGTCCAGCCGGGCATTGGCCCGCGCATACTCGAACCAAGCGTCGGCCGAATCGGGCGCAAACGCGAGCAGCTTTTCGAGTGTGTCGACGGCGGCCGGCCAGTTCTCGAGGCTCGATTGAGCGGCGGCCAGCGCGAGGTACGCCGGGCGCATGAGAGGGAAACGGTTCACGCACGCGGAGGCCTGTTCGATGGCGGCGTCCTCTCGGCCGAGCCGGCGCAGCGCCGCCGCGTATCGATACCGAACGATGGCGTCTTCGGGATTGAGCTCCACCGCTCGGCAATAGGCGTCCGCGATGCCTTCTTCGACATTCCCGACGAGGCGGAGCGTGATCGCCGCGATGCGCCGTTCGCAGGCGGCACGATCGCGATCGTCAAGGAGAAAACTCCCCATGAGGGAACGGAGCTGATCGAGTTCGACGGCGGGCTGCCACCCGAGCCGTTCGGCACACGCATCGTACGATAGGGTCACGCGATCGTCCTCGGCGTCGGCCAGGGTCGCCATGATGTGGTTGAACACGGACCGGCCCACGAGGTAGTTGCCCGGGAACGTGAAATGGACGGCGTCATGGAAGCATTCGTAACCGGGGATTCCCTCGGGGACGCTTCGCGCGATCGCCGTGGCCACGTCGGCCAGTCGCACGCCCTGGCGCTCGCGGTCGGCCGCGACGTCCAGGATCGCCTGATTGATCGGCGAGGCACGCCTCATGAGCACGCGCGTGAGCACCTTGGCGCCGGTCAGGACGTATTCGGCGGCGCGGGCGCGTTCGACCGCGACGGGCTCGGCGGCTCCGGCGGGGCTGTCTTTGGCGACGTTGTACGCCAGCGTGCAGAGGATCGTGGAAGCGCCTGCGGCGTGGGCCGTGTTGCAGATGCTCTCGAGATTGCTGCGGTAGAGGGCCACGGCGCGGGCATCTGCGGTGGGCGCGTTTCCGTAGATGGTGTTCTCCTGAGACATCTTCCACGCGGCCTCGTGGCGTCGTGTCAGCAGTTGCATGAGCCGCAGCCGGCTGAGCTGAATGTGCGCCCGGATAAACGGCAGTCGGTATAATCCGGGGTGGCGGCCCAACACGGTAGTAGGGCCGTAGGGCCCACCGAACTCATTGTTGCCCATGTAGATAATGAACAGGTCCGGTTCGAGTTTGGCGCAGGCCTTGGCCATGGCCCACATCACGTGCGAGTTCACGCCGGGGAATGCCGTGTTGTACATCTCGATGGGGCGTCCCGGAAACCGGTCGCGCAGCATGAGCTCAACTACGCGAGGAAAGCTGAACTCGTCGTGGGGCACGCCCTCGGCCGCCGAGGCGCCGAGCACGAACACGCGTAAGGCCCCCGTCGGTTTGCGGGCGGGAATGGCATAGGTGAGATTGTCCCACGCCACGACGAATTCGACCGGCAAGGCCTCGAACTGCTGGTAGAACGCCTTGTTCGGCGCGAAATAGGTTTCGCCGTCATGTTCGAAGGAGACAAAGGGCGAACGATCCTCGCCGTAGCCCACCAACCGAAGCGCCAGCTCCAAGACAACGAGCAACACGAGAGGGAGCAGCACGAATGGAACGACGTAGCCCAACACTCGGGATAGCCGCCGCACTGGCGCACGGCGCTGCGTGTCTCGTCTCATTCCACTCCTCGCGTTGCGGGCGTCGCGCGACCCGGCCTAGAACCCGGCCATTCGGACCTCCAACTCGTGCTGCAACGTGACGCTTTCGCCAGGGGCCAGCACCACGGGTTTCCGCCAAATCTCGGCCTCGAGGTCGTTGAGGTAATCCGGATAGGCATAGAGCCAGGTGAAGTCCGTGGTCGCCTCGTCGAAGCGCTGCGTCACTTCCAGTCCCTTCGTTCCGGAGAACGTCCAGACGCCGTTGGGCGCGTCCCGATCGTAGTAATGCTCGCCTTCGCGTAGGCCCGCGACGATGGGCCGCATGTCCTTGGACACGTCCTGGCCGCCCCGATTCGTGAACGCCACGCGCGTATCAAGCAGATCGCCGAGATCCAGTTCGAGATGGCTTCGCAGTCCGATCTCGCGAGGATTCTGATCGGCGTTCTTGACCGTGGCGGTGATCGTCACGATGGGCGCATCCTCGGCCAATTCAAGGGTACGCTCGACCTGAAAGCCGTTCGACGTGGTCGAGAGCCGCAGGATCCGCTCGCCCTTCTCGGCCACGACGTACTGATCGTAGAAGCCCGTTGGCTGGAAGATGCCGCCCCAGCGCGTCTCTTCGCCTCCGCCAAAGGGATAGATGAGGTAACGGTCCACGCCGTACGCGGTCACGCACTGGCCGCTCGGCCGATGGATGAGCCGGAGCATGCGCCCGCCCAGCAGCGGGACCGCGTCCACGGTCAGGTACTGGCTCTCGAGTCTCGGCGCCGGGATGGGCGAACTGAACGCCGCAGCGAACACGCCCAGTGTGCGCGGATCGCCCATCACCTCGCGCACGGACTGGAAGCCATGGGCTTCCATGCGTTTGAACATGTCGAGGACTTCGGACATGGGGGCGAAAGGCCCGTTGAACCGGAATGTCTCGTTCTCGATGGTCAATCCATTTCTGGGGAAGATGCGTGCGTACGTGAGCGGCATCCGCGCTACGCGCACACGTTCGGCCATTTCCTCGTCGCCGGCGACGGCCTCCTCGGCTTTTTCGAACAAGGCGGCGGCGCGATCGAGCACCTCATCGGGCAAGTAGCCTTGCGCCGGATTCGTGTAGAGGTGCATGTGGATATTCTCGTTCTGCACCTTGTCTTGCAGCATGGTGATGTACTCGTGAATGGGTTTCCAGGCTGCGCCGTAATAGCCTTCGAGGAAATCGCACAGGAGCGCATCGGCATCGCGATCGGGATTCCACAGGAGCTTCATGCCGTAATACGGCCGAAGGAGACTGAACTCGCCCCCGCCGCCGCCATGGCCCATGCCTTGCAAGTAGATGCCCTCGACGCCGATGTCGCGGTAGAACTTCATGTCGGCCGCCATGGCATGGAAATTCGGGAATGGGTTGTAGTAGTGGGCGAAGTCCACGATGTAGTGCCAGATGTAGAGATGCGAGCAGATCTGAGACCATGCACGCGCCCGCCGTTTGTAGTCGGCGTTGAGAGGACAGGACTCGATGGGATGGCTGTCGCACGAGGGGAACATGTGACACAGCCACACCGCCACGTTCGGATGCATCTTCACATCCTTGGGCGGTTCCTCGGTGTACATGTAGGCAAGCGTTCCGATGCACTTGTCGGGATACACCTTGGCGGTGCGCTCGGCGAGTTGGTTGACGAACCAGAACTGCGTGCCGCCGAGCGAGCCATACTGCTCATTCATCGCCCGGCACGCGGGGCATTCGCACGGGTGGTAGTAGTCCATTTGCGAGAAATTGTGCTGGCGCACGTTGGGTTGCTCCGCCATGCGCTTGAGCATGCGCTCGGTGACGATCTCGAGGACATCCGGGTTGGTGAGACACAGTTGCGTATCCACGGAGCGCCGCACGCCGCCGATCTCCGAGAAATACTCGGGATGTGACTCGAAGAACTCAGACGGACTGATGAAACGGAAGTAACTGTGGCAACGGCCATCGTGTTCATGCTGAACGCCGTAAGGATTATCCGCGCCGGCACTCCCCGCATTGTCACGCTGTCGGGCACGAAAGGCTTCATCGCCACCGGGCCACGCGTAGCTCGTGTGACGCCACAGGAAGGCCGGTTTAACAAGGCGATCGACTTCCGGCAAGGGCAGGTCCTTGACCTCGGGCATTTCCGTGACGCCCGGCGCGTACCACCGCGCGCCGAGGTATTCATCGAGAAAGTCGAACACTCCGTAGAGCGTTCCGGCCATCGGCGTGCCAGCGATGACGAGGTGCGGCGGTACTGCGCGGAGAACGTAGCCCTGCTCGCCGAGCGAGTCGACCGTGGGATCCACGCCCAGTTGCTTCGCCACAGGACCGCAACCAAGGACGATCATGGGCGCCTCAGACGCCGGTGCCTCCGCGACCACGGGCAGATCGACGCCCGTGCACGCCAGAAAGGCCTCGCGAAACTCCTGGGCCGCTTGTTTCTCAGACGCACTCGCGGATTCCGCGACGACGATAGCATAGGCGCTTGCGCCGTCTTTGATCAGGAATGGTGTTTCCTGGCCCGCCGCGCAGAGCCCCACGGTTGCGATGAGAAACCCCACACCTGCCATTCGCCCGAACCACGTGTTGACGGCCATCATGACTCTCCTTGCGTGTTTCCCCGCAGACGCGCTCAGGGATCATACCTGTGGGCGCGACCTCATTCCAACGACGGTGCCGTACACTCCATGGCCGAACTCGGATCGCGAAGCGGTCCGGACGGCACATAGCCTCCGGGGCAGCCCTTCCTGTACAATGCGAGTTCTATCATGAGTGCCGATTCTGCAAGAACAGACCAACCGATCCGACGACGGGTTTCCCTACTCTCGAGCCTGCACGAGCTCGATCCGTCGCCGCGCAAGTTCATGGTGTTCCAACTCTTCAACGTGATCTCGTGGCAATGCTTGGCCGGTGCCGTCGCGATCCTATTTGCGCGAGCCATCGACATGCCGCCGTCCTGGGTCGGTTGGCTCATCTCCTTTCTTCCGCTATCGACGCTACTCGTGGTGACCACGGTGCCGCTGGTCACACGCTTGGGCCCCAAACGCCTCATGCTCTGCACATGGCTGGTCCGAAACCTCATCATCTGCGCCGTGTTCTTCATGCCATGGGCGCTCGACCACTGGGGCTTCCGGGCGGGATGGTACGTTCTCTTGGCCGCAACGCTGGGGTTCTGCGTGGTCCGAGCGCTGGGTGTGGGCGGATGGTTTCCGTGGGTGCACGAGATGGTGCCGGAGCGTCAGCGGGGCGTCTACTTCAGCGCCGAGACCAGCATCGCCCGGCTGGTGACCATCGGGGTCGCGCTGACGCAAGGGCTCGTGCTCGTAGGGAATCCGGGAGTGAATCGATACCTTGCCATCTACGTCGTCGGGGTGGCGGCCGGGTTGGTTAGTGTGTGGTGTATGGCGAGCGTGCCGGGCGGCAAAGCCCTCGAGGCCAGCCTCTCCCTGCGGCGGAGCTTCGCCACGTACAAGACGCCGCTGACGGACAGGGCCTATATGGTATTCGCCGTCACGGCGATGGGGTGCTTCTCGGCGCTGGCGTGGCTCACGTCGGCGTACGTGCTGTACATGCGCGACATGCTGGGCCTCTCCTCGGGCTCGATCATGGTTGTCACGGCCGTCGCCAATGCGTTTCCCTTGCTCACGATTCGGGCGTGGGCCCGTTTCGCCGACCATAGCGGCAGCGGCCGCGCCATGTCCAAGGCCCTACTGGCCCATTCCCTCGTGGCACTGTCGTTCTTGGCTATCGTCCCTGGACATCCCGGCGTTTACCTCATGCTTGTGCCCGCCATCGTCCTGACGAACGTGTTCTACGCAGCCTTCTGGATGGCGGCGCAGAGGGCCATGCTTTTCTACGTTCAACCCGAGGGTCGCGTCAGCTACACGAACCTCTGGATGCTGATCACCGCCATCGCCACCGGTATCACGCCGATCCTGGCGGGCGCGATCATCGATCGCTGGATGCTGAACGGATTCCGCGCCTGTTTCGGCCTCAGCGGCGTGCTGGGGCTGGCCGGCGCCGTGGCCTGTCGCTGGGCCGTCCGGGACGGGGCGCCTCTCGGCGATTCGCTGAGCAATCTGCTGAATCCCGTGATGCCGCTGCGCGTGCTGGCCCGCGTCGTCTGGATCACCGTGGGAATGCACGAGAGTAATCGCGCTGCGGACACCACGGACACCGCGTCGCTTCCCTGAGGTCCCCGCCCTGGCTATAATGGCCGTCAGGGAATTGAGGAAAAACCGATGAACCGGCATGTCCGATATCTTTGTGCGGCGGTGGTCGCGACCGCCATGGTGTGCGGCTGTTCCGGATCCGGTGCGCGCCAGGGCGCGTCCATGGTCCTCCGGATAGGTAACGGCGCCGAGCCGCAGGATCTGGATCCGCAGATCACCACGGGCGTGCCCGAACACCGAATCCAGTCGGCCCTGTTCGAAGGCCTGGCGACGCTGGACCCGAAGACGCTTGAGCCGACGCCGGCCGCCGCGGAGCGCTGGGAGGTCTCGGCCGACGGCCTTGTCTACCGGTTTGTGATTCGCGCCGACGCGGCATGGTCGAACGGCGAAGCCGTGACGGCGCATGATTTCGCCTTTTCATGGCAGCGGATCCTCTCGCCGAACCTCGCCAGCGAATACGCGTACATGCTCCATTGCATCAAGAACGCCAAGGCCTTCAACGAGGGCAGAATTCAGGATTTCGCCGAGGTGGGCGTGCGCGTCATCGATGATCGCACCCTCGAGGTGACACTGGAACACCCGACGCCGTACCTGCTCAGCATGCAGGATCATAACGCGTGGTATCCGGTGCATCGAGCAACGATCGAGCGGTTCGGGCCCATCGACAAACGCGCCACGAAGTGGACACGCCCCGGCAACCTCGTGGGTAACGGCCCTTTCGTCCTCGATCGTTGGGATCCGGACGAGGCGATCCGCGTCGTCAAGAACTCGGCCTACTGGGGCGCGGCCGATGTCCGGCTGGACGCCATCGAGTTCTATCCAATCCAGGATCTCCTTACGGAGGAACGCAATTTCCGTTCGGGCCAGCTCGACGTCACGGAAAGCGTTCCCCTGAGCAAGATTGAGGTCTACCAGCGAGACGAGCCGGAGGTGCTCCATATCGATCCCTACCTCGGCTCGTACTACTATCGATTCAACGTCACGCGGCCGCCTTTCGACGACGTCCGCGTGCGCCGCGCCTTCGCGATGGCCATCGACCGCGAGTCGCTCGTCCGCAATGTGCTTAAAGGGGGCCAGCGGCCCGCCGACTGCTTCACGCCGCCGGACACGGCCGGCTACACCTGTTCGAGCGCGGTACCCTTCGATCCGGGCGCGGCGCGCGTACTCCTAGCCGAGGCCGGTTATCCCGAGGGCCGCGGCCTGCCGACCGTTGAGCTTGTCTACAACACCAGCGAGAACCACAAGCTCATCGCCGAGGCCGTGCAGCAGATGTGGAAAGTGAACCTCGGTGTCGACGTCGACCTGCTGAACCAAGACTGGAAGGTGTATTTGGACTCAATGAGGAACCTGGACTACGGCGTCGCGCGTTCCGGCTGGATAGCGGACTACGTGGATCCGAACAACTTTCTCGAGTGCTTCCTGACCGGTAATGGCAACAACCGCACCGGCTACGCCTCGGAGGCATACGACGCCCTGATCGCGAAGGCCAACGCCACGATCGATCCGCGTGAACGGCTCGCGGTGTTTCAGGAAGCCGAGAAGCTTCTCCTCGAGGATTGCCCCTTCGCCCCCCTCTACTTCTACACGCGGATCTACTTGAAGAGCACCGCCGTGCACGGCTGGCAACCGAACATGCTGGGATTCATTCCCTTCAAGCAACTGCGGATCGCGACGGAGTGAGGGCGGACAACGGCGGCCATGTTACGATTCCTCAGCAAGCGCATCCTCGAGTTCGTGCCGGTGCTCTTCGTCATCTGCACTATCACCTTCTTCCTCATCCGCCTCGCGCCCGGCGGCCCCTTCGATGCCGAGAAGAGCGTCACGCCGGAAGTCCGGCGTAACCTCGAAGCGCACTACCATATGGACGCGCCGCTCGCGCAACAGTACTGGGACTACCTCATCCGGCTGTCCCACGGCGATCTCGGGCCGTCGTTCAAGAAGGAAAGCCGTAGCGTCAACGAATGGATCGCGCTCCGGTTTCCGGTATCGCTCGAGCTCGGCGCGTACGCGATCCTCGTGGCCCTGGGCGTCGGTCTCGCGGCGGGCGTGTTCGCGTCCCTCAAGCCGAATACCTGGCGCGACCACATGCCCATGACCCTGGCCATGGCCGGTATCTGCATCCCCAACTTCGTCCTCGGCCCATTGTTGGTGTTGCTGTTCTCGCTCCAGCTCCACTGGCTGCCCGTGTCCGGTTGGACGGGCCCCGCAGACAAGATCCTGCCCGCATTCACTCTCGGCGCAAGCTACGCCGCGTACATCGCCCGCCTCAGCCGAGGCGGCATGCTCGAGATCCTCACCAAGGATTTCATCCGCACGGCACGGGCTAAGGGGCTCTCGGAGCGCGTAGTGGTGTTGCGCCATGCGCTACGCGGCGGCCTCCAGCCGGTGGTGGCCTTCCTCGGGCCGGCCTTGGCGGGCCTCCTGAGCGGCTCGTTCGTGGTCGAGACGATCTTCCAGGTGCCCGGCCTCGGTCGCGAGTTCGTGCAGGCCGCCTTCAACCGCGACTACACGATGATTATGGGCACCGTGCTCTTCTACGCGGCACTGATCCTCGTCTTCAACCTGCTCGTCGACCTCGCGTTGGCGTGGCTCGATCCGAGGATTCGCCATGCCCACTGAACCCCATGCCGTCGAGAAGGGCACGTCGCTGCGCAAGGACGCGTGGCGCCGATTGCGCAAGAATCGCCTGGCCATCGCCGGCGCCGCGATCATCTTGGTCATGATCGCCGTATCGCTGGTCACGCCGTGGATTGCGCCTTACAGCTACCAAGCCCAAGACCTCGAGCTGGGCGCCGCCAGCCCGAGCCGCGAACACTGGCTGGGCACCGACCGGCTCGGCCGGGATCTGCTCACGCGCCTCCTGTACGGCGGCCGCGTGTCGCTCATGGTCGGATTCGCCGCCACGGCCGTGTCGCTGCTGGTCGGCGTTACCTACGGCGCCGCCGCCGGCTTCCTCGGCGGCCGCACGGATGCCCTCATGATGCGCGTCGTCGACATCCTCTACGCACTGCCCTTTACGCTCTTCGTCATCATCCTGATGGTGTTCTTCGGACGCAACATTGTCCTGCTGTTCATGGCCATCGGCGCCGTGCAATGGCTGACCATGGCGCGGATTGTACGCGCACAGGTCATGTCGCTGCGTCAACAGGAATTCATCGAGGCCTCCATCGCCATGGGATTCACAAAGCCCCGGATTCTCTTCCGCCACCTCATTCCGAACGCCCTCGGCCCGATCATCGTCTACACCACCCTAACCATTCCCAACGTCATGCTCATCGAGGCCTTCCTCAGCTTCCTCGGCCTCGGCGTCCAACCGCCCATGAGCTCATGGGGCCTCCTCATCAAGGAAGGCGTCGACACCATGGAGGAGTATCCATGGCTTCTTCTCTTCCCGAGCATCGTCCTGTCGCTCACCCTGTTCTCGCTCAACTTTCTCGGCGACGGCCTTCGCGACGCCCTGGACCCCACCAGTGCCAAGGACTGACGGCGGCCCCTATCGCCCCATCGCGTCGAGTGACCGACGGCAGGCCCGCGGTTTCGCGCGGCCGGCCTCGCGGCGGGAATCTGGATGCGGATGTGTGCTACGGTATGATATCCGGATTGTGGAAAGGCGCACCGCGCGTTTGTGGGAGGTTACCATGGCCACCAAGGATTACACGTGCTCACGCCGTACGGCGATGTTGACGATGATGGGAGCGGCGGGACTAGCGGGGAGTCTCGCTTGGAGTCCGCAGGCCGGTGCGGAAACCAAAGGGTTGCAGGCCGGCGCGCACGCCATCGATATCACGCCACAGGCCTTCCCGGTCATCGTGAACGGAATGTTCCTCGAACGCACCGCGGAGAGCGCCGTCGAGCCGATCCACGCGCGGTGTCTCGTGCTCGATGACGGCACCACGCGCGTCGCCATCGCGGTCATCGATAACATCGGCATGTCACGCCAGTTCCTGGATGCGATCAAAGAGCAGGCCAGTCAATCGACCGGCATTCCCGTTGATCATATCCTGATCAGCGCGACACACTCCCACTCGACGCCCTCCGTCGAGCCGCTTCTCGGATCGGGCCGCGACGAGGCCTACACGCAGTTTCTGCCTCCGCGGATCGTCAAGGGCATCGAACAGGCGGCCGCGAACCTCGAGCCGGCCCGCGTCGGCTGGGCCGTGGCCGAGGCGGGTGCCTACACGAGTTGCCGTCGGTGGATCTTCCGCTCGGATCGTGTGCGCACGGATCCCTTCGGCGACACAACGGTTCGCGCGAACATGCATCCCGGCCATCTCAGTCCGGACGCCGTGGGGCCCTCCGGCCCGATCGATCCGGATCTCACCCTGCTGAGCGTGCAGGCGCGCGACGGGCGCCCCATTGCGGTACTCGCGAATTTCTCGATGCACTACTATGGATCGCCGATGGTGTCGCCGGATTACTACGGACCTTTCTGCGCCGCGCTGGCGCGACTCATCGGCGCCGAGCAAGGCGCTCCGCCCTTTGTCGGCATGATATCGCACGGCACCAGCGGCGACCAGTATTGGGTCGATTACAGCAAAGAGAAGTACTCGTGGGGCGACTATCACGAGTACGCCGAAATCATGGCCAAGCTGGCGGCCGAGGCGTACAAGTCCATCGCGTATCACGATGATGCCACCGTACAGATGGCTGAGCGGAAGGTGACCTTTGGCCGGCGTGTGCCGGACGAGGCGCGTTTGGCTTGGGCGCGAGACATTCTCGCCCCGATGGGCGACCGCCAGCCGGAGAACCAACAAGAGGTCTACGCGCGCGAAGCCGTCATTCTCCATGACGAGCCGACGCGCGAACTCAAACTTCAGGCTATCCGCATCGGCGATATGGGCATCACGGCGATTCCGAACGAGGTGTATGCCTTCACGGGCCTCAAGCTTAAGGCCCTCAGCCCGTTCGATATCACGATGAACATCGAGCTGGCGAACGGCTGCGAAGGCTACATCCCGCCGCCCGAGCAACACGTCCTCGGCGGCTACAATACGTGGCCGGCCCGAACAGCGGGGCTCGAGGTTCAGGCCGAGCCCGCCATCGTCGACAACCTGTTGGACCTCCTCGAGGAGGTCAGCGGCCGGCCTCGACGCGCCTTCTCCGATCCGGAAGGCCCGTATGTTCAGGCCGTCCGCGCATCGATGCCGGTGGCCTATTGGCGCCTGAGCGATTTTACGGCCGAACGCGCCCTCGACATCGCCGGCCAGGGCCGGAACGGCGTCTACGAAGACGGCGTCGTGTTCTACCTGCCCGGCCCCGAGGGCGCCGGTTTGCGCGGTGCCGGACACACGAACCGGGCCGCCCATTTCGCCGGAGGGCGCATGACCGCCTCGGTGCCCGATCTGGGCGAAGCCTACAGCGTCGAGATGTGGTTCTGGAACGGTTTCCCGGCCGATGCGCGGCCCGTGGCCGGTTACCTGTTTTCGCGAGGCCCCGGCGGCGTCCCGGCCTGTCCGGGCGATCATCTCGGCATCGGCGGCACGCACACCGCCCAGAGCAAGCTGCTTTTCTTTAACGGCAACGAGCGCAACGAGGCCCTCGCAGGAACCGCCGAGATCGCCTTCAAGACCTGGAACCATGTGGTCTTCATCCGGGATGGCCAGCGGGTCGTCGTATACCTGAACGGCCGTCCGACGGCGGAGATCGCCAGCACGGCGGAGGTGAGCCGGCCGGCGGACGCCGCCGAGCTGTTCATCGGCGGCCGTTCCGACAACTTCGCCAACTGGGAAGGCAAGATCGCCGAGGTGGCGGTCTACAACCGAGCGCTATCGGCCGACGAGGCCCAACGGCACTACACCGCGGCCGCGGTATCGGCATAAAACAAAGGAGGAAACGGCATTGAGTCACGTGAGACTTGAGACCCATCGATTGCGCGGACGTGTGGGCCGGCGAACCTTTCTGCGCACGGCGGCCTGCGTGTCGGTCGCGCCGCTGCTCCTGCCGACTCGCGCCCACGGCGCCAATGATCGCATCGCCATGGGCGTCATCGGTTCCGGATCGCGAGGCGTCCAAGACATGCGCGGCTTCCTGGACGAGCCGGATCTCGAGGTCGTCGCCGTGTGCGATGTCCAGGAGGATCGGCGCACCAACACCGCCCAACTCGTCAACGAGCATTACGGCCGCGGCTCGGACGCCGCCGGCTGCACCGCCTACCGCGATTTCCGCGAGATCCTCGAGCGCGACGACATCGACGTGGTCTTGATCGCCCCGCAGGATCATTGGCACGCCGCCATCGCCGTCATGGCGGCCGAGCGCGGCAAGGATATGTACTGCGAGAAGCCCCTCGGCGTCTCGGTACGGCAGTGCCAGGCCATTCGCGAAGCCGTGCGCCGCAACGCCATCGTGTTCCAGACAGGCACGCAGCAACGCTCGAGCGGCAATTTCCGTTTCGCCTGCGAACTGGCGCTGAATGGCTACCTCGGCGACGTGCACACCGTCGAGGTGGCGGCTCCCGGCCCGAGCTACAAACGCAAATACGCCGGTTCGATGGAACCCCAGCCGGTACCGCCCGGTCTTGACTACGAGATGTACGCTGGCCCGGCGCCGATGAAACCTTTTAATGAAGGACGCCTGGCCTGGCCGGATTGGTATCTTATCTACGACTATTGCACCGGCTTCATCGTCAATTGGGGCGTTCATCATCTCGATATCGCGTTGTGGGGCTGCCCTCGGCTCGCCATGGAACCGTTCGACCTTTCATGCACGGCCGACTATCGCAACGATGGGCTATGCGACAACGTGAACGGGTGGCAGGCGGAGTTCGTCTACGCCGACGGCCTGCGAATGAGTTTCACGGACACGGACCATCCGCATCCGCAAGGCTGCCGGTTCGTCGGCACCGAGGGATGGGTGCACGTGAACCGGCAAGGCATCACGGCCGAGCCGGCGTCGCTGCTCAAGCAGGTGATTCGCCCCGGCGAGATTCACCTCCACGAGAGCGATCACCATCAGCACGACCTCGTCGTGTCGGTGAAGAACCGCCGCGATCCGGTAGCGCCCGTCGAGGCCGGTTGTCGGGCGTCGTATTTCGGCATGATCGCCGATATCGCCGCCCGCGTGCGGCGGCCCGTACGGTGGGATCCCGTGGTGGAACGGTTCGAGAACGATGACGAAGCCAACCGCCTGCTCGCGCGGCCGATGCGCGCGCCGTGGACGGTGTGAGGGGCCGGCGTACGCCGGATATCAGCGTTATCAAACGCCGGAGAATCTACTAATGGCTCAGCATAGACCTTTCCTTGCGATTCTGGTTGCGTGTATCAGTTCGACGATGGGCCTCGCGGCGAATGCCGCCGATCCGGCCGCTATCGATCAGGCCTTCGAGCAACTACGGACCTTCGAGTACGGCCAGGCCCTCGATCCGGTAGTGCTTATCGAGGCCGCCGTGGAAGACGCCTCGAACGATCCGGCCGCGCGCGCCGATCTCGTACGCCGATTGGCCGAGGTCCTCGGCCATTCCGCATCGCCCGTCGCCGCGCGCCAGTTCGCGTGCCGCATGTTCGAGCGGATCGGCGGCGATGACCAAGTCCCGGCGCTTGCAGCGCTACTGAACGATGCGGATCTCGCGGACTCGGCACGATGCGCCCTCGAGCGAATTCCCGGCGATGCCGCAGCCCAGGCACTCCGCAACGCGCTGGCCACGGCCCAAGGAGCGCTCTTGGTGGGCATCATCAACGCGCTCGGCGAGCGGCACGACGCGGCGGCGCTCGACGCGATGGCCGCGCGGTTCGGCGATGGCGATGCGGCTGTGGCCGTTGCGGCCGTACGCGCCGCCGGCAAGATCGGCACGGCGGAGGCGGTGGCCGCATTGACGCAGGCCCAGAGCACCGGCGCCCCTGAGGTCGCCGAGGCCGCGCAGGCGGCGTTGCTGAACTGTGCCGGTCAGTTCGCGGCCGACGGCAACGTCGAGGCCGCCAAGGCCATCTACACGCCCATGCTTGACGGCGAGTTGCCCCACGTGCGCATGGCCGCACTATCCGGACTGGCCGCACTCGAAGGGCGGGAGGCGTTGCCGATGCTGCTCGATGCCTTCTCGTCCGACGAAGACGCCGACGTGCGCGGCTCGGTTGCGGTGCTGTTGGGCCGAATCCCGGAGGCGGCGGAGGCCATCATCGAGCGACTGCCCAACCTCGATGCAGCCGGCCGGATCGCGGCTATCGGTATCCTCGCCGACACCGGAAGTCCGGTAGCGAAAGAGGTTGTGACGGGCATGGTCGAGGATGGCAATGAGGCCGTTCGGGTGGCGGCGTTGCGGGCGCTGGCCACCCTCGGCGATGCGCAGACGGTTGAGGTCTTGGCCGGTGTTGCGGCCCAGGGAGAGGGCGATGTCCAGCAGGCGGCGCGCGCCGCCCTCGCTCGGCTAGCCGGTGCGGATGTCGACGTGACCATCCTCAAGCTGGCCGCGGAGAGCGCGTGGGCGATTCGGGTCGAGTGCCTCAACGCCGCGGTCAAACGGGCCGTGCCGGAGGCGATGCCTGTCCTCATGGCCGCCGCACAAGATGACCACCACCTCGTCCGGCTGGCCGGTTTCGACGGGGTGCAGGCGACCGCCGGCGCCGAGCAGTACCAGGAACTCGTCCATCTTCTCGTCAACGCACCCACCACGGCCGATGTCGAGGCCGCCCGGAAGGCCGTCCTCGCCTCAGCCAAGCAGGTGGAGGCTCCGGATTGCAGGACCAAGCCTGTTCTGGAGGTATTCGGCGGCGCGCGGCCGGAAGTCAAGATCGCCCTCATTCAAGCCCTTGGCACCTACGGCGACGCGGAGGCCCTCGCGGCCGTCGCCGACGCCATCAAGGATCCCGCGGCCGAGGTGCAAGACGCCGCTGTCCGCGCCTTGGCGGACTGGCCCGGCGAGGATGCCGTGCCGCTTTTGCTCGCCCTCATAACCGACCCGGCCAACGCCGCGCATCGTACGCTCGCGCTCCGAGGTCATCTCAATCACGTGCGCGAGAAGGCTAGCCAGGCGCCCGACGCGGCCGTCGAGGGACTCCAGCAGGTACGCGACCAACTGACAGCGGCCGACGCCAAGCAGATGGCCCTCGCGATCCTCGGCGATGCCGGGACGATCGGCGCCCTCGAGATGGCCGCCTCGTTCATCGGAGATGCAGATGTCGCCGAGGAGGCCCGGTTGACGACCTTCGCGCTGGTCGACAAGCTCGATGCGGCGCATCACGAGGCCGTCAAGGCCATCCTGCCGGCCGTGGCCGAACAGACGGCCGACGCCGAGGCCGCGCGCCAAGCCAAGATCCTCGCCAGCGGCGATGACTTGGTCTCGATCTTCGACGGCGAATCGATGAACGGCTGGATGAAGCCGTTCGACTGGGGCGAGGTCCACATCGAGGACAGCGCGATTCACCTCAAGAGCGATCGCAAGTTCTTTCTGGTCACGGAGAAGACCTACGGTGATTTCGTGCTTGAACTTGAGGCCTACCTCGACGAGGGCGCCAATTCCGGCATCCAGTACCGCAGCCATTACGAGCAGAATTCGCTGTGGGGCTACCAGGCGGATCTCGATTCGCTACCGCGCCAGTGGCGAGGCATTTACGACGAAGCGACGGGGCGTGACTGGCTCGATCGAGGCGAAGCGACCAAGGCCGAGGCGCTCTATCAGCCCACCTGGAATCGCTACCGTGTCGAATGCGACGGCGACCGCACCCGATTCTTCATGAACGGCGAGCTGATTGTCGATTACCTCGATCCCATGGAGATCGAAGGGCACATCGCCCTCCAGCATCACGGCGAAGAAGGCAAAGTCGTCCGGTTCCGCAACATCCGGATCCTGGATCTCGGTACGCGGGGCTGGAGGCCGCTCATCGACGAGAAGACCCTGCCGAACTGGGTATCCAACGGCAGCGGCACATGGTCGGTCGAGGACGGCGTCATCACCGGACAGAAGGCCGAGGGCGGCTACGGCCTGCTATACAGTCCTGAGACCTACCGAGACTTCTGCATCCGGTTCAGCGCCAAGGCCATCGAGGGCAACGCCGGCTTCTACCTCCGTGCCGAGAAGCTGCCGGGCAGCGAGGGCGCCCGCGGCCTCCAAGTCGAGATCGATCCCGCCAAGGATCAAGCCGGCCTCTTCGAAACAAGCGGCCGGGATTGGGTGGCCAAACCGAATCAGGACGTCGTCAAGGAACACTTCAAACCGGGCGACTGGAATGAGATGGCCGTGTGCGCTCACGGCGGCCGCCTCTCGGTCTTCCTCAATGGTTACCGGACCGTCGAGCTCACCGACGATCCCGGCCGCGCCGATGGCTACTTCGGACTCGGCCTGCACAGCAATCCGACCAACGTCCAGTTCAAGGATATTGTCATCCTCAGCCACTGAGGCGCGCTTGACCTACTCCGGGTTGTAGGCACCACGCGGCCCGACCCCAGGATCGAGGCGGGGCTCGGCCTCGGTTGGCACTCACATCAGCCGGCGAATGAAGTCGGCCATGGCGTTGCGCACGGCGTAGAGGTCGGCCACCGCCGGATCCAGTGCGTCAAGCCATGACCGCGCCTCGGCCGCGACGGCGGCCTTGTGCTCCGGCGCATCGGCGATGGCCTTCTCGAGGGTGGCCGCGTAGCGTACGTCATCGACGGCTTCGCGGAATCCCTCCCACTGGATCGTGCCGACGACACCGTGCACGGTTGGATACGTGAAGTTGTGATCGCGGTAAGTGGCGTTGTCGAAATCGTTCCAGATATGGCCGAAGCCGTGCTGGTAGGCATAGTCCATGGCGCCGTCGAAACCGCTCTTCCACAAGACGAGACCGAAGTTCCGGCGATAGGTCTCGGGCTCCTCATTGCCGACCTGCGGATAGGCGTAGCAGAACGCCTCCGAGCCGACGCCGTGGTACTTCGCGGCCTCCTCCGGATCGGGTCGCCCGGCCAGGACGGCGCAGTCGAGAAGATCGCCCATGGCCTCGAACGTCTCCGTATAGCACGCCACGAACGTCTTGCCGCCCGCATCTTGCACGGCCTTCCACGCATCGCGCTGCGCCTTCAGCCGGTCTCCGGTCGCTTCGTCGATGCCGTAGAAATACACGCTGTCGTAACCGAAGGGACCACAGAAGGCGATCCACTTCTTGACGTTGGCCGCGAGATCCGCCAGGCCCTCGGGCGTGTCGGGACATCCCGTGCTCTGGCCCAGCGTGAAGAATCGGCCCGCCGGTAGTCCGACGTCGCGCCGAATCTCGAGCGCGCGGCGCAAGAGCGTGTCATCGTAGCCTTGGTAATTCGTCGGATAGAGCACGCCGTGGGCCTTCATGTCCTCGATCTCGGCGCGGTATTGCTCTTCGGACTTGTACTCGGAACCGATGGTGGGCGTGCCGTCGGCCGCGAGCTTCGCGCGGTAATAGATCGAGTACGTCAGCGACGGCGGAAGGAGCGCGAAGGAGCGCACGGTCACGTAGATCGGCAGCGTCTTGACGCCGCGTGAGCTGAACAGCAACACCTCGCCCGAGTAGCCGCCGGGCCTCGCGTCCTCCGGCACATGGACCGTCAGCCAGAATTGCCTGAGTGTGCGCGCGGCGATCCTGACGGGCTGCAACGTGTCCGCATCGACGGGTCGCACGTCCTTCAAGTTCTCGCTCGATCCGCCGCTACATAGCAGATACTCCTGCGTGCCGTCCTCCCGGGTACTGCGTACGTAGTTCTCCTTCTTCTCGAGATCCGCGCGCACCAAGTCGTCATCCTTCAGCAAGAGTTCCGGCACGTACCACTGCGTGCCCGCGCGGAAGCCGATCTCCTTGCCGGCCTGGTACCAGCACTTGACCACCGACACGTCCACGGCCTCGCCGGATATGCTGGACACGCTGCCGGCGAGGTCGCCCACTTTCACGCGGACGCCGTCCAGATCCTCGAGGGCGTACACGAGCAGCGACATAGACTCGTATTCGCCGGGACACGCCGCGCATTCGAGCGATCCCGCCACCGGCGCAGCGGTCGGATAGGCATCCGTTGTGAATGGCTGATTCGTGATGGCGCGCGGGGCGTAGAGGAGAAGCGGCTGGCCCGTCGCGAGGCCATCCGCCATGGCGCTAAGGGTATCCGGACCGTGGGCAACGACCCACAGTGCGCCTTCGATGGCTACGTGATCTTCCTTCGAGCCGTAACCGCGCTCCAGCAGCTTCCCAATGAGCTCCTCGGCGCGCGTTACACTCTCGACATAGCGATCGGCGTCGGACTGGATGGCTTCCGGCAACTCCGGCAATGCCGAGAAAGCGGCGCGGCCCTTCTCGAGGGCCGCACGCCACTCGGCTGCACGCGCCTCGAGTCGCTCGCGATGCTTCGCCCACCGCCGACCGATCTCGGCCTCGTACTCGGCCTCGCTCGGGCCTTCGCCTTCGATCCGAACATCGTCGACATACACGACGGCCCGCTGGCCCTCGCCGCCGTAGATGAACAGCGCCCAGCGATCCACATACGCGCCGACATCTTCGCCGAGGGTCGTGGCCGTGTTTGCCGGCAATACGCGCGCGGCACCTGACTCGCCGCGTGCGGCCAGGTCGACCTCGACGGTCTTCCACTCGTTGGTGGGGCCGTCAAAGGTTTCCTCGGCGCCACAGCCGGAATGGTGCGTCGGCGGATAGATGGCGTTGATACCGAAACCGACACGCGCCGTTGTCCCCTCGGCCACATAGACGCGCGCCGACAGCTTCAGCGTACCGGCGCACGGAAAACGGCACGGCACACCGAAGTAGTGATAGCTGCCGCCATCGCAGGTGATGTCCAGTTTGAGTGAGCGGCTCCCTTCGCAAGCCATCTCGTCGGATGGGCCTGAGAAGCTCACCGTCGAGGGGCCGTCGTCCGCCCATGGCGCCAATGCCGGCGCGTCGCCCTCGAATCCTTCCTGGTACGCGTAGACTTCCGCAAGACACGGCCACGCGGCCAAGGCCGCTACGACGGCGATGACTCCAATCACGTGATTCCGCATGACGCTATCTCCCCACAAACGGTCTGAACACCCGCAACGCAGGATACCGCCAGAAGCGTGGCCACATCAATGCCCATCACGCGCCGACGCGCACCCTCTCCTGCTATGACCCCCAGCAGGCAAGGGCTCTTCTTGAAGTATTCCGGCCGTATCGAGGATTCCTGGATGGACCGACAGAAAGAACACGAGCGGCTCGACATCATCGCCATCACCGTATGCGAAACCATCGATTGGCGGTCAAGGGCAACCAAGGGACCTTGGCCGAGGATGTCGGCAAGAGCTCAGGCACATATCAGAGCCAAGCGCCTACAGGCCGGATGCCGAGGTTACATGGCGCGCGCGCGGCGACGGGCCCCGAGGCCGCCGGCGCGTTGATGATGGCGGTAAATGGGCTTAGAATGGGCGTCGGTCGATCGGGATTGCGAGATGAGGGTTGCCTCTGGCTGAGAGATAGGAAAGCGGATCGGGAGCCTCGATGTGGCCTTAGGGCGTTGCCGGTCGTGGCGGCCGTGGCAGGAAGGAGTCCAAGGATGATGTTGCGTATCGGTTTCGTGGGCTTTCGTCACGGCCACATTTTCTCGCTCTACAACCTGTTGCGCGGCCGGGAAGACGTCGTGATCGTCGGCGCGTGCGAGGAGGACGAGGAAACGCGCGCCGGCTTGGCCGAGAAAGGCGTGACCGTCACGCACGACTCGTATGGCGCGATGTTGGAGGAAGTCGAGTGCGACGCGGTGGCGTGCGGCGACTACTACGGCGTGCGCGGCGAGGAGTTGATCCGCGCGCTCGATGCCGGCCGGCATGTCATCGGCGACAAGCCCCTCTGTACGCGTCTTGACGAACTGGATCGCATCGAGGATCTGGCTCGCGCGAAGGACTTGCGCGTCGGTTGCATGCTTGATCTGGTCGATGCGGCGCCGTACCGAACGTTGCGTCGAGTCATCCGGGAGGGTGCCATCGGCGAAGTGCGAACGATGGCCATTTTCGGGCAGCATCCGCTGTTCTTCGGCGCGCGTCCGGCATGGTACTTCGAACAAGGCAAGCACGGCGGCACGATCAACGACATCGCCATCCATGCGGTAGACGCGATTCCGTGGATGACGGGTCGGGCGATTGTGGAAGTCACGGCGGCACGCGCCTGGAATGCGCGCCTCAAGGAGGTGCCTTCGTTTCAGGACGGAGCCCAGTTCATGCTCCGCCTGGATAACAACGGCGGCGTGCTTGGCGATGTCTCGTACTTAACTCCCGAGGCTCCCGGCTATGCGATGCCGATCTACTGGCACGTTGGCGTCCACGGTGATCTCGGTTACGCCGAGGCGACGTACGCGGGCGATCATGTCCGTCTGTTCCGGAAGGAGGCGCAGGATCCGCTCATGGAGGCGCTGGATCCGCCGAGGCCAGGCGGGTACTTCGATGATTTCCTCGCCGATGTGGCCGGCCACGCCGATCCGGAAGGGTTGCATACCGAGCGCGTGCTGCGAAGCGCGCGGATCGCGCTGACGGCGCAGGCAGCCGCGGACTCCGGCGGGTTTCCGTGCGGCGTATAGGCCCGCCGGGGATCAGGCGCCGTTCTCGATGGACTCGACCCGGCGTGTCTCGACGGAGCGATAGAGGGCGTCGAGGACGGCCATGTTGGCCACCGCATCCTGGGCCGGCCACCGGGGCGGTTCGTCTTGCGTGAAGGCCCGAACGAAATCTTCGGCCTCGAGGTGATAGCCGTTGCCGCCCTCGGTGACGATCTCTGCTTCCTTGCCGTCTTTGCGCAAGATGAACCGCGCGCTCTGTTCTCCGGGGAACCAAGGATTGGGGATGACGATGGCGCCGTCGGTGCCGGTGATCTCGGCGCGGCTGTGACCGTGGTTCTCGATGCTGCACTCGAAGTGGGCGAGGATGCCGTTCGGGAACGCCAGCGATCCCAGCAGCGTGTCGTCGACGGAGGTGCGCCGTTCGAAGGCGTGGGCGCGGTCCGGTTCGCAGCCGGCCATGCGTCGCGAGAGGTTCACGCAGTAGCAGCCGACGTCCATGAGGGCGCCGCCGTGAAGCTCGGCGGAGGTGCGGATGTTACCCTCGCGCTGACCGAGGCGGAACGCGAAACTACTATAGATGGTCACGATGTCCCCGATGGCGCCCTCGTGGATGGTGTCGAGAATGCGATCGTACATGGGATGGAAGCGGTACATGAAGGCCTCGGCAAGTGGCACGTTGTAATGCTCGGAGGCAAGTACCATGCGCTGGGCTTCAGCGGCGTCGATGGCGAATGGCTTCTCGCACAGTACGGGGAGGCCAGCCTCGAGGGCCTTGATCGTCCACTCCGCGTGTAGGCTGTTGGGCAAGGGATTGTAGATAACGTCGACCTCGCCCGATTTGAGGAGTTCTTCATAGCTGCCGAAGGCCCGAGGAACGCCGTGTTCCTTGGCCCACTCATAGGCGCGCGTCCATTCGCGGCTGGCCACGGCCTGTACGCAACTGGTGCAGCTCAGGCCAAGGCCGCGGATGAACTTCCCCGCGATGTTCGCCGTGCTCAGGATGCCCCACCGTATGCTGCTCGACATAATAGGCCCCTCCTTCTCGCGGCGCTCAGGTATGATGGGGCGAGCCCGCCTGGGCGCGTCTTCGGCGAACCCGGCCGTCTACTAAGGCACGATCTACTCCACAAACGACGCGGACTTGATGTAGTCCAGGCCCGGAAACGCCTGGTCGAGGAAGGCGTTGCCTTGAGCCACAATCTGACCTTGCATGCTCGTCGGGCGGTCTTGGTACTCGTCGTTGAAAGACAAGACGGTGTCCATGCCCTCGACAACCTTGCCGAAGGGGGCGAAACCCATGCCATCCAAGAATGTGTTATCACCCAGATTGATGAAGATCTGCGTGGTCCGCGAGTTCGGCATCTGGGACTTGGCGAAGGTGATGGTACCTTTGAGGTTGGATTGGGTTCTCGGCTCGTCCTTGATGGTCTTGGTCTGCCATTCCTGGGCAACCTTGGGATCGCCGGAGATACCGAATTGAACGACGAAGGGTTGAGGGTTCGTGACCATGCGGAAGAACCGAACACCGTCGAAGAAGTCCTGTTTCACCAAATCGAGGAAGCGCTCGGCGCCGAGGGGCGCCCAATCCTTGTGGCATTCCACCACGAACGAGCCGTTCGAGCATTCGAACTTGACCCTAACGACGTCGGCGGCATTTACTTCTTCGTGGGACATGGTATTGGCGTTTTCCTCTTGGGTTGGAGCGGTTTTGGGGGACTCTTCTGCCTTGGCGTCGGTTGTTTCGGCCGGTGGCTCAGCCGTTTCCTCGATCTGGGCTAGCTGCGTCTTAGCCACCTCGGCCTTGCTCGCTCGATCCTCGCCGGTGCGCGACGGCTGGACGGCGTACAGCCCGCCGACGACAGCCACGACGGCGAGGACAATCCACAGCGGCATGAGCTTCTTGAACACGTCCTATCTCCCACTTCGTTTGCCGGCGGCACTTGCTTCATCAACCGTGCAGGATATGATAGCCTTGGATCCGTGTGAGCTTCAAGAGCCCATTGTGCGGAAGGCGCGGGTCGTGCGTCTACTTCTCGGAGACTTGTCGTGCCAGTCGTTCGGCCCACTCGCGGTCGAGGCGTTCGCGGGGCCGCCACCGGCGGTGCAACCATAGCCACTGGTCCGGCTGTTCACGTACCACGGACTCGATGGCGTCCTGAAGGCGCTGCGTGTTCTCGACGAGATCCCGGAGTCTGTCACCGGTATGCACCATGGGGATCTCGGGACTGAACCGCTCTATGTAGGTGCCGTCGGGCTGTCGGTGGATCGACAGGGTATGAACCGGCACGCCGGTGCGCCGCGCGAGCAGCACCGGGCCGATCGTCGCCCATGTCCGCCGGCCGAAGAAGGTTACGGGCACGGCCCTATCGCGCACGTTCTGATCGGCGAGGATGCCAACCAGGTACCCTTGCTCGAGCAGTCGCTTCACTTCGGCAGCGGCGTGGTGCTTTGGGACGGTGACGATACCGCTGGCACGGCGGACCTTGTCGACGAAGGCGTTCAGTCGGGGGTTGTCGAGGGGGCGCACGACCTCGGCGGTTTTCTGGCCATGATGTGCCCAAACCGGAGCAAGCCATTCCCAGTTTCCGAAATGGGCGCCGATAGCCAGGCATCCGCGCGACGAGTCGATGTTCTCGGCACCCTCGATGGTAACGAGCGCCTCGGCCCGGTGCGGGAAGATGCGGGGGATCTGAAACAATTCAGCCATGACGATTCCGACGTTGCGTGTGGCGGCTCTGAGGATACGGCGTTTCTCGGCGCGGGATAGACCGTCGCCGTAGGCGAGGTCGAGGTTGGCCATTCCGACACGCCGGACGCGGGGGATGGTCCAGTAGGCCACCCATGCGGCGGCGCGACCCAGCGCGCGGCTCGCGCCGAGGGGAAGCGCCGCGAGCAGATGACCGAATCCGACGCCCAACCATCCTAGTAGCGCTTGCACGAGGAGTCATTCCTCCGGGGCGGAACGTCTATGCGCCGAGGTCGACCGATTCGCCGATGGAGGGCGCGAAGCGTCGGCACCCATTACCGGCGTTGCCGTACATCCACTCGACGGCCTCGGGATCGCCGTGCACGAAAACGAGGTTCTTCCTGGGTCGAATCTGATTGGCGACGTCGCAGAGCGCCTGTCGCGGCGCGTGCGCGCTGAAGTAGAACCAGTGGATGTCTTCGAGAACCACCTCAACGGGCGGCGCGCCGAGCTGGAACTGAAGCTCGGCCCCCGGGCCGCAATTGAGCAACTCATACCCCAGTGTGTCGGGATCGAGGTAACCGACGAAAAAGATGCCGTGCCTCTTGTCACGCACCATTTCTCGGGCGATGAGTGCGGACGGCGTGTTCGCGATCATCATGCCGGAGGTGGCCACGATGATCGCGGGAGATCGGAGCATGGCCCGGACCTTGTTGGCATTCCAGGCGTCGCTCACACGGCCGAACTGCTGGATAGGCCGGAGGTTGGCGTCGCGGCGGAGATACTCGGGAAACCGGCGGTAGACCTCGTAGATGGCGCGGCCCAGGCCGGAGCTCAGCACGGGTACCTCCGGCAATTGGCCGGACTCCTGCAGCCGGGCAATGACGTTGAGGAGTTCCTGGGTGCGGCCCAGGGCAAAGGAAGGCACGAGGGCCACGCCGCCGCGTTCGAGGACGCGGCGAACGGCCTCGGCGAATCGGGCGATCTCGTCCTCGTACGTCACGCTGTCGGCTTCGGCGTTGGCACCGTAGGTGCTCTCGATGACGAGTGTGTCGACGCCGAGCTTGTGGTCCAAGGCCAGCCGACCGGAGACCAATTCCTGATCGACGGCGCAGATGTCGCCCGTGTAGAGCAACGTGTGACCGGGTGTGCGCACGAGAACGCTGGCCCCGCCGAGGACGTGTCCGGCATGGAAAAACCGACCCGTAACCGCGCCGTCGTGGTCGACGGCGAACTCCTCGTCTAGGTGGATACCGCGTGTGCGGCTCAGGGCGAGGTTCACGTCTTCGTGCGAGTACAAGGGATACTCGCGAATGCCCCGTTCCTTGGCGAGAGTCCCCATGACGGCCACGCTGTTGTGAAGCATGCGATCCATAATGCCGACAGTGGCGGTGGTGGCGTAGGTCACCGTGTTTTGGAAACGGCGGATGAGGGCTGGAAGGGCGCCGCAGTGGTCGACGTGGCCGTGAGACACGACCACGGCGTCCGGGGCACGATCAAGCAACGCGAGCGCCGGAAGGGCGTCCAGGCCTTCTTTCTTCGGATGAACGCCGCAATCCAAGAGGACGGTGTAGTCGCCGGCGCAGAACAGATAGCTGTTGGCGCCGATCTCGCGTCCGCCGCCTAATGGCGTGAAGCTGAAGTCAATACTCTTTGTCATGGGGGCGCATTCTAATAATGAGGGTGTTCCTTGTCAACGCGTCTTGTGATGGGGCGTAATTCATGGTCGTTGGCTCCTGCTGCGCATCATGTCTACCCAGATGCGGGCGGCCCCGGCATAGTTCTTCAGCCGGCTCCACTTCCGCGCCTGCCAGAGCGTGCGTCCGATGAATGCCGGGCGCATGTAATAGCGGCGGTAGGCGCGCTTGACCATGGCCTCGAGTTGTTCGGCGCTGGCGTAGGTGTTCGGCACGTACGAGGGCAGGTGCATATTCGTGCCCGAGTCCACGACGCGCCCCTCGCGCAACGCCCGTTCTTCGAGGGGCGTGCCTCGGCGGACGATGTACGGGAAGAAGATCATCCAGTCGACGTTCAACTCGCACGCGAACCGGATCGTCTTCTCGCTCATCTCGGGCGTCTCCGTCGGCAGGCCGAGGATGAACGAGCCGCGGATTTCCATGCCGGCTTGTTTCGCCCACGTCACGGCGTTCCGGATCTCATCGAGGGTAATGCCCTTGTGAATCATGTCGAGCAACTCCTGGTTGCCCGACTCGAAGCCGTAGTACACGTTGTAGCAGCCCACGGAGGCCATGCGCTTGAGGGACTCGGGCCGTACCGTATTGACGCGCATCTGGGCCGTCCAGGTGATGTCAAGCCGCTCCTGCTCGAGCCGCCGACAGAACTCCTCCGTCCACGTGCGGGACATGCCGAAGTTGTCATCCCAGAAGATGACTTCCCGGATGCCGAAGTCCTTCACGAGGTGGCCGAGCTCATCGACAACATGGGCCGCCGAGCGCTGCCGATACGGCTGAGCGTAGCGGCCGCCCTGGTAGCAGAAGGCACACTTGCCCCACGGGCATCCGCGCGACGTGATGACGGTGGTGGCCGGTTTCCGACGGGCCTGGTTCGGCAGGGGCAAGTAGAGTTCGGACTGGTAGATGTGCCGGGCGGGATTGGGCAGGGTGTCGAGGTCGCGGACCGGTTCCGGAACAGGCGTGCAATGTACCTGCCCACCGCCCTCGCGGTAGACAAGCCCCGGCAAGTCGCCCCAGTCGCGCCCTTCGGCAAGTCGGTCGACAAGGTCGGCCAAGGTGATCTCGCCTTCGCCGGGCACGAGGAAATCGATGCCGGGGCACTCGTCAAGCACGCGCTCCACAAAGGATGTGGCATGGGCGCCGCCGAAGACGACTGGGATGTCGGGTGCACGTGCCTTGAGCGCGGCGATGACGGCGTACGCGTTCTCCGCCATCTTGGTTACGCATGAGATGCCGATGACGTCGGGACGCGCCGAAAGGATCCGGTCGACGGCCTCGTCTTGGTTCAAGGCGAGGGCAATGGCGTCGATGAGGGTGACGGTGTGGCCGCGCGGTTCAAGGGATGCGGCCAAATAGCCGACACCCAACGGCGCAAGAACGCCGAGTTGCATGCGTTTCTTGCTGCCGAAGGAGGCCGAAAGGTCAAAAGGCGGAATAACCAGGACCACGTGCATATCGCGGAATTCCCGAGACGCGAGCCGAAAGGCCTCGGAGGGTACCTTCGAGGATGTCGAAACCTGCGAAAAAGTCTACCATTCGCGCCCGAAACGGGTCAAACGCCGGCTACTTGGCCCGCTACTTGGCGCGCACATAGAGCTTACGGGCTATCGCTTTTGCGGCACGGACGATCCGGTCGCCGCCGTCGGCGGCGAGCAGGCTACTGCGCGCGGTACGGCCTTCGTAACCGCCCTTGATCAGGGCCTCGGGCACGCAGATATAACCCGCGTAGCCGTTGGCCAGCTCGACGCAGCAGGTGTGGGCGAAGGGCGACGCCGCCCGCACATCCCGGGCGAAGGACTGGAACAACTCGCCCGGGGCGCTCCAGAAGAGCGTGTCGCCGATGCGGATGCCTTGGATTTCGCGCACCAAGGCGGGGGTTTCCTTTCGAATCGCTTCGACTTGAAGCAGGCCTCGGGCGAAGATCGCGTCGACGTCCAGCGGTTCGACCTTTTTCTGCTGTTTGCCGCCGACTTCTTCTTTGAACAGGGCGTCGTCGAACACGGCCTGTTTGGCGGCGCGGTTCTTTCCGGCCAGGTAGTCGCGCGCCTGCCGAATCGCCTCCTTCGAGGATACACGCACGGGTAAGGTCACACGCTGCGTTAGGGTGTCGACGGTGGCGTTGTCGTGGAAGCTCATGAGCGACAACACCTTGATGGCCTCGCCGCCGACCACGCGCCCGGTTCGCTGGCAGGCCTCCCGTCCGAATTCCATGGGCCCGGGACTGAGGTTGTTCACTTGGGTGACGTCGCCGCAGGCCCCATTGAGGTAGACGACGCCGAACTCCGGGCCCCAGATGCCGCGCAGCGTATCGATAATCCACTTGGGGTAGTCGGCGCTGTAGAGCAGTCCATTCATGTGGGTTCCGTGGCACGCAAAATTCACGATGCAGCCGAAAGGCTCCTTTGTCTCGGGATCACGGAACCCGACGACCGTGACGGTGGGGTCTTCCGGGCCGGCGGGTTTGTCGATATCCGGATTCATTTTTCCGGGATGGGTGCGATGCGAGCCATCCTTCATGATGAAGCGGCGGTTGAAGGCGACGCCGGCGGCCTCACCCGCGCCGGTGCCGAGCTCGGAGGGCCGCCTGAGGCGGTAGGCCTCGGCGATGGCCGAGCCGATGTGCTCGACGAGATACGCCTCGTACTCTGGGTCGTTCTCGGACATGAATCCTCGGAAGACCGGCCCCCCGGAGTGCGTGTGCGTGGCGCCGATGAGGCAGTGGGAGGGGACGATTCCGCAGAGCTCGTGGGCCTTCTTGCGGGCGGCCGCCACCAGTTCGCCACGCACGAATACGGCGTCGACTTGGACGAGGGCGACGCAGGTGGTTCCGTCGTCGAGGACCACGGCGCGGGCGTGGAGGTGATCGTGAATGCCTTCGGCGAGGCGCTTCTCAAAGAGTCCAGGCACTTCCTTCCCGAGGGGCGGCGTAATGCACGTGACGCCAAAACCGGTTTTCAACATCGTTGCGGTTCCTTTCCGAGACGCGGTCATTCATAGACGTGCCGGAGTCGCGCGGGCCGGCCTAGTCCTTCTTGATATTGGCCACGAGGTTGGTCACCGTCTGGGACAGCGGTGCCTTGCCGGGATGCCGCGAGAACTTCACGTGGCCGTCGAGGTAGAGGATATTGCTGCCGCCGGGCGGATGATTGAACTTCTTGGGATCGTTTGCGACGTTGTCGAACATCACGAAGATGTGGTTCGGTTGGATATTCCCGTCTTCGGGATTGCCGCCGGCGGCGGCGACGACGGGCCGGAGATCGAGCCGGAGTCGAAAGATCGTGTCCGAACCGCCGTTGCCGAGTGCGTTGCCGTCAGGGTCTTTCGCGACCTTGACGTCGGCTTCCATGAGTTGCTCGGCGATTTGGCCGAGGGTTTTGCCCGAGCCCATCTCCGCGATCCCTAGTTGCACGACCCCCATGAGCCCCTCAATAAGCTGCGCGGGACCTTCGAGGGTCGCATCGATGTCGGAGGGGGCCGTTTGGCCTATGAGGGATCCCATTTCCAGGATGCTGCCGATGTCGCGCTTCGGATCGGAGTCGTTGCATTTGTCCAGCGTCCAACCGAGATACGAGTAGCTGTCGCCGGCCCGCCGTCTTGCCGACTTTTCGTCCAGAGCCCAGTGGCCGCTGTCGTCCTGGTAGCGCTCGACACAGTTGTCGGCGTCGGCGGGACACACGAGGATGGCGGGATTCGTCAAGTACTGAGGCCAAATGGCGGAAAGCCGCGGCGCGGCCGCGGCATCGACGCTTTTGCCGTCAGGGGCGAGGTCGATCTGAATCGGCGGCAGCTTGCCGTCCGCGTCTTCCTCGGCATACATGCGGAGGACTTGGCCCCATTCCTTGAGGTTCTTGGCACAGCTTCCCTTCGCGCCGATGCCCATGGTGCGAACGACGATCGGCAACAGAACGATCATCAGGATCGCGACGATGCCGATGATGACCAGATACTCGGACCAGGCCATTCCTTGGTTGCGGCATTCACCCTTCATGAGGTCAGGTCCTCCTCATTGTGCGGCGCTGCCCGGATTGCCCATCAACTTCACGAAAGCTCGGAACAGTTCCGGATCCAGATCTTGGGCCATCTCCCGACGCATAACCGTTAGGGCCTCGAAGGAGCTCCGGGCACCCTGAAACGTGCGGGCGGTGGTTTGCGCGTCGAAGACGTCGGCGATGGTGACGATGCGTACGAAAGGCGAGATCTGCTTGCCTTGGAGGTTGTCCGGATAGCCGCCGCCGTGCAGTTTCTCGTGGTGATGCAGGACGATGTCGAGGGCGACCTCGCCGAGGACGCCCGTGTCGCGCAGGAGATCGTAGCCCCAGCGGGGATGGCACATCACGATTTCCCACTGCTCGGACGTGAGCTTGTGCTTGCTCGTCAGGATACTCGGATCGATACGGCGTTTTCCTACGTCGTGAAACACCGCCCCGTATGCCAGTTCGCGAAGAGTGGCCGCGTCGCTGTAGCCGACCTGCTGCGCCAAGGCCACGCTGTAGGTGGCCACGTTCACGCTGTGTGTGTAGATGTGGTAGTCGAACGAGATGACGTCGAGGAAGTGGGTGAGCTGGACCTTGTCCGAGGCGAGGGCGTCGACGGTGCAGCGAATCACTTCCTTGGCGCGCCTGACGGCGTCGACGGTCTTCCCGGAGACAAGCAGGTCCTCGATGACGCCGTAGGCCGAAGCGTACAACACCTCGGATTTGTCGGCCGGCGGGATGCGATCGTCCTGGAGGATTTCCGCGAGGTGCTGCTCGAGGTAGCGGCTGTATTCATGGCGCTGACTGGAATGGACGTAGACCTCTTCGACGCGGCTCTCGATGAGCCGCAGCCGCGCCTCCTCGGTGAAGCGGATGTTGCGTTCACAATAGAGAACCAGGGGCTGGTTCGGGCCGAGTTGGACGAAGACGTCGAAGCGGGTGAGGGTGTCGGCGCGAAGCGAACTGAGGCAGACGGGCAGGTATTCCGTGATTGCCGCGGTTTGCCTCGCCGTGTCCAACACAGCCATTTGCTCAGATTCCTAATCCGTGAGCCTACACACTATCACCATCTTACCATTGACCTTCGCGCCCATCAAACCGCGCAAATCGGTGCTGCGTACGGCGAAGCGAAACGCACCATCTGCCGCTAAGGGTAACGGGCCATTCACATCGTGAGCGCCTGGGCCGTTGACCACGGGATACGCCTGGGCCTAGTCAAGGTCGACGACAAATCCAACGAGATCACCGACGCCGTCCGAAACCACGGGGGAATCAAGAACGGCCTCCACGGGAGGCTCGATATTGCCTTTCTCGAAGACCAGTCCCGAATACGGTGCGGGTACGCTGCGGAGAACATCGCCACCCTTCACAAGATTGCGCACAACGCCCTCAAGAAGAGCACATCCCGAAAGGGCGGCATCAAAGCCAAACGCCTACAGGCCGGATGGGACGACCACTATATGGAAGAAATCCTACTGGCCCTGTGACTTTCAGTGCGATTGCCCTGGTCCAGCCCTTGGAATTCGAGCGGCGTCGGTGTAGACTCCGATCTCATGGGGCCGCTCCTCTTTGAGGCATTACGTTGTTGCGCATCTACTTGATGCCAGGAGCCGCCTTTTCGGACCCCAAACCGGTGAGATTTCCGGGCTAAGTTGCCACAGGCGGGACGCGGAGGGGAGTCGTATGGCGAATACAGAGCGTACCGGGGCGAGTCGACGTGGATTCCTGAAGCAAGCCGCCCTAGGTGGGGCGGCGGCCATTGCCGGTTTCACGTCGGACGCCAACGCAGGCGGGAGGAAACAGGCCGTGGGCAATTTGTCAGACAACGCGTACAAACACCGCATCGGATTCGGCGCATGGATCAACGATATGCGCAACCAGCCCTTGCCGCTGCAGAACTGGCCGGCGCCGCAGTTCGACGACGCCACTGTCGAGGGCGCCGTCCGCGCGATGGACGTCATGAGTGAGGCCGGATACCAGTACCTCGACGCGTTTGGCCTGTGGAGCACGAACGACTATCCGGTGGACATCATCAGCGCGTTCCAGGACAAGGAGCGGCACAAGCGCCTAGAACGCCTCTTCAGGGAAGCGCGCAAGCGGAATCTCGGTATGATGCTGCCCCTCGGACTGTTCACGTGGGGCTATGACCGCATCATCCAAGAGGATCCCGAGGTGCGTGGCAAGGACCAGGACGGCAATCCGCACGCCCACGCCATGTGCGGTGCGAAAGAGCGGGCGTGGGAGTATGTCGAGAAACTGATCCAGACGGCCATGGGCCAGTTCGATTTCGCGGGCGTTCATATGGAATCGGCGGATCTGGGCTGGTGCATGTGTCCGGAATGCGGCGGGCGATACGGTACCGTCGGCTACAACTGCCGGCTTAACATCCGGGCCGCGGACTTCATCAAGGAGCGCTGGCCCGACGCGCTGGTGTACACGATTCCCATCAACTGGCTGCCGTGGCGGCTGTCGGAGGAAGGCATTCAGCAACGCTTTTCGCGCGAGGAGTTCGAGCACGTCCTCGAGTTGAGCAAGCATATCGACGTGTTCATGGATCAAGGACACCGCGGATGCTACACACCGCCGGAATGGATTCCCGAGTTGCACTGCGACTACGGGACGTCGGGCGGCCTGTGGCTCTACCACTGCGTTCGGATGCATCGGCTGAGCTATCTTGTGCCCTATCCGAAGCGGGCCTGCGAGTTCATCAAGCGCCACTACGACCTCGGCGCTCGAGCCTGCCTCTACTACCAAGGCCCCATGATCAATCCGGCCGTCGAGATCAATACCGCCGTGTCCGGCCGCGTCCTGAGCGACGTCACGCGCGATCCCGGCGCTATCATCGAGGAGGTCATCACCAAGTACTACAAACCGCGCACCGCCGAAGCCGGAAAGACACTCGCGTCCGTCTACGCACGCGTCGAGGACGGCCTCTTTGGCCGTTGGGACCCCGCCGCGATCAAGGAGGCCCACAAGGTGGACGTGCCGGGCGAGTTCTCGGGATGGGGCCTGTTCGGTGAAGAGCCGGAGATGCCGGGCCACATGTTCGAGCCGTTTCTCGACAAGGCCGGCCGCATCGCGTACAAGGACGAACTCACCGGGGCGCTCAGAGATCTCGAGGCGATCAAGGCGGAAGTAGGCGACACGGAGCGCACGGCACGCTTGATCGATGCCCTGACGCTCACGGTGCAGTTTCTCAAGGCCTACATCGCGTTCAAGGGCTGAGCATGTTTGGCCGCGACCGATGCCGGCTCCGCACGGGCGCAGAGCCCATGACCAACGCGGGCCTCGTCAGTAGCACGTGCGATCCTTTGAGCGCTGATCCCTCACGGTCCTGCCGCTGTTGAGCTTGCCGTCGATGGCCGCGCGGCGATACGGGCCGCTGGCGTCGTAGTACTCGCGGCTGGTGTCCACCTCATGGACCATCACGCCCGGCTCGTTCGGCGTGAGCGCCTCGACGATCAGGCCGTCCGGCGTGATGAACCGGCTGGGCCACGCGTGTTCCGCCGAGGAGTTGTTCATCGAAATGAACATGTAGTTCGTGGCGGCCCGTGCCTGCGCCGTCGGCGGCATGATCTTGGGATGGATCGCGTCGGCCTCCATCCGCGCGTTGTAGAACGAATGGAAGATCATTTGCACGTCCAACTTGCTGTACGCTCGGTACAACTCCGGAAAACGGATGTCGTAACAGATCAACAAACCGCACTTGACGCCATTCACAGTGAAGGTCACGAAATGATCGCCGAGCGAATAGTGCTTGAGGTCGCCGTTCGTGCAGAATCGCTTGTCGTAGCGGTCGATGATCTTGCCTTCGGCCGAGATCACGTAGAGGCTGTTGTGCGGTTTGTGGCCATCGCTCAAGCGGTGTGTACTTCCGAGGACTACCCAGACGCCGAGCTCCTTGGCCAGCGCCAGGATCGATTCAGTCTCCTTCCGGAGTGAGTGCCAGTCGAGGTTGTCCAGGTCGGCGTGGTCTTTGCCGGCGTAGCCGGAGAGCGCGCACTCCGGAAGATGCACGATATCCGCCTTCTGTTCGGCCGCCTCGCGCATCTGTCGGCGTATCCACTCGCCATTGGCGGCGATATCGCCCGATACCGGAAACTGGCACGTGGCGACCATGAGCTTGCCCTCTGCGGCATCCTTGTCTCCCGGATCGGCCTGCGCGCACACCGTGGCGCCAAGCACAAGGCACAGAGCGCCCATCGCACTCACCACTTGTAGACTCATCGCTTCCATTGCCATAGCGATCTCCGTAGTAACGGGCCGGCCCAGAGCGCGTCGTGCACGAGTGTATCGATCAGCAGCGCATTATGCCGAATCCGACCAACGAAGCGGCAATGAAAGGACAGGATCGGTCTTCCGGATGGCCGATCCTCGCAGAGAGACCGTTGCCTTGGACGCGCGTTCGTGCTACCGTGGCCAAGAGCCCCTGGCCGTCAAGGCCATCTATGGTGGCTCTCAATGAGGGAGGATTCGATCACCATGCATCTCGTCACCATTGCCGCTATCGCGTTGAGCTCTGCTGTCTGCGCCGTGCCTCAGGGCGTCAACCTTGCCGCCCTCGACGGCTGGGAGATTGTCGTCGCGCCCGATGCCATTGCCAGCGAGGTGTTCGCAGCGGAGGAGCTTCAGGCTCTCCTCGAGCAGGCCGGCGCGCCGCGATTGCCGATCGCGCAGGAAGGTGATCGGTCGGATCCGACGGATCGGACGGATCATCGTTTCTTCGTCGGGCCGGGCCAGGCCCTACAGGGCCATCCCGCCGGCTTCTCCGTCGAGGGCTTCGGCGAGGAAGACTTCCGCGTCGTCATCCGCGATAACGCCATCCTTATCGCAGGGGGCCGACCTCGCGGCACGCTCTACGGCGTCTACTCGTTCCTCGAGGACCACCTGGGCGTACGGTTTCTCACGGTTGACCACACCCATGTGCCGCCCATCGGCGACTGGCGCGTCGTCGGCCCTGCGGATCGCTTCTACCATCCGCCCCTCGCGTTCCGCTGGAGTTTCTATGCCGAAACCAACCGGAGTCCTCTCTTCGCCGCGCGGAACCGAACCAACACCGTGCCTACGGAACCGCGACTCGGCGGCAAGACGGGCCTCGAGAACATCAACCACAGCTTCTGCCACTTGATGCCGTCGAGGGAATTCGGCAAAGAGCATCCCGAGTACTATGCGCTGGTGGACGGCCAGCGCCTCGCGGATGTCGAGAACGACGGCGTCCAAACCGAGCTTTGCCTGACGAATCCGGACGTGCTCCGCATTGTCACCGAGCGCGTGCTGGCCATCCTCCGCGCCCATCCCGAGCAGAGGAACATCTCCGTCAGCCAGAACGATAACACGCTCTATTGCCGATGCCCCAAGTGCGCCTCCCTCGACGAGCGCGAAGAAAGCCCGATGGGCTCGTTGCTCACCTTCGTCAACGCCGTGGCCGATGAAGTGGCCAACGAGTTTCCGGACGTTCTCGTCGGGACGCTGGCCTATTCGTATTCCCGGAAGCCGCCCAAGACCGTCCGGCCGCGCCCGAACGTGCAAATCCACTTGTGCAGCGGCGAGTGCTGCCTCCTGCACGCGATCGACGATCCGGATTGCCCCATGAACCGCGACTTCTGCCGCGACATGACGACCTGGGGGAGCATGTGCAAGAACATCTCGATTTGGAACTACAACACCAACTTCGCCAACTACCTGTTGCCGTGCCCCAACCTGCGCGTGGTCGAACCCAACATCCGCTATTTTGTCGCCAACAACGCCATCGGTGTCTTCATGCAGGGCGTGTGGAACGGGCAGGGCGGCGAGTTCTCTGACCTGCGCAATTACATCATATCCGGCCTGCTGTGGGATCCGAATCGGAGCGGCGAGGCCCTCATGGACGAGTTCCTGACGCTCCACTACAAAGTGGCCGCGCCGCCGATTCGCCGCTTCGTCAACCTCACGCACGACAATGCCGCCCGCCTCGGCATTCATCGGGCATGCTCGGGAAGCGCGGCGGACTATGGTATCGACCAGCACATTGCGCAGGCGGGCCTGGACGCATTTGCTGAGGCGCTCGAACTTGCCGGCGACGATGGACTCGTGCGCGCGCGCGTCGAGAAAGCGTCGGTCTGCGCCTACCGGGCGGCACTCGAGCCCTTCTTCAACCTCTCGAGCGACGGCATGGCCGATCCGGAGCTGATCGCGCGCATGGCCCCGTTGCTCGAGCGGTTCACGGCCTTGTGCGAGACCTACGGCGTTGAGATGCTGTCCGAAGGCGGCACCTTCGAAGCGTTCAAGACCCAACAGCTTCCCGTCGAGGCGTTGTCGGGCCGGCGCGTGCTTGAACTGCCGGAACACTGGGCGTTCAAGACCGATCCCGAGAATGTCGGCGAAGACCAGGCTTGGTTCGACCAAGTGCCGGACGATTCCTGGAAGCCCATCTCCATTCTCGAGGTCTGGGAAGGGCAGGGTTACGACCGCTACGACGGGTACGCCTGGTACACCGTGGACGTGGATGTTCCGGAGATCGAGGCCGAGGCTGTCTGGCTCCTGTGCGGTGCCGTCGACGAAACCTTCGACGTCTGGATCAACGGCCAATACGTCGGCGAGCGCAAGGGCAATCCGCAATCCGTCTGGGACAAGCCCGCCGCCGTCGATATCACCGGAAAGTTTGCCCCCGACCAGAAGAACCGTATCACGATGCGCGTCCATGACGTCGGATACGCCGGCGGCATCTGGAAACCTGTTTGGATCACGGCGAATCCTTGACGCCCCGGATGCTCATGAGACGCGCTGACCGCCCGACGTACTTCGTCAAGAGGGTAACGCACGCACGAACATCGTGGCCCGTGTTCTCCAAACGCGCGTCCTTCTCGCACGGAGTGTGAGCCGGGCCCGGTCTTTGCCGCGGGCATTGGGCCTGTGATAGCCTCAAGTCCGTATCCGGGAACGCCCGTTTGAGAAGAGGCGAAAGGGGAGATTGGTCATGCGCTACACGGTGAGTCGACGGCAGTTCTTGGGCGCCAGTATGGCGGGAGGCGTGTTGCTGGCGGGAGCACAACGGGGCGTTCAGGCCGAGGCGGCACCGGACCAGAACGGATGGCCCCCCTTGCCGCCCGCCAAGATCTATAAGGTCTACGTGGGGCGAACCGGCGGCATCTACCTATCGAGACCTACGGAGGAGGTCGCCGCATTCGAGGAGTACCTGGCGAACCTCGAGCGCACCCTCGGCGACGTGCAGTTCGTGGGTGGCGACGTCGTGCCGCCCGCCGATGCGGCCAGCATTGTCGACAAGCTACAGGGCGTCGATGGCGTTCTCCTGTTTCATCTTTGCGGACACGGCGGCGACGCGCCCAAGCAGGCTATGGACCAGGTCATCGAGGTCGGACTGCCCACCGCGGTGTTCTCGCAGCCCTTTAGTGGCCATGGATGGATGTACTTCCCGCAGTGGCAGCGAGACGGCAAGAAAGTTGTGCTGTTGCCGAGTAGCGACTGGGGCGAGCTCGATCGCGTGGTCAAGCTCATGCGGGTCGCGCCGCACCTGCGGAACACGCGGGTTTTGGTCGTGCACGGGCCGCAAGGAACCGCCGCCGCCTGCGATGCGGCCCAGGTCAAGGAGCGGCTCGGGGCCGAGATGGTCCCGGTCACGGTGGAGGATACGCTCAAGGCCCACGAGGCCGTCGATCTCAAGGCCGCCGAGGCGGAGGCCGAGAAGTACTGGCTGGGCCCGGCCAAAGCGATTGTCGAGCCGACGCGGGACGAGATCATCAGCGCGACGCGTCTGTACCTCGCCATGAAGAACCTCATGATCCAGCAGGGCGCCCGCGCCATCACCAGTTCAAACTGCATGGGCGAGCCCGCCAAGGGCTGCTTGGCCTTCAGCCAACTGAACGACCTCGGATGCGTCGGCGCATGCGAAGGCGACATGGATTCCACGCTCACCATGCTCATGTTCCAGTATGCCTTCGGCGTTCCCGGTTTCATCAGCGACCCCGTCTTCGACACCGCCCGGAACGCCTTGATCCATTTTCATTGCACCTCGGCTACGAGGATGGACGGTCCCGATGGCGAACGACGGCCCTTCACCATCCGCACGCAGAGCGATAGCGAGCGCGGCGTATCCATCGACGTCGAGATGCGGATCGGCCAGCCGGTGACCTGCGCCAAGTTCATCAACCTCGACACCATGCTGATTTCGACGGGAAAGATCATCGAGGTCACCCACGACGAACTCGGCTGCCGCACGCAGTTCATCACGGAAGTAGCCGACGCGCGCAGCATGTTCACCAACTGGGGGAAGGGCATCCTCGAAGGTGGTATCATGGCCCTGCTCCACCGCGTCGTCTTCTACGGCGATCACATGCAGGGCATTCGCGATCTCGGCAGGCTCATGGGATTCAACGTGGTTGAAGAGGCGTAGTAGAAGCGATCGGGCTGGCGGAGGGGGGCGGTCACTCGGCTCGACGTTGATCCGCCATGGGCCGAGGACTATGCTTCTGGCCATGGAAGTGCCGCAAGGAAGGGCTCGCCCCTAAGGCACAAGGCGGAATGAGGGCGAGAGAGGAGTGTTGATGGATCGACCCAAGACGATAACGGTCTTTGGCGCGCTGAACGTCCTGTTCGGCGTGTATGGCCTTGTGCGGGGCGGCTTTACGCTGCGCGCCCTGTTTGGTATGGGCGGCGCCGAGATCTCGCACCTGTTTGATCGGCCACTGCTCACGCTGGGGGTGCTCCTCGGAATGGCGGTTTCCGGCGCCCTTGGGCTTTCCGGGATAAGCCTGCTCCGGATGCGCCCGTGGGCACGGCAGTGCTCGATCCTCTACGGCGTGTGCATCCTCTTGGCCACGATCCTCTTCTACATCGGCCAGTACGTCTCGATGCTCCTCGGGGCCGGCGCCGTCAGGGCCGCGGTCGAGGCCGTGTGCAACGACGGGCTCTTCGGCATGCTGGCCGGCACCGGCACCGGCTCGATCAAGGTCGATGTGACACCCGGCGTCGTGAACGCCGTGGTCCCGGCGCGAACCACCGACTTCATCGGTTTGGTGTACGCCCTTCTCCTGGCCGTAGGGATGTTCCGCGGGTCGGTGACTCAAGCGCTGGCGACTCCGAACGCGCGCGAGGCCGCGGGCCCGAAAACCCCGCCGGTGCCCGCCGAGTAGGTCCGACGGCATGGCTACCATGAACCGCCGAGAGATGATGCGCGCAACGACGTTGGGACTGGGCGTCGGCGCTTGGGCCACGTCACGCGGCATGGCCGAGCGGTCGAGACCTACCGAACGTCCCAACCTCATTTTCATCTTGGCCGATGACCTCGGCTACGGCGACCTCGGCTGCTACGGCCAAGAGGTGATCGAGACGCCCAACCTCGACCGGATGGCCCGCGAAGGCATGCGATTCACCCAGTGTTACGCCGGAAGCACCGTGTGTGCCCCGTCCCGGTGTTGCCTCATGACGGGTCGCCACACCGGCCATGCCTACATCCGCGGGAACAAGCGCGTGCCGCTACCCGATGGCGAAGTGACGGTGGCCGAAGGCCTCCGGGAGGCCGGGTACGCCACAGCCATTGTCGGCAAGTGGGGCCTCGGCAATGAGGACACGTCGGGCGCTCCAAACCGGCAAGGATTCGACTACTGGTTCGGCTACTTGGATCAGGGGCACGCCCACAACTACTACCCGGATCACCTCTGGCGCAACGAGACCAAGGTGGCCCTCGACGGGAACGTCCAGCACGCGCAATTCCAGGGCGTCGCCCAGGAAAGACGGCAGTATTCCCACGACCTCTTCACCGCGGAGGCCCTCGATTACCTGGACCGGCCGCATGGCCAGCAGCCGTTTTTCCTTTACTTGGCCTACACCGTTCCGCATGCCAACAATGAACGGGGACGCCACCTGGGCGACGGCATGGAAGTTCCCGACTACGGACCGTACGCGGACCGCGACTGGCCCGACCCCGAGAAGGGGCGCGCCGCGATGATCGCACGCCTCGACCGGGATATCGGGCGTCTGTTCGACCGCCTTCGGGCGCTCGGACTCGATGGAAACACGCTCGTCTTCTTCTCGAGCGATAACGGCCCGCACAGCGAAGGGGGCTCCGATGCGGCCTTTTTCCACAGTGCCGGGCCGTGTCGCGGTATCAAACGGGACCTCTATGAAGGCGGCATCCGGATCCCCATGATCGCCTGGTGGCCCGGCCATGTCCCGGCCGGATCCGTGAGCGACTACGCATGGGCTTTCTGGGATTTCATGCCCACGGCCCTAGACATCGCCGGCGCTCGGCCCCAGGATGGTCTGGACGGCATCTCCGTGCTTCCCACCTTGCTGGGCCGTGAGCAGGCGCCCCACGAGTTTCTCTACTGGGAATTCCACGAGCGAGGGTTTGCCCAAGCCGTGCGGAGGGGGCAATGGAAAGGCCTCCGGCTGGATCCCTCCAAGCCCATCGAGTTATACGACCTCGGCACCGATACCGGGGAGACGCGAAATCTCGCCGAGGCCCATTCGGAAATCGCGGCCCGCATGGCGGAATACCTCGAAACGGCGCGAGTGCCATCGGAACACTGGCCAATCGCGCCCTAGTATCGATTTTCGCATTTTGGGTTTCAATGTTGACGAACTTAATAATATCGTAATTTTTGCTTGATATTTGCGCGGTGTCTTGCGATAATAGGCCTCGGTGGTGTGCTGGGTCGTACGGGAGGTACCGCACGGAGAGGGCAAGTGGACAGACAGAAGGTCACTTCACAGCGGGATGACCCACCGTCTTGGATATAAGGAAAACAAGTCCATGATTCAGGCTCGTAATGGAAAGTGGCGTGTGTGCTTGCTGGGCTACGGCGTTCTTGTCGCAGGCATGATGCTTGCCGGATGCGCGACAATACAGACGCTGCCTCCCGAGAACCCAACGGAATGGCCGGAACCACTGGGATCGAAGATTCTTCTTCAGCCGGGAGATGCCATTCAGGTGCGGTTCCAGGAGTTCCCGGAACTCGAGGACGAACAGGTCATCCGGCCGGACGGCAACATCAATCTGCGGTTGGTGGGCGTCGTGCCGGCCGCCGACCGCACGCCCGAGCAATTGGAGAAGGAACTCGAGGTCGCGTACGCGGACAAGACCATCGATCCGGAGATCAATGTGGTGGTGGGGACCTTCTCGAGCCGACTGGTGTACGTGACGGGCGAGGTGTTGGTGCCGGGCGTGATCGCGATGAACGCCGATATGACCATGCTGGACGCGATCATGCGGGCCGGCGGCTTCATCAAGTGGAGCGCACGCAGGGATAGCGTGATTCTTATTCGGCAGCGGCCGGGCAAGTGCTATGCGCGCCGGTTTAACCTCCGCAAGGCTTTCGAGGATCCAACCTTCGAGCAGTTCTACCTCGAGCCCTACGATATTGTGTTCGTGCCGCGGACGCGAATCGAGCAGGTGGATCAGTGGGTCGATCAGTACATCGACCAAACCCTCGGCCCGAGGAGCTTCCACGGTAATTTCAACTTGAATAAGAGCCTGGACGACTATTACGACGAACAGACCATGCGCTCGTATCAGTTTGTCGCCCCAACCAAGTAAGAGAACTCGGAGTCAGAGGAAATGGTTTTCAGCAGCGAGAGAATGCAGACATCAGTTCGCGACCTCCTCTACGTGATCTTCCGTCACAAGTGGAAGATCATCTTCGTCTTCGTGGTGGTTGCGGTGGCGGTGGGCGTGTACACCTATATGGTTCAGGAAATGTACCGATCCGACGCCAAGCTGTTCGTGCGACTTGGCCGGAACCTTTCACTGGATCCCACGGTGACCGGACCGACACTGCCCGTGTACACGGACCGCGAAAGCGACGTGAAGTCCGAGGTGGCCATCCTGACCAGCCGGAGCGTCATCGAGGAGGTCCTGGACTATACCGGCGAGGAGATGTTCCTGCGTCATGCGGACGAGCTGGCAGGGAAAGGCGCGTCTCAGGAGAAGCTGCGCATTCTGCGTCGCGCGATGCGCCAGGCCGAAGAGGCGGTCATGGGCCTGTTGATTCGGCTGGATCTCGCTCCTGACCTGACGCCGCGCGAGAAGGCCATCAAGCGGATCCAGGACAATCTCTGGGTCGAAATGGAGCGCAAGGCCAACATCATCAACGTGAGTTTCGACGCCCAAGGGGCCGATCTGTCTCAGCAGACGCTCGACGCGTTGGTCCAGACGTACATGAAACACCACATCAAGGCTCATGCCTCACAGGCCACGCCCGAGTTCTTCGAGCAGCAGGCCGAGGGCTTGCGGGCGGACCTCAACGAGAAAGAGCAGGAACTGAATACCTTCCGAGAAGAGCACGGCATTATCGAGTTGACGGAGCAGATCGAGAACCTGTTCACGCAGATTTCGGGTATCGAGACGGAGATCGAGGACGTTGCCTCGACGGCAAGCGGATATCAGGCCTCCGTAAAGAGCCTGGAGAAGGCGCTGCAAGGCCGCCCGGAAACGCGCGAGTTGAACCGCATTTCGGGCCGCACGAACTACGCCGCCGACAAGCTCAAGGAACGATTGATCGAGCTGCGCGCCGAGGAGACGGATCTGGCTGCACGCTACCCGGAAGGCCATCGGCCGTTGATCCAGGTTCGCGAAGAGATCAAGTCCGCGGAGGAAGCGCTTGCGGCGGAAGGCGAGACGCGCGAAGAGGTTACCACCGGTCTCGACTCCTACTATCAAGAGTTGGAACTAAAGCTGAATGAACAGCGGGCCATATACGAACTGAATAGTGGTCGGCTCAATGTACTCGAGGAAAACCTGGCCAAGAAGAAGGCAGAACTGACCAAGCTGTCGGCCAGGCAACTTGAACTTGATCGCTTGATGCGCGACACGGAATTGGCGGAGACCGACTTCCGCGAGTATCGCGATAACCTACTGCGCTCGCGCGTTTCGGCGGCGTTGGACATGGACAACATTTCGAACGTAAGCATTGTGCAGTCCGCCTCACTGCCCCTCGAGCCGGTCAAGCCCAACAAACCGTTGAACCTGGCGCTGGGCATCCTGCTCGGGTTGTTTGGCGGCGTGTTCCTTGCATTCGCACTGGAGTACTTCGACGAGACGCTCAACACCAAAGAGAAGGCCGAGCGATGCCTCGGGGTGCCGGTGTTGGCGGCGGTGTCTGAAGAGGAATTCAAGGGATGTATCTAGGCTTCTACGGGCTCGACGCGGAACCATTCCATATCACTCCGGATCCGGAGTTCCTGTTCCTGAGCCCGAGTCATAAAGAGGCCTTTGCGGCGGTGATGTATGGCGTGCAGGGCCGGAAAGGCTTCGTCCTGCTGACCGGCGAGGTGGGCACCGGAAAGACTACCGTGCTCCGAGCCTGTCTGGAACGGTTCAAGCGGCCGCAAGTCCAATCCATCTACCTTTTCTATCCCAATGTGAGCTTTGAGGAGCTACTGAAGGACACGTTGCGCGAGCTCGGCATCGAGGCCGATGGCCAATCCGACTCCTGGATGCTCCAGAAGCTTCACCTCTACCTCATCGAGCAGTTTAAGCAGGACTGCAACGTGGTGCTGGTCATCGACGAGGCGCAGAACATGCCCGTCGAGACCCTCGAGCAACTGCGCATGCTGTCGAATCTCGAAAGCACCAAGGAGAAGTTGCTCCAAATCGTGCTGGTCGGCCAGCCGGAATTGCTGCGCAAACTCGAACGGCATGAGTTGCGCCAACTCAAGCAGCGCACCGCCGTCCGCGCCACCATTCAATCGCTGACCCGTCGCGAAAGCCTGGCCTACATCAAGCATCGGGTCGCGCAAGCGGGCGGCAACGACGCCGAGATGTTCACGCCGGCCGCCCTACAAAGAATCATCCGGCACGCCAAGGGCAACCCGCGCACGCTAAACGTAGTCTGCAACAATGCCCTCGTCGCTGGATTCGGCGCGCAGCAGCGTCCGGTCTCCGCAGACACCGTTCGAGAGGTGATTGCCGATCTCAAAGGGAAGACACGACGCCTAGCCTTCAAGTGGGTTACCTCGGTGGCCACGATGGTCGTAGTGGCCATTGGGCTGCTGGCGGTGACTTCCGGGCGGTTGCCGTGGTCTTTTGCGGATCTCGATCGGCCCGTGGCCCCGCCCACGGCCACCGAGGCCGCACCAGACAAGGCCAAGCCGGCAGCCATCCTGCCGGCACCGAGCGTTGCCTTGGCGGCTACCCGTGACCGCAAGACGGACGAACCCGCCGCCCCGGCCAAGGTTGTCGAGCGGGTGGTTCCCACGCCGTCGCTTCCGACCCCTGTCGAGCCCGCCGAAGCGGTGGCGCGTCCGGAACCGGCCCCGGTCGTCGTGGCTTCCGTTGCTCCGAAAGACACGAGGAAGGCGATCGAGCCGCTACCGGCCGTCGAAGCTCCCGCGCCGGTCAAGCCGGAGAAGACCGTCGAAGCTCCCGCGCCGGCCGAGCCGGAGAAGACCGTCGAAGCTCCCGCGCCGGCCGAGCCGGAGAAGACCGTCACCGAGACCCCGATAGCGGAGCCGCAGAGAGTCGCGGAAGACCTTGCGTCGCCCGAGTCCGAGAGCATACCGGTTCCGGAGACGGTCGTTGCAGCGGGCGATACGGGCCAAGTCGACGAAGAGGCCTCGGAACCGGCCGTGGAGATGACCGCAGAAGCGGACGTGGCGGGGCTCCAGTTGAACGCGATGCCCGAATTGAGGTTGCGCTGGGGCCAAGGAGATGATTCCGGCCTTCTGGCCATACCGCCGGCGAACGTGACAGAGGGTCCGCCGTGGTGGCGCGGTACGGGGTATCCGGTGTCCGGGCCATGGCCGGTGACGCGTATTGTCGCGCGAGGCGATTGCCTGACGAGACTGGTTGCGGAGGTGTACGGGGCGTGCACGCGCGAACGACTCGAACGCGTCAAGGCCCTGAATCCGCACATCGAAAACGAAGACGTGTTGCACGTAGGTTCGATAATCGTGTTTCCAGACATTCGGCGACTCAGCGCGAGCGCTGATCACGGGGCCGCGTCTCTTCCTTTGGATGGGCGCGTTGCGGACGGGAAAAGCTTATGACGAAGATTTACGAAGCTCTCGAGAATGCCAGTAAGGAACGGGCCACCGGCGAGGTTAAGGTGACGGTCAGCGGGCCAGCGCCGAGGGCCTTCGACGAGAAGCTACTGGCCATGTATCGCCGTTTTGAGTCTCTCGGCGAAGAAGGCCGAGGGACCATGGTCGAGTTTGTCGACACGCAGCCCGGGAGCGACAACTCGGTGCTCGCCTGGGAATTCGCGCGGACGGTGGCCTCGCGACTGAAACGGCGCGTTCTGCTCGTGACGGTCGGCCAGTTGCGCCGTGTGCCGCAGTTGGCCGCAATGCCGGCGGCGCGGGGTTGGGAAGAAGTGGTGCTCGGCGACCGCGACATCGGCGACGCGCTCTACGAATCGGAGGTGTCGGGGCTCTACGTGAGTCAGATGACCGCGAAGGACGCGGCGCTGGCCGCGATACTGGCTTCGCCCAAACTGGACGCGGCCCTGCGCGCGTTGCGCGCCCAGTTTGACGTCGTGCTGTTTGACGCCCCGGCTATCGGCGCATCCTGGAACGCGATTCTTGTGGCCTCCTACGTCGACGGCGTGGTGTTGACCGTCGAGGCCCATAAGACGCGTTGGCAGGTGGTCAAGGACGCCATCAACCAGATCGAGGCCCAACGCGGCAAGGTGCTCGGGGTCATCCTCAACAAGCAACGCCACTACATTCCGCGGTTTGTGTATCGGTATTTCCTGCACTAGTGTCGTTCGCGGTGGTCCGGAGGCCGTTGAGGCATGATGGGAGCATGGCGGCTCGCAACCACAGGGCGCCCGTGATGCCGCGGCGGTCAGCCGCGCGGCGAGTGGCGGATTGCGTGTTCCGTACGGCGATGCGCAAGAGCGTGTTGGCCATCGCGGATCAGGGCTTTGTCAGCGGCGCCAATTTTGCGACGGGCGTGATTATCGGCCGGGCCTGCACAAAGGAAGGTTTTGGCCTGTACATGCTCGGATTCACGGTGGTGGTGTTCTTGCTCGAGCTTCAAACGTCCGTTATCACAACGCCCTACATGGTCTACGGGCCGCGCATGGCCGACGAGGCACGGCGTCGCTACACGGGCAGCACCTTGTTTCATCAGGCCGTCGTCGGGATCGTGGCCTCGGTCGGTTTCCTGGGCGCGGCCGTTGTGTGCTCATTCGACGTAGGCCCCGAAGGATTCTCGGCCGTGGCGTGGCCCTTGGTGGCCGTGGTTGGATTCCTTATGGCCAAGGACTACATACGGCGCGTGTGTTTCGCCAATCTGCACATGGCCACTGCGTTGATCCTGGATGCGACGGTGGCGGTGCTCCAACTGGCCGGCTTGTTGGCGTTGGCGGCGGCCGGGGTTTTGGGGCCGGCCCGTGCCTACTGGATCATCGGCGGCATGAGCGCGGTGGCGACGGTGGTGTGGGTGGCCGCCCGGAAGAACGAGTTTCGGGTCGAACCCTCGGCCATCAGACCCGATTTCGGTTTGAACTGGCGTTTTGGGCGTTGGGTGTTTGCCAGCGCCTTGGTCTGGGGCGTGAGTATGAACTTCTATCCGTGGCTGTTGGCCGTATTTCACGATACGGCCGCTACCGGCGCCTGGGGCGCGTGCCTCGGCATCATCGCCTTGGCTAACGTGCTCCTCATGGGCGTGCAGAACTACCTCGGCCCCAAGTTCGCCACCGTCTATGCCGAACGGGGCGCGGCGGCCTTGCGCCGCTACGTGCTCGGCACATGCGCCGTGTTCTGCGTGCCGATGGTGCCCTTCTGCGCGGCGCTGTGGTGGCTCGGAGACCCTCTGGTCGTCTTGCTGTACGGCGAGAAATACGCGGGCAACGGCTTCATCGTCGCGCTGCTCAGCGTCAATCTCCTCGCGTTGGCCGTGGCCTTCTCCTTCTCGCGCGCCTTGTTTGTGATTGAACGCGCCGACGTGGACTTCGCCGTCAACTTCGTGGCTCTGTTGGTCCTGTTGAGTTTCGGCATCTGGATGGTAAGATCGTATAGCGTGCTAGGCGCGGCCTGCGGCCTGCTTGCGGCGAATGTTGCCGCGTTGGCAACGCGCGGCTTCGCTTTCGCCGGCCTTGTGCGGCCGCGAACGGAGGTCCTATCCGCATGAATACAATCGCTACACCCGAACTTGACAGCGCCTCGGAGCGCCGCCGGTTCCCATGGCTGGTATTGTTGACGATTGCCGCCGTGTTCTTCTACACGCAGCACGACGTGCGCCACAATATCCAGTATCGAGAACGCGGCGTGGAGGAATTCAACCCTACCGTGGAAGAGGCCGAGCAGCTCATTGCCGGCTGGGAGCGCGGCAAGGCGAGTCACGCGGTGGCCTACCTCGCCCTGGGCGCCTTCGGTGCGCTGTGCCTTATCGGGCCCGACGGCCGGCGACTGCGCGTCCGCGATCCCTTTGCGGGCGTGGTTCTGTTCTATGTGGTCTGGTGCTTCGCGAGCGTGCTCTGGGCGGTGGATCCGGCGCTGACCATACGGAAACTGGCCATCTTTACCATGCTGTGTCTGGGCGTTCTCGGGGCCGCGAAACGTCTCCGAAACGACGACGTCATGGTGTTTGTATTCGTGTGCATGGGCGTCTACGTCTCGATCGGCCTCGCTTCGGAGATCGTGATCGGGAGCTTCCGCCCGTGGATTCCGGGGTATCGGTTCTCCGGGACTTGCCATCCCAACGGCCAAGCCCTGGACTGCGCGTTTCTTCTCCTGTCGGCCCTCTTCCTTAGCATGAAAGGGTCGAAGCGCAAGTTCACAATCCTCGTGACCTTCTTGGCGCTGATCGGCCTGTTCCTAACGCGCTCGCGAACCGCCGCCGCCGCCGCCATACTCGCTCCATTGTTGTTCTGGGGTTTGGTCACCTCCCGGTCGAACAAGATCGTGGCTGCCGTGTTGGTCGGCGTCCTGGTGAGCGGCGTGTTTCTGTTTCAGAACACGTTGCTGCCCATCCTCGAGAAGGGCGCCGTTATGGGACGCACCGATGAGATTGCGACGAACATCGGTTCGCTGACCGGCCGAACGGATCTGTGGCGCGAGGCCAAGGATACGTACATATCCCGGCGCCCCACGCTGGGCTACGGATATAACAGCTTCTGGACGGGCGCCAATATCGGCCGAATCGAAGAGGTCATCGACTTCATGGTCGGCTCAGGCCATTCCGCCTATATCGACCTGTGGCTGGGCGTCGGCCTGATCGGCCTGATCGCCTATCTTCTCATGTACTTCCTGGCCGTTGTGCGCGCGCTGCGCTTCTATTGGGCATCGCGCGATCTCGTCTATGCCTTCTACGGTTCCGTGTTGCTCTTATCGCTCCTGCAGGGATTGCTCGAGTCCTCCTTCTTGCATCCCTCCGTGTCGACCTTGGTGAGCATGGTCATCATCATCCATCTCGGATTCGGCGATCCGCCCAGCCGCTCGGCGATCACGGCGACCGCGCCCGACGCCGTTGGCGATCCTCTCCAAGCTGCGGCGGGTCTCAGTCCCAATGCCGTATCGTCCGGCGGGAGTGTGTGAGTGCCGAACGGAACCATGAATATCAGCGTGGTCATCTGTACGTATAACCGCGCGGCCATGCTCCGCCTCGCCCTCGAGAGCCTCCTGAATCAAGAGGTCGACGAGACCTTCGCGTACGAGGTGGTCGTTGTGGACGATCGGTCGACGGACACCACCGCCGACGTCGTCGCCGAAATGGCCGCGCGCAACGCGGTTCCCGTGCGTTACGTTCGGGCCGAGGGGCTCGGCGTGGCCCACGCGCGCAACACCGGCGTGAAAGCCGCCGGGGGCGATTGGGTCGCCTTCACGGACGACGACCAGTTGAACGATGTTCGCTGGCTGCGCGAACTCGTGGCCGTGGCCATTCCCAACAAGGCCGACGTGGTCGGCGGAACGGTGGCGCTGAGACTCGAGGCGGAACCGGCCATCCCGCTCACCGAACAGACGCGCAGCATCCTGGGCGCGAAGGAACGCAAGGAAGCCCAAGTGCTCTCGCGAAACGATATGGTGGGCACCGGCAACCTTATGATTCGGCGGGGGGTCTTCGATGCGATCGGCTTCTTCGATAACACCCTCGAATGGGGCGGCGAGGACGACGATTTCCTGCGCCGCGTTCTGGCGGGCGGCTTCCGCATTTGGAACGCGCCCAAGTCCGTCGTCTATCACATGATCCCGCCGTACCGCGTCGACGTCAAGTACTACCGATGGGCCTCGTTGCGGGTGGGCGTGGCCTTCGCCGAGGTCGATGCCCGCTTCCTGGGCCGGCGCACCGTGGTGTTGATGTGCGTGGCGCGACTCGGCAAGGCCCTGCTGGTGCACTTGCCACGCTACGCGGTCGCACACCTCCGGAAGAACCGGCAGCAAGCCCTCGAACACCAGTGTTACTTGTGGCGGGCGACCAGCTATGGCCGCCAAGCCCTGTTCCTGATTGCCCCGAAGCGGTTTCGCCAAGAGCGGTTCTTCACGGGACTGAAATTCCGAGGCGAACGAACGACCGTCGGCGCCGCCTCGGGATGAATGGCCGAGAGGAATACCCCGGTGAATATCCTTTACGTGAGCACGCTGTATCCGCCGTGCATCGGCGGCGCCCAGATCCAGCTCCACTGCCTGGCCAAGGCCATGCAGGCGGCCGGCCACGGCGTGAAGGCCATCACACTGACCTCGCGCAAACGCCAGGATTGGCTCCGCCTCAGCACCGTCTTCGGCGAGCAGGAGCGAAACTACACCTACGAAGGCGTCGAGGTGACGCAACTGGGATTTTCGCCCGCGACGCGCGCGCGCATGGTCCCTTGGGCCTCGGCGTACTACGGACTCATTGGCCCCTCCGTACGGCGGCTGGCGGCGCTGACGCGGCCGTATGTCGAACGCCATGCCAACGCGCCCGATCTGGTGCATGTAACGCGCATCGGGCGCGAGTTCATCGCCAAGGCCTCGTTGGACTTTGCGCGGGCGCGCGGCATCCCCTTTGTGCTCACGCCCAACCACCACCCGCGCTGGAAGGGCTATCTCTATCGCGAGTACGACCGGCTCTACCGCCAGGCCGATGCCGTCCTCGTCTACACCGAAATCGAGCGACAAACGCTCATCCACGACAAGGCCGTCGATCCGGCGCGCGTGCACGTGACCGGCGTCGGACCCGTCCTGGCCGACACCTATGACGTCGACGCCTTCAAGGCAAAGTACGGGATTGACGAGCCCTTCGTGCTCTTCGTGGGCCAGCAATACCGCTACAAAGGTGTCGAGGCATTGCTCAACGCGGCGCCGATCGTGTGGCGCGACGCGCCGGACGTGAAGTTCGTCTTCATCGGTCCGCCCACAAACGACACAGAAGCCATGTACGCCGGCGTGAGCGATCCGCGCATTGTTAATCTCGGTGTCGTCGATCCTGAAACAAAGACCTCGGCCTTGGCCGCATGCACCATGCTTTGCCTACCGTCGACCCAAGAGAGCTTTGGCGGTGTTTTCGCGGAGGCCTGGTGCTATCACCGGCCCGTGGTCGGCGGCCGCATTGCTCCCATCGCGGCCGTGATTGACGAAGGCCAAGACGGACTCTTGAGCTCGCAGGACCCCGACGAACTGGCCGCTGCCATCACTCGGCTCTTGGGCGACCCGAATCTGCGCACCGTGATGGGCCGTGCCGGATGGGAGAAGGTGCAGCGTCGCTACACGTGGGAACGACTGGCACAACGAACGCTCGATGTGTACAAGGGACTCTTCTCCTGAGGAACCACTATGGCAACGCACGAATCGGCGCTTTGGCCACCGCGATATGATGTGTTCGGCGTCGGCATCAGCGCGGCGACCTACAATACCGCCCGCGACGCCGTGTTCGCCGCGGCCGCCACGGGAAGGCCGTTCTGTACCACCCATCTCGCCGTTCACGGCCTCATCGAAGCCACCCGCCACGCCGACTTGAGAGATGCCCTCAATCAGTTTGACATGGTCGCCCCGGACGGCCAGCCCGTCCGACATGCCCTCAATCTCCTGTATCGAACCGGCCTGGCCGACAATTGTCGAGGGCCGGTACTCATGCCCCTGGTGTGCGAGCGCGCCGCCAAGGAGGCTGTGCCCGTCTATCTCTACGGGAGCACGCAGGCGGTGATTGACGCCCTGTGCCGCAATCTGACGGAGCGGTATCCCGGACTCATCATCGCCGGCGCCGAGCCGTCCCTCTTCAGACCGCTCACGGCCGAGGAGGATCGCGAATTGGCGGAGCGTGTGAACGGGAGCGGAGCGCGCATTCTACTCCTCGGCCTCGGATGTCCCTTGCAGGAACGTTTTGCCTACGCGCACCGCGAGACGTTCAATACGGTACAGATGTGCGTCGGCGCCGCTTTCGATTTCCAGGCCGGAAACAAGAAGATGGCCCCCGCGTGGATGACGCGCCATTCCCTCGAATGGCTGTATCGGCTCTGTCAGGAACCCCGGCGCCTGTTCACGCGGTATTTCGTAACGAATAGCCTCTTCATGCTAAAACTGTTGCCGTACGCGCTGCGATTGCGGAAGCCCGCAGGACGGCGCGAATAGCCATGACCCCTCTCGGAAAGGATGAAGGACCTTGAATCCTAGAGTCTACGCGCTCTTTCGCGGACTGTACGTGTTCTATTTGGGCTTCGCCAACATCGTGGTGAACCGGATCCCGGTGAACTGGCTGCGGGTGTGGATCTATCGCCACCTGTATTTCATGAAGATCGGTAAAGGGACGCTCATCCGGATGGGCGTCGAGATCCGTCGGCCTCGGGCGATTCGAATCGGCGACTACTCGATCATCAACGGCGGGTGCATGCTCGATGGACGCGCCGGGATGACTATCGGCAGCAATGTCGACATCGGCGATCAGGTCCGCATCTACTGCGGCGGTCACGATGTGCATTCCCCGGACTATCGAGGCGTCAAGGGTCCTGTCTCGATTGGCGATCGCGCCTGTATCCTCGCGCGAAGCACGATCCTGCGCGGTCTCGACATCGGCGAGGGCGCCGTCGTCGGCGCTTGCAGCGTCGTTCTCCGCGACGTGCCGCCCTACACGATCGTGGCCGGCAATCCCGCCCGCGTGCTCGGCGAGCGTACCCGCAATCTGACCTACACGTTCGACCGACGCACCGTCAATAAGACGTGGTGACCGAACATGGCCGCTTCTTCAGCACAGGAAACCAGCAAACAACGCGCGAGTGCCTTCGACGCCTTTCGCGGCGTCGCCATGTTTCTCGTCGTCATCGTGCATGCCGGCATACTGGGCTTCGGATTCCGCAACGTCGAGGGCGGCGCGTTCAACTTCTACTACAGCGTCTTCCTGCGCGACGTCTGCATCTGCGCCGTCCAGGTGTTTCTTTTTGTTTCCGGCTACTGGCTGGCCGGCGCCCGCATCGAGAGTTGGGGTGACTACGGCCGGTTCCTGCGCCGGCGCGCCTCGCGGGTGCTCGTGCCCTACCTCGTATGGTCGCTGTTCCTTTTCGGTCTGCGATCCGTGCGGAGCGGTTCGTTTTCTCTGCCCGACCTCATCGTGCAGGTAGCCACGGGACAGGTCGAGGGACACTTCTTCTTTATCGTGATGGTGTTGCAGTTCTACCTGTTGGTTCCCCTCTTCTTGCGCATGGAGCGGCGCGGTCTGGTAGGCCTCATCATCATTCACGTCCTGTACGTGGCCTACCTGTACTGGCTTCGGCTCGCCGTGTTCCAGGACATGCCCTTCATCTACGTCAAGCTGCCCTTTCTGGCATGGTTGACCTTCTTTCCGCTGGGCATGTATGTGCGGAGACATCCCGAACTGATCGACCGAGGCGGTATGGGCCGCGCGGCCATGGTAGCCGTGGTCTGTCTCCTGGCCTCGTTTGCGGAGAGCTTGGTCCTCTTGCGACTCGACCGATTCGAATTCGCATTATCCGATATCAAGTACACGACGCTGTTGTATGGCGCCGCCGTGATCGTGCTGCTGATGCGAACGCGGGAGAAGCGATGGCCGCGGGTGTTGGTCATGCTGGGCGATTACTCGTTCGGCATCTACCTTATCCACGGCATCCTGCTCCGCGCCATCGCGGCCAAACTGGCCGTGATTCCCGGACTCTACGACGTGCAGCCGCTGTTCTACGTTGTCGTGACCTTGGCTACCCTAGTGCCGGCCTGCGCCATGATCTGGGTGGTGCGGAGAGTCTTGGGCCGCGATCGTGCCGGGGCGTGGCTCGGGTTCTAGTCTAGGCCGCCCCGCGGCCGCCGACCACGACGCCGAAGGTCCGAAACAGGATCCGGAAGTCCTGCGCGATGGACCAGTTGTCAATGTACTGAAGATCCAGATTGACCCACTGGTTGAAATCGAGATCGCTCCGGCCGCTCACCTGCCATAAGCCCGTCATACCGGGCGTCACACTGAGGCGACGGCGCTGATGCCAGGTGTATTTTGCGACTTCGCTGGCAATGGGCGGGCGCGGCCCGACGAGGCTCATTTCGCCCTTGAGGACATTGATGATCTGGGGCAGTTCGTCGATGCTGTACTTGCGCAGGAACTGGCCGACGCGCGTGATGCGGGGATCGTTCCGGATCTTGAACACGGGCCCGTCGGCCTCATTCAGGGCTTCGAGGTCGCCGCGCTGGGCTTCGGCATCAACGACCATCGACCGAAACTTGATCATGTTGAAACGGCGCTGGTTCATGCCGACGCGCTCTTGCAGGAAGAATACGGGACCGGGCGAATCCAACTTGATGAGCAGTGCCAGTATCGGAAAGAACGGAAGCAACGCCAAGATCATCGTGAGGGACACCGCAATATCGGTCAGGCGCTTGACCGCGAGTTGCCACGAGCTCTCGGGCGCGGTCGAGAGCGACAGCATGGGAATCTCGGACACGCTGTGGATACGGCTCCGCGCCAACTGCAACGGGAAGAGATCCGCCAACAGGCGCACCGAAATGCCCGCCCCGACGCAGAGGTGAGCTATGCTCTCGATGAGTTCATAGCACGAGCGCACCGGCAAGCACACGTGCACCTCGTCGACCACTTCCCGGCTGATCACGTCCTCGAGCGCGTGAAAGTCTCCGAGGCGGCGGATACCGAGGGCCTCGAATTCCCTCGTGCGATCGGGATCGTCCTCGAGGATACCGGCAATGTCATAGCCGTAACGCTTTTGCCGTTGCAGGGCTTCGACCAAATGACGGGCGCGGGAATTGCCCCCAACCAGGATGATCCGGCGCGTGTGGTATCCCTTCTCGTGGATCGTCCACAGGGACATACACAAAAGCGTTCGAGTAATACCGATGAGTATCAGCGCCGAGATACCGAACGAAACCACGAACACCGGCTCGACACCGTAGCTCGTGAAGAACGCAATCACAAATCCGCTCATGGCCAGCGATACCACTGCCGCCTTGATCACGGCAAGCCACTGCCGGGCCAACACGTCCTTGCGGGGTGACATGAACAACTGCTGCCTCGCGGCGGCAAGGGCCCAAAACACGACGAAGACCGGCACATACGCGAGATGAGACTGCACTTGGGCAACAAAGTCCAACTGGGAAGGACACGTGATGTAGCATGCCGCCACCAGTGCACCCGCCACGCACGCACTGTCTACGGCCATCAGGAAGAACATCAGACGTACGGAATGAGTTATGAGAGAGGGTTTCAACGGGTCCTCCCTGTCAAGCGCTGCGTGCCTGGATCCATATGTCAGCGGCGTCCCCAACCGATATGTCCTCGTTCTCGGAAGCGCTGAACGGCTGGCCCAGCAATCCAGGCGCTTCTCCCTTGGTACAGCTTGGAGACAATCCGCCCTGACCACTTCCCCAAGCTAAGTTCATTTTTCGCAGAGGAATTATATGCCACCATTCGATTGGCTGTCAAGAATTACAACAGTTCAGGCCAAGCGTTACCGCTTGTGGCCACGGCCCCATGCGCGCTGTAGCCCGTTCGGTGCTTTTCCCCGGGACTCGTCGGTTGGCGTCTCAGCCGAGCGGACACGGTCCCAAGAACAGATGGAGTGGCCCCGGACGCGTGATTATAGGTATAATGGATACTGGTGGCCGAGCTGGGGCGTGGCGGGCGCGTCCACAGCTAGGGAGTGCCTAGATAAAAGGGGCCTATGAAGTCCTTTGTTTCCAAGTACATAACCATGGGATTCGCGCTGCTTCTCGCGTCGAGCGCTTCGGCACTCTCACCGGACGCCCTCTTTGTTCAGTCATCAGAGGCCACGGTCCGCCTTGGCGAATCGGTGGCCGTCGAGATCCTTCCCGCCGAAGAACGTTCTCCTGCTTGGACTTACCAATGGACGGCTACTGTCGGCGTGGTCGAAGGAGACGGCCCCAGCGCGGTCTATACGGCCCCCGACCACCCCGGATTTGTCGTGATTACCGCGAGCGTCCTCGAAGATGGGCACGAGGTGGTTCGGCGGTCCGTGGTACTCTTTGTATACAAAATGTTTCTCTTGTTGAAGGCCGACGATTACTTCTCGTGGAACGGCGATATCCAAGACGAGTGGCAGTACTACCTCGATTACCTTATAGAACAGCGCCATATCAAAGGATCCATTGGCCTCATCGCCCAATGCCTCGGCCTTCTCGACGACACCGATTCGTTCATCACCGAGACGCCGGCCATGGTTCAGAGTGGCTACGTCGAGGTGTTCAACCACGGCTTCGACCACGCCCGCGACGAAGAGCATGAGCCGCCACTTTGGTATGAGTTCCAGGGAACGCCCTACGGCCATCAGAAGGTCCATTTCCAGACCGCTATGGACCTGGCCGCCAACACCTTGGGCCTCACGATGCGCGCCTTTATGGCTCCCTTCGGGGCTGTGGACGAGACCACGGAAACCGTCGTGAGCGAGTCCGACGACATCCTGGTCTGGTTTGACGGCCCGCCGGACTACACAGACAAGATGGTCCTCTCGCTCGAGGGCGGTTTCATGGAGATCCCGGCCGGAACACCGAGTTACGCCCACTTCCTGATGCACTACACGCCGACCCGCGACTACACGGTGGTGCAAGTCCATCCCGGCTACCAGGAGTTTATTGCCAATTTCGATGAGTTTGTCCAAGTTCTTGATTTTCTTATCTCCGAAGAGGTCACCTTCGTGTTGCCTACGGAATACTACTACCTCGTTACGGAAGGCGTCTTCCCGCTCCATCCGGCGGAGGACTCGGATGCCGACGGCGTCCTCGACACGGCGGAAGGGCGTAACGATACGGACGGCGACGGCATTCCGGACTTCATGGACCCGGACTCCGACGACGATGGGATGACCGACGCGTGGGAAACGGCCCACGAGCTGAACCGGTTGGCGGATGATGCGGCAGACGATCCGGACATGGACACGTTCACGAACCTCCAGGAATTCGGGTGGGATTCGGATCCCCACGTCAACGACACGTTTGTGGTTCTGACGCCCGAGGCCGGAGCGGCGTGGGATATTGGCTCATTTCACACCGTGACCTGGGCCAGCAACACGCCGGTCGTCGGCCCGGACGTGCGGATCGGACTCCACAAGGGCGGTGCATTCGTGGACTGGATCGTGCGCCGAACGGTGGATGACGGCGAATACGCGTGGCGGGTTCCGGATAATCTGGATGAAGGAGACGACTACTTTGTGCGGCTCCAATCCTACACGGATTCCGAGGCCCGCGCCTATAGCCGAGGCAGCTTTTCGCTCGACCTTACGCCCCTCACCGTGACCGCCCCGAACGGCAACGAGACATGGGCTATGGGCTCGATTCGGTCGATCACTTGGGAGAGTCACGGGCATGTCATCGGGGATAGCGTGCGGATCGCGTTGCACAAGGGCGCCGCATTTGTCGAGTGGATCGCCCGTCGGACCTTCGATGACGGCGCTTACAGTTGGTCCATTCCCGTGACGTATGCGCCGGGATGGGGGTACTCGATTCGCGTCCAGTCCTATGATGATCCGCTGATCCGGGACATGAGTGATGCGCCCTTCACGCTGGATGCTGCGCCGCTGATCATCACCGCACCTCAAGGCGGAACGCAGTGGGCCAAAGGGATGCTTCAGGAAATCGCGTGGCTATCCAACGGGCCCAAGGCCGGAGCGGAGGTGCGCCTCGGCTTGCACAAGGGCGCGCTGTTCCTGGACTGGATCGTGCGCCGTACCGATAACGACGGCATCCACACGTGGTTGGTGCCGGCCGATCTCCCCAGCGCCGTGAATTACCGACTACGCTTGCAGTCCTTCACGGACGCCGAGGTGCGCACCATGAGCCAGGCGTTCTCGATCGGCGCCCCGTAACACTACCGGTCGAGATTCTTAAGGGGGCAGAGGTTCGTCAAGTAGTTCCGGATCCGCTGCCTCATGGCGTCGTCGATATCCGCCGAAAACACGCAGCGGCCGTTGCGGAACCGCACGACGCCGTGCGCCAGGCCCATCTCGGCGATGAAATCCGCGATCCGCGTGGCATACGGTTGCCACAGCCCCTCGACGCGCACGTCGCCCGCGGCCCGGATCGTGATCTTCGCTCGCGAGAGGATCAGCACGCGGCAGACCCTTTCCGGCCAGCCGCAGATTCGGGTGGTAGGTTGGCGTCCTGGGGATGGTGTTGGCCCGCCGGATCGCACAGGACGCCGTACAACTCGGGCCGGCGATGATGGCGGCCGTAAATGCCCTTCGCGCGGTGGGCCTCGAGGGCGTCGAGGTCTGCCTCATACACCAACACGCCTTCCTTCTCGTCGAGTTCCTCGACGATCATGCCGTTGAAATCGAACGCCATGCTATGGCCGTTCTGTCGGGGCGCTGCATGATTGACCATGAAGACGTAGACCTCGTTCTCGAAGGCGCGCGTCCGCAACAGCGCCCGGTGGATATCCGCCGTCGGACACGTACAACTGAGCGGATTGAAGATCACGTCGGCGCCCTCGATCATCAGAATCCGCGCGCTCTCCGGCACCTCGCGGTCGTAGCAGATCATGATGCCTGCCGTCATGGAGCCCGTGTCCGTTGTAAACCGCCACACCGGAAACGCAGAGCCATTACGCCATCCGCCCGAGGTCTCGTGCCGGTTGATGTGGACCTTGCGCATCACGCCCATGAGCCCGCCCTCGCGATCCAACACGGCCATGGCGTTCAGGATTTCGCCGTGGTTGAGTTCGGACAGGCCGATCAAGATGTACACGTCCAACTCCTGCGCGACGGCCGCGAACCGCTGGACGCTTGGCCCTGGAATCGGTTCAGCCATTGCGCGCTCCTCATTGCCGCCGACAAAACCGGTGAGCACGACCTCCGGCGTCATGATGATCTGCGCGCCACGCGCCGCCGCCTCGCGGATCAACCGCTCCGCCGTGGCCAGATTCTCGGCCTTCTTCCGCTCGCGCCCCGCGAATTGGACGCCACCCAAGACAATCTTGCCCGTTCCCATATTCGGCTCCCCGTACCATTCCGCTGGCGAGTCTACTGTACGGCACATGCCTCACCGGATGCCAGTCGTCGTGGCGGCTGGGCGATGCGCCGGATCGGTCAGATCCGTCGGATCGGTCGGATCTGCCCGATCCGCCGCCCGCGATTTGACCACGGTGCCGTAGGGTCTTACACTTGGCGCCCAGTGCGAGGACGGATGTTCCGGGGCACGATGATAGGACGAAGGCAGTAGCCGAGGAGAATGACTCGATGGCCAAGACGTTGAATTTCGCCGTAGTCGGATTAGGAATGGGCGGGCACCACTGCAAGGCGATCACCGAGGCGAAGAACGCGTGCCTCGCGGCGGTGTGCGACCTGGATGAGGAACGTCTCGCCGCGAAGGTAGAGCACTACGGCTGCAAAGGTTACGCGCGCTACGCCGACTTGCTCAAAGACAAGGAAATCGACGCCGTCTGCATCGTCACCGAAAGCGGCAAGCACGCCCAGATGGGCATCCAGGCCGCGCGTGCCGGCAAGCACATCATCGTCGAGAAACCCATCGATGTCACGCCCGCCGCCGTCAAGCGCCTCGAAGACATCGTGCGCGAGACCGGCGTCAAGGTCGGGTGCATCTTTCAGTCGCGCATGGAGAACTGCAACCTCATGCTCAAGCGGGCCATCGACAAGGGCAAGATGGGCGCGGTCATCGGCGCCCATGCGCACCTGCCGTGGTGGCGGGGCGACGACTACTTCTCCGGCAACCATGGCACGTGGCGCGGCACCTGGAAATGGGACGGCGGCGGCAGCATGATGAACCAGGGCATCCACACCGTCGACCTCATTCAGTGGCTGGCCGGGCGCGTCGAGCGCGTGTGCGGTTTCTACCGCGTGCACAACCACCGCATCGAGGCCGAGGACCAAACCGTCGCGTGTCTCGAGTTCGAGAACGGCGCCCTCGGCACGTTCTATGCAACAACGTGTGCCTATCCGGAAGGCGCCCAGCGCGTCTACATGTTCGGCTCCAAAGGATCGTTCTCGCGGCACGGCGGCAAGCTCGAATTCTACGAGATGGGCACGCCCAAGGAACGCGAGCGGATGATGCGGCTGTTCGGCGGCTCGAGCACGACCGAAGCCGGCGGCAAGGATCCCATGGCCGTGTCGGCCGACGGCCACATGCTGATCATCGAGGACCTCGTGAAGGCCGTCCACCAGGATCGCGAGACCGTTATTCCGCTATCGAGCGCAAAGCATGCCGTCGAGATCGCCTGCGCCATTTACCAATCCGCCCGGACAGGCAAGGCGGTGCGGATTCGCGACATCGCACGATAGCGGCGGCCCGCGGGCGCGGCGGGCCTCCGCACCGGTTTGCGTCTGCCTCCGGGCGGTGCTATCATCTCCTGTTGTGGCCCTGCCTGCGACGGATTTCCTCCGGCGTCGTGAGTTTTCCAGCGTATCGAGACGTGGGAGAGCGTTGTGCCCCAGGAACGGACAGAGGCGGTGGTGCTACGCGGTGTGGACTTCAGCGAGAGCAGTCGGATCGTCACGTTCCTGACGCCCGGCCGCGGGCGTGTGGCCTGTTTGGCCAAGGGCGCCCGGCGTAGCAAGAGCCCGTTGCGCGCCGCGCTGGACACGTTCAACCGTGTCGAGATCGTATACTACTGGAAGCCAGGCCGTTCGGTGCAGGCCTTGGCGGAAGCGGCGGTGCTTGACGGATTCGCCGGGCTGAAGGAGCGCCTCGACAAAGTGACGTACGCCGCGTTTCCGCTCGAGTTGGCGTACAAGGCCTCGCGGGAAGACGATCCATCCGAGGAACTCTACACGACGCTCGTAGCAGGGCTTGAGGCGCTGGTCGAATGGGCCGGCGATGTGCGAACGCACGTGTGTTGGCAAGTGTGGCGCATTCTTGTGGCGGCCGGCTTCGAGCCTTCGCTGGATCAGTGCGTCCTTTGCGGGGCCGATGTCGGATCGGCCATGGGTTTTCTGTATGACGGTGGCGCCGTGTGCCCGCGTTGCCGGCCGGACCGTGTGCTGAGTCCGCCGGAGCGCGCGTCGCTGTGCGCATTGGCGGGAGCTGGCGGGTGTTGCCCGCCCGTGTCCCTGGCCGCGAGCGTCCTCGAGTTACTGCGGCGTTATGCCGCGCATCAGTTGGAGACGGATTTCCGCAGCGTCCGCGTCATTGAACAGATGTTCGACGGCCGGCAGGCCCAGGATCGCGCGGATTCCGTGTGAGCGTATGGATAGGCCACAAGAGAGTATTCGGAATTTCTGCATCATCGCCCACATCGACCATGGCAAGTCGACTTTGGCCGATCGGCTGCTCGAGATCACGCACACCGTGGACGCGCGCGAGCTCAAGGAGCAGACGCTCGATACGATGGATATCGAGCGTGAACGCGGCATCACCATCAAGTCCGTGGCGGTGCGGATGATCTACACGGCTGCCGACGGCCATCCGTACGTGCTTAACCTGATCGACACGCCCGGCCACGTGGACTTCTCCTACGAGGTGTCCCGGAGCCTGGCCGCCTGTGAGGGGGCCTTGTTGCTCGTGGATGCGGCGCAGGGCGTCGAGGCGCAAACGCTGGCCAACGCGTACAAGGCCGTGGACCAGAACCTCGAGATCATCCCGGTGATCAACAAGATTGATCTCCCCAGTGCCGATCCCGAGCGCACCCGCCGGCAGATCCAGGATGTGATCGGTCTCGATGCCCGCGAAGCGATCCTCACGAGCGCCAAGGATGGCTCAGGCACAAAGGCCCTGCTCGAGGCCATCGTTCACCGCATTCCGGCACCGAAGGGCGATCCCGAGGCGCCGCTGCGGGCACTCATCTTCGACGCGGTCTACAACTCGTACCGGGGCGTCATCGTGTACGTGCGCGTAGTCGAGGGCCGTCTGCGTAGGGGCATGCGCATCGAGATGATGTCGACGGGCACGAAGCATGAAGTGACGGAACTGGGCGTGTTCCGGCCGGCTATCACGCCGACGGATGGCCTCGAGGCGGGCGAGGTCGGCTACCTTATCTGTAACATCAAGACCCTCGACGCGACCAACGTCGGCGACACCGTTACGGACGCTCAGCGCCCCGCCCCGACGCCGCTGCCCGGCTACAAGAACGTGCAGCCGGTCGTGTTCTGCGGCATGTATCCTGCCGTGGCCAACGACATCCAGGAGTTGCGCGACGCCCTCGATCGTTTGCACCTCAACGACGCCTCGTTCACGTTTCAGGCGGACAGTTCCGACGCGCTCGGCCTCGGTTTCCGACTTGGTTTCCTCGGCCTACTTCACATGGAAATCATCCAGGAGCGTCTTGAGCGCGAGTTCGACCTTACCCTGGTCTCAACGGTGCCGAACGTAGCCTATCGGATTCGGAAACTCGATGGCACTGAGATTACCATCGAGAACGCCTCGCAGATGCCCTCGCCGGCCGAGATCGAGACTATTCTCGAACCCTATATCGAAGCCGATATCCTGTGTCCGACCGAGCACTTAAGCGCCGTCATCGATTTGTGCAAGAAGAAGCGGGGCGTCCATGTTCGGGTGGACTACATTGAAGGCAACCGGTGCATGGCGGTGTACCAAATGCCCCTGGCCGAGATCGTGCTCGATTTCTACGACAAGCTCAAGACGGTCTCCCGCGGCTACGGCTCGCTCGAGTACGAGCTGATTGGGTACCGCGAGGGCGATCTCGTCAAGCTCGATATTCTGCTGAATTCCGAGCCGGTGGACGCCCTATCCTCTATCGTGCACCGAGACCGTGCCGTCTGGACGGGCCGAACGCTCGTGGCCAAGCTTCGGAAGCTCATCCCGCGGCAGCAGTTCGAGGTCGCGATCCAGGCCGCCATCGGCAGCCGCATCATTGTGCGCGAGACCATCACGCCGTTGCGCAAACACGTCACGGCGAAATGCTATGGCGGCGACATCACACGCAAACGCAAGCTACTCGAGAAGCAGAAGGAAGGCAAACGCCGCATGAAGCAGATCGGCACCGTGGAAGTGCCTCAGGAGGCCTTCATGGCGCTGCTTCAAGTCAACGATGAGGCGGAACGATAGTCGTGAACGAACCGGCCAACACGCCCGTTGAAACTCGTGCCGAGCCCGAGGCGGTGCCGTCCGAGCACGGTGCCGGGCGGGCGGGACGCAAGCTCCGCGCGGTCGGCGAATGGATCACGGGCCCGTGGACCCGCCAGAATTTCTATGGATGGATCATCATCCTGCTCACGGTTGTGCTCATCCGCTGGCTGTGGTTCGAACCGCGCACCATCCCCACCGGGTCCATGGAACCGACTCTCTACGGCAGCTACCGCTTCCTGGAAGGTGACCGCGTCGCCGTCAACAAGTTCATCTACGGCCCCAAAGTCCCGTTCATGAACAAGCGCCTCTTCCGCTTGGCCGATCCCAAGCGTTGGGAGATCGTTGTGTTCAGTCCATCCTGTGACGACGACGGCCACACGCCCCTCGTCAAACGCGTCGTCGGGTTGCCCGGCGAACGAATCCAGATCCGCAACGGCAGGGTCTACGCTAACGGAACCCTCGTCCCATTCTCGGACGACATGCCGGCCGACACCTACTATGTCAACAACGAGGACCTGGATCGCCTGATGGCGGGCCTGCGAACGGAAGACGAGCGCCGGCAGTTGCACGAGATTCGCGAGCAGTATCCCTATGTCTACGGCGTGCGTCCTGAGGACGAATACGCGATCGTGCCCGACAACTGTTATCTTGTCTTGGGCGACAACAGCATGGACAGCGTCGATGGTCGCTGTTTCGGTTGGGTGCCCAACGATCACCTGATTGGACGCGTCTTTTGCATTTGGTGGAAGCCGTCGCGGTGGCGCGATTTCACCGGATTCTCGCATACGTGGTGGGGCCGGTCGATCCTCGGTGGCGTACCGGGCCTGTTCTTCTTGTACGAAATCATGGCCGTCCTTCGGCGCCGCAGCACGCGCCACCGCGTAGCGGACGGGGCGGCTACAACCCGATTGGAAGAGTAGATCACATGGGAAAACGCGAAAAGAACGGCGAGGGCTCGGCAGGCAAGCCGTCCCCAGGGGCCAAGGGGGCCAAGAAGGCCGGGCTGGGGGCTGCCCTCATCGCCACCGTGGTCGCTATCACCGGCGGCTTTTCCAAGGAGAACGGCCTGGAATGGGTCAAGAGCGGCGTTTTGGCGATCGGCTTGGCCCTGCTGATCCGCTGGCCCGTTGGTGAGCCGTTCCGGATCCCCTCTGGCTCGATGGAGCCGACCCTCCACGGGGATCCGAAACTACTCCACGGCGATCGGGTGTGGGTGAACAAGTTCGTGTACGGAATCCGCTGGCCGCTGAACGACATTCGTATTCCCTTCACCAAGATCAACATCCGCTACGCCAAGGAACGCATCTTTCGCTGCAGAGAGCCTCAGCGATGGGACATCGTCGTGTTCAAATCGGCTGAAGACGGCGCGAAATTCAACACGCTCATCAAGCGTGTCGTGGGGTTGCCGGGCGAGCGTGTGCATATCGCCGACGGCAGAGTCCACATCAACGGCGAACCCCTTGAGCTGCCCGAGGGCATGCCCGATGTCTACTACACGGCTCCCTACAGCTTTGGCAACTACTCGAACATGAAGTACGGCATCCTCGAGGACGATCTGCATGCCGTCGTGCCCGAGAACCACTACCTCCTGCTGGGCGACAACAGCGCCCAGAGCCGGGATGGCCGTGTGTGGGGTTGGATGCCCAACGAACGCATCGTCGGCCGGGCGGCCTGCATCTGGTGGCCCCCATCGCGCTGGCGCGATTTCACCGGCTTCTCGAAGACATGGTGGTGGCGGGGTATCCTGACGGTGCTCGGCCTGCTGCTCGTGGTCCGCCTGTTCTTCGGCCGCTCGTGGCGCGTTGTGCCCATGGCCGCCGGCGAAGAAGCGAAACCATTGCACCTTTTCATCAACCGCCTGGCCTTCGGCTTACCGATTCCCTTCACGAAGTATCGCCTGATTCCCGGCCGCGCGCCCAAGCGCGGCGAACTGGTCTTGTACCACTGCCCACACAATGAACAGGGCCATGAAGGCATCCTGCTCGGCCGCGTCGCCGGGCTCGCGGGCGAACGGGTGCTCATCGACGGCGGCCGGTTGCACATCGAAGGCGCCCCCGTCGACGATCCGCCCGTACTGGCGCAGGCTGTGTACCAAGGCGACGAGGCCACCGGTCCGTTCGGCCGATCGAAAGGCAGACCGCACTCGCAGGTGCCCGGCGGCCACTGCTTCGTCCTGCACGATCCGGAATGGTCGGACGGGACCCTAGACAGTCGCACGCTCGGCTGGGTGCCGAGCACGGCCTTGATCGGTGTGGCCTCGGCGGTCTGGTGGCCGGTGGCGCGCCGGCGGCGCGTGCGATGATCACCTCGAAAAACGGGCACGGACTCCTTCCGAGTCTTCGAGGAAGGCGGTCTGGCCGGGTTTTCCGAGGATGCCCCGTACGCGAGACGAGCCAGGAACATGCTCGGAATCTACATCCATATTCCGTTCTGCCGCACGAAATGCCCGTACTGTGATTTCGTGAGCACGCCGATTCCCGGCGCGCCGCCCCCGCCATTTGTCGACGCCCTGTGTTCCGAGATTCGTGCTTTTGACGGTTCCTCGGCCATCCGGAGCGTCTTCATCGGTGGCGGGACACCGTCGATTCTCGCACCGCGCGATTTGGCGCGTATCCTGGACACGGTCCGCCGACGCTTCCGGCCGGTCGACGCCGAGATCTCCATCGAGGCGAACCCCGATGATGTTTCGCCCGGTCTCCTCGACGCCTGGCGCGATGCTGGCATTAACCGCGTCAGCCTCGGCGTCCAGAGCTTCGACGATGCCGTATTGCGCTATCTCGGCCGCCGACACGATGCGGCCGCGGCGTGCCGCGCCTGCGAGGCCGTGGCCGAGCGCTTCAGCCACTGGGCCATGGACTTGATATTCGGAGCACCGCCCGTCGATGCCTGGCCCGAGACCCTCCGGCAGTGTCTCACCTTTGCGCCGCCGCACGTGTCCACCTACGGCCTGACCTACGAGCCGGCCACGCCCATGGGCGCGCGCGCGGCCGAGGCCGTCGACGATGCCCTATGGCTCGACCTCTACCGGCGCGCCGAGCACGAATTGGCGGACTACGATCACTACGAGATCTCGAACTTCGCGCGGCCCGGCTTCGAGTGCCGCCACAACCTCATCTATTGGCACAACGAGGAATACGCCGGATTCGGCCCGGCCGCATACTCCTTCATCGATGGCGTCCGGGCGAAGAATCCGGATCGCCTCGATGCGTATCTCGAGGCGCCGGGACGCAAGGCCGAAACGCTTCGCCTCGACGATTGGGAAATCCGTGTCGAGACCGCGATTCAGCACTGCCGGCTCCGCGCGGGCCTCAACAAGGACGCCTACCATCGCCGGTTCGGAACCAATCTTGACGACGACTTCGGCCCCGCCCTCGAGGCCCTTGTTCAGCGCGGCCTCGTCGAGAACGCGTCCGAATCCATCCGCCCGACCCGCCTCGGCTTCGAACTCAACGACGAGATCGGCCTCGAACTCCTCGGCCGGCGGCCGTGAGGCCGGCCAACATCTGCTTGTCGCATGGGGGACAGCCGCAGCCTGTCCTGGCGGCCAGCCTGTTGACGCGCCTTAGTGGCGGGCGTACAATAGTATCGGTGGGCGTGGCGTATCGTCGTGAAGCGTCGCAAGGACACCGTCCGGAAAGGGCATCATGTCTCGCGTGATCACATTGATGACAGCCATGATCGCCATGATCGCAGCCGGTGCCGCCGGTGAGGCTGGAGACTTCGTGATCGTTTGTCCCATCGAGGGGATGATCGACGACGGCGTCAATGTCCTCGTCGAGCGCACCGTGCGCGAGGCGGATGGCGCCAAAGCAATCATCTTCGTCATCGACACGCCCGGGGGCCTGCTCGACGCTGGTATCGAGATCACGAAGACCATTCTCGAGGCGCCGTGTCAAACTATCGCCTATCCTACCGGCATGGGCGCCATTTCGGCGGGTGCGCTCATCAGCTATGCCTGCCAGGCCATCGTCATGGCGCCGGATGCCAACATCGGTGCGGCCACGCCGGTGATCATGTCGCCGGAGGGCATGCAACCCACTTCCGAGAAAGAGGTGTCGTTCATGCGGGCGAAGATGCGGGCGCTGGCCGAACGCAACGGCCACAATCCCGCCATCGCCGAGGCGATGGTCGACAAGGACATCGAGCTACGTTCGTACGTGAACGATGAAGGCCGGCTCATCGTGTATAAGGCGGGTGGCCCGGATGCGCCGCCGTTCACGAACACCGGTTCCACCGACGTCACACAGAAGGTCGTCAAGCGGATTGCCGAGGCCGTCGACACGCTGCCGAGCGAACTGGACGGTTTCAAGGATGCGGTGAAGGATATCCTGCCCCCCGAGGGCCAAGCGACGCCGGCCGAGACGTCGACAACAGCCGCGACGCCGGCCGAGGACGGCTCGCAGTTGGTGTTGCCGGCGGACAAGCTGCTGACCCTAACGGCCCAGGAGGCCGTTCGCTACGGCCTGTGTCCCACCACGGCGAACAGCGTCGACGAGGTCATGGCGTTCTTTCAGTTGCACGGAATGCGCAAGTACGAAATCGAGATGACGTGGTCCGAGGCGCTGTTCCGATGGTTAACGAGTCCGCTCGTGGCCGGCATCCTGTTGATGCTCGGCATCGGCGGCATCTACATGGAGATGAAAACGCCGGGATTCGGCGTGTTCGGTGCGGTGGGGCTCATATGCCTGGCGCTGTTCTTCGGCTCGCACCTGCTCATCGGCCTGGCGGAATGGATCGATGTCGTGCTCGTGGCTGGCGGCATCGTTTTGTTGCTGGTGGAGATCCTCATCATACCCGGCTTCGGCATGGCCGGATTCGCCGGCATCACGTGTCTGATTATCGGGCTGTACTTGTCGCTGGTGCGAGTGCCGATTCCTCAATACAGTTGGGATTTCGCGCGTCTGACGGATGCCGGCCTGTCGCTGGTCGTGGCCGGCCTGACGCTGGTTTTGATGGTGTACATCTTCTGGAAGGTATTCCCACGAACGCCCCTGTTCGGCTGGCTTGTGTTGGGCCACTCGCAACAGGCCGATCAAGGCTACACCGTGCAGAGCCCGGCGCAGGTCCAGCACGCCCTCGGCCTCAAAGGCGTGGCCACGAGCATGTTGCGTCCTGCAGGCCGAGGCCGGTTCGGTGATCAGACGTACCAGGTGGTCACGGAGGGTGGGTTCATCGCACAGGACACGCCGATTGTGATTGTTAAGGCGGAAGGGAATCGCTACGTGGTCAAGCCCGTCGGGGGAAGCCCGAAGGGATCGGAGGACACATCCCGATGAATACGGCGGATTTGATCGTGCGCATGCTCAAGCAGCTTTCCGAGGACACGCTGGTGATGCAGAGCCAGGGAGCCGGTTATTACTCGTGTACGCCGTTGGCCACACGGTACAACAAGCTGCTGGGCCAAGCCGCCGCGCTGTTCCCCAAAGCTGACGGATTGATCTCGACGTTCGACAAGATTTCCGAGCAGGATCCCAAGGATCCGGCGGACAAGATGAAAGTGATCCAAGGTATTCGCATCGAGATTAGCCAGCTCGTGACGCTGGTCGAGTCTCTCAACGAACAGGGCAACGAATCGGGGGAAAAGGCCTGAACGCGTGCGTAGGCGCGCCCCGACTCGATCGTGACAGCGGAAGGACAAGAGGCCATATGTTCTGGTGGGCGCTGCTCTTCTATGCAGGCGGGACCGTGTTGGTTCTGGCCGAGTTCATCGTCCCCGGCGGCATCTGCGGCGCGGTGGGCGGACTCTTCATCCTGATAAGCTGTATCGTTGGGTGCTACGGCGCTCCGGATCACGTCGCCTTCGTCATCATCCTCGAGGCGGTGGGCATCGTCATCAGTATCGTGCTCGGATTCACGTATCTGCCGAGAACGCGGCTTGCCCGGCGGTTGATCCTCGAGGACAGCCAGGACGCGGCGGCGGGCTGGGTGGCCGTCGAGAGTAACGAGCGTCTCGTCGGGCGTACCGCCGAGGTATTGACGGCGCTCCGTCCGGCCGGCACGATCCTTGTAGACGGCGAGCGTCTGGACGCGGTCTCGGATGGCCAATTCATCGACAAGGGCGCCGCGGTCCGCGTCCTTGAAGTGCACGGTAGCCGTGTTGTTGTCGAGCAGGTTCGTGAGAACGCGAAGGCATAGTGCGTGCAGCAATCGAGATGGACGGGCCTCGAAGCCCGGAACGTTTTGGTCGCCATCGGCGCCCGGTCCTCAGGGCCAGGTCGTCAAGGCAACGTGGGCGGCGGCTGTGCCCGAGGGCGTAGCCGCCTTGGAAAAGGAGCGGATCCATGGCATACGCGGTGTTAGGACTTCTGATTGGCGTTCCCCTGCTGATCGCGTTCGTGGTTATCATGACGTTCTTCAAGCTCTGGCTGCGCGCTCGGTTGTCCGGGGCGAAGGTCAGCTTCGCCAATCTCGTTGGCATGAGCCTGCGCAAGGTGAGTCCGTCCACGATCATCGAGTGCCGGATCATGTCGGTGAAAGCCGGTCTCCCCATCAGCAACAACGAACTCGAAACCCACTACCTGGCCGGCGGCAACGTGGTGCGCGTGGTGCAGGCGTTGATCGCGGCCAACAAGGCCAACATTCCGCTGACGTTTCAGAAGGCCACCGCCATCGACCTGGCGGGACGCGACGTGCTGCTGGCGGTGCAGACCTCGGTGAGTCCGAAGGTCATTGACTGTCCCGATCCGGCGAAGGGACCCGGCACCGTGGCGGCCGTGGCCATGGACGGCATTCAGTTGAAGGCCAAGGCACGCGTGACGGTGCGGACGAACATCAACACCCTGGTCGGCGGCGCCACCGAAGAAACGATCATCGCGCGCGTTGGCGAGGGCATCGTGACCACGATCGGTAGCGCGGAGACGCACAAGCGCGTGCTTGAGAATCCGGACACAATATCGAAGGTGGTGTTGGGTCGAGGTCTTGACGCCGGCACGGCCTTCGAGATTCTATCCATCGATATCGCCGATGTGGACGTGGGCGAGAACATCGGCGCCCAACTCCAGATCAAGCAGGCCGAGGCGGACAAGCAAATCGCCCAGGCCCGCGCCGAGGAACGCCGCGCCATGGCCCGCGCACGCAAAGCGGAAATGGAGGCACAGGTTGTCGAGATGCAGGCGCGCGTCGTTGAGGCTGAGTCCGAAGTGCCTCGGGCCATGGCTGAGGCGTTCCGCAAAGGCGTGTTGGGCGTGATGGACTATTACCGCATGAGGAACGTCATGGCCGACACGGACATGCGCGCCTCCATTGCCAAAATGGACGAAGAGCCGGGACAGCCGACCCGAGGCGATGCCCACAATGAGTAGAACCGGCGGGGCGTCCTACGGTGGATGCCCCGCGCTTAGGAATATCACATGGATGACCTTATAGGCATTCTGTTCGTGCTCGTAATGGTCGGCCTGGGGCTTGTAGGGAAGATCCGCGAGCAGCGTCGTGTTGCCCAGGAAGAGGCGGAGCGAAGGGCCAGACGCGCCCACGCGCAAGACCTGCCGCCCGAAACGCGACGGCAACTGTACGGAACGCCCGATGTTCCCGTGGCGCGGCCCCGGGAAACGGCGATGTCGGCCAGACCGCAGTCGGCGCCGCGCACGGCTGAGCCGCGCGTCGCACGCCCGATGGGCGCGCCGCGAACGCCGCCGCCCGTTCCGGTGCGGCCGGCCCAACAGCAACAAACAATGCGTGCGCCAACCCAGCGGCCACCGTTCATGGGAACGCCCGGACCAACCCCGCGTCGGCAGCCGGTGCAAGCGAGACCCGCAACTCCCTTGCCGTCGTTGCGCGAGCGTGTCCAGGAGGTCCAGACGCAGCTTCAGCGGGCGTTCGAGGAGGCCGTGGAGGCACCCAAGCCGCCTATACGACACGCGCCGCCTGTACCGAAGGGCGCGCCGCGCCGGAAGAAGGCAGTTCCCAGCATCTCGGTCACGGCCGAACCCCAGCATCCCCCGCGTCTGGCGGCCCATGGGCATCGAGGGGCCGGGGCGTGGGGCCACGGCCTGTTTCAGGGCAGAGGTTCCCTGCGGCGGGGCATCATCATGAGCGAGATCTTGGGCCCCCCCAAGGCCCTTCGGTAGACCAACGCTGCCTGACAAGCGTGCAACGCGAGATCTCTTCCACGCTATCCGTGGCCCGGAATGGCGGCGGCTACCTCGTTCGGGGCCACAAACACTGTCACGAGATCCGTGTACTCGGTCTTCGGTTCGGGCGGGAGTTCATGGACGAGTCGCGTATGACCGTGGGCACGGGCGTCGAATCCCTCACGACACGCGGCTCGACATTTCGGGCAATGTATCCGTGGGTTCTTCCCCTCCCTCATCTGTCCCGAATCATCGCGATGTGCTTCGGTAAAGCGTTTCGAGCACCTCGATGGGCACGTCGATCCGGGCCGCGCGGCAGCGATCCACCTGCTCGCGCGCCTCGTCGAAGGCGCCGACGCCGCAGAGTGCCCGCGCGAAGTCCGGTCGCAGATCGTCCAGGAACGGCGCCATGTCGAGTGCATGGCGCAGCGCGGACACCGCCTCGGTCCAACGCCCAACCTCGACGAGGGCCTGGCCCAGGTGCGCAGCGATGGCGACATCGCGGGGATCTAGTGCTGCGGCGCGCTGAAGCGCCTCGACGGCCCCTTGGCGGTCTTCGGTCGCCCGTAGGGCCCGGCCTAGATGATAGTACGCGCGGGCATTTTCGGGATAGGTTGACACCATGGCGCGCCACTCGGTCACTCGGCCGAAGTAGTCCTCGCGTGAGGTGTAGGCGCTGTCCAAGGCGTCGTGGGCGATAGGCGAGTTGAACGGATCCACCGCGATCGCCGTTCTGTAAGCCCGGACGGCGCCCTCGAAGTCGCCGGCGGCCAGGCAGGCATGGCCCTTGGCCATCTGAACCGCCTTGCGCCGCTCGATAGGCTCCTCGACCCTGGTTCCGCCGCCCCACATGGTCACATGCCGCCGGAACAGACCAGCATCGGGGGGAAGCGTCAGGTTCAACAGCAAAGGAAAGTCGTCCGGATTCCGGACGCAGTAGACGGCCTGGATATCGCCGGCCTGCTCGCTCGGCACGCGGACGCCGAGAAACCGGCTCTGGCCGGGAACGTCGGAGATGGGCAAGTAGAACTCGTATACCGGGAAGAAGAAGCGCGTTACACCGCCATGGATTCCGGCATCCGTCCTGATGGATACGATCTTGTCAAAGGGGATGAACATCTCGGACTGGTCGTAAGCGATGTCCATGAGGTGCTCGGAGAGGTCCGGCGCGAAATCCACGGCGAGGTATTGCGTGTGAACCGTCCACGAGGGCAGGCCGTCGCCCGGCGTCTCGGGCAGCCGCTCACCAGGGCACCGCTCAGGGCGAAACAGGATCCAGTCATCCTGCACAATTTGCTCGACGGCGAGAGGGATGAGTTCGGCCTGGCGGTAGGCCTCCTCGAGACGGCCGACCGCGCGGTCCTGATAGGCGCGCAGCGCGTAGAACGGGCCGGCGATCATCGCTGCGGCAACACCGCAAGACGCCATCGCGCGGCGGGTTTGCGGACACCACCACCGGCGTGGCGAGAAGAGGACGACCCGCACGCTTCGGCGCATCTCCGCGTCACGGAGGCGGTTGCCGGCAAACCAGAGTCGATCGAGCCAGAAACCGAGAAACCATAGCGGCAGGAAGCCGAGGTGGAATGCGTGGCGGAGCTGGAACTGAATGCTGGTGTAGCCGCAGATGTACAAGAGCAGCAGGAAGAGGATCCAGCCTAGGCGCAGATCGGCCATGACGGCCAGCAGGAGGAATCCCGCCGCGTAGAACAGCCCGAAGCCGTCGAAGTGCTGAGCCAGCGGGGCATGGATCCCATGGGCCACGGCGATCACTTTGTTGTCAACGTTCAGTCCTAGGCCCTTGGCGGGCCCCAGGCGCATGCAGGGATTCTTGAGCACGTACCGCACCGCGGCCAGGCCGCGCGTCGCCAGATCGGCGGGGAACACCGTTGCGATTTCGATCAGGTGGTCGACGGCCGCCTTCGATGCGCGAGGCTGCCGATACACCACGGGCTCCGGATCGCGATTCACGCGCCGGTTGTAGTCGCTCTGCGCAGCATGGATGAAGTTGTCGTCAAAGGCATAGAAGATCTCATAGGACGCAGGCCCCAACTCGAGGTTCTCGACGCAGTCCGTCGCGAATCCCATGGCCATATCATGCGTGGCGGAGGCGCCGCCTTCGCTGCCCACGGTGAGCAGGATGGGGAGGGCCGGTAGCAGGAAGCAGCACAGCAGAAGACCGCAGGAGGCCGCTCGATGGCGCACCAGGAATCGTGAGTGGCCGCGAGCGCCGAAGACCAGTACACCCAATGCCAAGGGAATCACAATGACCAAGTCCTGGCGGAAACCCCATCCGAGGCCCATGGCGAAGCCCAGCAACGCCGCCATGCCGAGCAGTTGCCGGAATCCCATCGGGCGGCGAAGCAAGTGGCCGAGGATCAACAGGACGGCCAGGATGAACGGCGCTTTGCTGAAGTCGCGCAGGTGAAGCGTTTCTTCGAGTAGCAGGGGCGACGACAAGAAGAGCAACGTGCCCACCACGCTCAGGAGCCGTCCCATACCGAGTCGGAACAACCCGTATACCACGGGCGCGGTCAAGCAGTAGAGAATGGCCATCGGGATCTTGTAGGTGACCCATGAGATGCCGAACAGCCGCCAGACCAGGCCGACGAACGTCAAGAGATAGCGGTGGCAGCGATCCCACCCGCGCAGGATACCGAGGGGCATCTCGTCCGGCAGATCCCCGGGCGAAAGCGAATCTGTTTCCTGACGCAGGAAGCGATCCAGCGCCGGCACCTGCGCCGCCTCGGGCATCACGAACCCCCGGCCTACGGCCACCATGACCGATGGGCCGAAAAGCGAAGGAAGCATGCCGGCGGTGGCATCGATCGTTGCCGTGTACGTGAAGAGGTGGGGCACGACGATGGCCACGCTCGCCGCAACGACGAGCGCCGCCAGGCATCCGTCGGACACCAACCATCTCATCCGGCTGAAGGTCGGTTTCATGCGCTAAGCATACCCGAAACTCGGCTGTGGGAGGAATGGATCTTGAAGCGCATGGTGAAGGAGTGGCCGTCGCCCTATTCCGATGGCGCGCGCATGAGAGCCTCGACCACATCCTCTGGCGGCGTCTCACCGCCTTCCTCGAAGCGCAGGAGTTCCTCGCGGGCCTCATCGTAGTTGCCCATGGCACACAAGGCTCGGATCAGTTCGAGCCTCACGTGGCCTGGATCGCCACCGTACTCGAGGGCTCGGCGCAAGACGGGCACGGCATCGGAAAACCGTTCCTGCTGGACGCACAGTTCGCCCAGGAAGCCGAGAAAGGCCGGATCGTTCGGAACGAGCGCCGTGGCGTACTCCGCCGCCACCCGTGCTTCGGGGATACGCCCCGCAGCCTGAAGCGCCATGCCGAAATGGAAATGCGCGCGGGCGTTCTCCGGATACGTTCTGGTCATGGCTTCCCACTCGGCGACACGGCCCGGGGTGTCGCCCTTCGTGACATACAGGCAGTCGAGGCGGTCATGGGCCAGCGGTGAGCCGAGCGGCTCGATTTGGATGGCCGAGCGGTACGCCTTGAGCGCGCCCTCGAAATCGCCCGCGGCTGCGCGCTGGTCGCCCTTGGCTACCTGGATCTCGACGCGCCGACGCGACGGCTGATGCCACTTGCGGCCGCCGCCCCACATGGTCACATGGCGGCGGAAGAGGCCATCCTCCGGCGGCAACGTCAGATTCAGCAACAACGGAAAGTCATTCACGTTTCTCACACGATACACAGCGCGGAGGTCCTGTGCCTGCTCCTTCGGCACGCGGATGCCCAGGAAGCGGCTGGGTCCCAGGATATCGTAGACGGGCAGGTCGAACTCGTACACGGGGAAGAAGTAGCGCGTTGCGCTGCCGCCGGCACCGCCCGGCGTTTGAACAGCCAGCACCTTGTCGAAGCCTACGGGATTGTGCGATTGGTCGTAGGTGATTCCGACAAGGTGCTCGGAAGTGCCGGGGGCAAAATCGACGGCAAGATACTGGAAACGAACGGCCTCTTCAGACCGGACAAACCGATCGATGGATTCCCGTAGGGCCACACCCGCGATGAGGGGACCCAGGGGAGTGCCCGAGAAGCGACCGGATAGGGCCATGACGGCCGTCCAAGCGGCTGCCCGGACATCGACACCCTCCGTGAGGGCGTCCCATGGCAAGACCGGCTCGAAGAGAATCCATCCGTTCGGCCATGAGACCTGGCGTGTCTGAATCGGTTCGAGGTCGGCCTGTCGGTAGGTTTCCTGCAGGTTGCTCACGGTGGCGTCTTGGTAGGCGCGCAGCGCATGGAACGGGAAGGCGATCATCGCCGCCGCGGCCGCGCAAGAAACCACTACCCACGTCGCGCGACGCGACCACCACCGCCGGGGCGAGTGCAGGAACGTCTTGACCGTCGCACGCACTTCCGAATGGCGCAGCCGCCCGCCGGCCCACCAGAGCCGGTCCATCCAGAATCCGACGAACCACAAGGCAAGAAATCCTAGGTGAAAAGCATGGCGCAACTGGAACTGAATGCTCGTGTAGCCACAGAAGTAGAGGATAAGAAAGAAGAGGATCCAGGCCAGCCGCAGATTGCGGAACATCGTGAACAGGACGAAGGTGCCGGCATAGAAGAGCCCGAATCGCCTAATGTGGTTGCCGATGGGCCTGTGGATCTTCTGCGTGAGGGCCACAACCTTGTTCGGCGCCTTCTCCCTCGAGCTCATTCGTATCCGAGGGTCTTTCAAGACGTACCCAACCGCGGCGAGCCCTCGCGCAGCGAGATCGGCTGGAAAGGTCTTGACGATCTCGGCCAGCACGTCGTGGCCCACCTTGGCCGACTCGGGGCTCTCAAAGGGAATCGCCACAGGATCGCCGAGAATGCGCTGACTGTAGCTGCTCCGCACGGCGTGCATCAGGTTGTCGTCGAAGGCGTAGAAGACCTGGTACGAGGCCCGGCCCAAGCTGAGGTTATCGACGCAGTCCGTGGCGAACCCCATCATGATATCGTGCGTCGCCGTGGCGCCGGCTTCATCGCGGATCGTCCTAATGATGGGGCGGGCCGGCACATAGAAGCATGCGAACAGGAGGGCGATGGCGGCCGCACGCCGGCCCATGGACAACCGAGGATTGCCCCGCACGCCAAGGGCGAGTACGGCTACGGACACCGGCACACAAATGACGAGATCCTGTCGGAAGCCCCAACCCAGACCGAGAACGAACCCCAGTACGGCGGCCAGCGCCACAAACCGGCGCGGCCGAACGGGCTTCTTGAGGAGGTACCCCAGAATCAGGAGCACTAGCAGGATGAACGGCGCCTTGCTGTAATCGCGCAGGTGAAGCAAGGTCAACAGCACCTGCGGCGACGATATGAACAAGAGCGTGCCGACGGCACTCAGGAAACGGTTCATGCCGAGCCGGAACACGCCGTACGCCACCGCCGCCGTGACGCAATACAGCAGGGCCATCGGGATCTTGTAGGTCGTCCACGAAATACCGAACAGACGCCAGACAACCCCGACCAATGTCAAGAGATACCGGTGGCATTTGTCCCAGTCGCGTAGACGCCGGAGAGGGATGTCGTCGGGCAGCGAGGCCGGATCGAGCGTGGTGTCCTCTTGGCGCAAGAACCGGTTAAGCGCCGGCACCTGGGCCGCATCAGGCAGGCTGTACTCGCGACCGGCGGCTACCATCACCGACGGCCCGAACAGCCTCGCGTTCATACCGGTTCCGACGTTGATGAGACCCGTATGGAGAAACAGGTGGGGCAGCACAATTCCGGCGGCGGCCGCCACAACCAACACCAAGACCGGACCGTCAGACCTGAACCCCTTGAGACGCGGACGAGTCACCCTCATGGCGTTATGATACATCGAACGCTCCCCCGTAACAAGAGACTCCCAGAAGCATCCCCGAAATCAGCCGAGGTGTTTCCCGCGCACGAGGAACGGGCCCAACGCCAGATAGTCCAATCCCGCCTTCAGAAAAGCATTGATGGCTTCCTCGGGTTGGCGGATGATGGGCTCTTCGTGCAGATTGAAGCTCGTGTTTAGCAAGACGCCACTGCCGCTTCGCTTCTTGAACTCGTCAAGGATCCGGTGAAACGACGGGTTTCGGTCCTTGCGTACGAGCTGGGCGCGGGCAGTTCCGTCCACATGCACCACGGCGGGGTGCTCGCGCTGCATGCGCTCCGTGCAGCGGAAGCATACCGTCATGAACTCGGCCGCGTGCCGTGCCTTGTCCACACCAATGAGGTACTTCTCGGCGTCCTCGTCCAGGATGGCCGGGGCGAAGGGCATGAAATCGCTGCGATCCAGTGCCGTGTTGAGGTCGTCGACGACGGCCCGATCCGTCGTACGCACCAGGATCGAGCGGTTGCCCAGCGCCCGAGGTCCCCACTCCATCTCGCCGCGGTACCGAGCGACGACACGTCCCTCGGCGAGCAACTCGGCGGTTTGCAGTTCCGGATCCGGCATGCGCTCGTAGACCAGCCCGGCCCGGCGCAGGGCGGCTTCGAGGGCCTCATCGCCATACGCATCGCCCCAGAACACATCCGTCACGGGCTCAAGGGGCAGACCATCCTGGGCGCACACGGTACCGAGCGCCAGGCCGGCATCGCCCATGTTCGGATAAACGAACAGTTGCTCGACTTCGTCGAGTTCGTGTATGTGCTGATTCAGCTTGACGTTAGCGAAGATGCCGCCCGCCACAGTGACGCGCCGAAGGCCGGTCTCGCGAACCCAGCGGCGGGTAATGGACAGGATGTTGTCCTCGAGCAACTGTTGCGCCCACGCGGACACGTCTTCGCGCGAATACTGCGAGATGAGGTTTTCCCTCGCCCAACGAATGCCTTTCAGGCCGTACACACCGCTGTAGCGGATCTCGCCGTTCACAATCGAGAACGGCGACGGCACCTTGACGCGCGCCGGATCGCCCATGGCGGCCAGGCCCGTCAACTTCCCCTCGTCGCGGTGTGACACAAATCCGAGCGCCTCGGTCAGCATTTCGAAGAACATGCCGATCGAGTTGCGCGACGTGGCGTACCAGAGCCGCTCGATGCCCTTATCGGCGGAACAACGAGACACGGTCATCGAGTGGGCGTCGCCCATGCCGTCGGCCGTAATGCAGAGGGTGTCCTCGAAGCCGGACAGTTTCCAGGCCCCAGCCGTATGCACCGAGTGGTGCTCGACGAAGGTGACCGGGCGGTCTTTGAGGGGTCCGGGGAGTGTGCGTCGCATGATGGGAACGAGCAAGGGGCGGGTGAGCTTGCGCAGGAGGGAGTCATCGCTCGTGTGCGTGATCGGCGTAGCGAAAGTGACGAGATCCATGGCCTTACGGAACCAGGATTCGGGATCCTCCCGTCGTGAGTTATACAGCCAGTAGTGAATCCTCGGGAATAGCCGAACCGGCAGCGGCGGCGTCATGAACCCCGACACGCAGATGCCGTCGATCGCTCTTGGATCGACCTTAGTCTGTTCGAGAAGCGCGGCCAGCGCCTGGTGCGGAAACCCGCCTTCATTCTTGCGTCGCGTGTATCGCTCTTCGTTCGAGGCGAACAGGACCTTGCCGTTGTGGCACAGGGCCACTCCGGCGTCAAATTGGTCCTCATTGATGCCCAGCAACATCATTGGCAGGTGTCGTTTCTGTGCGATATTGGTGGAATCCGTGCGCTCAAGCCACAACCCAAAGTGTACCGGCTGACCGCAGGCCCAGTCAATTCCCGTGGTTTTGGGCCGGCTAAGGACAAGGATCGCGTCACGGCGTGTACGTGCCGGATTCGATGTCGGCGATCAATGCCTCGATAAGCGCGATCGATTCCGGCGGGAACCGCCACTGCTCGATCTGGCGATCCGTCAAGAGGTCGCGCAGTTGAGGCAAGACGAGCATGTCCTTGGCCATCTCGCTGGTCAGACTGCGAGCTACGAAGACGTCCTCGTCGAACGTATCGAAGAAACTCTGGAGACCTCGGTTGGCGTCGCCGCCTACGGCCCCGAAGTCCTGTCCGTAGATGTGCATGGCGAAGCTGTAGTCGGCGTAGCTGCCTACACGCACAGGCCGCCCGGCAGCTTCGGCAATGCGCCGGGCGATGATCTGCTGCAAGAATGTGATGCCGATCACGTTGTCCCCCCAGGCTTTATACAGATCGCGGGAGCGCCAAACCGTGTTCATGTTCAGCACGAGGTTGCCCTCGCCATCCTCGGGACAGCGAAGCTGGACCTCGCGCAGGCATGGCACATCTTCCTTGAGGAAGGGGTCGACGTTAGGAACGGACGTGGTGGCAATGGCCCGTCTCGTGTAAGGCGTTTTGGCGACGCGCTCGATAGCGAGCGCCATCTGGTCGATGGTCGAGCCGTCCACGGCGGGGTGGTCGAAGAGGCGCTGGTGGTAGGTATAGGGCCATTCCTGGGCGGAAAACTCGCCTCGAACCGCATCGAGAAGTCGCTCCATCGGGAGGACACGGTAGTCCTTGACGCCCAGGATCTCGGCAATATAGACGCCAATCTCGCAGAATGAGATCGGCGGGAACCGGGGCTCGGCCAAGGGGTCGATGACCTCGATGAGCACCCGCGCATCACGACTGGGCGGATCGATGTACTCACCGGCGACGTTCTTGCGGTCGTACTCGGTACGGATCCGATATCCCTGCTCCCACACGGCCTTCATGGCCCGGAAATAGGCCCGAGGGATACAATCGGCCACCACCTGCAACGTCGGGATGCGTCCCGAGGTCGACCCGTCATCCGCCATGTCCAGGGCTCCTTCTCTGTTGGGGCGCCGCGCCTGAAGCCTGCGAGGCCTCGAGATCCGGCACGCGCTAATCTAGCGGGATACGGTTCCCTCGTTCAAGGTTGCTCCGCCGCGCGAGGGGCGATCGGCCCCTCCTGCCGGTCGACGATCCCGCGTTTGGATCGCTCTGCCGCTCGGACGTATACTCGGGAACCAGGCATGGGGCCGGATCGGAAACGCGCGGACGACGGTCCGCAGATCGCGACGCCGAGGGAGCGTCTACTGGAGGAGGGTCTTCGCACCATGAGTACCACCACACGTCGTCACTTTCTCAAAACCGCGTCGGCCGGGGCGGTCGCGCTGTCGATGAGCGCGGCCAGCCGCGCCCGTGCCCAGGGTGCAAACGAGCGCCTGTCGATCGGTCTCATCGGATGCGGAGACCGAGGCGTGGGGGCACATATGGTGGGCATACATCCATACGATCAGGATCAAAATATTGAGGTAACCGCCGTCTGCGATCCGTGGCGGCTCGCCCGCGAGCGAGCCGCCGCCCAGGCCAAAGAGTGGTACGGACGCGAGCCGCGCCAGTTCGTCTCGTACCGCGATCTGCTGGCCCTCGACGACATCGACGCCGTGATGATCGCGTCGTGCGATCACCAGCACACGGCGCATCTCGAGGCCGCCGCGAAGGCCCAGAAGGACGTGTACTGCGAGAAGCCTCTGGCCATGGATTTCGAGAAGCTCAAACGGGCCTGCGACGCCGTCCGGGAGAACAAGGTTGTGTGCCAAATCGGCACGCAACTGCGCAGTCTGGCGAGCATGACCGCCTGTCGCGAGCTATACAAGACCGGCATCCTCGGTACCGTCGGCCGAATCGAGCAATGCCGGAACGGTTCCGAGCCCTACTGGTACTCGCGCGTCAAGGACGTGAAGGAGGAGGACGTCGATTGGCAGGAGTTTCTCATGGATCGCCCCATGCGGCCTTTCGATCCCGTTCAGTACTCGGGCTGGTACGGCTACCGCGATTTCTCGGACGGCCCCGTGCCGGGACTGGGCAGCCACTACATCGACCTCGTCCACTACATCACCGGCGCCCAGTTCCCGACCAGCGCGGTCTGCCTGGGCGGCACCTATACCTGGAAGGACGACTACAAGTTCACCTGTCCGGACCATGTCCAGGCCCTTTGGACCTATCCCGAGGGGTTCATGGTGTCCTACTCGACCAACTTCGGCAGCTCCTGGGCCAATTCGTTCAAGTTCCTGGGCGACGTCGGGGCCATCGACCTCGTCAACTGGAACGACCCCATCCTGAGCGCTGACGGCGGCAGCAAGAACAAGGGCGCCATCCGAGGCCAGACGCACGTCACCCCCGTTGAACGTCCGGACCATTTCCTGGATTGGCTCCAGTGCATCCGCAGCCGGGGCGTGTGCAATGCCGACATCGAGGCGGGCTACCAGCACGCCGTCGCCGTGATCATGGCGATGCGGGCCTTCGACACCGGCCGGCGCCAGGTCTACGACGTCGAGAAACGCGAGATCCGAGAAGGATAAGAATAGGCACTGTGGACTGCGGGGACACACGGCCGCCCTTGAAGACGGGGATGGCGTTCGTCCCTGTTCTCCGAAGGCATGATCTGAGAGGAACGTAGCCATGACCGAATCCAATCATATGTCGCGTCGCGGATTCCTGGGCCGAGCCCTAGCGGTCGGCACCTCGGGCTTTGCGGCGTCGCGCGCCCTCGCCGAGACCGGCGCCCCCAAGCCCGACACCTGGCCGATCGGCTGCTACACCCGGCCGTGGGCTGCCTATGACTACCGGGTCGCCCTCGACGCCATCGCCGAGGCCGGTTACCGCTTCGTCGGCCTGATGACCACCAAGTCCGAGACAAACCTGGTCCTCTCCGTCAAGACCACGCTCGAAGAGGCGAACACCATCGGTGAAGAGTGCCAGTCTCGCGGCCTCGTCGTGCCGTCGGTGTACGGCGGGGGCATTCCCGTGGCCGAATCGCTCGAGGCCGGCATCGCGGGTATGCGAACGCTCATCGACAACTGTGAGGCGGCTCACGTTGGCAACCTGATGATGGGCGGCATCGGCGATGAGGGGCTTTACGACGCATACTACAAGGCCATCGCCGAGAGCTGCGACTACGCGGCCGCGAAGGGTATCGGCATCAGCGTCAAACCTCACGGCGGACTCAACTCGACCGGCCCCCAATGCCGCAAGATCATTGAGGCCGTTGGCCAGGCCAACTTCCGCCTCTGGTATGATCCCGGCAACATTTTCTACTACTCGGACGGCGCACTCGATCCCGTCGACGACGCAGCCACCGTCGACGGCCTCGTGGTCGGCATGTCCGTCAAGGACTACGAGCCGCCGAAGAAGGTGGATCTCACTCCGGGCACCGGCCGAGTGGATTTCGCCAAGGTCATGGCGCGTTTGAAGGCCGGAGGGTTCACCCACGGGCCGCTCATCGTTGAATGCCTCGCACCGGGTGATCTCGAGCAGACGCTCGCCGAAGCCAAGAAGGCGCGCGCGTTCGTCGAGGGGATTGTTGGCCAACTCCCCGCGTGAAGCCGACGGTTCACACGACGAGTCCGTGCCAGTGTCCATCGCCAGGCACGCGCTCCAACGAAGGGGCGGAGGGGAGAGGCGTGGCGTGAGCGAAGATCCGCCCAAGAAGTTCAGGGCGCTTTCGGCCAGCGTGCCGGATGTCGCCGCGCTGGTCTCCGCCTATCTCTCCCGTGTCGACGACAGGTTGCCCGGGCGCCTCACCGGTTCTTATCTGGTTGGCTCGGTTGCGCTGGGCGATTATCAACCAGGCCCGAGCGACGTCGATCTTGTGGCCGTGACAGATACCTCGCTCGCGCCCACGGAACTCCAGACACTGAAAAAGATCCACACGGACCTCAAACGGATCCCAGGATTGCCGGCCTTGGACGCCGTGTATATCACCTGGCCGCAACTGAAGTCCGCGCCGACGGGCCTATCGGCTCCCTATGGCCTCAACGGGCGGTTTTTCCCCGCAGGCGGTTTCGCCGCGAATCCCGTGACGTGGGCCACGCTGCATCGCTACCCGCTTGCCGTCCGAGGGCCGGCGGAACCGGAAGTCTGGCACGAAGACGCCTTGCTGCGCGAATGGTGCCGCCAGAACCTCCGCGACTACTGGGTGCCTTGGGCGCATGCCGCGCGGACGCGTTTCGTGCGGCAGCTTGTCATGTTGTCGAGGCGGGCGAGAATCTGGGGTGTGCTGGGCGTTGCTCGCCTACACGCAACCATCGGGACCGGTGACATCATCTCCAAGTCAGCGGCAGGCACGTATGCACTCGATGTATTTCCGAAGGAATGGTCGCCGGTTATCGACGAGGCACTCGGCGGCCGAATCGGTCGCCCCGCGCACGCACGCCGCAGTATCCTCTCGCGTCGCAGGCTGGCGTTGGCATTCATCGAATTCGTGATTTCGGACGCGTGCCGTCTCTAGACGTCTCGACTGCATCTTGAGGCGATGGCCTATGGGCGAGTAGAATTGGGTTCATGTCGGATCAGGGTTATGTCAACTACTTCGAGGTGCTTGACCTGACGGAAGATGCCAAGCCGGGCGAAATCCGTAAATCCTATAGGCATCTCATGAAGGACCTGGTGATGGAGATTCGCCGGGTCGAGATCACCGAGGAGCGGCGCTCGCGCTATCTGCTCGATATGGCCAAACTCAATGCCGCTTTTTACATTCTGCGCAACAAAGATACGCGCGACCAGTACTGGAACGAACGGCAAGAGGTTATGGCGCTCGAGGAGGAATGGCGTGCGGCGGCCGCCCAAGAGGACGCTGCGAAGACCGACGGACTCCGTCGCCGTTTCGAGCGCAAACTCCGCGATTTCCTCGCCCGATACGTCGAGGAGGCCATGCTCGAGGCCGGCCGCGACAAGGATTGCGTCGAGGAAAGCCATTGGGATGCCGCACACGAGCGTCACGCTTCGCGCATCCTGCGATTCTATCGGCAGAAGGCGTATCAGCAAATCCGCGAGCGCCTCCCCTACTGGGACATCACGCTGCCGAGGATCGATTGGGACGAGCGGCAACACGCGGCCGCGAGGCTTCTCGATGGTGCGCCCGGCAGGGCGCGTTTACTTGGGGGTGCAAGTCCCCTGCAGG
>DAIPKA010000015.1:0-131680 GCA_036769985.1 Candidatus Hydrogenedentota bacterium | reverse complement strand
CGTACGGTGGTGTGAGAGGACGGGGGAGAAGCTTCTCCCCCTCCTACTCGATTCTTGCCAAAGACCCGAGCACAGACGGAATCCCCTGCGGCCCGACTTCCCCTAGACTGCTTCGAGCGTGGACGGCGGCTTGGACGCGATGTTGTATGTCACGCTGACGACACCGGGCACGTGGTCGATGATCTCGCGGGCCAGTTCCTCCAGCACGCGGAAGGAGAGATGCGTGGGCGACGCCATCCGGGCGTCGGTGCTTTCCCAGCAGCGGACCTCGATCTGTTGGCCGAAGTCCCGTCGCCCGTCCCGCATCCCGGTCACGCAGTCCTTGTGTAGGATGGCCATGTACTGGAACGCGCCGCTTCCCTGAAGCAATCGCTCGACAATCCCCGTCGCCTTGCGGACGGTGTCGATACGCTCCGGTGTCGCCTCGCCAATGACGCGCGCCGCCAGCGCGGGCCCGGGGAAGGGAATCCGGTCGAACAAGGCGGCCGGCAGCCCCAGCGCCTTGCCTACCACTCTCACGCCATCCTTGCGGAGCTGAACCAGCGGTTCGAGGATGCGGTAGCCAAATGCCTGCTGCGGGTCGATGCCGAGCTGCTCGAAGATATTGTGCTGCCGCTTGACTCCGGCCACGGTCTCGTCGATGTCGGTCAGGATGGTGCCCTGGAGGAGACAGGTGGCGCCGCTCTCCTCGACGATCCGGCCGAAGACGTCCTTGTAGAATGTCTGGGTGATGGCTTCGCGCTTCTCTTCGGGATCCTCGATTCCCCGGAGTGCCGCGAAGAACTCGTTGCGGGCGTCGACGACCTCAACCGGGACGCCGAGCGTCCGGAAGAACCCCACGACCTGTTCGGCTTCGCCTTCGCGCATGAGGCCGTTCTGGATGAAGACCGTTCTTAGGCGGTCTCCCAGGGCCCGGTGGCCCAGGAGCGTGACCGTGGATGAGTCAACCCCCCCCGACAGGGCATTGATGGCCGCGCCCTTTCCCGTGCCGGCCCGGATCTCTTGAATCCGCTCGTCGATGAAGCGATCGGTATCTAGCTCGCTTACGGTGATTTCCCTATTCATGGGCGCTTGCCTTCCTATGCGGTTCCTGTGTTGGATTGAGACTCAATGACCAAGGATCGACCGGCCCCGCGATGTCGGACGCATGCCACCGTCGGACCTCGGCCATCGTACCCAAATCCTACCAGATGCCCCCAGCCCAATCGAAGCCACCTCGCGCGCCCAGGTCAGCCACCAGGGGCATGAAGGTGTCTATTGTGGCGCGGCCATCGATCCACTCGGAAACCTTCGCGGCTGCGAGATGCATTCCACGCATCCTCCGATTCCGGACGACAAGGGCGGCCCGGGAAAGCTGGGCGTCAACCTGACCAACGATCCGGCCCTTTCGCGAGAGAGACTCTGCCTGCCCTACCGCAGCACGGGGCGTGCTCGTAATGCGGACATTCTGTTTGCACCACAAGGCATGAGGGAACAGCGACAACCGTGTGTCTGGATGGCAGGTCACTATGCTAGTTTGCGATCTCGTAGAGACGCCAGTCGTCGAAGAGGCACTCCGCGGGGAACGTTCCCTCGCTCTTCGGGCACTTGGGGAAGACCATGACCGAGAAGAGGGTCCCGGCGCTCGTCTTGATCTCGCAGATGATTTCCTTGAACCCGTCGGTGGCCGGGATTTCCGCTCTACCGAGGAGTTTGCCTTCACCGGGTGGCATTTCCTCCACGGGTTGCTCCACGCCGTAGGCCATGGCGAGCAGGAAATAGGCGTTCGGCGATTTGTTGTAGGCTTTGACCGACAGGCGGTAGGTGCAATTGGGCTTCAGATCGGTAAGCCACGTCCGCAACAAGTCGGCAAACGACTTCGTCGCGTCGTTGGCCTGCCACGTGTAACGAATGGCGCTGGTACCGCGGGCAACCTCCTTATCCTCCCGGCGCGCAAAGACGTGTCCTCGAGATTCGTTGGGACGCATGAAACCGACTGTCATGTCGTCCCACCACTCGCAGTTGCCATTGAGGAAAAGGTTCAGGGCTGGCGTTTCAGGCCAGAGCTGCCGTTGTTGCTCCTCCGAGAGCCGAGCGGTGAGGTACTCGATACACGTTGCGGAGTCGCCGCTGCGGAGGCCGGCCACGGCGAAGAAGCCTTCCGCGCCGTCCACGTCGCCACGATCGAGGAGCGCGATGCCGGCATCGAGCAGCGTGTTGGCCGCCTCCGGTGCGGCGTTCCGATAGAGGTACTCGATCAGCGATGGCAAGAGCAGGGCGGCAGCGTCCCAGTCCTCGTCGAGTCCCGTGGCGCGGGCGCGCGTGAGAAGGAGCAGGCCGCGATCAATGCTCCCGGGTGCCGGGGCGAGATCCGCCAACGGGGCATCGGATTTCGCGAACGGACGGTCGACGTCGCACAGACCCTCAATCCGACTAAGCACCACCGTCTCGCCCGTTCGCCCATGGAGATCTAGGCGCAACGCCTGGATGCCGCCGTTCCATGCAGCCTGCCCTGTCATATCCACCACCACGGCGCCGTCCTCTTCACTTGATATGGGCACACAGCGCTCGAAACCGAAGGCATACGCCTCGGGCTTGACGTCCTCTGGCCGGGCCCACCATAGCGAGCCGGTTCCCGGCCATCCGTACAGGCGAAAACGCACGCGCGGGCAATGCTCGGCGGCGATGGGTTCCTGTTGGGCCACCGCCGTGATGGTTAGGCTGCCTTCCTTGAGTTCGAGCGCAAGACCAGCCTCGGTCTCGACGGGCGTCGCGCCGCTAAACGAGAGCCGGATCGGGGCTTCCACGTCCGAGGCGGTCCCGGGTTCCCATAGCAAACGCCACTCGAACCCTTCCCGATCACTGGAAAGCGTTACCGGTGCGTGCGCCTTTTCTACCGTCACGCGCTCGCCTTCAGCAGTCCCGGTTCCGCCTTGATCCTTGCCCGCGCCACAGGCGGACAGGAGCATGGCGAGGGCAACCGTGCCGACGGCGGCCAGCCTACGCGAGGTCGTCCAAAGAAACCGTGCAGACATGCGTTCCTCCCAGATCGTGTCTTCGCGAGCCGTGCGATGCGGCGCGGAGTTCGTCCTGTGTTCAGAACCCAATTATACCTAGCTCAACGGAGCGATGCGACCGAGGATGCCCCGGCAACACCGCGTCCGATCCCTTAACGAAATGGCCGGCACGGTAGGGAGACATGGGGGGCTTTGGGCGGTGGATGTGGGCATTGACAACTGCGGCGAGCAGGGTTAGCATGCGTGCCGTGGCCGGGATGGAGAAGCGTTGGTGTCGGACCTTTGCGTGCACTTCGGCGAATGCGGCGGCTGCCAGACGCAGGATGTGCCATATCTTGTGCAGCTCGAGATGAAGCAGACGGCCCTGCGCGAGCTGTTCGAGACCTATTGGCGCCCGGAAATCCCCGTCGAGGCATCGCCGGCGATCTGGCACTACCGGAACAAAGTAGATCCCGCCTTTGGTCGGAGGTACTACGATACGCCGCCGCCCGAGGGTTTCGTGCGCGAGTCGGTCCTCGGTTTCAAGCGCAAGGGGCGCTGGTTTTGGCCGCTGGACGTTGAGGAGTGTCGGATCGGCCCGGAGGGGCTTGGCGCACTACTCGAATCGGTGCGTGGTTGGATGCGTCGGACGGGACTCCAGGCTTTTGATTCGCGGACCCACGAGGGATTCCTCAAGACGCTGCTCGTGCGTGAAGGAAAACGCACGGGTGATCGCATGGTGGCGTTGATCACCGCCCCCGGCGACTTCGTTGGCCGAGGGGAGTTCATCGAAGCCGTGCAGGCCGCGTTCCCGGTAACGAGTCTTTACCGAGGCATCCACTCGGGTTCGGCCGATGTCGCGCTGGCCGACGAAATCGAGGTGCTTGAGGGAGCCCCCACGATCGAGGAACGACTGGATATTCAGGACGGCGAAACCGTCCGGCCGCTGCGATTTCGCCTTTCGCCGTTCAGTTTCTTTCAGACGAACACGCTCGCGGCAGAACGGTTGTACGGCCTGGCCCGGTGCTGGGTGAGTGAGCGGACGCCCGATGTCCTGCTCGATCTGTACTGCGGAATGGGCGGATTCGCGCTTTCCTGCGCCGACCTTGTAGGTGAGGTCTGGGCGGCCGAGGGCGTGTTCTCGGCCACGGAGGATGGACAGTACAACGCGCGACTGAACGGCGTGACGAATGTCTCGTTCTTCACGGACAAGATCAAGAACTACCTCCTGACGCTCTTGAGCGAAGGCGGTCTCCCGGAGAACTGTGCGGCTATTGTGGATCCATCGCGTTCAGGCATGACGCCCAAGGCCTTGCGGCGCCTCGTGAGCCTGGCCCCGGCGAATATCCTGTACGTGTCGTGCAACGCCAAGGAATTAGCGCGCGAACTCCCGGAGCTGCTCAACGTATATGAGCTCCGAGACTTGCGGGCCGTGGATCTGTTCCCCCACACGCGGCACGTCGAGGTGGTCGCGTGGCTGAGCCGGCGCGAACCGGTGGCCGCCGGATGACAGAACGCGAACCGGAGAAGACGGCGCGGTCTGCCGCTGGGCAGCGGTTCCTGCGCGGCATCCTGCGAATCCAGGGCCTCGACGATCCGGCCAACGCGCTCACCGTTCGCCTCGGGGTCGTCCTGGCGATGGCGGCTGTCGTGGTGCGGCTTGTGTTCTGGCTCTACACGGGACGCGTCTGGGAAGATGCGCTCATCACGGTGCTGCACTCGGAGAACTGCGCCCGCGGCCTCGGCCTAACCCATGTCCGCGTGGGTGAGGCGCCGTTGCACGGCTTCACAAGCCCTCTGAGCGTACTTGTGCCCTTAATGGGCGATGCCATCCGCGTCGGTTTCGGTCTCTCGTTCATCAAGCTGGTGAGCGTACTGTGCGGCGGCTTGGCGGTTCTTTACGTGATGGGCCTCGCGATGCACCCGAAGACGCGCCTCCCGTTGCCGGTGGCGGCGCTCGCCATGGCGTACGTAGCCTTCGAGCATCACCAGATCCTGTGGGGGATGTCCGGGATGGAGACGCAAATTGGCGTGGCCATCCTGCTAGGCTCGGCCTACATGGCGGTGTCGTGGCAACCGGCTGCGCTCGGCCTGAGTCTCGGCCTGTGCATGTTGGCACGCCCGGACTTTGCCTTCTGGACCGTGATCGTGGGCATCTACGCGCTGTTTCGCGAACGCCGGCAACTGCCGAAGATCATCGGCATCGCGGTGGCCGTGTATGCCCCCTGGATTCTCTTCACGACGGTCTACTACGGCTCGCCGGTTCCTAACACCATTATTGCCAAGAGCTTAGGTAGTCCCTTGTGGATTCGAGATCCGAATCTCACCTTCATCGACGTCAAGCGGAACACCTGGGATCGTCTCTCTGGGACCTATCAGCTCTGCACCGTGTTCCAACCGCTCGGGCCCTGCTTCGCCGGCCACGGCTCGGGATTTCGAGCGACCCTCCATGACAAGGGCCTTGTCTCGGATCTGATGACCGGCCTGGCGGCGGTCGCTTCGCTGGTCGCGATCGCAAAGCGGCGGTGGGCGCTCGCGCCGATCATCGGCTTTGTTGCCGTCTATGCGGCGTACTACGTCGTCGCGGTGCCTTTCATCTTCGGTTGGTATGTGATGCCGCTCGCGGTCATGACCATCTTCCTGAGTGCCGGAGGCCTGACCTGGATTGCGGGACTCATCCCGCGCGCGGGCCTTTCACGCGGGTTTTCGTGGGCAATTACGGCACTCTATCTGGCGGTGATCGTGGGGGGCTTGCCATGGACCTTTCGGACCGAGCGGCAGATCCAGACCGATGTCGAGAACGCCGTTCGGCGGCCGCTCGCCGAGTTCCTGGGTCAAGTCATGGCGCCTGACGAGACCGTGGGCTGCGAGCCCCTCGGTTACGTGGCGTACTACTCGGGCCGCACCGTTTACGATTGGCCCGGCCTCGCCAACCGGAAGGTGGTGCGTTACAGTCTCGAGCATCCCGACGGCCGAACCATGAATGATATGCTCGAGTATTTCCGGCCTGACTACCTCGTGCTCCGCCTCCACGAATACAACTACCTGAAAGGACACAAGGGCGGCTGGGTGGATCGCGACTATGAGGTCGTCCGCGAATTCCACGTAGATCCCGAGGCTGAGAAACGGATCATGCTCGTACACACCAACCAGGATCGCCATTTCCTCGTCCTCCGGAAACGCGCGGGCTGAGAACCTCGAGATTTCCGAGTGGGGCAAGCCGCACGGCATCGAATGGGGCGGACGGGGAGCGACACCCGTGGTGAAACGGCCAGGTGCTCCTGGACACAGCCGGGCGCGCCATTCGCATGTTTCGGCCGGCGGCGACCATGCGGCGCTCCGGGAAGGGCCATTCGAGATGGCGGTTTGTCGGGGCGTTTGCGGTGAGGCGGGCCCACCGACTAGAATGGCTTGTATGAGACGGCGCGCCACGCGCTCGTGGCCCCGGTTGCCAGCGATTCTCAGACGAATTCGGAGCAAGTCCTATGCGAATTGCCGTGGGCAGTGATCATGCCGGATACGAGTTGCCCGAGCCCCTCTACAAGCCGGCCATCGTCGAGCATCTCACCGCGCAGCGACATACCGTCGTCGACTGCGGCACGTCGAGTGCCGAAGCGGTCGACTATCCGGACCATGCCGTGCGCGTGGCCCGGGCCGTGCTTGATGGCGAGGCGGACCTGGGCGTGCTGATATGCGGTACGGGAATCGGCATGGCCATCGCGGCCAACCGGTTCAAGGGCGTTCGGGCCGCCACGTGCGCTACGGCGGATATGGCCCGGCTGGCTCGCAGCCACAACGACGCGAACGTGCTGTGCGTGGGCCGGCGCGTTCTTTCGCTCGACGCGTGCCTCGAACTGGTGGATCTGTTCCTGACGACGCCGTTCAGCGGCGTGGATCGGCACCGGCGGCGTGTCGAGAAGATGGGGTGAATCCCTTGCGAAGGGGCGTGCTATGAGTGTTTTGACGCCGAGAGAGATCGTCGAGGAGCTCGACCAGTACATCATCGGCCAGGATGAGGCGAAGCGGAAGGTGGCCATTGCGCTTCGGAACCGGTGGCGGCGTCAGCAGCTCTCGGATGACCTGCGCGACGAGGTCGTGCCGAAGAACATCATCATGATTGGCCCGACGGGGGTCGGAAAGACCGAGATCGCCCGGCGGCTGTCGCGCCTCGCCGACGCGCCGTTTGTAAAGGTCGAGGCCTCGAAGTTTACGGAAGTGGGCTACGTCGGCCGCGACTGCGAGTCGATGGTCCGCGAACTCGTCGAGGTGGCCGTGAACCTTGTGCGCGAAGAGATGACCGCATCGTTGCGCGAGAGGGCGCAACAGGAGGCGGAGAAGCGTTTGCTCGATTTGCTCTTGCCGCCCCAACCGAGACACGGGCCGCGCGTGTATCGGCCGGGCGACCCGGGAGCGGGCGACGAGGCCCCGGCCAATGGACCGTCCGATGCTGCCGAGGCCCGGACGCGGGAGATCCTGTTGGCGAAACTGAGAGCGGGGGATCTCGATGACCGCGAGGTCCGAGTGGAAGTGCGTGAGAGCGCGGGTCCCTCGATGATGCAGGTCTTCTCGAATGCCGGCATTGAGGAGATGGGGGTCAATCTCCAGGAGATGTTCGGCCGAATGCTGCCGCAGCGCACCAGAGAGCGGAAGGTCACCGTGACCGAGGCGCGCGACCTCCTCGAGCAGGAAGCTCTTCAAGACTTGGTGGACATGGATGCCGTGGTGGCGCAAGCTATCGAGCGAACCGAGAACGCCGGCATCATCTTCCTTGATGAAATCGACAAGATCGCCGGCCGGGGCGGATCGCCCGGAGGCGGGCCTGACGTATCGCGCGAGGGCGTTCAGCGAGACATTCTGCCCATTGTCGAAGGATCCACCGTGACAACGAAGCACGGCCCGGTGCGCACCGACCACATCCTGTTCATTGCGGCGGGTGCGTTCCATGCCAGCAAGGTCTCCGACCTGATTCCGGAACTCCAGGGCCGATTTCCCATCCGCGTCGAGCTGAACAGCCTGCGGGCGCCGGAGTTTGTGCGGATTCTCCGCGAGCCCAAGAATTCGCTCATCAAGCAGTATCAGGCCATGCTGGCCACGGAAGGCATTACCATCACCTTCGACGATGAGGCCATCGAGCGGATTGCCGAGATCTGTCAGCGGGCCAACGAGGAAGCCGAGAACATCGGCGCACGGCGTCTCCACACCGTTCTCGAGTACCTGCTTGAAGAGGTGTCCTTCGACGCTCCAAGCCGTCGGGGCGACGTCGTTCGGATGGACGTGACCGAGGTCGACAGGCGTCTGTCGGGCGTCATCGAGGACCGCGATCTCAGCAAGTACATCCTGTAGCGGCCACGTCGGCGGATGGGTGCGGATTGGGCGAACGGATAATCGAATGGTGCATTTCGAGGTACTGGAACGGCTTGGCGTGTCGACAGCCGTTTTGTCGGACAAGTGCGACGGCGATATGGCGCTGCGCGAGTCGGGTGAGGGTGGGGGCGTGGCCGCGCGCGCCCAAGCCTGCGCCGCGTGCGGGGTTCGTCCGGAAAATCTCGTGCTGGGACGGCAGGTTCACGGCACGGGGATCGCCATCGTCGGCCTCGCGGACAGAGGCCGAGGCGCCCTGACCCGAGCTACCGCCATCGAGACTACAGATGGGCTTGTCACGGCGGAATCCGGCGTGCCGATGGCCATTCTTGTGGCCGATTGCGTTCCCGTTTATCTGTTTGATCCATCGCGCCGCGCGGCGGGCTTGGTTCACGCCGGCCGGCGAGGCACCTTCGGGAACGTGGCCGGCCGTGCCGTCCGTGTCATGGCCGAGGCATTGGGGACGCGCGTCGATGACCTGCACGCCGTGATTGGGCCATCGGCCGGGCCGTGCTGCTACGAGGTATCCGAGGAACTGGCCCGGGACTTCCGCGAGGCGGGGCTGCCGGTGAGAGGCCGGCATCTGGACCTGTGGGAGGCCAATGCGCGCCAGTTGGCGGGAGCCGGCGTCCCTGCCGGGAACATCTCGACGATGGGCGTGTGTACCATTTGCAGTGGGCGTTTCCATTCGTTCCGGCGCGACGGGGGCAAGGGCCGGAACATGGCCCTCCTCGCGGTGTAGGATCCGCCCGGCTTCATCGGCAGATGCATGCATCTGTCCGGATCAGCGACCGTTGGGGCTCGATGGTTGATTTCTGATGACGTAGGTGGCACTCTCAAGGGAAGGTCAACACGAAATGAGACGGTCTGTATGAAAGGATGTGGGATGCACAAGGGATCGGTTGCGCGTAGGTTTGTGGTTGTCGCGCTGTGGGTGGCGCTGGCCTCGACGGCGGCCGGTGCGGACAGTGTGGTCATTGCGCCTTATGTCCAGAACGTCACGCCGGACGGCGTCACATTCATGTGGGAAACGGAGGAGCCGTGTGCCGGCGAGGTTGAGTACGGCGCGGACTTCGGCGAGTCGGCCACGGAATCGGCGCCGGCCACGATCCACCGCGTCCGTGTGACGGGCCTCGATCCGGACTCCGAGTGCGCCTATCGCATCCAGGCTGCCGGCGAAACGTTCACCAGCGTCGTGAAGACGGCGCCGGATTCGAGTCGTCCGATTGTGTTTGTGGTGATGGGCGACTCGCGGCGTTGGGACAAGAAGTGGGAGTACACGCGCATGGCCGAGCACATGATGCAGTGGAATCCCGAGTTCATCATCAACAACGGTGACCTAGTGGTCAGCGGCCATACGAAGGACCTGTGGCCGGAGCATTTCCGGCGATTCACGGGGGTCGTGGATCGGCTCATGATGATTGGCGTTCGGGGCAATCACGAAGAGCTTCGATTGACGGATGTCGAGAAGGATTGGCTCGCGAAGTACCACGAGTTTCCGGGCGATGGTGAGCCGTTTTATGCCATGGACTGGGGCAACTCGCACTTCGTGTTCATCTCGTTCGATGCGATTCCGACGTCCCCGAAGTTGCTGGATGAGCACCTTGCCACGGTGGACAAGAAGCACACGTTCGTCGTGTTCCATTTCCCGATCTACTGTACCGGCTACCGTTCGTTCGACGATAGTCGAAAGGAAACCGGTTTTCGGTTGAGCCCTGTGGCCAAGATACTGGACAAGCATCAAGTGGACGTGCACTTCGCGGGCCACACGCACATCTTCGAGCGAAGCTATCCACTCCGCGACAATGCGCGAGACGATCGGGCCGGTACCACGTATGTCGTTCAAGGCGGTGACATCAACGCCAACTATCCGGACTGGTGGTCGGCCTTTGCGGACGACAACCGTGTCCAGGGAATGCCCACGTATACGGTCGTCCGGTGCGAGAATGACCAGATCGACATGGAAACCTTCGCCTGGTCGCGGCCGGACGAGAAGATAGTCTCCATCGATCACTGTATACGATGCTCCGATGAGAGCGTGCCGGAGGCCGTGCTGGCCACGTTGCCGACGCTCGAAGGCGAGGCGGTGGCGCAAGCCATCGAGCGGGTCGGCGCGATGATGTATGCGCCGGCGGCGGATCCGCTGTTGCCGTATCTCAAACAGACAAACGAGGCGGTGCGCCGGGCGACCGCCGTCGCGTTGCGCCGTATCGGGACGCCCGCCGCGTCTGAAGGATTGGCGTTGTGCCTGATGGATCCCGATCTGGAGGTGCGTCGCGAGGCGGCCAAGGCGCTCGAGATGGCGTTGCCGGAGTCGCTTGCCGATACGGCCGCGCGGCACGCGCGCGATGCCGAGCAGGACCCGGACGTGCGCATCGCGTTGCTGGGCGCCCTCCAACTCCGTGCGCCGGCCGACCTCACGGTGGCGGTGTGCAAGGACGTGCTGGAAGGCGATGCGTCGGACGAAGTGCGTCGGCGGGCCGCCTATGCCATTGCGCACGTGGCCGACAAGGATGACGTGGATACGCTGCTCGGACTCGTGGCGCAGGAGCCGGATCGTTTCGCCCTGCTCTGTCTCGGCCACGGACTGGGCAATATCACCAAGAAATCCGTCAATCTGAGTGACAAGGGTCCCTTCGCCTCGTCGAAGCCGGGCGAGCGTCAGTCGTTCCTCGACACGTGGGTCGGCAAGAAGTGATCGGGGCGCGCCATTCGCATCACGGAATGAAGCTGGTATCGGCCTTGAGCTGGCCGATCCACTCGGCCAGGAGCTTCGAGGCGTTCTCGACGTCTTTGAGTCCGACGACCTCGACGGATGAATGCATGTATCGGTTCGGAATGCTGACGAGGCCGGCCGCCACGCCGCCGCGACTGAGTTGGATCGCGTTGGCGTCCGTACCGGTTCCGCGCGGGGCGGCGGCGATCTGATGGGGGATCTTCTTGTCCTTGGCCGTTTTCACGAGGCCGCGCTCGACAATGGGATTGATGTTCGGCCCGCGCTCGATGATGGGGCCGGCGTTGATCTTGAGATCCCCTTGCCGCTTCGGCTCGCACGAGGGATAGTCGGAGGCGTGGTTGACGTCTACGGCGACGCCGACGTGCGGATGGCAGCCGTAGCTACTGGTGACGGCGCCGCGCAGGCCGATTTCTTCCTGTACGGTGGTCACGCAGTAGACGGCACAGTCGAGCTTGCGTTTTGCCAATAGCCGCATCGTCTCGATGATGACGAGGGCTCCGACACGATCATCGAAGGCGCGCGCGGCTACTTTGCCGTCGCGGAGCTGGACGAGGCCGGCGTCCACGGTTACGGGATCGCCGACGGCGACGACCTTCTCGGCGTCTTTCTTATCCTTGGCGCCGATGTCAATCCAGAGATCATGCATCTTGATGGCCTTGTCGCGATCCTTGGCGTCGGTGAGGTGGATGGCCGTTCGCCCGATGACGCCGGCCACGGGCCCTCGGGCGCCATGGACGGTCACACGCTGGGCGTCGAGGACGGCCGTGTCGATGCCGCCGATGGAGGCGAAGGACAGGTAGCCCTTGTCATCGATATTGTTGATCATGAGGCCGATTTCGTCGACGTGGCCGGCCAGCATGACGCGCAGGGCGCCCTCCGGATTCCGCACGGCGTATTGGTTGCCGTGCACATCCTTGTACACCTCGTCCACGTACGGCGCCACATAGGCCTTGCACACCTCCTGAATAGGCGCCTCGAAGCCCGACGGGCTCGCCGTCGTCACCAACTGCTCTAGGAACTCGAACGTCTCCTTCCGCATACCTTACTCTCCTGCGCCGCGCACGCTCAGTTTGATTGCCTTAAGATTCTTCATCACGTTGTCACCGCCGCGTCCGAACAAGTCGTGCAATCGCTCGTACTCGGCGAAGAGTTGCTCGTACATCGCATGATTCTGAGGATTGGGCGTGAACGACTGATCGCGCAGCCGGGCCATCCGGGTCGCGGCCTCGGTAACGCTGTCGTAGCCGCCCGCCTTCGATCCGGCGGCGACGGCGCCCCACATGGCCGAGCCGAGGGCCACGGTTTGGTCGCTCGCGCTGACCTTGATCTCGCGGTTGGTCACGTCGGCGAAGATCTGCATCAGGAAGGGATTCTTCGCCGGCAGGCCGCCGCACGCGTAGAGTTCGAGGATCGGCACGCCGCCCTGCTCGAGTTGCTTCACGATTTTGTACGTGCCGAACGCGGTGCTCTCGAGAATCGCGCGGTACATCTCGGCCGGCGTTGTCGTCAGCGTCATGCCGACCATGAGGCCGGTGAGATCGGCGTCGACGAGGATCGAGCGATTGCCGTTCCACCAGTCGAGGGCCAGGACGCCCGACTCGCCGACGGCTAGCTTCTCGGCCTCGGCGCTGAGATATTGGTGCACGTCCATACCGGCCGCGGCGGCCTTCTCTGACACCGCCGCGGGCACGCACTCGTCCACGAACCACGCGTAGATATCGCCCACCGCGGTTTGGCCGGCCTCGAAGCCATAGTATCCAGGCAGAATGCCGTCCTTGACGACACCGCACATGCCGTTGATCACCTTCTTCTCGGCACCGCACACCATGTGGCAAATGCTCGTGCCCATGATCATGACGAGTTTGCCTTGATCCGTGACGGTGGCCGCCGGTACAGCCACGTGCGCATCGACGCCGCCTGTAGCAACGGCCGTGCCTGGTTTGAGGCCGACTTTCGCGGCGATCTCCGGCAACAGGCCGCCGGCGCGCACGCCCGCCGGATAGATGGCTTCGCTCATCTTGTCGGCGACGACGTTTTCGAAGCGCGGATCGAGCATCTTGAAGAAGTCCGGACTCGGATAGCCTTCGTCCCAAATGGCTTTGTAACCGGCGACGCACGCGTTGCGCTTCTCCTCGCCGCAGAGCTGGAGGACGATCCAGTCGCTGGCCTCGATGAGCCTGTCGGCCGCCGCGTAGATTTCGGGCGCCTCGTCGAGAATCTGGAGGGCTTTCGGGAAAAACCACTCGCTCGAGATCTTGCCACCGTACCGCGCGAGGAACGCCTCGCCACGCTCGGCGGCCAATGCGTTGATGCGATCCGCTTCCGGTTGGGCGGCGTGATGTTTCCAGAGCTTCACCCAGGCATGCGGCTCGTTAGCGAATTCCGGCTTCATGCAGAGCGGCGTGCCGGCCGCGTCGATGGGCATCATCGTGCACGCCGTGAAGTCCGTGCCGATACCGATGACGTCCTCGCCGCTGACCCCGGAGGCCTCGAGCACCTTGGGGATGGTCTGTTCGATGACGTAGAGGTAGTCCTTGGGGTTCTGGAGCGCCCAGTCCGGTTCGAGCCGGCGACCTGAGCCGGGCAAGGCCACATCGATCACGCCGTCGGGATACGGCTGCACGGCGGTCGCTACCTCCTCACCGTTGTCCACGGCCACAAGCAGCGCTCGTCCCGATTCCGTGCCGTAGTCCAAACCGATGACGTATTTTCGCGACATGGCCCATCTCCTTTCCGCACCGAGAGCCCAAGCAGAAACGCATCATAGCAAAACCGGCGGCCGCCTTTCAGGCAAATTCCAGTAGATCTTGTCCGACGTAAGGGCGGAGCCGCGGATCGCCGGGTTAGCTTCAGGCAGGAGTCGGTTGGGCGACGTCGACGGGGCGCCGAAATCGAGCCAGAAGTTGTTTGAAGCGGTGCCGACGACGTGCTATAAGAACTGTGTTCCAGAGCTATGGATGGGGAAGGGAATGGCTCAACGCCAAATCGTCTTCGTCTCCAGGCTTTCGTGTGGAAATGCTGGGTGGAGAACGACGCCGTGCGTCTCGGTGGCGCCGCTGCTTGGGTCAACGCGGTAGGGCGGCTACCGTGTGAAAGGTGAGCCGCGATATGCGGGTGAGGAATCGCGTCATGTTCAGGGGAATTCCGTCTCATGTGTTCCTGTGCGTCCTTTTCGTGGTCGGCCTGGCCGGTCAGGCGTGGGGTGATGGAAGCGGCGAAGCGCAGGGTGGTGATACGGGTTGTATCACCTATGCTTACAGCGGGGCGCCTGTAGCCATACCGGACGATGGGTCTGAGGTGCTCGTGCCTCTCACGATATCCGACGAGATGACGATTGCCGATGTCGACCTGGAATTCACTATCGAGCACACAAATGATGCCGACATCCAGCTGCAGCTCATCGATTCGATGCATGTTTGGACGCTTTTCGCCGGTGTAGGCAGTTCAGGGGACAACTTCACCAACACGATTCTCGACGATGAGGCGGGCACGGATATCGGATCGGGCAGTGCACCCTTCACGGGCCGATATCGGCCTACAGGTTCCCCCATGTCGGCGATTGACGGAAGAAACGCGCAAGACACGTGGTTTCTTTCGCTGCGGGACTTGTCGACTAACGGCGAGACCGGTACGCTGATCTCCTGGAGTCTCTGCATCAAGCCGAGCGAGGGCGAGGGCGAGGGCGAGGGTGAAGGCGAAGGAGAGGGCGAAGGAGAGGGTGAGGGCGAGGGCGAGGGCGAGGGTGAAGGCGAAGGAGAGGGCGAAGGCGAGGGTGAGGGTGAGGGCGAAGGCGAGGAATGCCCGGCGAACGCGATTTTCGGCCAGCGCCCGCCCGTTCCCGGCGGCCCTTACGAAGTGATCGGCGGCGACGACATGACCTTATTCCTTGCTCTCCTTGGACTTCCGTGCGACAACTTCAGCGGACTGGGCGCTCCTATCTGCGGCGTGCGCTGGTGGGGGTGCGAGTCCGTGCTTCCGGAGCCCTGCACGCGCAGCGGCGGCGAGTTTGTGATTCGCATTTACCAGGAGAACGGCAGCCTTCCCGGCGCGATGCTCTATGAATGGACCGGCATTCCCACCAGGACGCCCGCAGGCTATTTCTACGATGTGGATCTCCTGGGTTCCGGGATCGGTTCGCATCCGGTGTATCGCTATGATGTGGCGCTGGATCCGTGCTGGACCGTCACCTCGGGCTGGATATCGATCTACGGCACAGGCAGCGGGGCCACTGGATGCTATTCCCTGACCTTTGATAGTTCTGACGGAGACGGACAGCGGGTCAAGACTACGGACGGCAGTACGTTTTCGTTGGTGGCGGGCGACGTCCCCTTCTGCCTGATAGGCGGCGGTGAAGGTGAGGGTGAAGGTGAGGGTGAAGGTGAGGGTGAAGGCGAGGAGGTGTTGTCTATGAACCTTTTTGTGGACACTCCCCCGGCGGATGGTGGCTTTCCTCCTGCAACGTGGGGCACGAAATGGCTATCCGGGCTTGCCAATTTCGCTGCCGCCGAACAGACGCTCGAATTCCAATATTACTCGATAGATGGACTCCCTCTGGGCCCGTCATCGCCGGCGAATGAGTTCGCGCTCGCGGCGGAGCGCTGCATCACGTGGCGTCCGGTGCAAGACGAGGCCCTGCTCGAGGGCGTGGGCTTGCCAATTCCCGATCGCCCCACCGATGTTGACACCCGGAAGAACGGTTCGATCGGCATCCATGGGGGTATCGAGCCGGGGAGCATTGCCGGCGCTGCCTTGGGCGCATACATGCCCGTTGGCGTGACGGATCACGGCCTCTGGGGATGCTCGACGCCCGCGCCTCGGATAGGAGGCACGTCGGGCGATCACTCGCTGGTCGTGCCGTTCTTCGTGGACTCGGCCGCCGCCAACCAGAAGTGGCCCCCGGCATCGGGTGTTGCCAGTGTCATTATCCTGCGGAACAACACGGCGGATGCCGTGGATGTTACGGTGGAGTATACGGACACGTACGGAGTGGATCGTACGCCGGGAGGTGGGGCGAACACGTTCACGGTATTGGCCCATGAAACTAGAGGTTGGCGCCCGGCCATCTATGATCCTTCCCCATTTGTGCCGGGCGGCCAACCGTACGGCCAGGAGGATGCTGCCGGTGTCCAAGTCCCCGACATGACGGCCGGTTTGCCCAAGGCGGGCAGCGCGCGCCTGTCTTGGCACGGCGAGGTGAACGATCTCGACGCTGTGGTCCGCGTAGGATCGGGCCCCGTTCGTGACTCTTGGCAGACTGTCCTGACCACGGAGGGCTCCACTTCTCTGGCGGTGCCGTACTTCCGCGACGACGCTCCCGTTGGCGAGGGGTGGCAACCGTCATCCGGCCTCACGGCATTGGTTTGCGTTCACAACAATTCCGATCTGGACGTCGAGGCGACACTCGAGTACGCGAATTGCCTGGGAACCGAGCTCACGGTGAACACCACGAATCTGTCGGCGCATACGACATTGATCTGGCGGCCCACCGTGTGCGACCCGGAATGGTCCGGGGGGCTCGAAAACGGAGGCGAGTGGGTGCCCGATATGGGCGGGACAGAGACCGAAGGTAGCCTGGTGATCACCGCGCCCGAGGCGGTGTTGGTGGGGTGCCTCGTCGAAGTTAGCCTCGAGGACATGCACATGCATCCGCTCGCGCCGGGCGCGCAGGTGTTGTCGGCGCCGGTTTTCCGCGATGACGCGCCGCTCACCGACGCGATGCATCCGGCGTCCGGAACGTCGACCACACTGCACGTGAAGAATGTCACGGCGGCGCCGGTCACCTTCGGCGTCGCGTACAATGACATCGATCTGGTGGACCAAACGCCAGCGTGGTCCTACTTCACGTTGCGGCCGCGCGAAGTCGTTTCGTGGAGACCTTCTGTCTCGTCCTATGAGATTGAGGGACGTGGCTACGGCGCGCCCGACATGGCCTCCGGCGTGGCCGGTGGCGTGATCATTAAGTCCTTCTCCACTACGCCGAACGCCCTCGTCGCATCGGCGGTGTTTGCCACGGAGCACGGCCTCGGCAGCTACGCGCTGGTTGAGGGCCCGGACGAAGAGCCCAGTGCCGACACCGACAGCGATGGCATTCCCGATTTTCTCGATGTTGCCGATCCGGATAGCGATCTGGACGGCATGGATGATGTTGTGGAAGGAGCCGGCGACACGGATCGCGACGGCACGCCGGACTTCCTCGATCTCGATTCCGACGGCGACAGCATCGACGATGCGACGGAGGGCGGCGATGACCCGGATGGTGACGGATTGCCCAATTCGCAGGATCGCGATTCGGACGACGATGGGTTCCTTGATGAAGACGAGGACGCGTATGGCTCCGATCCCTACGATGAGGAAAGCCATCCGCCCTTATTGACCATTGCCAGCGGCCCCGATGATGAGAGTGTGGAGTCCGGCCAACTAGCTCACTTTGAGGTGACCGTGGCCGGCGGCGTGAATCCCATCACGTATCAGTGGTACGAGTTTGACGGAATTTGGTCTGACATCGAAGATGCCACCGATGACACGCTCGAATTCACGGCGACACTGGCGCACGATGGCCGCTCCTACCGCTGTGTGGCCAAAGATGCGTTCGACCAGGAAGCCACGAGCGACTCGGCGGTCCTGACGGTCATCGAACTCCCCCTCGATTCGTGTCCCTCGGGGTCGTTGTACGGGCAGGGCCCGGGATCGCGGGGCGTTCCGGATTCTCCTCGGCCGTGGGAGAGCTTCTCCGGTGTCGAGGCGCCCATTTGCGATGTGCACTGGTGGGGCTTCGAATCGGATGTCGAAAGCGGCTGGCCGTGTGAGCGCGTCTTCTCGGATTTCTCCATCGTGTTTGGCGAAATGGGCGAAACTCCTGTACACGATTCCATTATTCCTGTTGCCGAGTACCTGGTCGAGGCGGTGCGCACGGACACGGGCATCCGGTGCGGCGTCGAGTCCCGGCCGCTCTACCGCTACGATGCCGTGCTATCGCCTTGTTGCGACTTGACCGAAGGCTGGATATCGATCGTCGCCGAGTACTGCGATGATTGCCGGTTCGAATGGGCCATATCGCCCTCGATTGGCGGGACCCACGCCCAGTCGGCCCAGTGGTGGTTTGAGGAGCCTGATGTGGTCCCGGATGACTTGGCATTCTGCCTCACGGCGGAGGGCGGCGAGGGTGAAGGCGAATACGAGGTGAGCGACACGATTGTACCGGAGGCGGATCACTTCATGCCCTTTTCTCCGCCCAGTCTGCTCGTTGGTGAGACGGACACACAGCAGGTGACCATTACCAATACCGGCGATGAGGATCTGTATCTCCGGGACATGCGGCTCACGGAAGACTACGTCTTCGAGGACTTCGAGGATGGCGAAGCCCAAGGATGGCAGGAATCCGTACCTTTGGAATGTCGGATCGTAGACGGCGCGCTCGATATGGCACCGTCCTGTTTCGTGGAGAGCGGGTACATGGATGGAGCCTGGCGTGATTGCCACGTCACGGCCACCGTGAATCTGCCCGCTGGGGACACTGGCCTTCGGGGCGTCGCTGTCCGTGCCACGGACGACTTCATGTACACTGGGCATCTATCCCTTTTCCCCGGGGGTAGCGCCTATAGCCTGAGTGTGATGTCGGGCGGCTACTGGGAACTTTTGGCGCACGATGATGGCCAGCCCCTCCATATTGCGACGGGCACTTCCTCGCACCTGATTTCTGACGAAGATAACGAGATCACGCTGGACGTCTGCGGCAACGCGCTCTCCGTGTATTTCAACGGCCATTTGGAGGGCGTGTTCCTGGATGATGGCGAAATCACGTGTTCTTACACTGGTGTCCAAGGCCCCGGCCGAGTGGCCTTGGTGGGTACGGGGCCGCAGACTGCGAGGAAACCGATCACGTTTGACAATGTGTCCATCGGGCCACCGCTTCACGGCAGTACGCTCGGCCGTGAGGTTTTCTCTGTGAGTGCGTTGCCGTCGTTTCCGAAGCTGCTGACGCCGAGCGAATCGCTCACGTTGGACGTTGGGTTCGCGCCGAATGGGGCGGATGTCTTCTCGGGACACCTCTACTTGACCGCCGCGACGGCCCTGACCTCACAATACGTTGAGAGTTTCGGCAGCAAGGCGTTGCCGGGTTGGGCCGAGATGCTCGATGCGGATTGGGAGGTCGTGGTGGGCGAATACCGCGCCGAGCGAACCGACTACATGGACTTCATGCAGTCATTGTGCAACGAGCTACGTTTCCGTAACGGATCCATCGAGGCGACGCTTCGCCGCTCGGGAAGCGCGGATGCGCAAGCGGGTGTTGTTATCGGCGCATCGGATGGTTTCCAGGCTCGGGATCCCTGGGAGTCCAAGGGAAGAGGCGTCGGTTACGCCGTTCTCGTTATGCAGAACGCCGACGGCCCGTTCTTCACGTACAACTCCGCTGTGGACGGGATGCCGCTTGACAATCCTCATTCGTCCACGCATATCAACGCGGCCCCGGCGCCCAATACGCTTCGGCTCGAACTCGAGCGTGGCCTGGTGTCGGTGTACATCAACGGCTACCTCGAGTGGACGGAGACCGTGCCCATCCTGTCAAATCCTGGACGCGCCGGATTGATTGCATCGAGCGGTTTCTCGGGATCGGCCACGCATTACTTCGATGATGTCGTCATCACAAGCAACGATGTGCAGGGCCGTTCGGGCGTGGATGTCGTATTGACAGGCGAAGGCAAGGCGGGGCCGTGGGCGGATCGCACGTGGGATTTCGAGTCGGGCCTCAGCGATTGGACGATGGACAATGACCTTGGCGTCTCGGGCGGCCTCTGGCATGTGACCACAGCCTGCTACGCTGCGTTGCCGGACCATAGCTTGCCGAGCGCATTGTACTATGGCCTGGATGCAGGCTGCTCGTACGACGCGGGCAATACCGAGGGCGCCGTGCTATCGCCGATCATCCCGCTGTACGGCGTGGCCGCGCCGATCCAACTCTCGTTCAGCTACTTCCTCATGACCGTCGACACCCCGCCGCTCGATCAGGCTACGGTCGAGATCTCGGAAAACGGTGGCGCCTGGGAGATCCTGGCGGCCAATGCCCCGAGCCTTAGCAGCCGTGTCTTGAGCGATGCAAGCGATGACTGGGAGAGCATGACGATCGACCTGTCGCGGTTCGCCGGATCGAATATCCAATTGCGGTTCCATTTCGCCACGAATGGATCCGGCGGAGCGCCTTTGCCTGGATGGCTTGTCGATGACGTGTCGGTTACGGCCAAGGCTATGGCGATAACCGATTCGATCGCACCAGATGACGATAGCGCCATGCCGTTCTCGCCACCGGCGCTGGCGGCGGGTGACAGCCGCACCGAACATATCACCGTGACGAACACGGGAGGCACCGACATCATCGTCGAGGATATCCAATCCGCGCTCCTCGTCGAGGATTTCGAGGATGGCCGCGCGCAAGACTGGGAGCCCGGAGATTGGATGGAGTGGTCTGTTGTCCCAGACGGTGCTTACGGCCAGTATAGATTCACGGAGCTCAACGGAGACAACGTCGGCCAGTCCATATGGCGCGAACATGAAGTGCGGGACTGCTCGGTGACGGCTACCATCATCGCGCCAGAGGAGGGATGTTTCGGGGGCCTGGCGGTCCGTGTTGATGAGCGCTTCCACTGGCGTGATCTTTTCAACGCCACTCGAGGTTCCGGCTACTCCGCGCTCATTCTTGCCGGGGGCCAATTCATGGTGTTCAAGCATGTGAGTGGCGCTGACGAGTGGCTCTATGACGAAGTGTGTCCCTTCGTGAACACCGGGCCAGCAGCAGTCAATGAGATGACGCTGAGCGTGGTGGGCGATGAACTCAACGTCTACCTCAACGGCCATCTCGCCTGCTCGGTGACCGACACTGACGTGTCTGATCCGGGCGGTGTGGCGCTGCTAACGTGTGCGAGCTCGGCTCCGGAGGTTTCCTTCGACGACGTAGTGATTGGCGAGCCCATCGGTGTCGCGCCAGTCTTCAGCGTTTCCGGCACGCCGAGCCTTCCTGCCACGCTAGCGCCGGCCGAAGCGTTCACCCTCGATGTGCTGTTCGCGCCCATTCGCTCAGGATCGTTCGTGTCCAACGTGCTTATCGACACAGTGGAGGCCTTGCCCAACGACTACGCAGAGGATTTCAGCGATGGATTGGCGCAGAATTGGGCCGAGCATGTCGACAGCGAGTGGTCTGTTGCCTCGGGCGAATACCGTGCGCAGACAATCCTGTCCGAATATACTCCGATGTACTCAGTGTACGACGGGAATACGTGGGGCAATTGCTCCATTGCGGCACGGATGAGGTGCATGTTCGGCACCGAGGATCTTGAGCGTTACGGCCTCGTGCTGCGTGCCAGTGACGACTTCGCGTTCTGGCGGGCGGATCCTTCTGCGCCGACGACTGGTTCATGCCTCGCCTTTGCCTGCCTAGATTCTGGCTATTACGAGGTCGCGAAGGTGGTCGACGGGAACGACAGCGTGCTCTTCGACGGTATGGCCTCCTCTCTGAACCCGACACCTGCCTCGAACGACATCGAGTTCTCCATCCAGAACGATGTCGTTTCCGTGAGGATCAACGGCACGCTGGAAGCTGCGCAATTCGTGTCGGGCCTCGATGTACCGGCCACCGGGCGTGTCGGTCTTATCGCGTGGGGGCCGGGCATGATAAGCTACTTCGACGACGTGGTCGTTACCGACCTCGCAGACCGTGGGCGCGTCACATCGCGCGTGCTGTTGACCGGCGAGGCGGATGCCATTCCGCACGCCGATTTCTCGACGTCCACCGCGACCGAGGGCGAGGCACCGCTCACGGTGGACTTCCTGGATGCCTCGGATCCAGGTTTCGAACCGCCGATCACGGACTGGCTGTGGGATTTTGGCGACGGCGAGACGAGCGTCGAGCAAGATCCGAGCCACGCCTACAACGATCCGGGAATTTACACCGTCAGTCTCACCGTCACCACGAGCGGCGGCAGTGACAGCGAGGTCAAAGAGGATTTCATCACCGTTGTGTCACCACCGGAGGCTGGTTTCACGGTTGAAGCCTCGAGCGATGGCGTGACATTCCATTTCTGGGATGTGAGCACGAGCGGGACCTCCACAATCGTCGGCTGGCTGTGGGATTTCGGTGATGGCACGACGAGTACCGAGCAGAATCCGGTACACGTCTACGCGGTTCCCGGTGACTACACCGTGTCGTTGACCATCTTCCTGGACGATGGCCGCGAGACAGCCGCGCCGCCGGATGTGGTGACGGCGTACGAATCGACACCGGCGAGCCGTGCTGCGGCGCTGTGTGCGCTGGCCGTGCTCTGTGCCTTGGCGGGCACCTGGAGCCTGCGCCGGCGACGGGCGCGGATGTAGGTCGCGAATATCAGGGCGTGGACGAATACCGTAGTGCCGGGAGGCGGAAGGTCTCGGCAGCGGACACGGGGAATCGCGTGAGGGCGATCCGGTTGGCCTCGGTAGCGGCGACAGCGAATCCCGTGTCGTCGACGGCGGCGTAGGCCGTGTAGCCATCAGCGGGCGCAGGCCAATCGGCGGGTCGCGCGGCGTCTGTAGTCAGCGCGTTGTCGGTGTGCACGGTGACGTGGCCGGTCCACGCCGGCGTGGTGCCGGCGAAACCGAGGGCGTCGCGTTGGAGCGTCGCTGCGCCGACGCCGACGAGCCACGGTTTCCCGGCGGCCGGTTCGCAGAACGCACCGAATTTGCCCTGGAAGCGGATTCCGTCCACGGCCATCTCGCCGGCGCAATCGCCCAAAAGCCAGTACGTGCCCCAGGCCGATGCGATCCGCAGCGCAACGGCGTCCGCGCCGGCCTCGGCTGGTAGTTCGATGCGCTCGACCGATTGGATCGCCAGCACGCCGTCCGGCGCGCCCGGCTCGTGCACGGCGACGAACACGCTCTCGAGATCCTTGCCCTCGCGCACGGCGTCGACGTAGCGCAATCGCCGTCCGGGATCGTGTCGTCCGCGCTGACCGGGGCCGTTGGACGCCTCGACGCGATCGACGGTGCTGCACATCCACAAGCGGTACGCGCGGCCCGGCTCGTGCCAACGCGCTTGCCAAGGCCCACTCGCCGCCGCCGACACGGTGTCGCGCAGGCCGTAGATGTCCTCGGTTCGGAGACTGGCGCCGACGCTCACGAGGAGCGGCTGTTCCGGCATGGGGATGCCATCGAACCGGAGCCCACCGTCGGCGGCATCGCTCGACGCCAACTCGGACGAGATGCGGTACGCGTGTTTGGCGCCGCCCTTGACGCGAAACACGTCTACAACGAAGGTGGCGTTATCGGGCCCTTTGACGAGCGCCATGAGTCGCCGGTACTCGCGGCACTGTGGATAGGCGTTGCTGGACAGCTCGACCACGGACACCGTCGGCGTCGTGGCCATCAGCTCGAAGCGAGGCGCACGGCCTTTGAATTCCTGTTGGGCGTCGTCCACGACGACGAGGTTGTGGCTGAAAGTGCTCTTCACCCACGTGTTAACCGGCATGTCGCCTACGTAACCGAGATCGCCGAGGATGGTTCGTCCTCGGTCGATGTAGAGCATGGCGAGGTTGTCGTAGTGCCGGTGGCCGCCGGAGGGCGAATCGTTGAGGGCCAACACCGCCGCGCCCGGCCCGGCGCCGTGGCGCAGGAGGGCCGTCTTCCACGCCGGATAGAACACCTCGGGCAGGCGCACGTCTGGCTGGGCGTCGAGGGCGTTGTCGTCGAGGTGGAAGAGCGCGTATTCGCCGGGTTGGTAGTCCGGATAGACAGTGCGAAGCACGCCGGCGAAATACTCGGGATAGTGCCGGAATCCGAGCTCGAGAATGTGCTGGCTTGGCCGCCCGGAGATGCTGGTGTCCTCGATGGGGAGGTAGCAGCCGTCCGGCTGGAGCTGGTCAATCACCGCGCGGTACATGAGCCGGAGCCGCGCGTCGCCGGCGTACAGGTCGGCCACGGCCTGGCGCGCCGGAAACGCGTCCGGCCACGGAAATCCGGTGAGTGTTTCTGGAATCCACAGGAGGGGGCCAAGATACATGTTCGTATAGGCGGGACTCTCGTGGCTCATGCCGTCGTACGCGAAGGAATGATCGCGCACGGCCTCGTATCCCCGCAGGGCTGTGTCGGCAACCTCCGCGATGCCTAGGCACCTCGCCGCGACGGCCTGGGCGTAGTAGATGCGCGGCGTCTTGTTATCGTGGCGATCCGCGTGGTTGCGCCCGCCGAGATACGGCTCGGCGCCGATGATCCACTCGAGGATCAGGTCGCCCTCGACCGCGCGCCGGCGTTTCGGCGTCCACAGTGGATCGCCGTTGCGATCTGCGGCGTTGTACACCAGATCGTAGGCCTGGCACACCGTGGTCACGGCGCTGACGCTGTCCGTGCTCGGGTGATACCGTCCCGCGCCCCAGTAGCTCTGGAGCATGGCGGCCTTGTCGAGGGTATCCCTCGCAAACGCGTCGGCGCACAGGTGGCGTTTCCAGACCAACGGCAGCTCGCCGGCGTGCCACGCCGCGTACATCGGATCGCAGTCCGCCACGGCGCCCCAGTAGTCGTGGTAGAGCCAGTTCGGATAGCAGTGGGCGAGGCGTTCGAGGACGGCGACGGCCTTCTCCGCGTAAGCCGGCTCGCCGGTAAACGCGTAGGTGTAGGCCAGGCTCTCGAGGGCGCCGATCATGTACTGCACCTTCTCCTGGCGAATGAGGCCCGAGAAACTCATGTGCATGGGATGGCCCACCCAATGATAGGCGAGGGCGCCGGAGCGATCCTCGGGATTCGCGCGTTCGGCGTCGTTGAGGTAGAAGGTGAAGACCTGCTCCGAGCGGGGACATTCGAGCGTGGCCGTTTCCGGAAATGCGGCATCCGGATAGGTTTGGCCACACGGTCGGCACCGGATGACGTCCGGCTTGTCGGGCCGCCATTCGTACAGGCTGTTGCCGGTGCCCTCCTGCGACAGCCGTCCCACGCAGTTCGGGCACGTGAAACCGTATCCGAACCACGGTGTCAGTTCTTCGATCATGGCCTCCACGTAGCCGTCGGGCTGTTCGATCACGGCGTCGGCCCGCGCCTTGTGCGCCGCAAACCAGGCCTGGGCCCAGTCGGCCTCGGCCACACGCCGCCGGGCGCGATCGAGGTCCTCGCGCCGCAACAGGCAAGGATGCTCGATGGGAATCGCGTTTGCGAGCGTTTCGTCTTTGCGCGCCTCGAGGGCCATCCGGAAGCCCATTTCGGCCTCGGACACACCATGTTCTTGCCACGGGAGGAATCCGACGCCGTTTACTGCCGCGTCGATGTACTCCTTCCGGCGCGCCTCCCCCGCGCCGTCATTGCCGGCCGCCCCCAGAACCAATGTCATGATCGTGCCGAGTGCCATCATCCGTCTCATCATTCACCCTCTTCCGCCGCCGTTGACATGGGCCGTTGTCGGCGAGCTTCTCACAACGGACGCGGCCACCGCAAACCGGCGTGACAGTTACACTTCCGAAAATCGGCCAACGCGACTCATTTGACAAGAACGCGGCGGGGGCCGTAGTATACGGTTACCCTTTCACGTCGTTTCTTGGGCCCATTCAGGAGTCTTACCATGCATCCGTACCGAACGCACACGTGCAACCAACTGCGGAAAGCGAACGCGGGCGAGACCGTTCGAATTGCGGGATGGGTGCATCGCAAGCGCGACCACGGTGGCGTCATCTTCATGGATATCCGCGACCACTACGGCCTGACGCAGGTGGTTGTGAATCCGGATAGCAGCTTCTTTGATGAAGCCGAGCGCGTGCGCAGCGAGAGCGTCGTGATCGTGACGGGCAAGGTCGTTCCGCGCACCGAGGATACGATCAACGCGAACCTGCCCACCGGCGAGATCGAGGTCGTGGCGGAGGCCTTCGTGGTCGACTCGCCCTGCGACCAGTTGCCGTTCCCGGTCAACCAGGACCTCGAGTGTCCTGAAGATATGCGGCTGACCTATCGCTTTCTCGACCTGCGGCACGAGCGGATGCACAAGAACATCCTGCTGCGCGCCAAGGCCATGCAATTGGTGCGTCAGCACCTCACCGAGCATGGCTTCGTTGAGTTTCATACGCCGATCCTCACGAGTTCGTCTCCGGAAGGCGCGCGCGACTACCTCGTGCCGAGCCGCCTGTATCCGGGTCAGTTCTATGCCTTGCCGCAAGCGCCCCAGCAGTTCAAGCAGCTCCTGATGACGTCGGGTTTCGATCGCTACTTCCAGATTGCGCCGTGTTTCCGCGATGAGGACTCGCGGGCCGATCGCAGTCCGGGCGAGTTCTACCAGATCGATATCGAGATGGCCTACATCACGCAGGACGACCTGTTCGCAGAGCTCGAACTGCTGATGGTGCGGATCTTCAAGGAGTTGTCCAACAAGAAGATCGTGGCCGAGGTGTTTCCACGCATCGCGTACCGCGATTCGATGGAACGCTATGGTACGGACAAGCCGGATCTCCGCTACGGCCTCGAGATGGTCGATCTGACGGAGGTCTTCAAGGATTCGGAATTCAAGGTGTTTGCCAATGCGGCGAACTCGAACGGCGCGGTCAAGGCCATCAACGCGCCGGGTGCCGCGGCCAATCCGCGCAAGTTCTTCGATGACGCAGAGGCGTTCGCCAAGAGTGAGGGGGCGAAGGGCTTGGCGTGGATCGCGTTGCGCGACGGCGAACTCAAGGGTCCGATCGTCAAGTTCCTGTCCGAAGCCGAGCGCGCGGCCATGCTCGATCGTACGGGCGCCAGAGAAGGCGATGCGCTGTTCTTCGGCGCGGGCGATCGCAAGCAGACGAACGCGCTCATGGGCAAGATCCGGATCTACCTTGGCAGCGCGATGAATCTCATCGATCCTTCCCTGGCCGCGTTTTGCTGGATCGTTGACTTCCCGATGTACGAGTGGAACGAAGAGCTCAAGCAGATTGACTTCTCGCACAATCCGTTCTCGATGCCGCAGGGCGGCCTCGAGGCCCTCGAAACGCAGGATCCCCTTGATGTGCTTGCCTACCAGTACGACATTGTTTGCAACGGCGTCGAGCTCTCTTCGGGCGCTATCCGCAATCATCGGCCGGACATCATGCTCAAAGCCTTCGATATCGCCGGATACCACCGCAAGCTCGTTGAATCCAAGTTCCCAGCGCTGTGGCGTGCATTCCACTTCGGCGCGCCGCCTCACGGGGGTATCGCGCCCGGCTTCGATCGGATCATGATGCTTATCAGCGACCAGCCGAACATCCGCGAGATCATCGCGTTCCCCCTCAATCAGAAGGCCCAAGACCTCATGATGAACGCGCCGAGCGAGGTCGCACCGCGCCAACTCGAGGAGTTGCACATCAAGATCGTGCGGCCCCCGTCGGAGAAGAAGCGTCCCTAGGAGACGGCCTGACAGATGCGGATCCATGTTCGCCAACTCAGGAAAGGGCCGAAGCGCCACGAACAGCGGTTCCGTCCGGTGAATGAAAGGTCGTCGTCCGTCGTTGGCATCTTGTGCTTGTTCGTGTCCTCTGCCGTGTTTCTCGGCTGTCCTTACTCCGATCTCCCCGAGCACGAGGCCGTCCGGAGCAAGATGGCACAGGTCATCGAGTTTCTGGACTCGGATGACTATGCGTGCGCGGCATCGTGGAACGAACACGTGGTGTTGACGTACCGGCTGGCTTGTGGCCGTTCACCCACGGTTGAGGAGTTCGTGCTCCTGCAATCGCTATGCGAGGATTCGGACCTCCGGCGGAGTTTCGTGTTGTCGTACGCGCTCCGAGGAGACGGCCAAAGCACCTCCTGGGAACAGTGCCGCCGGTTCGCCGATGAGGTCGCTCTCGACGCCTTTGCTGTGACGCCGGCACTGCGTATCGAAGTCCAGGCGCTCGAACGCCTGGTCGAGGGCGACGGCCTCAAGTGCTTCGATGATTGGTCGCCGGGCCTTCCGCCACTACGGCCTGCCCCCGCGTTCGAGCCCACGCCGCCGAGCGATGCCGAGTACAACATCTACTTCGGCTATCTCCACGCTCACTGCGGAATATCGGATGGCGACGGGACGCCTTTGGAGGCCTACCGCCACGCGCGCGATCAAGGCGGCCTGGACTTCTTCGCGCTAACGGATCACGGCGAACACCTCGGCCTCTGGCCGTGGGAAGACAAGTGGGGACAACTGATTGAGGCGGCCGATGCTACCTACGAGCCGGGCCGGTTCGTCTCGCTCTACGGATTCGAGTGGAGCAATCCTGTCCTCGGCCACATCAGCATCGTGAACTCGGAGGACTGGACAAGTTGCATCACGACGCCGCGCCTTGGCGGACTCTACCGCTGGTTGAGCGCCCGGCCCGAGGCCTTTGGCCGGTTCAATCACCCTGGCCGGAACGACTATCTCGGAGTCGGCTTCCTCTGGTTCCTGCCGCATCCGTGGGCCACGGCTCAGATGGTCGGCATCGAGACCTGGAACAAGGATTCCGGGTTCGATCGCTTCCACTACGCCGGCAGTTGGCATAGCGCCGAGAGCTACATCGATCGCGCCAACGGCTATGGCTGGCGTCTGGGCGCGTTGGGGGCCCAGGACAATCACGATAGGGATTGGGGCAGTCGCAATGCCTTCCGCACCGCCGTGCTGGCCCAGGAACTGACGCGCGAGGCCATTGTCGACGCATACCACAACCGCCGGTTCTATGCTACCGAGGACGCCGACCTATACCTCATGTTCAGCGCCGGTGGGTATCCCGTGGGCTCGGTTGTGCGCGACGGCCCGCGTGTCTTCAACGTCACCGCCTGGGATGGGAGCGGCGATACATTCCGGCAAGTCCGGCTATACCGGAATGGCCAGCTCATCGTGGCCTCCGCACACAACGAGACCATGGTCGACGTGACGCTGATGGATGAAGACGCCCCGCCCGGCGACGCCTACTACTACGTGATGGTCACGCAGAACGACGACACGGACGGCAACGGCCGCAACGATGAGGTCCTTTCCTCACCCATCTGGTTCAGGGGCGAGTAGCGCGCGGATACTTGCCCAAGGGGCAAGGCGCTTTGTGGAGTGCGCAAGCTTGCTTGCGCCTTGGCTCGAGCGGAGCTTGCTCACCTGTCACAGCGCCCGACTGGCGGGCAGCAAGCTGCCCCGAAGAAAAGCGGCAGCAAGCTACCGCACTCCACAGGACCTCGTCACCCATCTGGTTCAGGGGCGAGTAGCGCGCGGATACTTGCCCAAGGGGCAAGGCGCTTTGTGGAGTGCGCAAGCTTGCTTGCGCCTTGGCTCGAGCGGAGCTTGCTCACCTGTCACAGCGCCCGACTGGCGGGCAGCAAGCTGCCCCGAAGAAAAGCGGCAGCAAGCCACCGCACTCCACAGGGCCTCGTTGTCTTGCGCAAAACGCTTCCAATCAGTCGTCTCTTAGCAGCCACTCGATGCCGAACCGCGCGACCGAGATCGTTTCGTACGCCTTGATGAGGCCGTGCTCGTAGAGGCAGAGGATCGTCCCGTCGTCGAGCACGGCGAGATCGGAATAGGCCGATGGGCCGGCGTCGAGCGTCTTGCCGGATGTCCACGTGCGGCCCTCGTCGTGGCTGACGCGGACGGTCATGTTGATGCGCGTCTCTGAGGCCGGATTCGAGAACAGCAGGCGGTTCTTCCCGCCGTCGGACTCGGTCGAGTACCGAGCAACGCTGGCCTGGCACACCGGTTCGATCAGCGCCTCATCGAGCGTTACCGGCGACCACGTGTCGCCGCCGTTCGCGCTGCGTGCGATGGCGCGGCGGTACTGGCCGTGGTAACTGCGCATGTTGAGGTAGACCTGCCCGTCGGCGGTCTCGACGCAGGCGCACTCGTCCGTCCCCGGCTCGAGTATGCCGCCAAGCTTCCAGGTCGCGCCGTGGTCGTCGCTGAGGATCACATGCGAACGCCGGCTGCCATCATCCTTGTTGCGATGGTCGCACGGCATCAGGAGACGGTCGCTCGAGAGTTGGATACCGTGGACGGGCCCAGTGGCGTACCACGTCCAGTTATCGGGCTTGACCTCCTTCGTGATCTCGCGCGGGGGCGCCCACGTCACGCCATCATCCTCGCTGCGGGTAATGAAGACGCGATCATTGTTACGGCAGAAACCGAGCCAAATCGTTCCGGTGCTGCGATCTTCGACGGGACACGGATTGCCGATGGTGATGTCGCCCTCTTCTTGCCAGACAACCTGCGGGTTTCCGAACGTCTTGCCGCCGTCGAGACTCCGGCGAAGTAGCAGGTCGATGTCGCCGGCGTCCGAGCCACTGTTCCGGCGCCCCTCGCAAAACGCGAGCACCGTGCCCGCGCGCGACACGAGGATCGCCGGTATCCGGTAGGTGTGATAGCCGCCTTCGCCGCTGACGTAGACGGCGGTTTGTTCCGGCGCATTGTCCGCTGCGGATGACCGCCCAGCGAAGCAGATCACGAGCCCCAGTGTCACCAAGGCCAGTCTCATGGTTGCATTCCTCCCACTCTCTCATTGAGTTGCCCACGCGTATCCTCCGGCACTTTAGAACAGCAGGAAAAGGCCCGTCAAACACAGGAGGCCCTGGACGACCTTGCGGAAGGTGAGCTCGTTGACGCGGTGGTGGAGCATTTCACCGATGATGATTCCGACCACGAGGGCCGGCACGAGCTTCGCGGCCATGATGGCCGGGCCCTTCGCCAACCGACCGGACCATGCATACGTGACGAGCAGCGCGGCGCCGAGAACGAGCCACAGCAGTGATAAGGTCGCCCGAAATGTCGCTTTGTCTCGGATGGCGCGACTCGCAAAGTACACGACCAACGGCCCACCCGACGCGAACAGGCCATGGAAAAGACCCCCGCCCACCAGGACGGCGCAGCCGACGGTTTGGGGCAACGGCGCTCCGTCGTGGTGGCCCTGATGGAGGCGAAGGAGTTCGTTTCCACTGACGGCGATCACGAAGAGTCCCAGGACCATCTTGAGCGTGTGCGGCGCGGCGGACGTGAATAGCCAGAATCCGAAGGGCATGCCAAGGGCGCAACACGGCAAGATGCGCATGCCGAGGAGCCGCCAGTGAATGTGCCGGAAGCCTCGGCCCACGAGCCACGCGCTCTGTAGCCAGGCCACCATCACCAGCGTGATCACCCACTGATCGACCGGCACGAAGTAGGCCCCGAGGGCCAGCGCCACCACGGTGCAGCCAAAACCGGTGACCGTCTCGATGGTGTGCGCCAGCACGATGATGGCGAAGAGGATGGCGTAGTGCACCGGCGATTCCCTGTTCGGTCGGAAGCGTGGTTCAACGGACGGGAGTTGTACGCCAACCGGCGATGCGAAAGCAAGGCCAATGCTCAGCGGAAAGCGGAGACCATCCCGCGTCGGCTTCTCTCCGCCTCGGGCGGCCCGCCGCGCGTGGTCCAGTCCCCGTCTTCCGCTCGGGATGGGGGAGGTTTCCAATGGTTGGGGCACTCACATTTGGGGTTTGGGAGCGTTCGGTTCCGCGTGGCAGCCCCGGGCACTGGCCCGAAGGGCCTCAAGACTACAGCCCTGAGCACTGGCCCGAAGGGCCTCAAGACTACAGCCCCGGGCAACGCCCGGGGAAAAAGGCGTATACCAATGGGACGCCCTGTAAGGGCATGACTGCCGGGGTGTCGTTCACGGAATCTGTTTTGCCCTTTCAGGGCGGGAAGGTATTTCGTAACTCCTTTATTCCCAGGGCGTTGCCCTGGGCTAGAATCTTCCGGCCTTTCAGGCCGGCGACCGTCGGTTCGGTCCTTGTAGGTGTTGGGCCGGTGCGTGCCCAGCACGAGGCCTGAGGTGGCATGGGCATCCTGCCCATGGTCTTCACGTTCCCGGAGACGGTGGCGCCTCGGAGTGTCTGAGGCGGCATGGGCATCCCGCCCATGGTTTTCACGTTCCCGGAGACGGTGGCGCCTCGGAGTGTCTGAGGCGGCATGGGCATCCCGCCCATGGTTTTCACGTTCCCGGAGACGGTGGCGCCTCGGAGTGTCTGAGGTGGCATGGGCATCCTGCCCATGGTCTTCACGGGATCGCCGCGCTCCAGCGTGCCGCTTCATGCCTCAGGCTCTGCGGCCACCATGGCCATCCCGGACGAGATGGACGGCAGGGAAGAAACGGTCGATCCCTGTCGTAGAATTGGTATTTATTCCATATATAATTTACATATTGCTACAATCGAGTTCATTCGACTTGACGGGACTGCCAGGAATGACCGCATTTTCGGCAACGACGTTGGCGTCGGATCAGGAGGAGGGCGATTCCGAACGTGACGACCGCGAGGACTGTCAGCGGCAGAGAGAGGGGCGCGGTTTCAATGTTCACCGAACTGCATTTCGGACAGCGCACATACGACTCGTCGTCGCTGCTCACGTATTCGTCCATGTCGACGGGGCGTTCGAGTTTCTTCAGCGCGAATTGTGCGCGTTTGAGATCCGAGACCGGCACTTTGAGCACGAAACCGCCGGATGCGATGGCGCGGTACCGGCTGAATCGATGAACCGTTGCGTCGATACCGTCTTGCTGGAGACGCATCCTGGCGAGGTGCGCCTGAGCTTCGGTCGAGAAGGATTGCACAGTCTCTCTTGGTTCGATCATCGCATGTACGGCCGTTTGGGGCTGGTGGCACCCCACGCGTCATGGACACGGTGGACATTGTGGATGGTGCGAGGGTTGCCGTGCAACCCGGCCTGCGGCCTACGCGTCGAGGACCTCGCGCACCTTCGCGGTCAAGGCACGCGCCGAGAAGGGCTTCTGAAGGAAGAAGGTGCCCTCGTTCAGGATTCCGTGGTGGGCAATCACATTGTCGGTGTAGCCGGACATGTACAGGACTCGGATGTCGGGACGGGTCGCGGCAATTCGTTCGTAGAGTTCGCGGCCGTTCATCTCGGGCATGATCACGTCCGTCACCACGAGTTCTATGGCTTTCCCCTCGGCCTCGAACACGCGCAAGGCCTCGAGGCCGTTGGCGGCGTCGAGGACGTGATACCCGGCCTTATCGAGGATTCTGCGAGCCATGCGTCGCACGCTCGGGTCGTCTTCAACGAGCAGAACAGTCTCGTTGCCTCCCGACACGGTCTGCGGTTCGACGGTTGTTTCGACGCCCGCGGGTTCGTCGACGTGAGGTAAGTAGATTCGGAACGTGGTACCTTTGCCTGGCTCGGTGTAGACCCAGATGTATCCGCCGTGCTGTTTGACGATACCGTATACCGTCGAGAGGCCCAGGCCGGTGCCCTTTCCCTGCGCCTTGGTCGTGAAGAACGGCTCGAAGATGTGTTCGGCCGTCTTCTCGCTCATGCCGTGGCCCGTGTCGCTCACCGTGAGCATCGCGTAGGAACCCACCTCCACGCTGCCGTGTCTTTGCGCGTACGCTTCATCCAATTCAGCGGCGGCGGTCTCGATGGTTAGGGTGCCGACGCCGGGCATGGCGTCTCGGGCGTTGACGGCCAGGTTCATGAGAATCTGCTGGATTTGTGCGGGATCCGCTCGGACATGGCCGACATTGGCGCCCAGTTGGGTCACGAGGCGGATGTCTTCGCCGATGAGGCGACGCAGCATCTTCTGCATATCGGCCACGATGCCGTTCAGATCGAGCACTTTGGCCTCGAGCACCTGTTTCCGACTGAAGGCCAACAGTTGCTGCGTCAACCCTTTGGCGCGCTGTGCGGCTTGCTGGATCTCGAGGACCATCTCGGAGGCCGATGTGTCGTCGGCGAGGTCCTCGAGAAGCATGCAGGCGTCGCTGAGGATCACGGAGAGAATGTTGTTGAAATCGTGCGCGACGCCGCCCGCGAGCCGGCCAATGGATTCCATGCGCTGCGCATGATGGAACTGCTCCTCGAGGCGACGGTTCTCGGTGACATCTTGGATGGTACCGATGACCGTCGATGGTGCGCCGTCGGCGTTTCGGATAACCTGGGCGAGCGAGTGAACGATCCGGACGTCCTTCTTGTCGCCCCGGACGATGCGGTAGGTGATGTCGTACTGCGCGCCGTTTCGGAGAAGGCTGGTGAGGGCGTCGTCCACGGTATGCACTTCTTCGGGGTGCACCTTCGCCCGCACGACGCGCAACGGCTGCGGTTCTGAGGCCGGGTCAAAGCCATAGATGCGTGCGGCCTCTTCCGAGGCCCAGATACGCTTGGTCGCAACATCCAATTCCCAGTTGCCGATGTGCGCCACAGCCTGGGCGGCGCGCAGTCGCTCCTCGCTGCGGCGCAACGCCTCGGCTGCGTGCTGCCGGTCGGTGATGTCGCGCGCGAAAGCACAGTTGTATTCCTGGCCATTGTACGCGAGGAAGTTGACCGTGATCTCGACGGGGTAGGCGCGTCCGTCACGTGGGCGGTGGACGCTTTCGAAGGTGAACGAGTGTTTTGCCTTCAGTTCGCTCCAATGGGCTGGCCAACGTTCGACGGGGAAGTTGGGATCGATGTCGAACACATGCATGTGCAGGAGTTCGTCTCTGGAGTAGCCGAGGGAACGGCAGGCGGCGTCATTGACGTAGCTGAAGCGGCCGTCGGAAGAGAGCCAGAAGACCGAGTCCGAGGCATGATCGATGGCGAACTGCGTGAGCCGGAGCGCCTCCTCGGCACGGAGGCCCTTGGAGGCCGACGGCAAATGGCCACGGTCTGGCGAGCCCATGCGTTTTCGCCCTTTCTTCCGTCGCACAAACCTTACGTAGGGAATAGTATACCACACTCTCGTTACGCGTGTACACCTCGATTGCCATACGCCCGAGCAGCGCCGGAATCACCCCCGTTCTTCACGCTTTCGCATCGCCCGCGCGGCCTCCGGATAGAGCCGTTCGAGGCACTCCGGGCATAACGAGTGCGTGAACTCCGCCTCCGAGTGTTTGCGGAGGTATTCCTCGATCTGGTTCCAGTAGCCATGGTCATCCCGGATCTTCTTGCAGGCCGAGCAGATTGGCAACAGCCCTTGGAGCGTCCGGATCCGGGTTACGGCGTCGCGCAGTTCGGCGATCAACCGCTCGCGCTCCTGTTCGGCGCGCCGGCGGAGCACGTTATAGCGGATCGCGCGCTCAAGCAAAGGCGCGCTCAGGTGTGTCTTGAGCAGATAGTCCGCCGCCCCGGCCCGCATCGCGGCCAAGTCGGTTTCGCGATCGGACTGGCCCGTGAGCATGACTACGGATCCGGTGAAGCCGCAGGCTCGAGCCTGGGCCACCAACTCAACGCCGGTGTGCTCGCCGAGCGCGAAGTCCACCAGGGCCACATCGTGAACATTCCGGGACAAGGCGTCAATCCCCTCGGCGACGGTGCGCGCCCAATCGATTTGATATGTGGTGTGCTCGATCTCGCCGAGCAGCGCGCACGCGATCACGTAGTCGTCCTCGTCGTCTTCGACGAGCAGGACGCGGTACAGGGCGATGTCATCCACGGGATCCTCCCTCCTCCGATGATTGCGCGTGATGCCTCGGCAACCGAACCGTGAAGGTGGCACCCTCGCCCGGTCTTCCGGAGGCCGTAATACTGCCGCCGTGGCGTTGCACGATTTTGCGGCAGATGGCCAGGCCGATGCCGGTGCCTTCGTACTCGCCCCGGCCGTGCAGTCGCTGGAACATGCCGAATATGCGCTCGGCCTGTTCGTTGTTGAAGCCGATGCCGTTGTCCTCGATGCTGACGGTTACCGTCTCGGCTTCCTCGTCGGGAGGGGCGCTGCGCACATGGATGCAGCATGGACCGTCAGCTCGGCGATATTTCAGAGAATTGCCGATGAGGTTCTGGAAGAGCTGTCGCATCTGCGAGGCGTCGGCCTCGACCGAGGGCAATGGATCGAGTTCGATGTGCGCCTGGGTGGCCTGGACACGGGCTTCGAGGTCGGACAAGACCTCGCAGGCCACGTGATGCAGCTCGACACGCTCGAAGGGTTCTGCGCGCGACGTGATGCGTGAATAGGCCAAGAGATCCTGAATCAGCTTCCGCATCCGTTCGGCGGCGTTTTCCATACGCGCGAGGTAGTCCTGGCTTCGATCGTCAAGGTTGCCGCCGGCAGCTTTGCGCAGGCGCTCGGCGAAGGTCGTGATCTTTCTCAGGGGCTCCTGAAGGTCGTGCGATGCCACGAAGGCGAAATTCTCGAGCTCGCGATTGCTCTCTTCGAGACGCCGGTTCAGGTGTTCGAGGGAGCGATTCGACTCGGTCAGAAGCGCCAGCATGCGCTCGCGCTCTGTCTCGAGTGCCCGGCGCTGGCTGATGTCGGTGAAACTCATGATGGCGCCCATGATCGCGTCCTGCGGGCCCTGGAAGGGCACCGCGTTCACGAGGTACGAACGGTGCTCTCCTTCGGGCAACGTGAGTTCTATCTCCCGTTCTCCTTGAGGGGATCCGCGAAGCAACTGACGGATCACGCAGTCGGCGGTATCGCACACCGCCCCGGGCCATAACGTGCGGCACATCCGGTCCAGGACCTGCTCGCGGTTTGTGCGGAACATGACGCAGAACGCATCGTTCACGCGGAGGAAGCATCCGTCGGCATCAACAACACAGAGCGGAACGGCGGCGTTGAAAAGCTGGTTCAGTTCGGTATGAGCGTTCTCGAGCGCCTCCTTGGCGCGGCGAGTCTCGGTGACCTCGTTGCCGAAAACCACCATTTCGTTTGAGCCACTTTCCGGGTCTTTGAGGGCGGTGGCGTGCCAGGAGATCATACGCGCGTTGCCGGCGGAGTCGATCAGCGGTATCTCGTAGCCGTGCACCTCGTCCTGGGAGAACACCTGGATGAACTCGCTGAAGGGGACATGCTGCTCGCCGGGAAAGAAAAACGCGAACCAGTCGCGACCGATGAGATCATCCTGGGCTCGGCCCGTGGCTTGTTGCGCGGCTCGGTTGGCGAATACTACCCGGCCGTTCCCGTCCACGCCACAGATGATCGCGGGAGACCCGCTTACGATGCGATCCGCATGTTCACGGGCCACCTCGAGCGCATGCTCGATGCCGCGTCGTTCCTCGATCTCGCTGCGGAGCTTCTTGTTGGTATGTGCGATCTCGGCGGTCCGTTCCGACACGCGCTCCTCCAACATGAGATTCGTCTGCCGCAATTCGTCTCCCAGACGACGGTCGCGGACCACCGCCGCCGAGAGCGCCAATGCCGTGATCGCCACGGCGAAGACGAACATCTGGAGCGGAAGCAGGGAGGCGTGGATGGCGTCCGGCGCGAAGGGACCTTGGCCTTGGTTGGTGCGCCACAGAGCGATGCCCGCCACGATGACCGTGGCGATGCACACCTCGCGGAGCCCAAACCGAAAGGCCAGCCACGCCATGAACGGCAACACGAGATACGGCAGCGACCGGACAACGTCGAGGGGAACGGAACCACTGAAGAGAATCCCCATTACGGCGATGCCCGCAATACCCAGACAAGCGAGTTCCAGCGCGCGCCACGGGCCCCAGGCCGCGAAGCGCTCCGTTTGCCAGCACAGAAACGCCGGGGCAACCACAAGAACGCCCGTCACGTTGGCCAGCCAGAAGGCAAACTCGCCTGCGCCGAAGGCACGCCACGGTAGCCATCCGCCCACGCACGCGCCCGTAGCGCCTGCCGCGCTGCCGAGGACGCAGGCAACCATCGCTGCGCCTACGAACCGGATGGTCCCGCCGATGCTGGCCAAGGGATCGCGCCCCGCCGAGAGCCGCTTGAGCAGGGCCGCCCCGGCCAGGGCCTCGAGCACGCTGCCGACCGCTATGGCAGCCGCGGCGCCGATACTTACCAGAGGTCTTGCGTTGAAAGCCGCCGCGAGGGAGAGTCCTGCGCCGAACGCTCCTCCGAGCAGGCCTGGCCACACCCCCGGCCCGACGAGGATAATCAAGGCAAGGCCCACGCCCGAGGCCAGCCAAACGGGCGCTGTCACGCCTGCATCCAGCGCGAATGCCCGGCTGGCCAGACCCGCCGCCAGATACAGCGCCCCCGATACGGCACACAGCACGGCCCGCTGTACAACCGATGTCTTGGCTTCCCGGCAGATCATACCCGCCCTCGGGCCCTCCTTCCCCAGCCCGTTACTCGCCCAGCTACAATCCATCTCGAATCACGAACTGCCATGGCCGAACAGCCGCAGGAACCGACGAGAAACCCTTTGTGAACGAGCCCGTCCAGTTGAATCAGTCCACCGTCGACGAATCGCGGGCAGACTTCCTCTTTGAGTTCTGCCTCTTTGCCGCGCCATAGAGAGCGGCACTTTCCCGCACGCACGTCCTCTCTCCTTCCTCATCCTTATAGGCGTCGAGGAATTCGAGATGGCGAACGGCAAACAGATCTTGCGATTCCTGCTGCAGCCTTCGCGCGGCCATGCGAGCGTATTTGGCCTCTATCTCCACACCTATGCTGTTGCGGCCGCATTTCATGGCTGCGGCCATCGTTGTTCCTGTGCCGGCAAACGGATCGAGAACCGTGTCGCCCGTGAATGAGAACATGCGCACGAGGCGATACGCCAACTCGAGTGGAAAAGGCGCTGGATGCTCCTTGGTCGACGCGCCTGAGAGAGTCCAGAACTGCTGGAACCATTTGTGGAAGTCGTCCTTCTCGATCCGGCTCAGTTCTCTCTGCTCTTCCGTCGGTTTTCGATATGCCCCCGGCTTGCGCTGCATCAAGATGAACTCGATGTCATTCTTTATGATGGCGTTGGGCTCATAGGGCTTCCCAAGGAACTTGGATCCGTTGCTCACCTCATAGGAGGCATTGGCGATCTTGTGCCAGATGATGGGATTCAGGTTGTCGAAACCAATCTTCCTACACTGAACGCAGATATCGGCGTGAAGTGGTACAACGACGTGCCGTCCGGCGTTCTGTCGCCGTGAAAGACAAACATCGCCTACAACACAAACGAGTCTTCCGCCGGGAACAAGGACTCGATACACGTGCCGCCACACTTTCTCGATCTCGGCGAGGAAGAATTCATAGTCGGAGAAGTGTCCCATCTGCGAGGGATGCTCTTCATAGCGCTTGAGAGACCAGTAGGGCGGCGAGGTTATTACCAGGTGTATCGATTCGTCTGAGAGAAATGACAAGTCACGCGCATCGCCCAGTACCAATCGATGCCGAGTTTCGGGCGGCTTCTCCGTTTGAGATTCTCTGCTCATGACGCTCATGACGCGTAGCCTTCCAGGTGGGAAACAAGGGACACGGCAAAGTGGTGGAAACCAATATCTTGACAAGGCTCAGCATACCGTCCAAGCGCCCCGTCAGCACGTTTCGACATCAGCAAAGCCGTCGCGTCATAGTGTCGCTCGATGACAAGCTTGCTGCAGAATATCTCGTATCGCTTTGCATAAGAGGCATCCCGATACTCAGGAAACACCTCGAAGTGGGGCTCGCGAACCGAAACGGGCCGTTGCGACTGGGGGCAATCCTCGAGCAGGAAGAGATAGCCGAGCCATGGTCGGATTGCACGCTTGAACGCCTTCTCTCGAAAAGCTGTCCACAGATCGACGGCGCTCCCCATTGCCTCTTCGGTGCGGTTGTTGAAGTTGTTGCCAAAGGAAGGGCCGACTTGCGACTTTGCCTCGATCACCGCCAAGAGGACTCCGTCTAGGACAATCAGTAGGTCCCATTCCTTCGTTGGCCGAAAGTAGCCGGGCAGTTCCAGAAACCGGCTCGTTGTGAAGACCGCCTCTTGTGGAATACCGGCCATGGCCGCCAGCTTCCTGAATGCGTCGACGAAGCCGTCCATCTGCGCGCCACCGGTTGCCGCGCCGCGCGAACCCTGATCAATCTTGCCCGACGCTTCCTGCCTCGCTGCCTGGGCCTCCCGCACTTGCCAGAAGTGAGATATCGCCGTCTTGGCGAGGAGCGTTGTCGTTCGCTTTTTCAACTGCATGTCGCTTCGGATCCCAATCTTGGTCTCGGGAGAATATGAACAGAGATAGAAAATACCACAATTGTACCGCCCGGTTACCTCATGTTGTCCGTCCGGCCTGAGGACTGTTCTCTCGGTTCGACGACAGTTCGGCCACGAGTTCGCCGAAGAAAGCCTCGTTCCGTTGCTGGAGCCGCACGAGCCGGTGGCACACCTGGCAGTGGAAGGTGTTGCCCACGTCCGTGCCTTCGGGAATCCGGATGAAGGTGCTGCAGAACGGACAGGCAATGCTCTGCTCGTCCTTGGCATAGTGTTGAAGGATTTGGCTGATCCGGCCCTCGCGGAAGCAGGCAATCAGGGCCTCCGCGCAGAGCGGATCGAATTGGGTTCCCTTGCCGCGATCGATGGCGCGAATGGCGATCTCGGCGTCCGTTCCTCGGCAATGGGGTCGATGACTGGTCATTGCGTCGAAGCTGTCGGCCACCGCCATGAGCCGTCCCTCAATCGGGATCTGTTCGCGGCCCAAACCAAACGGATAGCCCGTGCCGTCGTAGCGCTCATGGTGATACAGGCAATACGGAATGATGGGCTGGAGAAACGCCACGTCCTCAAGCATGCGCGCGCCGCGTTCCGGATGCACTTTCATCTTCTCGTATTCATCGTCGGTCAATTGCGCCGGCTTTCGCAGAATCGCGTCGTCGATGGCGATCTTGCCGATGTCGTGCAGGACGCCACCCATCTGGGCCTGTTTCACTTTTTCCTTGTTCCAGCCGAGTTTTTTGGCCATGGCGCCGGCGTAGTTCGACACGCGCCAGTTGTGACCGATCGTGTAGTGATCGCGGAGCTCGACGGCGTTGGCGAGGAGGATCAGCGTATCGTCGTATGAGCGCTCGAGCATCTGGACGTAGCGCTCGCGCATCTCGGTGTATTGGGCATTTTTGATCGCGATGGCCGTCGGACCGGAAAGGGCGACGAGGAGCTCGAGGTCGCCTTCGGCGAAGGCCACGGATGTGCCTCGGGTATCGACGTAGAGCACGCCCAAGACCTCATCGTGATGGAGGAGCGGTGCGCACATGGCCGACGAGATGGATTGTCCGAGGATGCTCGACCCGGACTCGAGAGCCGAATCGCGCATCATGACGGCCTCGCGATCGTCTATGGCGCGTTCGACGATGGTCGAGCTGATGACCATCTCGGCGTCTTCGGCCTTCGCCTCGATGTACTCGGTGATGAGTTCCCCGGACTCCTCCTCTTTGAGCAGGATGATGCCGTTGTGCGCCGGAATCAGCGAGAAGATCTGCTCCATGACTTGGTGGAACAAGGATTTCAGATCGCGCTCGCTCGATATGATCTGGTTCGCGCGGTACACCGCAGCCAGACGATCCTGCGCGGTCCGGAGCTTTTCCACGGTGCTGTCGTGGCTGGGCGTCTCGAAAAACCTCTTGTACACCTTGTCCACAGACGAGGTGTGAAGCGCGTCGCCCGCAGCCTGCTCGAATCGAACCGAACTGGCTTCCGTCCGGCGGGGGAGCGACTGAGGCGGCGCGGCGCCGCGCTCGAACCGGAAACGCGTTTGGCCCACCTGGATGATGTCGCCGTTCGAGAGTAGGCATTCGTCGATCGAGTGCTCGCCGACAAATGTGCCGTTATTGCTGCCGATGTCTCGGATGATCGTGCCCGCGGGTGTGCGCTCGATGACGGCATGCATGCGCGACGTCTGGATGTCGGCCAGACGGAGATCGTTTTCCGGGCTCCGGCCTATGCTCAGACGCTGGGCAATGGGCACGCGCCGGCCCTGGAGCGGGCCACTCAGGATGAGAATACTCTCGTCTTGCGGCATGGACGTGCCCTCCTTTCCCTCGGCATCTCAGGATATTCTAGCACGGGATCGGTCAGAAGTGGCGCAGCGACGTCAGTGCGCCTGCAACAGATCGAGCATTGCCCGATCGAGTTGGCATCCCTGGAAATCCTCATAGGTCACGTCTGCGCGGCCGCTGTCCAGAATCCCGAACGATCCGGATAGGTTCCACAAGGCCCAGCCCCACTGCGCTTCCTGCCACAACTCGAGGAAGTCGTGCAGCCACGCCAACACCACAACGTGCGGCGTCTGGTTGTGCGCGCCGCACTCGCCGACGTGAATCCCGACACCGCTGGCCTCGAGTTCTCTCCATGGGGCAATGCATCGCCTGCGCAGGGCTTCCTTGTCCCAGACGGTCTTGCCATTCCGTTCGATAGGCCACGCCTCGGGCCTCGGAAACCGATCGGCGCCGGTTACCCAGCTCGCGTTGTAGTGCGTGACTTCCATCGGATCATAGCCGCGCGTGCTCTGGGCCACGCCGAGATCCTTCAGCGCCGTGACGGGCATGCGTCCGAGGATGCCGTCGGCGATGATGAGTCGGTCTGCGTCCTCTTCGCGAATGGCCTCGACCAAGCGTCCGGCCACGCGGGCATAATTCCCGGTCTTCGTGAGTGGTGGCTCGTTGACGAGGTTGAAGCTGAGCTGCTCGTTCGGAATGCCTTGATAGCGCTTGGCGAAGTGCCGCCAGTGATAGGCGCACGCACCCAGGGCCTCCTCGTCGCGGAAGAGATCCAGCGGTTCGGGCGGTTGGCCAATGCAGTAGCCCGGCGCGCGGTGGAAATTGAGGCATACGTGCACGCCGTGCTTCCGGCCGTATTCGACCGCCTGGTCGATCTCGACAAGCTGATCCTTGCGAAGCTTGAGCCAGTCTCCTTCCTCGGTCCAGCATTTGTACGACAGGGGCAGCCGGACGAAGTTGAAACCCCAGTCCGCTATCCAAGCGAACTCGCGCTCGTCGAAGGAACGGTTCGGGCCGTAGCCGAACTTGTTCTGCAAGTTGAAACCACGCCAGCGCGGCAGATGGCTTGCGCCGACATCGGTTGCCTTGGCACCCGACGGTACCGATAGGCCTGCCGCCGCGATTCCCGTGGCCGCCGAGGCGGCCGCGGCAAGGAATTCACGACGCGTTAGGGAAACGGAGCGTGTTTCCGACATGGTGGACCTCCCCGCGTTATTAATGGGATGCAAGCATCTCATACGCAGCATAGCAGAGGATGGCGATCGAGTCTATCCGTAAACGTCTCGCGCCGCAGGCCGCGAGGCGGTATGGGCGTCGTGCTGTGGTCTCGACGATACCTCGGCGCGTCAATTCGGCGTTCGGTGGAGACAAGCAGCATTGAAGCATCCGGATTCACGTGCTATCGTTCCTGAATGGCACGGCTCTAGGGCGTAGGGCTGTCCAAACGTCCGAGGGAGTACCGCGATGATCATCGATATTCACGTTCACACGGCCAAGAAGCGCCATCCGAAACTGACGCGGCCCAACGGGAGTCACTATCCGGATCCCGAGACGCTGATAGGCATGATGAACGACGCCGGCATCGATAAAGCGGTCGTTATGTGCACGGTGAATCCGGAGTTCCGCTACACCATTGTGACGCCCGAGGAAGTCCTCGACATCTGTCGGCAGTATCCGGATCGATTGATTCCGTTCTGCAACATCGATCCTCGGTATTTGACCAATAGCCCCCAGGCGGATTTCTCTTCGCTCCTCGAAGCCTATAAGGACCTTGGTTGCAAGGGCATGGGGGAGTGCATTCCGAATCTGCCCTTTGACCATCCCCTCTGCATGAACCTCTTCACGCATGTCGAGAAGGCCGGCCTGCCGCTCACGTTCCATATCGGGCCACAAGAAGGAAGCTGCTATGGCTTCATCGACGACCTTGGCCTGCCGCGCCTGGAGAAGGTGCTCCAGGCCTTTCCGGATCTGAATTTCCTTGCCCACTCGCAGCCGTTCTGGGCGGAGATTGGCGCCAATCGCCTCGACGAGGACGGCAATCGCATCCCTTATCCGAAAGGTCCCGTCGAACCCGGTCGCGTGGTTGAGTTGATGCGACGGTATCCCAATCTGCTGGGCGATCTGTCGGCCGGTAGCGGCTTCGGCGCGATCAGTCGCGATCCGGCCTTCGGCTACGCGTTTATGGAAGAGTTCCAAGATCGCTTGTTCTTCGGCACGGACATTGCCAATGTGCCGCAAGACCTGCCCATTGCGCCGTATTTCCGAAGCCTCAAGGAACAGCGGCTCATCTCCGAAAGCGCCTATGAGAAGATTACGTGGCGTAATGCCAACCGCCTGCTGAGCCTGGGCCTCGAGTAGGTGTTCGACAGAGGAATCCCAGCGGCGTGAGGTTGAACTATGCTGTTGCCCGAACAAGAGAGAACGCTCACAGAACTCCTTGCCGCGTTGATCGATCAAGAGGCTGCTAAGGTTCTCGTACCACCGTACGCGAACGCGGCCGGCTACTGGTTTGGCGGCGGGAACGTGGCGCGAGATGACCATGGCCGCCTCTGGCTGGTTGGGCGCTACCGAAACGAGGGCGACGCCCGCTCCGGCGTCGCGAAGGGTGTCCGTGGACTCGAATTGGGGTTGTTTATCTCGGAGGATGGCGGCGAGCGATTCACCAAGATCCGGAGCTGGTCGAAGGCCGACCTCAGCATGGCGGAACGGCCGGTGCTTTCCATCGAGGGGGCGGCCCTGCACCCATGCGATACCGGATGGGAGTTGTTTGTCTCGACCGAGAAGGCCGTGGCCTATCCTGATGAGGTGGGCCCGTTCCAGAAGCCCGGCACGGGCGTGTGGTCGATGGATGTGTTCACCGGGCCCTCCCCGGATCGGCTCGATGAGAGGACGCTCGATCCGGTCTTCACTGCCACGCCTGACCCTCGGTACCTGCACGTCAAGGATCCCGTGGTCTTCGATCGGGCCGATGGCGCCACGGTGCTTGTGTTCTGCAGTCATCCCTTCTGCTGGACCTCGGTCAACTCGGGCTATGCCGTGCGGCCCGCGGGCGCGCGAAGCTTCGCCGTTCTCGACTGGGAGATGGTGGGGCGTGGTCCCACCTGGGACGTGGCCGGCACGCGGGTGACGTGTCGCATGTCGGTGCCTCGGCTCGGTGTATTTGCCGCGGCGCCGCCGATGTCGGTGTACTTCTACGACGGCCTCGAGTGCGTCCGTGCGCTCGATCAGAATCCCCACGGCGTCCAGCGGCCGCGCGGCTATAGCTGCGAGGAACTGGGCGGTGCAGGCTACGGTCTGGACGCTGAGTTTCCGCGCATCGAGCGTCTGTCGAAGCTCCGTCCGTTGTTCGTGTCGCCACACGGTACCGGCTGCAGCCGCTACGTGAGTGTTCTTGTCGATGACGCCGGGATGCTGGCCACTTGGCAGCAGGGACAAGAGGACGGCTCGCAGCCGCTCGTGGGGCTTCGTTTGACCACCGAGGAAATCGGCCGGATCATCAACACAGGGTAGGCAGCAACTCGATCGGAGTAACGCATGCAGTATCACAATTCGCTTGTCGGTCGGCCGCCCATAAGGTCCTCGGCATTCCTGTTCGTGCTGATCGGTCTCGTGTGGCCCGCGTCCGCCGAGCCGCCGAACATCGGCCTCGTGTATACGGCCGAGCAGCTCGGCAAGCTCGAGGGGGCGGACGGCGATCCGCTCGAGTTGTATACACAGGCGATCGAGGCGAACGGTGGCGCGGTGGTGATCATTCCGCAGACCGAGAACAGCGAAGCGGCGCAGTCTCGGTTGCCGCTGCTCGACGGTGTTCTGATTCCCGGTGGCATTGATGTGGACCCGAAGTTCTATCACGAAACGCCGCATGAACACCTCGAGAAGACGGATGCCGACCTGGATGCGCTCGAGTTCGCCGCGCTGGCCTACGCCCGGGCGAGGGAGCTTCCCGTGCTCGGCATCTGTCGAGGCCACCAGCTCCTGAACGTTTACTACGGCGGTTCGCTCGTTCAGGATATCCCATCGCAGCACAGAAGTGCTCACCTCGTCGTCCATCGTCGCCCGAAGGACTCGGAGGCCGGCCAAGGTACGCCGCAGCATTCGATCGCTATCGCCGACGGCACGCTGCTGCGCGAGCTGCTCGGAATGGACACCATGATGGTTAACACCTACCACCACCAGGCCGTCAAAGACCTGGCGCCCGGCCTAAAGGCGTCGGCGCGTTCGGAGGATGGGATCATCGAAGCCATCGAGGCCTTCGGGCCTGTCTTCATGCTCGGCGTTCAGTTCCATCCCGAGAAGATGCGCGAGGACGAGCCGCGCTTCAACGCCATCTTCGTGCGTTTCATTGCGGAGGCAGCCAAGGCGCAGCATCGCCGTACGGCGCTGGAAGCGCAATCGTGGTCGCCGGATGCCGGCTCCGATAAAGGAGTAGCTATCCCCAATGAATAGACACCTGGCGCTTGTTCCTGTGATTGTGGCTCTGGCTGTCCTGGCCGGCCTCGCCCTCACGCTGCCGCAGCGCTGGGGCGAAGACCGGATCGATTCCGCACCGGAACTGCTGCGCGTCGGAGCGTCCGATGCCACGGTGGTGTGGCGCAGCGAGGAGGCCTATCGCGGCGAAGTGATCTGTCGGCGGGTCCCGCCCAAAGGCCCGCCGATGCGCGTGGCCGAGGAGGCCGGCGATGCCCGGCTGCACGAGGTGGTCTTGCGGGGTCTCGATGCCGGTGCGGGCTACACGTATCGCGTCGGCAGTACCGGGAGCGACCACGCGTTCCAGACACAACCCTCCGCTGTTGGCGCATTCACTTTCCTTATCGTCTGGGGTGAGGTCACGCGCCACCTCGACACGTGGCTGCTCACCGAGACGCCAGCGTTCCTCGTTTCGCTGTTGCCCATTCCGCGCGAAGGAGAGGATCCCTTTGCCGGCGTGCGGCCTACGAGCCCTGTCTTCGATCCGAGTGGCCCGAACTCGCGGCTGTTGGCCGGTGAAGCCGAGTTCGCCGCGACCTCGGCCAACTGGGCGCTGGATTGGGCCGGGCTTCACCTGGGGTTTGTGAACGATCCTTACGATCTCCAGGGCGTTCTTGATTCACCCTCGGCGCATACCGTCGGCCTCGTCCTCCCGGCAAATCCGTTCCACGGTGTTCCGGAGGCCGATGCCGTCAGAGGGAGCGGGGTGCACCAGGCGGTGCTGACGCATAACGTACAATCGCCGGCCTCGCCGGCCGCCTTTGTATTGGTGGCGGCCAACGTCACGGTCGAGCTCGTTGTGGACGATGTTCGATATGTGTTCTTGGCGACGACGCACCCAGGCGGGCTGCGTGTCGGTGTGGCGCCCGAATCGGCTTCGGCGGTCTCGTTGGACGACGCGCACGAGTTTGCGCTCCGCGAGCCGCCATTGGGTGAGCGCCGCACGTGCGCCGCGTGCAAACGGCTGGCCGACCAGGGCGCGTATCGAGAAAGCATCAAGGCGTACGAGGAGTTCATCGCTTCGCATGAGGGCCACTATCAGGTCGACGACGCGTATTACGCTATCGCCGAGGTCTACGAAGAGCGTCTCTTCGACTATCCCAAAGCCATCGAAGGATACCGCGCGCTGCTCGATGGCTATCCGGAGAGCGCGCTGGCCCCGCTGGCCAAGCAGCGCGTTGCGTTTCTCGAAGGCAACGCGGACCACCACTTCAAACCCCTCGCCGCGTTCGAGCAGATCCGCAGCGTCACGCTGCCGGCGGCGGGAGACGATCCGGCGCGGCGCGAGGCCGCCCTCAGCGAGGTCCGAGCACTCATCGCCGACTACCCGGATGCGGCGGTGGCGCCGGTGGCGCAGTATTGGCTCGCCAACCAGTGTCGCCTCGAGGAACCGGATCGCGCGATCGCCGAGTACCGGATTCTCGCGGAACGCTATCCGGGCGATCCGCGTGCGCGCGATGTGCCTATCGAGATCGCGACGACGCTCTATGGGGCCGGCCGATTCCGCGAGGCGGAGTTCGCATTCCAGGACGCTATGGCCGCCCTACCCGACAAGGCGGACGCCATCGCGCCGCAACGGGCGCGCGCCTCGCGCAACGCGCGACGTCGCACGCTGGCCCTGGTGGCGTGGTGCTTCGTCGGGCTGGTCGTCCTAGCCTCCGTTGCTCTCCGGCCGCGCGGCCTACCGCGCTGGCGGATCGAACGTGGCGGCATCGCGTTCGTCGTTCTTGCGGCGGTGCTGGCGGCGGGCGCGTGGCTCATCCACGAGCAGTTCACGTCGCCGCGCGAGATGTTCGCCCTGATCCTCGGCCTCAGCGCCTCGGCGGCGGTGGCGTATCCGTGCACCGCGACGTTGGCGCAGAAGATCCTCGGCCGGCGCGCGCATCCATGGCGGGCGGCGATTCTCGGAACGGTGATTGCGCTCGCGGTCGGTGTCGCCGGCGGCTACATAACGCTGTTCTACGTTAATGAACACCTTTTGGTGATTTTTCGTCTGTGAGGGATGCTCGATGAAACCAGACACCACGGCGGCCGGACGCGTCCTGCGCTGCAAAGAAGGCTACAATCCGAACTCGAGTTCGATTGGCAGTCAGATTCCAACCTTCCTTGCGTTCGCCGCCGGAAGCGGCGCTCTCTCCATCTTCGTGCTCCATCTCCTTGACGGAATCCGGCAGCGGCTTGTCCGAACGAAAGGCCGCGAGCAGTCGCCGGGGAGTGATGGCCGATGAGGCCGCTCTTGACAGCGGCCTTCCTCCTCGCTGCGATGGGCTGCGGTCGGCACAGCAGTGACGAGCGTGCCTACGCGCCCGACTTCCGACTCGAAACCCTTGACCATGGCCGCTTCTATCTCAACGCCCACCGCGGCAAGTCCGTCGTCCTCGTGTTCTGGGCCACGTGGTGCGTGCCGTGCAAGCGTGAGCTCGTCGACATGAAACAACTCGCGAGCACCTTTGACGGCGCGCCCGTCATATTCGCCGCGGTCCTCACCGATCCCGAGAACGTGGATCGCGCGCGCGCGCTCACCACGGACCTCGAGTGGACCTTCCCCGTCTTGGTCGATACCGGCGGCGAGGTCTCCATGCGCTACGGGGCGGATCCGATTCCGCTGACGGTGATTATCGATCGCGAAGGATGCACGGTGTTTGAGCGCCGCGGATACACGCCGACGTTGATGCAGGACGTGCGCACCTGCATCGAGCGGCTGTTGGGAGGCGAGTCCGATGGACGCTAGGCGGGCCGGACTACTCTTCATGATCCTGGTCGGTACGACCGTGTCAGGCGCCTCGGAGTTCGTTGTAGCCCCGTACCTCCTCGACGTTACCGACCATTCGGCCACAGTCGCATTCCATCTCGATGAGGCGCTGCCGGCGGTCGTGCACATCCACGACAGGGAGCAGGTCCGCGCGTTCGTGTCCGCCGGAGCGTCCGAGTCGCATTTCGTTCCAGTGACCGGACTCGAACCGAGCCGCGCCTACCGCTACAGCGTTGTATGCGGCGATGGCGCGGTACAGACGACGGCGGAGGATCCCGGTTACGTCATCCGCACGGCGGGCCGCGCCGGCGAATCGTTCACGTTCGCGGTCTACGGCGACGCGCGGCCCGGGGACACCGGCACCGACCGCTATCACCGCGCCGTCGTTGACCGTGTGATCGAGGTGGATCCGGCCTTCTGTCTTATTCTCGGCGACATGGTTGATTCCGGTGCCGATCGCGACCAATGGCGGGCGTTCCTTGACATCGAAGCCCCAATGCTTCGCCGCGCCGCCGCGTTCACCGTGTTCGGCGACAACGACTTCGCCGGCGGCAGAGGATTGGGGGCACAGTTCTTCCCGGCGCTGGAGAAGGGCTACTATCACTTCGTCTGGAACGGGGTGCATTTCTTCGCCGCCCGCACCTACGATACGCGCGGCGCCCAACCGCGCGATGAGCTCGACGCGGACAGTCCGCAGTTTCGGTGGCTCGATGCCGAACTCGCGACGCCGGAGGTGCAGGCCGCGCCCTTCCGCGTGGTGTTTATGCACGATCCGGTGTACATCAGCCGAGGTCGCAGCGCCGAAGTGCTCGGACGCACCTGGGCCCCCATGCTGCGTACGCGGCGCGTCGACGTGGTCTTCGCGAGTTGGCATCTCTACGAACGCCTGCACGTCGACGGCGTCATCTACGTCACTACAGGAGGCGCCGGGGCTGAATTGCTGTGGCAGGAGCCGAATCCCGCCTTTCCGGCACAGGCCGATGCCCGCCGCCACCATTTCTGCCGCGTTGACGTCACCGACGGGGCGATGACGATTCGCGCCATCGCCGATGACGGCACCATCCTCGATAGCATCACCATCGCCCCCAAACCACTCGGCCAGGACGACGCGGGCCGCCTCGCGCGCGCGTCGCGTCGGCTGCGTCGCGAGATCCGCCTGGATGCGGGCCAGGAGGCGCCGGCCCTTCGCCTGTTCCTGTTCAGCTACGACTGCGCCTTCTGCAAGCGCCTGCTCAACGTCCTCTTGCCGAGATGGGCACGCGACGCGGGGGTCACGCTCGACGTTTCCTACTACGATCTGGCCATCGAGGGCGTCTATGAACTCCTCATGGCCGCCGGGGCCGATTTCGGCCGGCAGAGTGCAGACATTCCGACCGTGTTCGTCGGCGATGCCGTCATCGGCGGCGAACGCGAGATTGCCGAAACGTTGCCGGCTCAGCTCGCCGCGTTCCGGCGCGATCCGCAGGCGTACGCGCAACGGGCCGTCCAGCCTTTTGAACAATCACACGACACCACGGCCCTGCGCGAACGGGCCTTCACCTCGCTTGCACTCGGATTGGTCATCGGCGCCGGCCTCCTGGATGGCATCAATCCTTGTGCGTTCACGACGGTGATCTTCTTGTTGTCATACCTGAGTCTGGCCGGCGGCACGAGGCGTCAGTTGGTTCGGACGGGCGGGCTCTTCACGCTCGCCGTGTTCCTCACGTACCTCGGCATCGGTCTGGCCTTCAGCCGCGTCGCGGCCATCATCACGGCCAACCGGGTGGTTGCGACGGCCGTGCATGCCGCGCTGCTCGCGCTGGTCACCGTGCTCGCGGGCCTGAGCGCGGTGGATTTCGTGCGTTGTCTGCGCGGCCGCGCGGCATCTATCACCCTTCAACTTCCGGGATTCCTGAAGAAATCCATTCGTGGCCGCATACGGAACTTCGCCCGCGGTGGCGCCACGGCCGGTATCGCGGCGTTTGTCCTTGGTGCTGTGATCGCCGGCGCCGAACTCGCCTGCACCGGCCAGGTGTATATCCCCATCGTTACCATGTTGTCCGAACCGCGGTACCGCGCCGAGGCTGCGTTCTACCTGCTCGCGTACAACTTCGCGTTCGTATTGCCGCTCGTCGTCGTGTTCCTGCTGGCGGCCTTCGGTGTCTCGTCGAAACGCATGGGCGACGTCCTCGCGCGCCACGTGGCCTTGGTGAAGCTCGCGATGACGGCGCTCTTTGCGGCCATGGCCGGAGTGCTCGTCTTCAATCTGTTATAATCGAAAAAGGGTAAAGGGCGATGATGTGATTGGGAACCTGCCTGAATCCGAGCGTCGAGGACGCATCCTCCGCGTCAAGCACGGCTACAATCCGAATTCGAGCTCGATGGGCTCGATCGTGTTCGGCATGTCCGCCAGTCTCTTTGCGGTGGCAGGCGCCTTTGGCATAGCCTCCGCGGTGCTGTTCTCGGCCCTCGTGAAACCATCGCGGGATGCGCACAAGCTCGGCGGCGACGATGGCGGCGCGCCGACGCAAACCATGGATGGCGATGGTGAACCGGAGTAGGCAAGCAACGCGTCAAGCCGGGGCGAGGTTCGCGGCGGTGGGACTGCTCGTCTTGATGGTACTCGAGGCGCACGCCGGGGAGGATCCGTGCGCGCGCGCCGAATCACTCTTTGCTCAAGGCGACTACTCTCAAGGACGGCGGATACTGGTCGATACCGCCGAGCGTGCCTCGTTGTCCGTCGCCACGCGCGCCGGAGCCATGGATCGACTGGCCCGCTTCTTCGTCGATGACGTAGGCGATTTCGCTGCGGCTCGAAGATGGTCCGAGCGCCTCCTTGACCTCGATCCACCGGTGGACGATGCGCTACGCCGCGCCGCTCGAGGGCGTATCGCGAGACTCGACGATCTGGATGCGCGCTATCGTGAAGAGAATGCGATCCTCGAGCGTGTCCGCTTCGACACGCACGACGCCGACGAGATCGAGGCCCGCGTGGCCGATCTGACCGCGCTGATCAAGACGTGCCCGGACTTCCCCAACCTTGCGCGTGCTTATTACTATCTCGGGGAGAATCTTCTGAGCCTTCAACGGTACCGAGAGGCCTATCGCGCCTTCCGACGCGCGGCGGAGTTGCGGCCCCGGCTCGACCTTGAATTCTCGATGGGACATGATCTCGATGTAGCGCGGGGCGCATGGTTCCGGAGTGCCGCGGCGCGATGGTCGAAATGGACGCTGGCGTTCCTGATCGCGCTTGCCGCCGTGCTGTTCTTCCGAACGAAACCCTACGCTTGGCTCGGATGGCGTCATGCTCTCGGCCTCGTCGTGGTGTGTGGCGCATGGTGCGGCGTCTTGATGCTCGCCGCTTGCCTGCTCGGCCGCGACATCACCGCGGGCCGACTGCTCTTCGAGGATCCGGTATTCCTCAGTGGCATGCCCGGCAGTCCAGGTTCCGAGCCACTCCGTGCATTGCTTCTGTACGGATGTGCCGGCCTCATTGGTTGTTTCGCCTTTGCCGCGGGCACGTCGCGTGGCCGATTCCGAGCTGCGGCGCTTGTCGCCAATGCCGGCTTTGCCCTCGTGGCCTTTGCTGCGCTCCTGGCAGGCTTCTACATGGAGCACTGCGACTCACACGCCCTCATCGATGTGCCGCCGGACATCCGACTGCCCTACGCGCAGGCCGACTTCTTCTTCCAGGTTCCCGAGCTATCGCCCTATGTGCTCACCGAACCGCGCGTCTATCCCGGCCTCGACACGTCAGGCATTTACGAGCCGGAGTTCCGTGTATGGCTCGAACGGCAATACGAGATCATCCTCAACACAGCGGAAGATTCGCTATGAGCCCGCGTGTCCCGCAGATTCCAAGGTACTCCGGCCCGCTCAAGCACCGCTTCGAGAACTTCGGCGGCATCGTCGCCTCGGATGACCCGCCCTTCCTTGCCTTTGTCGACCGCGCGCTCATGCGGGAACTCGGCTTCGGCGAGTCGTCGCGCTGGAGTACCGAGGACACCCGCGTCGGGCTCCTCAGCGCCCCCACAGAAGTGCATCTTGCCGCCACGAATCGCTGTCCGAACCGGTGCGCGCACTGCTACATGGGCGCCGGCAATGCGGATGCCGGCGAGATGGACATGGCCGCGCTCAAGCGCGCGCTCAAGGCGCTTGCTGAATTCGGTGTGTTCCACGTCGCTCTTGGCGGAGGCGAGGCCATGATGCGCCCGGATCTCTTCGAGGTCGCCGCATATGCCCGCGACGTCGGCCTTGTGCCGAACCTCACGGTATCCGGCGCCCGGATGACGCCGGACACCGCTCAGGCCATGAGGGTCTTCGGTCAAGTCAATGTGTCGATCGACGGACTCGGCGCGTTCGATGTGTTCCGTTGCGGCGCCGGATTCGAGGCCGCCGATCGGGCGCTCGACCTCCTCGTTGCCGCCGGCGTGCCGGCCGGAATCAACAGCGTCATCGGCCGGCGCAGCTTCGACGGTATTCCGGCGCTCTTCGAATATGCCAAACGGAAAGGGGCAAACGAGATCGAATTCCTCCGGCTCAAACCGGCCGCGCGACCTTGGCCGGCCTTCGCCGTCGAGCGCGCGACCTTCGATCAAAACATCGCCCTCACGCCCACGCTCGCCGCGTTATCCGAGCGCCACGGAATCGCGGCCAAGATCGACTGCTCCTTCGTGCCGATGCTGTGTTGGCACAACCCGCCCGTCGAGTATCTCGAGGCTACGGCCACCTACGGATGCGAGGCCGGAAACGTCCTCCTGGGCGTGCGGAGCGACGGTTCCGTGAGCGGATGCTCGTTTCTCCGTTCGGCCGGGCTCTCCGTGTTCGACGTTGCCGGCGCTTGGCGCGAGCATCCGGGCCTGAATCGATTGAGGACCTGGACGCAGCGCGCGCCCGAGCCATGCCGGTCCTGCGCATACCTCGAGACGTGTCGTGGCGGCTGCCACGCCGTCGCGGCGTATCTTGTTAATGATGCGGACTCGCCGGATCCGGACTGCCCGCGCGTGGTGCGGTATCGCCATGCGGAGGATGCATCGTGAACGCCCCCGCCAAAGCGAAACCCGTCGGGTTGCTCCTGACCGCACTCATGGCCGTCGGCTTCATCCTCGGCGAGGTCACCGTGGTTCAGTGGCGCGGTTGGCCGGCGACGTTTGACGTGGGCGATCCGCCCGTGAACGAAGCGCGCGCCGTGGCCAATCTCCGCCGCATCGCCGAGGCGCAGGAACGCTATCGAAAGACCGATTGGGACGGCGACGGCGCGTTCACCTATGCCCAGTTCCCAGCGCACCTGTGGCAGGCTGTCGACGCCGAGGCGCGGCCGGTGCCCACGCGGCTGGTGAGCAAGCGACTCGCCTTTGCCATGGACTACACCATGGGCCTCCATGGGTACTATTTCTACAATCTTTACGCGCGCGATTCCGCGGACGCCGAAGGGGATCCCAACCCCTTTGATCCGCAACGCGAATGGGCCGTCATTGCTCGACCGCAGCTCTATCCGCAGTGCGGTACGCGCTCATTCATCATCGATCAATCGGGCCGCATTGTGGCGAAAGATATGGAGTTTGGCGGCGTTTCTGTCGAGACCTATCCGGGCCCTACCGACGGTTGGCAGATCGTCTCCGAATGAGGTACGGCGCGGCCGGTCACGCCGGGGTGATCTTGCCGAGGATTGCGGGATGGCTGGCGCCGGTGGCGTTCGGAATATTGCCGGGGTTGCCAACGAGGGCCTCGTTGCCGAGGATCGCGAAGGCGATGGCTTCGGCGGCATCGGACGAGATGCCGTACTGATCGCTGGTGCGCAAATGGGCCTCGCGAAGCCCGTCCTTCAGACGTTTCATGAGCGCGGTGTTCTTGACACCGCCCCCGGAAACGATGACGCGCGTTACGGCATAGTGTGGCCGGATGAATCGATCGTAGGCGCTGATGATGCTCTCGGCGGTCGCGGCGGTGACCGTGGTCACCAGATCCTCGAAGGAGTGATCGCGTCGGCTGTTCAGGGCGTCGCGCAGGTAGACCTCGACACCAAAATCCTCGCGCCCCGTGGTCTTGGGCGGCTGCCGTTTGAAGTACGGATGGTCCAGGAGATACTCGTAGAACTCGGCGATGACCTCGCCGGAAGCGGCTGCCTTGCCGCGCCGATCGAACTGCTGGGCGCCGCGCGTCAGGAAGCGTACCGTGCCGTCGATGGCCATGTTCCCGGGCCCCGAGTCGAACCCGATGACGTCGCGGAGGTCCGGCGTGACAACGGTGAAATTGGCAATACCGCCGATATTCAGGCATGCCACGGTTCGGTCGTCGCGGGCGAACATGACCCAGTCGGCGTACGGTACAAGCGGTGCGCCCTGGCCGCCGGCGGCCATGTCGCGCGTCCGGAAATCCGAAACCACATCCACCCCCGTGCGCTCGGCAATCACGGCCGGCTCCCCGATCTGCATCGTTCCGTACGGCTCCTCGCCCACGGGCGGTATGTGCGCGATCGTGTGGCCGTGCGAGGCGATAAGGTCCATCTCGCATCCCTGGCCGCGGGCGACATCCATCATGGCCTGTGCGGCTTCGGCAAACAACTCACCCAACTCGAAGTTGAGCAGGCAGATGTCGTGCGCATTGAAGTGAGGGGAAAGCAAACGTGTCCGCACGCCGGACTTGTAAGGGAACGTTTCGAACCCGCCCAGTTGGAGCCGCTGCGCTCGCCCCGATCCCTGAATGCGCACGAGGGCTGCGTCGATGCCATCACACGAACTCCCCGACATCATGCCCAGAACGAATCGGACGTCTTTCTTTCGGACCTCGTCAAGCTTCATCGGCATCTCGTCCATGCGCGGAACCCGCGGTCGCGAAATCACTTCTCTCGTTTATGCACACACTGCACCACTTGCCAAGGGAAATGCAAATCGCCATTTGGCCTATCGCCGGGGGACGAGTCGGCCCCGCGCCCTGCTTTTTCTAGCAGGACGATCACCCAACAGGCAGTAGGGCCACGGTCCGCAGATTCATCACCGCCTGCGCGGGTTTGGTTTTCGGCGTCACGGTGAGCGTGTACCGCCCCGGCTTGGCGAGGGTGACGGTGCCGATCTCCTCCGTGATGAAATCCGACCAGCCCGCCGTGCTCTTTACCTGCCCATTCAGTTCCTCATCGCCGAGTCCGACCGCGAACTTGCAGCCCTCGGTGCCGCTTTCACAGGCATACGTGACCGCCACCTTGAACGTTCCTGGTGTCGCGATGGACAGGTCCCACGCCACCGAGGCCTTGCCGTTGGTCCAGTAACCGATGCAGTCCCTTTCGGCTTCATACCGCGGGCCTTCGCCGCGCACGGCCGCCCGTGCCGCCGCCAATGACACCGAGCCGTCCGCGGCCTGCGCGACGCTCGTGTCGACCGCCGGGTCGCCGTCGAATTCGAGCACAATGACCGAGGCTACCGTATCGCGCGGACAGGCGGGCACGGTGATGGCCAGCCCTTCTGCTGTCTCCGAGACTGGGAGCGCCGTTTGCGCCGTGTCCGTGAGGAAATACACCTGCTTGGGCATGGTCTTCAGGCCGGGTACCTCGAGCGTTCCGTCAGGCCAGTCAAACACGTGGAGGTACAACCGGCCCGGCTTGCTCGTGCAGGCGCCCCACGGCAACGATACGAAGGGGCCCGCGGCCGATCCGTAGATGCTATCCCCGTGGGGGATGAGCCAATCGCCGATCTGCACCAGGCGCTCCTGCATGATCTCCGGAATCCGGCCATCCGCCGTCGGGCCGATATCCAACAACAGGTTGCCGCCCCGGGCGGCCGTATCGACCAACAGCCGAATCAACTCCTCGGGAGTCTTGTAGTGGTCAACCGTCTCGTTCCGATTGTAGCCAAACGAGGCGCCCATACCCCGATCCTCCTCCCAGGGATGGGACGGCCCGACCTCGCCGCCGTGGCCGCCGTATTCCGATGTGTAGAAGCCGCCGTGCACGCCCCGGCATCCCTTGCCCCAGCGGTCGTTGATCACGATGTCCTCTTTGACGGGCGATTCGTTGAACAGCCAGGCCAGGAACTCGGTGCTGCGCCAGGTTTCGGCGGGATGATCCCATTCGCCGTCCAACCACAGAATGGACGGCTGGTACCGCGTCACCAGATCCCTGATCTGCGGCATCATGTGTTCTTCCACGTATCGGTTAACATCGCTTCGGTAGACAGGGTGGAACCACTCGTAATACGAATAGTAGTACCCCATCCGGATTCCGGCGGACCGCACCGCCTCCGTCAGGTCGCCGAGGACGTCGCGATGAGGGCCAATGTCGACGGCATTCCAGTTCCAACTGTCCGGACTGGGCCAGAGGCAGAATCCATCGTGGTGCTTCGACGTCAGCACCACATACCGCGCCCCGGCTCGCTTGAACAGATCGGCCCACAGAGCCGGATCAAAGAGCTCCGCCTTGAACATGGGCGCGAAATCCTGGTACTGGAAGTCTTCTCCATAGGTCTTCACGTGGAACTTCCACGTCTCGCCGTTCTTGTCCTGCATGTGGTTCCAGTACCACTCCGAGTAGGTGGTGGTTGGACTCCAGGACGGAACCGCATACACGCCCCAGTGGATGAAGATGCCAAACTTGGCCTCGTTGAACCAGGCGGGAACGGCCCGCCCGTCAAGGGACTCCCATGTGGGCTCGTAGGTTGGCTGCCCCGACACGGCGAGGCTCGCGGCCAACAGGGCGCCCAACAAGGTGGCAACGGAGACGGTCGGTCTCATGGCGAACTCCTCCCTTTGGATATGCGCTACACACCGATGCGGATAGAGTATCCCGGCACGCGGAACCAGTCAACCGCTTCTTTGGGGGGAGGGGGGCGTGGTTGCCGAACCGGGCTTTCCTGTGGCCAGCGACCTATCGCTTGCGCCTTTCCGCTTTCGCCGGGCGCTGCGGAAGGCAATGAATGCCCGTTAATCGGCCGAGTATTCAAAAACAAGATTCCTCGTATTGTTTCCTGAGCTTCTGTCTCGCCTTTCAAGACAGAAAGAGCGACTCAACAGGGAATGACGGGACTCGTGTGTTCGAGTTTGGATCGTAACTCATTGGAAATGAATTGGTTGCGTCGATAGGCTCAACTTGGGCATAGGCCTTGCTCTTTAGGGGAACAGTTTGGTGGTGTGCGATGCTGCGTGGGTTCCTGCTGCCAGGGAGAAAAGGTTAGCGTGTCCGCTCTCGTCCATTCGTCGCCGACTAATGCCGCGCGGAAGGGCCCGGCGAGTCGGCCGGGGCCTTCGGGGGGGCCTGCGGAGCGGTGTGATGGGTCTGGATGCACGACTGAGCGATCAGGAGACACGGCGTCCAAGAGCCTCGATCGGACGGGCGATTCCCAGGGGAACCCTTACGCGACGGACGTGCAGGAGTTGTCGGCCCATTTTGCCGAAATAGGCGAGATCGGCGATACACCGCGATAAATGGAGGAACGGATCGATGTCTCAAGAAGTGAAAGATATGGAGGGCGCTGCGGCACTCGCGGCGGCGCAGGCCGGGAAGTACCTGACTTTCCTGCTCGGCAAGGAAACGTATGGTCTGCCGATTCTCAAGGTTCAGGAGATCATCAAACTCATTGCGATCACAAGCGTTCCTCGGACGCCGGAGTTCGTGCGCGGGGTCATCAACCTGCGCGGCAAGGTGATCCCAGTGGTTGACCTCCGGCGGAAGTTCGGTATGGAGTCCATCGAGGATACCGAGCGTACCTGCATTATCGTGATGGAAGTGGTCCGGTCGGCCCACGCGATCACCATGGGCGCCCTTGTGGATGCCGTTTCGGAGGTTATCGAGGTCACGGCGGGGCAAATCGAGCCGCCGCCCACGTTCAGCGCGTCCGTGCGCACGGACTTCATCCGGGGCATGGGCAAGTTGGGCGAGAAGGTCGTTGTGCTTCTTGATGTGGACAAGGTTATGACCGAGGAAGAAGTGGCGGCTTCGTGCGCCATGTCGGATTAGCCATAGCGTAGGCGGAACGGGTCACCTGCCGATTGGGTGGCGGGAAGATAAGGAGAAGACGGATGTTCAAGAACTCGAAACTGTCAACGAAGATTGTCGCGGGATTTGCCGTTGTCGTGGCCATCGCAGGCGCGATCGGCCTTCTTTCCTGGCAAGGGTTGTCCACCGTGTCGGAGAAGGTAGCGCTGGCGGAATATGCCGGCGCGTGTGTGGAAAGCGTCAATTCGTGCGGAACGCTGCGCCGGGATTTTGCCGCGAATGGATTCGAGAAAGCCGAGGGCGAGAAATCGGCCGACGAGAAGTGGGCCGAAGCCTACGATGAGTTGCGGGCACGACTCAAGACGCTCGGGGACGCGCCCGGGATGACCAGCGCGTCGTTGAAAATGGTGCGGGACGCCGAGTCGGAGGCGGATGCCTACAAGTCCGCTTTTGGCGAACAGAAGGATAGTAGGACCAAGAAGGACGCGGCCTTCCAAGCCTGGAGCGACGTGGGCTGGGACGTCACCGAGAAGATCGGAAAGGCCATCAATGATGTGATCAAACCGGCACAAGCTCAAGCGGAAGCCGCCGCCGATGCCGTCGAACTGGCCAAGTGGACGCGCATTTACGAATCGCTCGCCGAGAACACGATTCAGCCGTTCCTGCTCCTTCGAGTTTCCGCCGTCTACCTGTTAGCCACGGACAAGGATAAGGAGGCGGCTTCGTATCAGGACAAGCTCAAGCTCGCGAAGGACGGCGCCGCGCGCTGGGCCACGGAAGTCAGCGATCATTCGGCGCTCACGGCGGCCGCCCAGGAGATCCAGGGGCTCCTCGGGCAGTATGAGGCGGCTGGCACCGCCTACCTCGACGGACTCATGGCGGAGCGTGCGTCCAGTGCGAAGATGGCGGCTTCGGCCACGGCCCTCTTGGACCAGATGGACGATTTGGATACGGTCTTCAAGGAGGCTATGGACAGCGCGATAGCGCGCACCAACACCTTGGCCATCGCTCTGACGATCGCCGGCATTATCATCGGCCTGATACTGGCGCTGGCCATTACGCGGGCCATCACCGGGCCGCTCAACAAGATCATCTCAGGCTTGACCGAGAGCGCCAACCAAGTCACGGCGGCCTCGAGCCAGGTCGCGGCGTCCAGTCAGTCGATGGCCGAAGGGGCCAGTGAGCAGGCATCGAGTCTCGAGGAGACTTCCGCCTCGCTCGAAGAGATGACGTCGATGACCAAGCAGAACTCGGACAATGCCAACCAGGCGAACGTGCTCATGAACGAAACCGGACAGGTCGTGGCGCGAGGCAATGACTCGATGAAAGAGATGGTGAAGGCTATCGAGGATATCAAGACCTCGTCCGATGAGACGGCCAAGATCATCAAGACCATCGATGAGATCGCGTTCCAGACGAACCTGCTAGCCCTCAACGCGGCCGTCGAGGCGGCTCGGGCCGGTGACGCGGGCAAGGGCTTTGCCGTGGTGGCCGAGGAGGTGCGTAACCTCGCGCAACGCAGCGCCGAGGCCGCCAAGAATACGTCGGCCCTTATCGAGGAATCGCAGCAGAACGCGGATCGCGGCGTGGCCGTGACCGGCGAGGTTGCCAAGGCGTTGGTGGAAGTCCGGGACAGCGCGTCCAAGGTGGGCCAGCTCATTGGCGAAGTCACCGCCGCGTCGAGGGAGCAGACCCAAGGCATCGAACAGATTAACACGGCGGTGGCTCAGATGGACCAAGTGACCCAGTCCAACGCGGCCAATTCCGAAGAGGCCGCGTCGGCCAGCGAGGAGCTTTCGGCACAGGCCAGCGAGCTCAATGAGATGGTGAAGGTCCTCTCCGGCATCGTGGGCGGGAGTGCCGCCCGCGCCAAGGGTGTCGAGAAGTCCGTGAGTACGCCCCAACGGCGTGGTGGCGTGCATGCAGGGCAAACGGCGGGGCACCGCGCTCCGGCCAAGAGGTCGGACAAGGCGCTGGTGGCCTATGGTGGCGCCGGACAGAAGGTGGTGAAGCCGGACCAGGTCATTCCGCTCGATGACGATGACATGGGCGACTTCTAGTCGACCCGGTGTGGGGCGTAACGCCGCCATCAAGCGGGAGGCCCATGGCAAACGATGAGAGAGGTCAGGAAGAGGCAGGACGACGCGTCCTGCCTCTTCCGCCTTGGATAGGGGGCAACGAGGCAGGGTTCCAGCGGTACAGTGATAGGAAGGAAGAGCAGACCGGCGAAACCGATTCGATCAGCCGCTGAGGGCGCCAAGACGCACACGGCGTTCGTCTTCAGCGTCGCGTTTTCCGAACGCGCTTGAGACACGGTGTGGATAATGGCGTGTCAATCTGGTAACATGGAGCCACCGTTTCCGGCGTCAGAGAGGGAGAATGCATGTGCGTCGGGGCGGGGTATAGAACAAGTGGAGTGAAGGTGCTGTGAGGGAAGAAAAGGGGAGCGTGGCCCGCCGTCTTTGGTCAGGGCGTCATGCCACTATTCCGGTCGTGGCGTGGACGGTGGTGATCGGTGGAGTGGCCGCATGGCACGTGGCCGGCCTGCGTGCGGACGCGTTCGAGTCGGCGGGGGGAAGGGCGGCCGACTTTGCGTTGGGCTTTGGCCTAATCTGGTTGCTGGGCCTGGGCTTGATCGAGGTCGGCGCTCGGCACGTCCGACGCAGCGGCCTCGAGGGCGATTGGCCACGCGAGGCACTCGCGGTCAACGGGCTTGGCTCTCCCTCGGTTCTTGGCGGTTTTCCCGAGGGAGTCCTCGTCATCGATGGCCGCGCTGCCGAAATGAACAACGCGCGTCCGGCGATAGCGGGGCTTCAGCGCGGCAAGGTCGCCGGTTCCCACGGGCATGATGCTCGGTACCGCACGCCGGATCCCCTCAAGCCTCACACCGGCGACGGCAAGCTCTGGGAGGTCTTGGGCTCGGGCGAGCCGCGTTGCAGCCAACCCATGGAACGACCCGCGGACGGCGCGCCGGCCTTCGTGGATGCCATGCCCACGAGGGATCCGAAAGGCAGCGCTTCCGTCGGTCCGCGGCCGTGCCAGATCGCGGAGGTCAGCCGTGAACGCGCCCTCGGGATTCTGGAAAGGCCCGACGAATCGAGCGATGTGGCCGATAGAGAGGCGCATGACCTGTTCGACGTTGACACGGCCCTGTGGAACACCCATCGTGAGCAGGATAGGCGGGCGTGCCAGAAGGGGCTTGTCGGCCGCGATAGGCCTGTTCCCAAGAAGCCCCGCGAGTGCGATGCCGGCCCGGGGCCGGATTCCGGGGAACCGGGGCGAATCGAGGAGGCGCTGCGCGAGAGTGCACAAGTCCTTGCTCAAGCTATTCAAGGCAATCCCATTGCCACGTTCACCATCGACATGAATCACACGGTCACGCACTGGAATGTCGCTTGCGAGAACCTGACGGGCTTTTCCGCTCAGAGCATGATAGGGACACGGGATCATTGGAGGGCGTTCTATCACGAGCGCAGGCCCATCATGTGCGACCTCATCCTGGACGGCGCCACCCACGAGACCGTTGCCGGTCACTACGGCGTCGGGTGCCGTAAGTCGGCGCTCGTGGATGGGGCGTACGAGTGCGAAGGGCTCTTTCCTCACCTGGGCGAGGATGGGAAATGGCTCTTCTTCAGCGCCGCGCCGCTGAGAAACCTCAAGGGCGAGGTCACCGGCGCCATCGAGACGCTGAAGGATATCACCGAGCGCAAGCGGGACGAACAGGAGAAGGAACGCATCGAGGCCCGGCTCCGACAAGCCCAGAAGATGGAGGCGGTAGGCCAACTGGCCGGAGGGGTGGCGCACGATTTCAACAATGTCCTTCAGGCTATTCATGGCTACGTGGAACTCGTGCTGGACGGCCTGCCGGACGACGATGAATGTCGCGCGTTTGTTGAGGAGATCCGCAAAGCAGCGAACCGGGCCTCCGCGCTGACGAGACAGTTGCTGGCCTTCAGTCGCCGCCAGGTCCTGCAGCCCGCGTGTCTGGATCTCAACCATCTGACGGAGGACTTGCTGACGCTTGTCCGGCGCCTGATCGGCGAGAATATCCAGCTCGATTTCCTACCGAGTGGCGACCTGGGCGCTGTTCACGCGGATCCCGGTCAGATTGAACAGATCGTCATCAACCTCTGTGTGAATGCCCGAGATGCGATGCCGGACGGTGGGACGCTGACCATCAAGACCCGGAATGCGTACCTCGGCGACGAGTACTGTGCGGCGAATCCGGAAGCCAAGCCGGGATGCCATGTTCTCCTCAGCATCGGCGATACGGGCGTCGGTATGGACGAAGCGACGCAGGAACGGATGTTTGACCCGTTCTTCACGACGAAGCGACCGGGCCGGGGCACGGGTCTGGGACTGGCCACGGTCCACGCCATTGTTCAGCAGCACGGCGGCGTGATTTCCGTGCGCAGTACGTTAGGTAAGGGAACCGTGTTTGACGTCTACTTCCCTCTGGCCGAGCGACCGGCTGCAGCTCCGGAACAAGTCATTCCGGGACCCGTCTGTGGCGGCACGGAGACCATCCTGTTTGCCGAGGATGACGAGGCGCTCCGCGACTTGGGCGTGCGGATTCTGGAACGCGCAGGTTATACGGTTCTTAGCGCTGCGGACGGTGAGGAAGCGGTGCAACTCTTTGAATCCCATGCTCCGGAGATCAGCTTGGCCTTGCTGGACGTGGTTATGCCGAAGCTCGGTGGACGCCAGGTCTATGATCGGATCCGGGCATTCCGTCCGGATATCCGTGTCCTTTTCAGCACGGGGTATATCCCGGATCCGGAGCAGACACGCTTTATCCGAGACAAAGAGCTGCAGGTACTTCAGAAGCCGAGTAGCCCGCAGGTGTTGCTGCGCAAAATAAGAGAGATGCTGAATGCTGGAAGTGGCTGAACGCTTCCGGAAAATGCTACGCTGTCTGACCGGAATGCTCGGCCGCATGGAGCGGTCTCGCGCCACGGAGAGGGCCAATGGCAAACGTTCTGGTCATCGATGATGACAAGAGTATATGTGAGGTGTTGGCGCACCTCTTTGCCAAGGAAGGCCACAGCGTCAACAGCGCCTCGACCTTAGCGGACGGGGCTGAGAAGGCGCGGACGGGCGCGTTCGACGTGGTGTTTCTGGACGTGGTCTTTCCCGAGGGCAACGGGCTGAACGTCTTGCCGCGGATTCAGCAGAGCCCGTCGGCGCCGGAAGTCATCATCATGACGGGGGCCGGAAACCCGGATGGGGCGGAATTGGCCATGCGGTGCGGTGCATGGGACTATGTAGAGAAGGGGTTCTCGGCGCAAGCCATGATTCTGCCGTTGCGGCGGGCCCTGCAATACCGGGACGGCAAACAGCGGCGTGAGCCGCGAGCCGCGCTGGATCTCGAACCTATCATTGGTGACAGTCCGGCAATCCGCGCCTGTTTCACCCTCGTGGGGCAGGCTGCGTCCACGGATGCCAATCTTCTCATAACCGGGGAGACCGGTGTGGGGAAAGAGCTGTTCGCACGCGCTGTGCACAAGAACAGCGCACGCGCGTCGGGGAACTTCGTCGTAGTTGACTGTGCGGCTCTTCCCGAGACCCTCGTCGAGAGCACCCTGTTCGGCCACGAAAGGGGCGCCTTTACCAGTGCGGACAAGGCGCACGACGGGCTCGTCAAACACGCCGACCATGGGACCCTGTTCCTGGATGAGGTCGGCGAGCTTCCCTTGTCGGTGCAGAAGACCTTCCTCCGCGTCTTGCAGGAGCGTCGGTACTATCCGGTAGGAGCGACCCGGGAGGTGACCAGCGACTTCCGGTTGATCGCGGCCACCAACCGGGATCTGGGTGCCATGGTTCAGGAAGGGCGATTCCGCGATGATCTGCTGTTTCGGATCCGTTCTCTTGTGTTGGCGCTTCCGCCCTTGCGCGATCGGACGGGCGATGCCGAGGCCATCGCACTCGACCGAGTCCCGCGTCTTTGCGCCCGATACGGTTTCGAGCCTAAGGGCTTCTCTGCCGATTTCCTCGCGGCCCTGAGCAAGTGCGAGTGGCCCGGCAATGTGCGGCAGTTGCTTCAGGCCCTCGAGGCGGCCGTCATCGCCGCTCAGGACGATTCGGTCTTGGTCTCCTATCACCTGCCTGTGGACATCCGGGCCAAGTTGGCCCGCGCTTCGTTGAGCGGCTCGTGTTCAGTGCCGCCGTCCGGCGCCGGCGGAGCCGGCCCGGTGCCCTCTTCCCCCAAAACGCTGTGTGATTGGCAGGAGTATCGGAAGGCGGCCGTCGCTGAGGTAGAAAAGGGGTATCTGACCGGCTTGATGGATTTGTGCGAAGGAGACATGAAGAAGGCCTGCGACGTATCGGGCCTTTCCCGTCCCCGTTTGTACGCCCTCTTGCAGAAGTACAAGATGTCGAGGCGGGAGTAGTGCGCGGACCTCGTCGCAATGAAGCGTGCAGCATTGCAGAACAAGACGCTTTCTTGTGCGGCGATAATGGGTCTTACGATTCAAGATTCACTGTGGTCTCGTCGGCTCGCTTTCCGTTCTTCTGGTGTTCTCAAGTTCCCGTTTAACAAGGGTTTAGGTGTGGGTTCCTTTCGGAAGGGGCGTCGGGCATGCTGCTTGCTCAGGTTGGTCCAGTATATGGGGCAATCGATGAGGCGGAATTCATGGCGAAAGTGCTGGCGTTAGTTTCCCCCGGCGCGAGGGATGGCGACAAGGTCCGCAAGGCTATCGAGCAAACGGTTCCGGAAGAGCATATCGAGATCTGTGATGCGTTCGTAGATTTCTCCGAGCGACTGAGGCGCCCGCTGACTCAGTCGCCTATTGTCGTGCTGCTTGCCGCGACCAAGGATGACCTGGCCTACCTTGCACCGATACAGGATTTGCTTGAGGGACTTCGAACGATCCTGCTTCTCCCCGACGAAGAGCAGGACACGATCGCCGAGGGACACAAGCTTCACCCCCATGTCGTGGGATATGGCGAGGTTTTCTTGGCGCAGCTTCCGGCCGTTCTCAGCCGGATGCTGAAGGACTGAGCAAAGCGTGAGGAAGGCAGTTGGCCTCCGGTAGAGGGTGCACACCATGGCAGACGTGAAGGAAACGATGGAACACAGCGCAGCCGCGAACGCCGCGGCACATGCCGGGAAGTACCTGACCTTTTCCTTGGGCCGGGAAGTCTACGGCCTCGCGATTCTGAAGGTTCAAGAAATCATCGGGATGATGAGGGTGGCGAGTATCCCCAAGACCCCCGAGTTCGTACGCGGGGTAATCAACCTGCGCGGCAAGGTCATCCCGATCCTCGACCTCCGGCTCAAGTTCGGCATGGGGCACGTGGACGACACGGCGCGGACGTGCATCATCGTCGTGCGGGTGGCGTATGCGGGCCCGGAGATGACCATGGGGGTGGTTGTGGACGAGGTCGCCGAAGTGCTCGATATCGCTGCGGAGCAGATTGAGCCGCCGCCCTCGTTGGGGGTGTCGTTCGACGATGCCATCTTGCTCGGCATGGGTAAGGTGGGTGAGAAGGTGGTCATGCTCCTCAATGTGGACAAGGTGCTCGCGAGTGACGAGATTGCGACGATGCGGCATATGGTGGCGGAGCCCGGCCAGTAACAGCGTGCCACGAGGCGAAAGGAGCGGTGGGTCTGATGTCGGCAACCGATATGGCTAAGAAGATCGAGGAACTCACGGAAGCGTTGGTGTTTGTCGAGCCGAGCGACATGCCGGGACTGGCGGACTTGCACGACCGTTTCGAGCAAGTCGCACGGTGTTGCCAGGAGATGGGCCAGGCCCAGATGGGCGCGACGGCCACGGAGTCGGCGGCGCTCATCGAGAGGATCATCCTTGAGGAAGTCGGCGATCCCATCGCCGCCCTTGCCGCCCTGGGCGAGGTCGTCACCTCGATGCAAATGGTGGTCCGCGACGGCCGGCCCGCGACCGACGTGGATTGGGCCAATGTGCTCAGGCGCACCACGTTCCCCGCACCGGCGGAAACCGTGGGGAACTACGACCACGAGGCGGCAACGCCCGCTGCGGTTGCTCCGAGCGAGACACCGCCGCCGCCGGCGGGGGGGGGCGCTCCTTCTCGTCCGGTCGAGTCCGTCGGCGTGGCGGATAGCGGCCGTGCCGCAGAAGTACCGGCGAAAGGGAAACCGCTGGAAGGCGACCTCGACCTCCTCGGAGACTTCGTTCAGGAAGCCAATGAACATCTTGATGCGGCGGACATCCATCTGCTCACGCTCGAAACGGATCCGCAGAATAGCGATGCCCTGAACGCTGTCTTTCGAGGATTCCACACGATCAAGGGCGTGGCGGGCTTCTTGGGCCTCGATGACGTTCTGACGCTCGCTCACGAGGCGGAGAACCTGCTGGATCATGCCCGGAAGGGCGATGTCACGCTGTCCGGTATTCCCATGGACGTCACCTTCGAGGCCGTCGATATGCTCAAGGGCATGGTGAACGACGTGAAAACGGCCCTGGAAACCGGGGGAATGCTGTTTGCCGTCCCCGGGATGCCGGCGCTCTTGACGCGGATTGAGACCGCACGACAAGGCGGTTCGCGGCCTGTCCCGAACGAGGTGCCCCAGCGGCTCGGGGAAGCGCTTGTCAGTGCGGGCGCCACAACCAGAGAGGCCGTGGATCACGCGCTCGAACTGCAGCACCAACCTCCCGAGCACAAGAGAATCGGCACCATTCTCATCGAGCAGAACATCGCCTCGAGCGCCATTGTGAATGAGGCAGTCGAGGTCCAGGCCCACCGCCCCGGCAGCGGGAAGATCGGTGAGATCATGGTCGAGATGGGCACGGTGCGACAGGACGACGTTGCCGAGGCGCTCCGGAAGCAAGAGGAGGCCCCTCGGCCCCCCAAACTGGGCGAAGTGTTAGTGCGCTCGGGCGACGCCAAAGCGAGTGATGTTGCGACCCAGTTGCGTCGCCAAGCGGCCCAGGGCGCGACCGCCGTTCAGGTGAAGGAGGCGGTGAAGGTAGATGCAACCCGGCTGGATTTGCTGGTGGATGCCATTGGTGAACTCGTCATCGCGGAATCGATGGTCAGTCAGTCGCCCGAACTCGTCGGGACCGCGTCTCCGGATCTTCTGCGTCACCTCAATGAATTGGACAAGATCACGCGTGAGTTGCAGGAAATGGGCACCTCGTTGCGCATGGTTCCCATTCGGCCCACTTTCCAGAAGATGGCGCGTTTGGTGCGCGACCTAGCCAAAAAATCGAACAAGGAGGTCACGTTTGTCGCTCTCGGCGAAGACACCGAATTGGACAAGTCGGTGGTGGACAAGATTGGCGATCCTCTCATCCACATGGTGCGCAACGCCGTGGATCACGGGCTCGAGGCCTCCGAAGCCGAGCGCAGGAAGGCCGGCAAGGATCCGGCGGGCCGGGTCGAGCTCCGTGCATTTCACAAGGGAGGCAATATCTACATCGAGGTGCAGGATGACGGGAGGGGACTCGACCGCGAAGCGATCCTTGCCAAAGCGGAAGAGCGCGGCCTCGTGCGGGCCGACGCCTCCTTGAGCGATCGCGAAGTGTGGAACCTGATCTTCGAAGCGGGTTTCTCGACCGCGAAGCAGATCACGGACGTTTCGGGTCGGGGCGTCGGTATGGATGTGGTGAGACGGAACATCGAGAGCCTGCGGGGCCAAGTCGAGATCCGTTCCGAGAAAAACAAGGGGAGCACGTTCAGCATCCGTCTTCCCCTCACCTTGGCGATCATCGACGGCATGGTCGTGCGCGTCGGCCAAGAAAGGTACATCATCCCCACGCTGTCGATTGTCACGTCGCTGCGGCCGGATGCCAAGGCCCTTTCCACCGTCGTGAACCGAGGCGAGATGCTGATGCTGCAGGGCGAACTGATTCCCGTGATCCGGCTCGGCCGGCTGTTCAACACGGACCATCCCCATGGCGACCTGACCGAGGCAATCATCACCGTGGTCGAGACCGACGGCCGGCGGACAGGACTCGTCGTCGACGAAATCCTGGGCCAGCAACAAACGGTGATCAAGTCGTTGGGTGAATCCATGCGAGGTCTTTCGGGCATTGCCGGAGGCGCCATCATGGCTGATGGCCGTGTCGGTCTGATTCTGGATGTCGGTGGGTTGGTCAAACTGGCCAGCGAGGTCCAGGCAACGTGAGGTGCGACAGGACCGCTCACGCCCGATCGGGCCATGAGACGGAGCCCCTACCCGGGTGACGGTTGGCAAAACGAGAGAAGCAGCGTGTAGGATACCTAGTTGCTTCAGACGAAGGTGGTTGCCGGATTGTACGGCGGCCCGGCTGGACAGATGTGGCGCCATTAGCGCGAATGAGAGAGGTAGGAGAATGCAAGTCGAGTATATCAATCCCTTCATCGAGAGCGTCTGCTCGGTGTTTTCCACCATGCTCAACTCGGAGGCGAAGCGCTGCGAGGTGGGCCTGGTTCGCAGCGCCTCGAGCCCTCGGGATGTTACGGCGCTCATCGGGCTGAGCGGCCGCGTCCGGGGCACGGTGGCGCTGTGCCTGCCCGTGTCTACGGCGCTGGCCATGGTCAACGGTTTGCTGGGCACCGACACGCGCGTCGTCGACGACACGGTGGCCGACGGAGTGGCCGAATTGGTAAACATGATCGCGGGTGGGGCCAAGACCAAGTTCTCCGGCGACGGTACGCCGATCGATCTGAGTCTGCCGACGGTGGTTCACGGCGCCAGCTATGCCGTGGAGTACCCTTCGGGCACGCGCTGGCTGGATGTGTCATTCACCAGTAGTCTGGGACCGTTCAGCCTTCGCGTGGCCTTCGAGAAGACGTGCACGCCGACCACCTAGTAGAGAGGACTTTCCAGATGAAAGCATTGGTTGTTGACGATTCGGTCGTTATGCGAAAGGTGCTCATTGGCGCGTTGTCCAGGGCGGGCATCTCGGACGCGGACCAAGCGGCCGACGGCAAGGAAGCCGTGGCGGCTGTCGAAGGGACGCAGTATGACGTCATTCTCATGGACTGGAACATGCCCAATATGCTGGGCATCGACGCGGTGAAGGCCATCCGTGCGAACGGAAAGACCGTGCCCATCATCATGTGCACTACCGAAGCCGAGAAGAGCCGCGTGATCGAAGCACTCAAGGCCGGCGCGAACAACTACATCATCAAACCCTTTGAGCCCAGTGTGATCATCGCGAAGATCGAGCAGGTGCTCAACAAGTAGCTATGGATGCGTGGCGCGTGGGCGCTGAACGCGAGTCGGTTGCGTAGCGGGATGTCGCCGTTGAATGAAACTCACGAGTCCCATCGACTACTACCTGGAACCCGGCTACATCTTTTTCAGCAAGGTGGCTGCCACGGCGCGCACCGTGGTGGGAAGCTGTGTGGTGGTTTGTCTATGGGACAAGTCGCTGAAGTATGGCGCCATGGGGCATTACCTGTTTCCCATGACCCGGGATCCCAAGGAGGCCACCGCGCGGTACGGCAACGTGGCCATTCCGGAACTCGTGCGACTCATGGAAGAAGCGGGCTGCACGCGAACGAGTCTCGTGGCGCAGATTCTGGGCGGGGCGCGACCGGCGGACAGCGCGACGTGCGATATTGCGGAACAAAATGTCGCCCTGGCCCGAGATCTGTTGGCGCGGAAGGCGATCAAGGTTCTGTCGGAGGATGTGGGCGGCACGATGGGACGCAAGCTGGTCTTCAACACGGGCACCGGCGAGGTCGCCGTGCTGAAGGTGCATCGCCTCCGAAGGAGTGATTGGATGCCGTGACATGGGCGTGACACACCAGACCATGGGAAACACCGATGGATAGCAGGGTCTTCGAGAAGTTCTGCAAACTCGTCTACGAGCAGAGCGGCATCGCGCTGGGGCCCAACAAGGAGGCCTTGGTCTCAGCCCGGGTGGGCAAGCGCATGCGGGCGCTCGGAATCGCGGACTACAGTCAGTACTTGTCGTATGTGGCCCAGGACACGAGCGGCGCGGAACTCGTCAGCCTTATCGACGCGATCTCGACCAATGTGACGAGTTTCTTCCGGGAGCCCAGCCATTTCGACTTCCTCAGCGAGGTGGTTTCCCAATGGTTTGACCAGGGACAGCGTCGTTTCCGCTTCTGGTCCGCGGCGGCTTCGAGTGGGGAGGAGCCCTATTCGATGGCCATCACCTTGCTCGAGGCGCTCCGCAGCCGCGAGGCCAATACGCGGATTCTGGCTACGGATATCTCAACCAAGGTTCTCGATCAGTGTCGGGAAGGCATCTACCGCGCCGACAAACTGGACAAGATGCCGCCGGTGCTCCGGGAGCGTTATTTCGACCGCAGCGCAAACGGTACATACACGGCCAAATCGATCCTGAAGACCCTAATCCTGTTCCGGCGACTGAACCTTGCCACGCCGCCGTTTCCCATGCGCGGCCCCCTGGATGTTGTTTTCTGCCGCAATGTGATGATCTACTTCGACAATACCGTTCGTCACGGACTACTGAACGAGATTCACCGGCTCCTGAAGCCCGGCGGGTACTTGATCGTTGGGCACACGGAGAGCCTGACCGGCATGATCAGTCACTTCAAGTCCGTACGACCTTCGATCTACATCAAGTAGTTGAGCGTGCCGGTCGAGGACGACCAGTCCGAACCGGGCCCCCTGCGGTGACGGTTGTGATTTGTCCGCGAGTGAGGAGGGTTGCCCATGCAATATGTCATCGGTATCGGCGAGATGAAAACGTCGACCAACCCGGATGATGTATTGGTCACATACTCGCTGGGATCCTGCGTCGGGCTCTCCCTCTATGACCCCACGCGCGGCATCGGGGGACTCATCCATTGCATGCTTCCGCTCTCGAAGATTGACCCGGATAAGGCCAGGGGGAACCCGGAACGATTCACGGATACGGGAGTCTTGTGTCTGCTGCAGGCGCTCCTGGACCTGGGGGCGGAACGATCGCGGCTGATCGCCAAAGTGGCGGGGGCCGCGAGTCTGCTTGACGAGAAGGGCTTGTTCCGGATCGGAGAGCGCAACCACACCGTGCTGCGCAAGGTTCTTTGGAAGAACAACATCCTGATCGACGGCGAGGATGTGGGCGGAACCGCGGCCCGAACCATGTATCTCTATATGAACTCAGGGACGACGATCATCCGGTCGGCAGGCCAGGAGACGAAGCTATGAATCGGCGCGATGTCATCTTGTCGAGAGTGAAAAAGGCGCCTCCGCTTCCCACGATCACCCTTCGGGTGTTCGACTTGATCGGTCGCGCCGACGTGGATATCGACGAGCTCCTTAATGTTGTTCAGTACGATCCGGGATTGACGTCAAACGTACTGCGTCTGGCCAACTCCGCTCGGTTCGCGGCTTCGCAGACAATCCGCTCGCTGCGCGACGCGTTGGTTCGACTCGGGACAAAGCAGGTGTCGGAGTTGATCCTGATGTCGGTCGTTGCCCCCCAAACGGGAGTTCCCGTGCGCGGCTACGATCTTCCGGCGGGAACCTTGCTCGAGCACTCGATCGCCGTGGCGGTGTGCTGTGATGAGCTGGCCAACGCCGTGGGCGTGGATGCCCCGGATCATGTGTTCACGGCCGGCCTGCTGCACGATGTGGGCAAGATTGTCCTGGGGGCCTTCGTCGAGATAGACGCCCAGCCTATCCTTGACCTCGCCTACCAGAAGCACATTTCCTTTGAGGAAGCGGAGTCTCAGGTGTTGGGTATCAACCATGCCGAGGTGGGCGCCCGGCTGCTCGAAAACTGGGGCCTGCCCGAGCCCATCGTCGCCGGTGTACGTTGGCACCACCGGCCGGAAGATTTTGACGAGGGTGACCCCCTTATGGTTGACTTGGTACATGTGGCCGACAACCTAAGTCTCGAGGCGGGGATTGGCGTCGGCGCGGACGGACTAAATTACCACCCGTCGCACGTGGCCACAGCCCGACTGCAACTGAATACGCTCGCCCTGGAGCGCGTCATGTCGCGAATGATCACGCGATTTGAGGAAGTCCGGGACGCCTTGCTCATGGGGATGAAATAGGGAGAGAGACACGATGGCGCTCAATATTCTGGTAGTGGATGACTCGTCGACCGTTCGCGCTGTCATTGCGAAAACGCTGCGGTTGGCCGATGTGCCCATCAATCAGCTCTATGAGGCGGCGAACGGGGAAGAGGCCCTGCGCGTGGTCGCCACGCAATGGGTCGACCTCATCTTCTCCGATATCAACATGCCCGTCATGGGCGGTGTGGAGATGGTCGAGCGCATGAAAGACGACGCGTTGCTGAGTTCCATTCCTATCGTCATCGTATCCACCGAGGGCAGCGCGACGCGCATCGACGAACTGATGTCCAAGGGCGTGCGTGCCTACATTCGAAAACCGTTCACGCCGGAATCGGTCCGGAGTGTTGTGGACGACATCATAGGACTGAGCCATGGAAGCGAATAGCAAGGAGCTGGTGAGCGAAGCGTTCTGCGAAGTGCTCGAGAATCTGGCGTTCATGTTTGGCGAAGTGGCGGACACGGAAGACGTGCCCGCCTCGGCCGGCGGTCAAGTGCTGGCCGCCATGTCTTTCTCCGGGCCCATGTGCGGCCGCATCGAGTTGGCCGTGCCCCGCGCCATGCGGGTCGAAATCGCCGCCAATGTCCTGGGCGTGGACACGGACGACGAGCAGGCCATGGCGAGCGCCGATGATGCGCTCAAGGAACTGCTCAACGTGACCTGCGGCCAGCTACTGACCCGGCTCGCCGGGGAAGAACCCGTGTTCGACCTGTCCGTGCCCGTGGTGTCGGAACTGGATGATGAAGCGTGGGCGCGTATGGCGGAAGCGTCCGACGCGATCGTGATCCTTGTTGACGAGAATCCCGCGTTATTGCGCCTGGCCATGAGTGAGTAGAAACGTACCCCGGCGCGGGGTGGGGTGGGCCCGTCCCGGCCTCGATATGAGCGTCCCAATTGAGAAAGGGGTCTTGCGATGGTAGGCAATCGAGAGTCCACCACGATGCCCGCGGCGAATCCCCGGCGGATCCGGGTTCTTGTCGTCGATGATTCTGCCGTCGTACGCCAGGTGTTCGCGCACGAACTCGCGCGCGATACCAGTATTGAGATCGTCGGTACGGCCCCGGATCCCTATGTGGCCCGCGACAAGATCGTCGAGCTCAAACCGGACGTTGTCACCCTGGACATCGAGATGCCACGCATGGACGGCATTACCTTCCTGCGCAAACTCATGCGGCACTATCCCTTGCCAGTGGTTATCGTTTCCTCGCTCACGCCGCAGGGCGGCGATCTGGCCATGGAGGCCCTCGAAGCCGGGGCTGTGGACGTTATGTGCAAGCCAGGCGCCGCCTATTCCGTGGGCGACATGTCGGTCGAACTCATCGACAAGATCAAGGCCGCCGCGCATGTCAAGGTGACGGGCGAAGGCGCCAAGAGCCCCCGCGCCGCCACGTCGGCCGCGCCGCTCGCCCTCACGCGCACCACCAACAAGGTGCTGGCCGTGGGGGCGTCCACGGGCGGAACCGAGGCCCTTGTGCAGTTGCTATCCCAGATGCCCCACAATGCGCCGGGCATGGTGGTGGTCCAGCACATGCCCGAGTTCTTCACCCGTTCGTTTGCCGAGCGCCTGAACGGGATAAGCGCGATGGAGGTGAGCGAGGCTGTGGATGGCGACCGCGTCATCCCCGGCCGGGCCCTGATTGCCCGCGGCAACTACCACATGCTGCTGCGACGTTCCGGGGCGACTTACGTCGTGCAGGTCAAGAGCGGCCCTCTGGTTTCTCGCCACCGACCATCCGTGGACGTGCTGTTCAAGTCCGTTGCCCGCTATGCGGGAAGCAACGCCATCGGTGTCATCATGACCGGCATGGGCAGCGACGGCGCCCAGGGGCTTCAGGAGATGAGGAAGAACGGCGCACGGACTATCGCCCAGGACGAGGCCAGTTGCGTGGTGTTCGGCATGCCCAAAGTGGCCATCGAGCTGGGCGCGGCCGAACGAGTGGTTCCGCTGGATCAGATCGCCCGAACCGTCCTGAGTTTTGCCTCCACCACCTGAGACGGTCGACGCTCGCTTCGGGCGGTGCGACAGGCCGAGGCCGTGGCTAGGTCGTTTTCTAGGTTCTATCTTTGCGATAATCGATAAAGCTGTTTGACTTTTGTGGCCGCCCCGGCTACGATAAACCCACTTGCTGCGTTCCCAGGCGACGCCGGTGGTAATCAGAAACGGTGGAGGGGCTCTGGGCAACGGTGGGCAAAGGTTCTTTGCTTCTTGCAGATGAGGGCGATTAGTTGATTCGAACTCAGAATCTGTGCGATGGCGGAAGGCAACGTGCGCAGCGGGGTTTCACCCTTATCGAAATCCTGGCTGCACTCTCGATTGTCGGCGTCGGCACGATCATCTTCATGTCGTTCTTCATGTCGAGTCTGGCGTTGGCTCAGTCCAATCGTACCCTACGGGTCGCGGGCGATCTGGCGGAGAACCAGCTCACGGCCGTGGTGAATGATCCCGGTGGCTATGCGTGGCCTGAGGCGGCTGCCCTAGCAACGGGGGCACTCGCGGCGGTGACGCCCGTGGCCGACGCCGGAGCGGCGCACCCCCATCCGGTCATCCCGGCGGTGTTGCCTCCGGACAGCCAGTCACGCCGACGGGAGGAGGATTTCGCATCTCGATTCTCCTGGGAGGTGTATGCGCGGTTGCCCCGGCCTGAGGCGACCTACCTTGAGGTAACCGTCGTGGTGCGGTGGGATGATCGCGGGCGGGAACAGGTGCTCGCCCTGACCTCGTGCGCGCCGCGTTCGGTTCTCGGGAGGGCCTCATGAATCATCAGCGCCGACACCGCGGCTTCACACTCCTCGAGTTGCTCGTGGTCATCGTTCTGATGGGAGTGGCGACGACACTCGGGGGAACGATCCTATTGCGCGTCATGGATAACTTCCGCCACGTGAGTGCCCGGGTCGAGCTGGATGCCATGGTTGACCGCGCGTTCGAGCAGATGCGGAAGGATTTCGCGGATGCGCTGTCCGCGGAGCTTTCGGGTGTCTCTTTCGTATCCATGTCCGAGGACTTGACCGAGGAGGTGTCCGAGGAGGTGTCCGAGGAGGCGGATACGGCGTCACCCGAGGGGCTGTCGTTGCGCAATGATATGATGATTCTGCCGATTCGGACCTCGACCGGGCCGGATCAGCCGCCCATTGGTGCCAAGATCCGCTATCGGATCGAGCGGGAGAATGCGCGTTCGGTGTTGGTTCAGACCATTGGCGATCTGGCGACGGATATCCCCATTGGCGGCCGGATCGAGGTGATTCCTCGGGCCAATGTTCTGGCGATGCGCGTCGAGTATGCCGGCCGCGACGGAAAGTGGGTCAATGCCGCGGACGATGAGGGGTGGTTCGACAAACTGCCGCGTGCGGTCCGCGTGAGCCTTGTCGTAGCCCATCAGGACCGCCCGTTCGAGCAAGTTGCCCGCGCAAAGGTTTTCCCAATTCATGTGGACTAGATTCGATAGCCTCGAACGAGGCCGCGTTCGCCGGTCCGGCGTGGCGCTCCTGACGGCGTTGGCCCTTCTGCTGCTCTTCTCCGTATTGGGTATGGTTTACATACGCTACATGGAATTGGAGAACGAGTCCACCGATTTCGACCTCCGGGTGGTCCGCGCCCGGTATGCGGCCGTGAGCGGCGTACAGGCGTCCATTGCGGAGATCCAGGCTGCCGTCCAAGGGGGACAGTCGCCCGCCCTCGAATGGGCCTATGACTTCCCGGTCTACGGCCGAGACCTCGAGGCGGAAGCGGGGTTCGGCATCAAAGAAACCCGGCGCGCGGCGGCCTTGGTGACGGTGACCGATGAGAGCGGCGCAATCAATCTCAATCATGCGCCGGCCCCTGTTCTTGCGGCCCTCCTTGGGGTTTCCGCGGCCGCCGCGGAGAAGATCGTCGAGGCCCGGCCGCAGCCCAGCCCTTCGGACGACCTCTGGCTCGAGGGCGGTATGTCGACATGGTTCATCAGCCTCGAAGACTTGGTGGCGCGGGGTCTGATCGACGCGGAGTCCGCGGCGGCGATCGATCCGAGTCTGGTCACATTTTGCTCAGTGGCCGATCATGGGGCGCCCGGGGCCTACTGGAACGTGAACGCGGCGCCCGCGGGATCGATTCAGGCTGCACTGGGCGTGACGGCCGATGTGGCGGCCGCGGTGTTGGCGGCACGTCCCATTCAGAGTGCCGAGCAGTTGGCCGCCGCGGCCGGGAAGACGCCCGACCAGTTCCCGCTGCCGGCGGAGTCCATCGCCTATGCCTCGCGGTGCTTCCGGGTGGTGGGCAAAGGCCGATATGCGAACGTGTTCTCCGACGGGCGCGAATACCGTATCTCGCGCGCCCGGATTGAAGCGATTGTGGTGCTGGATGATGAAGGAGTCCCCAGCATACGCCAGTGGCGGGAATCGTCGGGCTGGGACGAATCGGAAGACGAGGAACAAGAGAGCTAGACAACAGAACCTGCGCCGGCTCGGAGGCTCGAGCGACACTCGGGCGTGACGAGACCCTTGGCGCACGGCTGTGGATGGAGGAGAAGCGCTTATGCCTGCCAACTCAGACAAGCCGGAAGTGGGGCGTCCGCGCGGCCGGCGCGGGACCCGACAGTCTCTTGGAACTCCGGAGGTCGAGTCGTCAAGCCGACCGCAGGTTCCCCGTCCGAACATGGCGCAGCGGCCCAAACCGACGGGTGTCAGTTCGGTTCGACAGAACGAGGTCACCGTCTTCTTGCGCCAGTTCATCATGCTGGTCGAGTCCGGAACGCCCATTCTGAAATCGCTGAAGGCCTTGGCCGAGCGCGGCGAACGCTCGGGCATGCGCAATCTGATCGGCGATATCGCCCAGTCCGTCGAATCGGGCAGCCCCCTTTGGCAAGCCTTCGAGCGGCATCCTCGGCACTTCGACACGGTGTTTGTGAATCTGATCAAGGCCAGCGAGGCGAGTGGCACGCTGACCACTGTCCTGCAGCGCGTGGCCACGTATCGCGAGCGGCGTGAGCTGCTGAAGAAGCGTATTCGCGGGGGGATGTTCTACCCGGTGGTGTTGCTCTTGGCCTGTTTCGGGGTGATTCTGTTCATTTCGAAATTCGTCATGCCGGAGTTTCAGGACATGTTCGCGAAATTCGGCCAGGCGGAGTTGCCGGGTCTCACCCGAGGATTCATGGCGACGACCGATTTCATCAACCACTGGTGGTGGCTCTGCGTGTTGGTGGTCATTGGCGGCGTTTGCCTGTATCGGTACTGGTGGATGGCGGCGCCGACGCGTCGTCTGGCCACGGATCGCTTCAAGCTGAAGATGCCCATTCTTGGCCCCATTCTTCGTAAGAATGCCATCGTCGAGATGACCCAGTTGTTCTCCCTGTTGTTGCGCAGTGGCCTTTCGATGATGGTTACGCTGGATTTAGTGCGGAACGCCATCCACAACCGAGCGATGGCGGAGGTGATTCAGAAAGTCCGGGATTCCGTTGAGCGCGGGGAGGGGATCGAGCCCCCATTGAGGGCGGCCTCGGGAATCGTGCCTTCGGTGGTTACGGACATGATGGTGACCGGCGAGGAGTCCGGCCGTCTTGACAGCATCACGGATCAGATCGCGACGACCTACGAGGAAGAGGTCGACATCGCCATCGGTACGCTCGGCGAGGCGCTTCAGCCTGTGCTGACCGTGCTCATCGGCGTGCTCGTCGTGTTGTTGATGCTGTCGGTGTTCGTTCCTATGATCTCGATGCTGGACACATTGGGCTCGGTGGGCGTCTAGCCGGCAAACGCACAGAAGACAGGCCCGACCCGAGGGAGCGGTTCGCCGCGCCCTCGCCTCCAACCGGTCGACGGCCTGCATCCGCCCGGGCGGCGCGGTCGCGCTCTGGCAGGCGGAATACTACATGGGAGATCGTGAAACGTGATGACAATTACTCGGCTTCTGGAAGACCAAGCGGCCCGATACGGCGACCGGACGTTCTGCTTCTGCGACGACCGGGAGTACAGCTTCCGGACCTTGAACGACCATGCCGCGCGCGTCGCCGGAAACCTCGCGGCTCAAGGGGTCGGCGAGCAGGACAAAGTGCTCCTCCTGATGGGAAACAACGTCGAGTTCCTATACCTCTTTTTTGGACTCGGCCGAATCGGCGCCGTGTGCGTGCCCATCAATCCTCAATTGAAGCCCCACGAGATAGCCTACATCGCGACCAACTCCGAAGCCCGGGTTCTGGTGACGATACCGGAGATGGCACCGCTCCTGCCGACGCTGAAATCGTTGCTCCCTAAGCTCGGGCATGTCTACGTCATCGGCGACGCGCCGGAAGCCGCCCGGCCCTTCTCGGAGTTGCTTGCGCCCGTCGATGCGGTGCCGCCCATCGCGGCACGTTCCGACAGCGAAGCGGCGCTTATCTATACCTCGGGGACGACCGGTCAGCCGAAAGGCGTTGTGCTGACTCACATGAACTACGTTTCGAACGCGCGGATGATCAGCAAGTCGACCTCGTTGACGGCAAACGATCGGTTCCTGTGTGTGTTGCCGATGTACCATGTGAATGCTCAGGTCGTGACCGTGCTGACCCCCTTGACCGTGGGCGCGGACTTCGCGTTGATGTCGCGTTTCAATCCGCGGGCGATTCTGCCGATGATCGCCAAATACCGGCCGACGATTATGAGTGCCGTGCCGACCATTTACCACGTGATGTGTAGCATGCCCCGGGCCGAGGAAGCAGATGTCAGTTCGATCCGATTCTTCGTGAGCGGGGCCGCTCCCCTTCCCGAGGAGACCTACCGCACGGTTCAGCGCGTCCTCAAGAAGCCGTTGGTGCAAGGGTACGGCCTGAGTGAGGCCACGTGCGCCAGTGCCGTGGCCGACCACTTGGATCCCATCAAGTGGGACTCCGTGGGACCGGCGTTGCCCTACACCGGCGTGCGGATTGTGGATGAGCAGGGCAAGGATCTTCCGGCCGGAAAGGTGGGGGAGATTCTGGTATCGGGCCCGGCCGTGATGGCGGGATACTACAAGGATCCCGAGGCGACCAAGAGCGTGTTTCAAGAGGGTTGGCTTCGGACAGGCGACCTCGGGCGGTTTGACCAGGAAGGCTACCTCTTCATTGCCGGACGGCTCAAGGACATGATCATCCGCGGCGGTGTCAACATCTATCCGCAGCAAGTCGAGAACGTGTTAGCTTCGCTCGAGGGCGTAGCGGAATGTTGCGTGGTCGGCGTCGATGAGTCTCGTTGGGGCCAGGAAGTCCTCGCGGTCATCAAGCCGGTCGAGAGCGTGACGCTCAAAGAAGGCCAAGTGATCGATTTCTGTCGGGATCGACTGGCGGCCTACAAGTGTCCCCGGTACGTCCGCTTCGTAGACGAGTTCCCCAAAACGGCCACGGGCAAGATCAAGAAGCAGGAAGTCGCCGAGCGGTTTGCCGATACGGCGCGCGACCTTTCCTGAGCCAAGACGGCCGCGCTGCTTTCCGCCGGGCCTACGCTACTTGTTCGGCGTGCCGCCGGCCGCCGCAGCCGCGGCACGAGCGGCTTCTTCGTTAGCCCGTTTCGCCGCTTCGTAGCGCTCCTTGGCTTCTTTGGCTTCGCCGACACGTCGTTGTGCTTCCTCGATCACTTCCTTCTTGTTCCGCGCGTGGATCGAGTCATCGTCCGGGATGATCTTGACGATCTCGGGCACCTTCACGAACTCGGCCTCGGCCTCTTCGAACTTCTTCTCGTCGATGAGCGACAGGCCTTTCGATATAGTCTCGCTCGCCGTGTCGAGCACGTCATTGATGACCTCCGTGATGCTCAGGTTGATGGCCTTCACGGCTTGTTTGGCGGTCGATGATTGGTCGCTGAACTCCTCGTCGATCGTCTCGAAAAGGCTGATGGCCTTCTTGTACGTGGCTATCGCCGCCTCGAAGCTCTTGTCCATCCGGCCCTTGTCGGCCTCTTTCACGACCTTCTCTGCGGAGGCGATCACGCTGATCGCGAGCTGACGTCGCTCTTCGCGCGCCATGATGGCCACATTCGTCTCGTTCAGGCGCTTGGCGGCTGTTTCGCTACCGCGATCGAACTCGAGCGCCTGCGTGAAGGCCTCGAGCGCGTTGGGCAGATCGCGGTCGGTGGCCCCGGCCGCCGAAGCGGCGTCCAGAAACGCCTGACCAACGCGCAGGAAGTGGCTCGAGAGCTTGCTGGCGGAAGTCCGGCGTGAGACGCCGCCCATCCCGTAGGCAATACGCCACTCTCGGACGCCGCGATCCCGCCCTTCATCCGTGCCGTACGCATAGTAGAGGTCGCCCACCTGCTCGTAGAGCTCCGCCATACCGGGATTGGCGGCCACGAAATGCTCGTAGGACTTGTCCGCCTGGTGGATGTTGCGCTTCTCGTTTAGGAGATAGGCGATCTCGTTAACGAAATAGCGCGCAATGACCGGCGCCGAGGGAGGCACATCGGCCGGATCGCCCTGCGTGCGGAGCACGGTGTACCAGACATCGGATATGGCTTCAATGGCGCGGCCGAAGTAGGCCTGGCCGCCTTCACGGAGGAAACCCGCCGGCCCGTTCCCTACCGTGTAGTCATCGCGGATCATCTTCTTGTCTTCGTTGTAGAATCGACGATGCTGCGCAAAGTAGACATTGGGGTCACGCACGTACAGGCGAGTGTCGCTGGCCGGCTCGAAACGATACCGTTCGCAGGCGCCATCGAGGTCGGCATTGATCTTCGCCTGCAAGGTGATGTCCTCGGGTGTCCACGAAAGGCCATACGGCAACACCACGTTCGCCACTAGCGCCCCCAACACCCCCATCCGATAGGCAAAGTAGCTGCCCATGCCGTAGGGACTGACCGCACGGAGCAACTGCGTTTCGGTTCCGACGGCCGACACGGCTTCCGCGTCGCACGTAAGCGGCACGGAATTCTTCAGGATTTCCGGGCCCGCGGTGGCGCCGCGCAACACGTCTTCCTCGTAGTTATTCCGCTCGGTCTTGAAGGCGGATGGAAAGGTCCTCCGGATCATCTGGATCGCGGCTACGGGAATGGCCTTCTGCGCCCTCGGCCCCCATGCGGCCGTCTCGGTCGCCACCAGTATCAGGCACATCCCCACGATGATCGTCAGCTTCCGGGCATTCCGCTTCATAGTTACCCTCATTGCCTTCCAGGTCACCCGAACCTACTGTAGGCCTTGCCTTTACGGAAACCACATGACTCCACGCATCAAGCTAGCACATGACACGCCGGACTGTCAACGCGTGCTCACGCCCAAGACCTTGGGCTTGGCCGCCGTCCGACGGCTCCGACCTGGCCCTGAGCCGGCAGGACCGCATTGTTGCGCCCAGTCGAGAAACAGGTCGATCGACTGAAAGACCTCCTCTGCGCCCTCGCCATTAATGATGCCGTGGCGTTTGCGGGCCACCAGCATCATCTGCTTCTCGGACGTGCCGATGCGCGCGAAGATCTCCGGCGCACTGCTCGGTGCCACCAGGGGATCCTCGGATGCCTGGAGCACGAACGTGGGCGTGGTGATATCCGGCAGGACCCGTTCCATGGCGTCCATGGCTTTGCCCAGCTCCTTGATGCCAAGGAGTGGATTCCTCGTGTAGTTGATATGAGGATTCTCGGGGGTGTTTTCCACGTACTCCCATTCGGTGCGATCAAGCCGCATCTTCTTGAGGAATGTGTTCACATTCACCAGCGAGGGAACGAGTTTCACCATGTAGTTCCGCAGGTGCAGCGGTGCGGCCACGGCGAAGGTTCCCCGGATGTGGTCCCGTTTGCGTCCGGCCGCGAGCAGCGCCAGGCCTGCCCCCATCGAGAATCCACCGAGGAGCACCGTGTCGGTGAGCGTCTTCACGATGGCATACGCCCGGTTCACGCTTTCGTACCACTCTTCCCAGTGGGTTTGGGCCAGATCCTCGGGTGATGTTCCGTGGCCCTTCAGGCGGACACCGTAAACGAGGAATCCTCGATCGCGCAGGTGCTCGGCCAAGGCGCGCACCTCGAGCGGGGCGGCCATGTATCCGTGAATGAGCACGATGCCGCCTCGGGGTCGCCAGTGCTTCAGCCGCCGTGGCTCCAGGAGGAACGGCCGACCGACGTCCGGCCCTTTGCTCAACGCCTCGACGTAGTACGTTCGATAGTCTTCCTCGAAGATGCGGCGATCCTCATCAACAAGAAGGGTGCGCGTTTCCCGGGCGACCCGCGCAGGGCTCATCCGCGCCACCCGGGCTACGGCGGCCACGACGTCCGTCAAGGGCTCCACCTCATTGGCGATGACGTACGTGAGGGCGTGTTCTCGAACCGTGTGGAAGTCCTCGATGACTGCCTGATGGAATGGGCGTTTTCGATAGCCGCCGTTTTCCGGCACCAGGACGCCCTCGCGAATGGCCAGGTCGATGAACTCGTCCAACGGGGGGGACGGCTCGTCGCACACGGCGCGCCGGGCCTCGGTTACCAAGCCCGGATGCACGTGTCGGTTCTCGATGGCCTGCACGGCCCGCCCGGCCAAGAACAGCCGGCGGGGGCAGCAGCGCGTGGAGAGACGGCCACGAAGGCGTCCTCGTAGGAGTAAGGCCAAGAGGTGGTCCGTATTGACCGTGGTGAGGTCATAGATCGCGCGCATGTAGCGGAGCATGAGTTCCCGGCCGGCCTCGCTGAAGATGGACTCTGGGTCCCGTTCGAGATTTGCCATGTCGCTCAGCCGGCATGCCATCACGTTCTCGTAACGCGGACTGCGCAGGTATGCGCGCACGTCGATCGGATCGCCGAGCGCGACGTCGATTCGCGTGTTCTCGGCGAGGACGGTACCTTCGACAGAGAGTTCGTCGAGCGCGCGGGGGCTGAGGTCGTGGGCCATGGCCTGGGCGATGCGTTTGAGCACGTTGTCGTGGGCCCGGATGGGAAAATAGGTGATGTTCACCGGCACGATGATGGTCCGAGTATCTGCCACTTCGTCAAAGGACTCGAGACCGAAACCGGCCAACACGGTGTCCAGGCCGATTTGATCCTGGCGGTGCCGCAGTTCGAGCAACTTGTGCCGGTAGTACTCGGCCCGGAGGGCCAGGACGGCGGCGCCTCGGTGCGGAGGGCGACGCGTGCCGTTGCTATAGATCTCGAACATCCCCCTGTGGTCAACAACCTTCTTGTCTTTGATCATCGCCCCTTCAGGAAAGAGGATCCAGGGATGCTCGCCTTTGAGCAGCGATCGGATGATCGTGGTGTCGCGGTCCGGATCCTTGGTGGATACGGTTCCCATCGAGCGGAGGTAACTGCCCAAGCGTCCCGCGAACAACTCCGCCGCCGCCAGCGACCAGATGAGTCGGCCCGTGTGCTTGTAGAGCAGGTAGGGCAACAGCATCGTCTCGAGTCGGGTGAAGTGGTTGATGACGAAGATGATCGCTTTCTCGTCGCGCACCGATTCGGCGTTGTGCACGTGCACTTCGGCCTTGATCAGCTTCGTCGCGATATCCATCGCCAGTTTGGACAATGTGAACGCGAATGACATCTCGTTTGAGCCTCGGTAGCCCTTCTCTTGGTTCGCAAGTATACCTGTGCACGGGGGGGCGGCGCATCGAAACACCCGCGAAACCCGCGCATGAATAGACGGGTCAAAGTACTAAAGGGAAGCAAAAGTTGGTTTTTGGTTTGGCTCGAATATGACCAAGTGCTTGAAACGACACGCTTTAGGGGGTGAAGGCGAGTCAGGGAGGAGGGCGATATGATGCGAGCGAAGACCGGTTTCACCCTTATCGAGCTGCTGGTGGTCATCGCCATCATCAGTATTCTGGCCGCTATTCTATTGCCGGCACTGGCGCGAGCCCGCGAAGCGGCCCGGCGATCTTCATGTCAGAACAACCTTAAGCAGTGGGGGTTGGTGTACAAAATGTACACCGGCGAGTCGGAAGGCGGGAAGTTCCCCCCGATCCAGGTCGAACTTCTCTCCTATCGCGATGTTCAGGTGGCGGCGGGCCCCCTGGTTCCGGCGATCTACCCGGAGTACCTGACGGATCCCGCGATCGCGATCTGCCCTTCCGATCCGAACAGCACCATCGAGGACCTCAAGGATCCCGTGACGGGCGCTTGGCGTCTGGCGGACAACCATGAGCTGATCGACCAGAGCTACGCCTATATCGGTTGGGTGCTCGACAAGTGCGATGACACGGACCCGCAGATCAAAGTGGAGACGATCCTCGGCATGATTGGCGGACTGGTCGGGGGCAACATCAACCTGACGCTGGACGATCCGGATGCGAGTGGGCCGGTCCAGTTTGTGTCGCTCATGTTCAGCCTGTTCCGCGACGCGATGATGCTCGAACAGGATGGCGCTCTTCCCTTGCAGGAACGCGCGGCGCGGCTCATCGACAGCGATCGGGGTAATGTTCAGCCGTGGGATGGAAAGCCCATGGGCAACGGCAATACGAATACCATATTCCGGTTAGCCGAAGGCATTGAGCGGTTCACGATTAGCGATGTCGCCAATCCCTCGGCCACGGCCACGGCCCAGAGCGAGATCTACGTCATGTCGGACGCGATCTCGAGTAATGTGGCGTACTTCAACCATGTTCCAGGAGGGGTGAATGTGCTATACATGGATGGCCACGTCGAGTTTCTGAAGTACCCGAGCCACGGAGTGGCCTCGAAGGGCGTGGCTACATTCATGGGAACTTTGCTGGACCGGCGTCCTGACTGATGGGCGGTCCGTGGGAGGCGACGGTATGCGGTGCGTAATCGCAATCGCGTTTGTGGTGGTGGTGGTGGCCCTTGGGCTCGCGGTTGTCGTGTCTGGGTGCGGCTCCAGAGAGAAGAAGATCACGCTGGATGCCCTCAACAACAACGCCGAGATTCAGGGCCACAGCGGCCACGTCAAGGATCTCGAGTTCGAGCCGGCCGAGGATGCTGGCGGGGTGAATGAGTTCGAGGCCGACGTCCTCGACCGTGACGGGAACGTGATTGGCCAGGTGCGTGGCGCCCGCGTGGAAGGTTTCGGCACACACATTCATCGGATTCGGTGGGAAGGTGAAGATCCCGGCCCTGCGATGGATCGCCGAGGTCCTTCGCGCCGGCCCGATGGTGCAGGGCCGCCGCCGGGGGGCAGGATGGGCCAGAGGCGTCAGCCCACCGAAGAAGAGCGCGCCGCATGGCGGGCGCGCCGCGACGCCCGGCGCGCGCAAGCGCGCCAGGTGCTCGAGCAAGGCCTCAGCCAGGCCCAGCAAAGCGAGGCCCAGGAGAATCAGGAGTAAGCCAAATCGCCGGCCGTGGACCGAGTGGACGCGGTCGTGGTCGTGCGAATGAGGGCTGTCCATGCAGTCCACGGCGTCCATCTCGGTTGGGGCTTGGCCACCGAATCCGGACGCTACCCCGCAACGGTTCGTTTCGCTTCGTTGTTCCGGTCTCTCTCGGCCGCTACAATACCGCGCCAACGGTGTCTGAGGTGGCGATGAATTGTTTAGTTGGAAGAGGGCGCGGATGAACGTTGCACGGTGGTTGCCTTCCCGGTGGGGCGCGTTAGCACTGGTGGGGCTAGTCTTCGGCTCGGCGGTGTTGTTGCGCGAACTGCGGCTCGACACGCGTCTCGAGTGCATGGTCATCGAGGATCCCGAGTCCCTGGCCCGCTACGATGCGTTCCGAGACGCGTACGGCCAAGATGAGTATGTGCTCGTGGCCGTGTCGGGCAAGGATCTCTTCGAGGTCGACGGCCTCGACGCGATGGTGGAGGCGGTCGAGCGGCTGGGCCAATCCGATCGGATCCGGCGCGTATCCGGCATTCCTCAGATCTTTGTGGATCTCTATGGCGGCGAGGATCCCGACGCCCTGCGCGAGGAGATCACCAGTACCCCTTTTTACGAGGGCTTCTTCATCTCGCGGGACCGATCGATGGCCGGGATCGTCGTCGAGGTGGTGATGTCCGAAGCCGATGGCGCCGGCGAACAGGTTGTTCGCGATGTCGAGGCGGCGGTCGAACCCCTCCGGGCCTACGGTTTCAAGGTGGACTTGGTGGGTTCCGTATTCATCGATGAGGAACTCAGACGCCTCTCGCTCGGCGAATCCCAACGCTTTTCTCCTGTGGCGCTGGTAGTATCACTGGCGATCCTCGCGGTCCTGCTGCGCAGTGGTCGGGCCGTGGCCGTGGTTCTGCTGTGTGCCGCGGCGACGATACTCCTGAGTCTCGAGACGATGGCTGCACTCGGGTGGCCGCTCAACGTCGTCACGGTGTCTTTTCCTCTCATTCTCTGGATGCTGACGCTGGCCAATGCGATCCATCTTGTGACGCGTTACCAGTCCTATATTGGTCAAGGCGCCTCGCGTGACGAGGCGGTCAGGGCATCACTGCGCGAGGTCGTGTTGCCCTGCTTCTTGTCGTCGATCACGACGGCCTTCGGGTTCATCTCGCTCACGTGGTCCGACGTCCAGCCCATCCGTGAGTTCGGCCTGATTATGGCCGTGGGCATGGTCTATGCCTTCATGGTGAACCTCGTGCTCGGCTCCTATCTCCTGGTGCTCTTCCGGGCCCGGGGAGCGCGCTGGATTCCGCAGGCCGATGGGGGGCGGTTTCGGGCGATTGGCGCCTGGACCGTCCGGCGCCCGATGCGTGTGATCGTCTTCTTCGTGGCGTTGGTGGTTATCGGCGCCTACAGCCTTACCCAGGTGCGCAGTGAGCGCAATGCGCTCAGCTTCCTCCCCGACGAGACGCCGGCCGTGCAGTCGTTCTATCGCGTGGCCGACACGTTGACGGGCATGTACAGCATGGAGATCATTGTCGACACGCCGGGGTCGTGGCTCGATACCGCGTACTGGGGCGCGATGACCGCCCTGGCGGAACAGGTTGCCGCTATGGAACACGTGACGCGCGTTATGACGCCGCTCGACTACCTCTGCAAGATCCGCCAGTGGGAGGAAGGGCCTGGCCCGGAGGCCTATCGCTTGCCCGAGAGTCGCGAGGAGGCCGAGGATCTCCTCGCCTTGCTTGCCGGCGACGAGAACAGCGGTCTCGACCGTCTCGTCCGGCGTGATGGAGCGCAGGTGCGGCTATCCGCCATGCTCTCGACGGCGGACGCGGCCGATATCCATGCGATCCGGGCGAAGATTGACGCAGCGCTGGCGCAGCTTCCGGCCCCGCTCGCGGGTCATGTGACCGGAAGCGCCACGCAGATGGAACGCCTGCAGGAGGCGTTGGTCGAGAGCCAGCGCAGGAGTTTCGCGCTCGCCTTCGTACTGGTGTTCGCCAGCATCCTGGTCGGTTTGCGATCCGTCCGCCTCTTGCTCATTTCCGTGGTGCCCAACCTCATGCCGATTCTCTCGACCTTCACCGTCATGATGCTCTTGGATATCCCGCTTGACGCCGGCACCGTCATGGTGGCCAGCATCGCCCTTGGCATCGCCGTCGACGACACCGTCCACATCCTGGCCGGATTTGTCCGATGTCAGAAGGAGGGTCAGGGCAACCGCGAGGCCGTCTTGTCCGCTTTGGGGCGCGTAGGACCCTCGATTACCGTCACGTCCATCACGGCCTGTATCGGTTTCCTCATCTTGGGTACTTCGGCATTCAGGCCGCTGCGTTACTTCGGCCTGGCCTCGGGCGTGGCTATCCTCATCGCGTTTCTCGCCGATCTGTTCTTTGTGCCGGCGATCCTCGCGCTAGTTGGGGGGCCACGGCAGGCCCGGAAACTCGAGGATTAGGCCCTACAGGCCGTATTCGGCCGGACGCCGTGCCGCATATCCGCTCCTCTGCATGGCCGCCGACGGGACGCTCCACGCCGCATGGACCTCGCAGAAACACGGCGAGTACCTCTATGGGGATATCCACCACGTCCTGTCGCCGGACAACGGCGAGACGTGGGAGGATTACGCGCGCACCGATGAGACCTTCAACCTCTACTCCATCGGCGGCTGCCGCCGCGCCACCGACGACGGCTACATCATCGGCTCATTCACCGACTCGAAGGCTCCGAATCTCACGACCGCCTGCGAGTCCAAGGTTTACTTCTTCCGCCTCCAGAAATAGGGACGCTACCCTATATCTGCGCCCGGAATTGCGCATTGACTAGGGGTAGGGATAGATCTAGTATGGCGGCATGGAATCTCGGTGCACAATTGTCTGGGGCGGCATCGTGCTGGCGCTGGCGGCAGGATGTGGCGAGCAGGCACGGCATACCCGTCCACTTGAGGCATCGGCCTACGTGTGGCCGTATGTCTGGGGACCGAAGGCCGTCGAAGCGGTGGATCGCAGCGCAGGAGCGTTCGACGGGTACTGGGTTCTGATTGCGGAAGCCAACGCAACCAGTGGAGAGCTGGCATACCGAAAGATTGCCGTGAATTGGCGAGCATTTGCCGGCAAGCCGGTCTCGGTGGTTCCTGTGATCCGGATCGAGCGGATGCCTGCGACAGGAAATGATCGGCAAATAGCGGCATCCTTGCTGGACGTGTTCCGTAGCGCGAAGAAGCTGGCCGCGGAGCCGGGCGTGAAGTGGCCGGGACTTCAACTGGATTACGACTGCCCGACAGAACGCCTCGAGGAGTATGCCCATCTACTCGACGCCATGCGGAGTGGCCTTCCCAAGGGTGCGGAGCTGTCGATCACGGCGCTACCGGATTGGCTGCATGCCGAAGCGCTGAGAGGGGTCTTGAATCATGTGGATTTCCTCGTATTGCAGGTGCACTCGCTGGGCCGCTTCGGAAGCGCGTGGACGGTGTGCGATACGGACGCCGCGCGCAAGCACGTGGCGGCCGCTGCAGAGATAGGAAAGCCCTTCTTCGTCGCCCTGCCTTCGATCGGATACCGTATTCGGCCGGACGTCACGGCGCAAGATGGGATCCCGGGCAGGCTGATGAGCGATCCGGTGGATATCGCAGCGTTGGTGCGCGACATCCGCTCCCAACCCTCCGCGAACCTGAGGGGCATTGCGTGGTTCCGTCTACCCGTCGAAGGAGACGAGTTGAATTGGTCGTGGCCGGTGCTGGCGAGCGTCATGCAGGGCCTGGTACCGGAAACCGATGTTCGGGCAGAGGTCCGCGCACCACGGGGTGACCTGCGTGAAGTATGGGTACGGAACCTCGGAACGTATCAGCCGAACGGCAACGCTCGGCTTCAACTGGTAACCGCCGGCGCGAGTCCTCTCGCGCTGGATACGATCAACGGGTTCCGGAAGACGGACGGCGCGACACCGGAGCAGTTCTTCCTGGAAGGACCTGTGCCGCCCGCAGGGGGCGAACTGATGGCAGGCTGGTTTGTGTTTGCCAAGGAACGGACGGAAACGGACGTGCTTTGCGTCGAGCAAGTGGAGATCAGGCAATGAGACGGCTGTTGGCTCTCACGGTGATACTGGCGATGTGGGGACACTGCGTGTGGGCATGCGCTCCGTACTTTCCAAGCGGCTATCTCGTGTCTGGAGGGTACGATATCACAAGGATGATCGACGTGCAGTTCCGGCGCGAAGTGTCTCGAGTCTTGGGACTGCCTTACACAGAAACCGACTCGGATAGCGAAGATTCGTCACTCAACACGCGCCAATGGGCTTTGTCCGGAGAGATGGAAAGCTGCGAGTTGAGCGAGGCTCTCGGTGCTCTGGACTGGAAGGAGCGGAACGATTTGGTGCGCCAATACGCGGCCTTTCGGGAAGAATTGCAGAACCTCGTCGCAGAACGCGGGAAGCAATGCGCAGACCACGAGGAGAAGCATAGAGAGTGGAGATGGGGCGACAAGAAGGGTGATCCACCCGTCCTGGCCCCTTGCAGACGCCTGGACATGGCGGCTTACGAAGCCCTGTTCGCTCGACTCCCCAAGGAGTTCGCGCTGTATGCGCGCGGCGCGGCGGCCTACCGGAGCGAGGCGTGGGATGACGCCATCGCCCAATGGACCGAGCTATTGGCCTTGCCGCCGGGCGATCGTCGGTTCCGCACCGTGTGGGCGGCCTACATGAACGGCATGGCCTCGTGGCGCAAGGAGGACTTCCCCGAGGCTGAGAAATGGTTCGCGCAGACCCGGCAGCACGTGAAGGATGGGTTCAAGGATTCCCAGGACATGGGGAACGGCAGCCTGGGCTGGTCGGGACGCGCCTTGCTCGATCAGGGACGGTTCGCCGAGGCCATCAACCGGTACGTCGAGTACGCGCAGATAGCGGACTACCAGGAATCGGGACTGGTGTCGCTCGATATGGTGTGCGCGCAAGCGGGTCGGTCAAAAACGGACCTCGCTGTGTTGGCCGAGGATCCCGTGGCGCGGGACGTGTATACCGTGTGGGTCGTGAGCCATTCGAGGATGGCGTCGTCCCGGAAAGAGTGGCTGGACGCAATCCGGACACTGCCTGCTGACGTTGAGACACTAGAACCGTATCGACTGGCCCGGATCGCATACGATAGCGGCGAGTTCGATCAGGCCGCCGCCTGGCTCGACCGCGTGGAACCACCTACTCCGGATGGCCAATGGCTGCGGGCGAAGTTGCTCGCGAGGGAGGGCAAACTGGCTGAGGCCACCGAGGTACTACATGCCCTGGACGAGAGCCTGAAACCGACAGATGAGAGACGCATTCGTGATAGGGGCGATCCGTGGCTGACGATTTCCGAGGGGGACATGATGCGGGCGGAGCGTGGCGTGCTCTTGCTCCAGCAACAGCAGTACGCGGGAGCGCTGGAGGAGTTTCTGCGCGCGGAGTTCTTCCCGGACGCTCTGTACATCGCGGAACGCGTCCTAACCATGCCCGAGCTCGAGCAGTTCATCCAAACCCACGCCGAAGATCCAGCGTTCACGACGCCGAGGAAGAGAAACGGCGAAGACTGTTTCTTGGACGCCTATTCCTATGGGCCGTGCACGACGCCAATGGCGCTGCTACGCTACGTGCTGGCAATGCGCCTGGCACGGAACGGAGAATGGGCCAAGGCCGCGCCACTCTATCCCGCGACACCAGATGCTTGGGCTCTGAGACGGAGTTTCAGGACACCCCCGCCTGATGACTATAGCGGGAAGGCAATCCGAATCGGTCAATTGCTGCAGCGAGGTCGCGACACGAGCCAGCCCGTGCGTGAGCGAGCGCAGAATCTGCTCGAAGCGGGAAAGATGATGCGCCAATATGGGCTGGAGTTGACCGGGACGTTTCTCGAGCCGGACTGGGCCATTGTGGGGGCCAATCTTGACTGGCCCGAGGTGGCGCGTATTGGACACAAGAATGCCGAATTCGGCCCTTCGCAGGATGAACTCGACCGCTACCAACAGCACACACCAAGAGTCGACAAGCGGTTCCACTACCGCTATGTGGCGGCGGACGTGATGTGGGAGTGCGCGGAACTCATGCCCGGGAACGATGTGCTCGGCGCCGAGGCGCTGTATCTGGGAGGCACGTTTCTGAAGAGGCGAGATCCCGAGGCGGCAGACCGCTTCTACAAAGCGCTTGTCCAGCGACACCCGAACCTGCTCATCGCGCAGCAGGCAGACAAGCTGCGTTGGTTTCCGAAGGAATTCACGGACGAACTGGCCTATTCTCCCCGAAATCCGCAGTGAGTTCTGGGAAGGAGGACCATGGCCAAGGGCATTGCACTTGCTCTACTTGCCGCCGTCATCGTATCTGCCGTCTTAAATGGGGACAGCAACCCTTTATTTCGCTGTCACTACTGGTGTAATTTGGGTGGCAGTGGGAGCAATGACGGAAATAAAGGGTTACTGTCCCCATTTAACCATTTAAGGGATGCGAGTCACCGCGCGTCAGTACTTCTCGGCCTCTTCGTAGAGGCGGTTTTCGATGGTGGCGATGGCGTTGACGCGGGGGGCGAGGAGCATCTCGAGGATGTCGGTGTCGCCGTTGGTGAAGACGGCAATGGCGACGGGCTCGTCGTATCTCTCGAAGAAACAATCCGTGATGACGCCTTGCTCGCCGCCGCTGTGGGCATAGACAAGGCGGTTGTTGGCGCGGATGACGCGATACCACACGAGCGCCTGCTCCATGTCCTCGTCTTCGAACTGGATCCGGAGCATCTCGTCGACGGTTTCGGGTTTCAGGATCCGGACGCCTTCGTAGGATCCACCGTTCATCATCATGGCGAGGAATCGCGCAAACTGCATGACGCTGGAGCGGATCTGGCCCGAGGGATAATCGGGATAGCCGTATTGGCCATAGGGCTCGAACCGGCTGAGGAATCGGCCGGTGCCGGCATAGGGCATGGCGATATGTGTGGGGTCGAGGTCGCGCAGGAACCACCGGGTCTCGTTCATGCCGAGGGGCGTGAAGATGTTGGCGTTGCAGTACTGGTCGAAGGGCGTGCCGGAGATGACTTGGACCAGGTAGCCGAGGAGGGCGAAGGCAATGTTCGAGTAAGCGTACTCCTCGCCCGGCGCGTAATCGCCGAAACAGCGGCATTTGCTGTACCACTCGCCCTCGGGCGTCAGCATGCCGCGCACGAGTTCTTCGAGGGAAATCGGCGAGTCGGCGTCCCACTCGTAGAGATTCACCATCGCGGCGAGGTTATCGTTGATACTCGAGCGGTGCGTCAGGATCATACGAAAGGTGATGGCCTCCTCGGGATACCAGGGATTGCGCACGGCGAAGGGGAGGTAGTCGTTGACGTCGTCGTCGAGTCCGATGAGGCCGTCTTCGAAGAGCTGTAGTACGGCGACGCCGACCACGGTCTTCGAGATGGACGCGATCTGGAAGAGGGTATCGGGCGTCACGGGACGCTCCTCCTCGATGTTGGCCCAGCCGTAGCCGTTCGCCCAGACGACCTGGTCGCCCTTGACGATACACGCGGACAATCCGGCGATGCCGGCGCGGGCCATCTCGAACTCGATGAAATCGTCGAGATTGCTGGGCGGCTCGGGACATCCCACGAGCAGCACGGCAAGGTAGCACGCCAATGACACCGCCATTAGGCCTCTGGAGAAGCGACTGGTCGACTTCATGGCAGACTCCCTGGAACCGTCTTGTTACGAAACGCCTCGTCGAGGCCGAGGCCGGCCCCACCCCCCTAGAATACACGTAAGCCTCAGGAAGATTACAGCCGCGCGATGCAGGCGATTGCAACCGGTCAGGCGGCGGCGTATAGTGCGTGGCCGTTGGGCGTGGGGAATGGCCATGGAGTCCATCGACACACTGAGTCGCGACGAGATCTTCCGTCACTTGCCGGCTAACCGCTGCGGCGAGGCCGATCGCCGGTACATGAATGACGTACTGGACGCCGGTTTCTCGAACAAGCGCGAGGCCGCCGGCATGATAGGCCGGTTCGAGGAGGCTTTTGCGCGGAAGTTCGGCGTGCCGTACGCCATCTCGCACAATTCCGGTACGGGCACCATGGTGTCGTGCCTGATGGCGGCCGGCGTCGGGCCGGGCGACGAGGTCATCGTGCCGGCGTGTACGATGGCGTCGACGGCGTTTGTCGTGGTTCTGTGCGGCGCGGTGCCGGTATTCGCGGACTCGGATGCGCGCACGTTCACCATCGATCCGGCGGATGTCGAGCGGAAGGTGACGGAATACACGCGGGCGATGATTCCGGTGAGCGTGTTCGGCCTGTCGCCGGACTACTATCCGCTCTTGCGCATCGCCGAGCGTTACCGTCTGACGATTGTCGAGGATAACGCGCAGTGTTTCCTCGGCACCTATCGCGGGCACCTCGTCGGCACGATCGGCCGCGGCGCCAGTTTCAGTTTCCAGGCCTCGAAACACATGACCAGCGGCGGCGACGGCGGTATGGTCATCACTTCCGATGCGGAGTACGCGCGGGAGGTGCGCAAGGCGGCGGTGGTCGGCTACGCGGCGCTCGAGGCGCGGCCCGGCTCGACGATGGTGCCACGCGATGTGCGCCAGGACTGGAGCTACTGCCGGCACGATCGCCTGGGCCACAACTTCCGCCTATCGGCACCGCAGGCCGCGCTCGGCCTGGCGCAACTCGAGCGACTCGACTACCTCGTCGCCGCACGGCGCTACATCGCGAGAGAATACGAGGCGGCGATCCGCGAGGCGAAATGCGAATGGCTCATTCCGCCCTTCGTGCCCGAGGATTGCTTTCACACGTACTGGGCGTACGCCTGCCGACTCGACGAGGCCATGCTCGGCGTGGACTGGCGCGCATTCCGGCAGACCTTCATCGCGAATGGCGGCGACGGGCTCTACGGCTTGTGGACACCGGTGCATCTCGAACCGGTCTTCCAGACGATGGCGTTCTACGGATCGCGTGATCGGGCGCCGAACTTCGATCCGCGTTACAAGGGCGCGGTGAGAGGCTATCAGGAAGGCGATTGTCCCGCCGTCGAGTCGTTTCGCAAGAATCTGTGCTTGTTCCGAACCGGCATGCAGACCTTGGACGAGGTCGAACGACAGGTCGAGGCGTTGCGTAAGACGATTCGTTACTACGCCTAAGCGCGTGGCGCCGTGCAAGAGGAGGATTGGGTGTGGAAATGATGCGTTTGCTGGCCATCGGGCTCTTGGCCCTTGCGTGCACCGGTGCCGCCCCAGCGGAACCGATCAACCTGTTCGTGTCGCCGCAAGGCAACGATGCATGGTCTGGTTCGTTACCCGAGCCCACCGCCGACGGCACCGACGGTCCCTTCGCTACCATCGCCGGAGCGCGTGACGCCATCCGCACGATGAAGGCTTCCGCGCCGTTGTCCGCGCCGATCAACGTGCAGGTGCGCGGAGGTGTGTACCGCTTGTCCGAGCCGCTCGTGTTCACGCCCGAGGATTCCGGTCGACACGACACGCCCATCACGTATCAGGCCTACGCCGGCGAGGAGCCGGTGCTGAGCGGAGGCGTGGCGATCACGGGCTGGCAGCAGGACGGTGACCGCTGGGTGGCGCACGTGGACGGCGTCGGGCCCGGCCCCGCGCCGTTCAGCGCGATCTGGGTGAACGGCGAATACCGCCATCCGGCCCGCTCGCCCAATGAGGATTTCTTCTATACGGACGGCGCGGCGCCAGTGATCAAGGATCCCAACTCGGACGCCGAAATCCAAGGCCCGACCAACGCCATCAAGTTCGCCGAGGGCGACATCCAGCATTGGCAGAACATCGAGGATGCCCTCGTCGTGTCGTTTCACAGTTGGGACACGACCCACCTGCGAATCACGAAGATCGACGACGAGAACAACATCCTCGTCATGGATCGGAAGGGCGGCTGGCCCTTCAACCGGTGGGCCGGGCCACGTCAGCGCTACTATGTCGAGCACATCATCGAAGGGCTCGATGCGCCCGGAGAATGGTATCTCAACCGCAAGACCGGCGATGTCTACTACCTGCCGATGCCCGGCGAGACCATGGATTCCGTCGAGGTGATCGCGCCGATGCTGCGCCAGGTCGTGAAGATCGAGGGCGACCTCAAAGCCGGTGCGTTTGTCGAGCACCTCCATTTCCAAGGCCTGAAGGTCTACCATACCGACTACAGTCTGGGCCCTGAAGGCATGAATAACCAACAGGCGTCCTCGAGCGTCATCGCGGCGTTTCACGCCCTCGGCGGGCGCCACTGCTCGATCGAGGACTGCGAGGTCGCCCATGTGAGCACTTACGGCATCTGGTTCGGCGCCGGCTGCCAGGATAACCGGATATTCCGCAACCACGTGCACGATCTCGGCGCCGGCGGTGTGCGCCTCGGCGAAGGCAGCGAAGGCGCCAACGAGTTCGAGGTCGCCCGCCACAACGTGGTCGACAACAACTGGATTCACGACGGCGGCAAGATCTTCATGCCCGGCGTCGGCGTCTGGATAGGCCGCTCGTCGTACAACACGGTTTCGCACAACGAGATCTCGGATTTCTACTACACGGGCATCTCGGTGGGCTGGTCGTGGGGCTATGCGGCGAGCTCGGCCCACAACAACATCATCGAATACAACCACATCCACCACCTCGGCAAGCGGCTGCTCAGCGACATGGGCGGCATCTACACCCTCGGCATCGCGCCCGGCACCGTGCTGCGTTACAACCTGATCCACGACGTGTTCGCCTATGACTACGGCGGATGGGGTATCTATCCGGATGAAGGCAGCACCGACCTGCTCATCGAGAACAACGTCGTGTACAACACGAAGACCGGCGGTTTTCACCAGCATTACGGCAAAGAGAACCGCGTGATGAACAACATCTTCGCCTATACGCACGAAGGCCAGATACAGCGGACACGCACCGAGGATCACCGATCGTTTTTCTTCGAGCGCAACATTGTGTACTTCAACAACGGCCGGCTGCTGAGTAGCAACTGGAAAGACGACAACTACGTCATCGACTTCAATTGCTATTGGGACGAAAGCAGCGGCTACGTGGATTTCCTTGGCCTCGATCTCGACGAGTGGCGGCAACGTGGACACGACAAGCACTCGATCATCGCCGATCCGCTCTTCGAGAATCCGCAAGCATTCGATTTCCGCCTGAAACCCGATTCGCCCGCGCTCGAACTGGGCTTCAGGCCTATCGACATCAGCGGCGCCGGGCTGTACGGCGATCCGGCGTGGGTGGATGGGCCGAAAGTCATCGAGCATCCGCCCTCGGAACTGCCCGAGCCGTTCACACCGACGACGGTGGATGATGACTTCGAAGGCACCGATGTCGGCCAGACGCCCGCCTCGGCGTCGGTCTCCGGCGAGACGGATCGCGCGTCGATCCGCGTGACGGACGAGACCGCCGCTTCCGGCGCGCATGCGCTCAAAATCACGGATGCCCAAGGCCTCGAACGCTCGTGGAATCCGCACCTGTTCTACAAGCCGCTCTTCAAGGGCGGCAACGCGGCCGGCAGTTTTGATGTGCGGATGGAACCGGGCGCCGCGCTTCGCAACGAGTGGCGAACCGCCGGCGAGCCGTATAAGATCGGCCCCGCCGTGATCATCAACGGCGCCGGCATGGTGTCCGCGTCCGGCAGAGAACTGATGACCATTCCGCACGGCCAATGGACGCACATCGAGATCGAGTGCGTCTTGGGCGGCAGCAATACGAGTTACGCGGTGACCATCACCGTCGCCGGCCAAGAGCCGAAGCGATTCGAGGAACTGCCTTTCGGCGACGACCGTTTCCGCGTGCTTCAGTGGTTCGGATTCATCGCGGATGCCGACGCGGACGTGGCCTGTTATCTCGACAATATCCGGCTCGTGCCGGTGGAATGAACTCAGTCGGAAAGCGGGGACGGACTCCGTCTGAGTCCCCGAAGACGGCTGTCTGTCCCCGCTTTCCGGCGATTGCGCGTACCTCAGAAGAAGGATGAGAGACCGATGATTATCGACGTTCATGCGCATGTGTTCCTGTTTCCGAAGATACATCCCAGCCGCAACGCGACGACCTTCATGTCGGCCGAGGACCAGATCACCGTCATGGATCGCCTCGGCGTCGACATGGCGGTCATCCTGCCGCTGAACAACGCCGAGTGTCCTGCCGAGCCGCAAAGCGTCGGCGAGGTTCTGGCGATTTGCGAGCGGTATCCGGGCCGGTTCATTCCGTTCTGCAACGTGGATCCGCGACTGCCGCGCGATCCGGAGAAGATCAAGGTCGAAGAGTTCGAGTTCCTCCTCGGCCAGTACAAGGCGCTCGGCTGTAAAGGCATCGGCGAGGTGACGGCGCGCATCCGCTGGACGGATTACCCGATGCTGTGCATGCTCGAAGCCGCCGAGAAGCTCGGCCTGATCATCACGCTGCACACCATCACCGAGGACGTCAACAGTTACGGCGTGATCGACGACATCGATCTGCCGGGCCTTGAAACCGTCCTGCGACGCTTTCCGGATCTGCGCTTCTTCGGCCACAGCCCTGGATTCTGGTCGGAGATCAGCGGCGACGTCGACGTCGACACGAAGAACGGCTATCCGAAGACGCCCGTTGCGCCGGGCGGTACGCTCCAGCGCCTGTTCCGCGAGTATCCGGGCCTCCACGGCGACCTGTCGGCCGGCAGCGGCCTCAACGCCCTCATGCGCGATCCGGAACACGCCTATGAATTCATCGACGAGTTCCAGGATCGGCTGCTGCTCGGACTCGACTTCTGTTCCGTGAAGAATGACATGCAGCACGTCCAGTGGCTCACGTCGATCCGCGACGAGAAGCACATCTCGGATGAGGCCTACCAGAAGATCATGTGGAAGAACGCCAATCGCCTGCTCCGGCTCGGTCTCGAGGCGTAGAAGCCATGGCGGGACTCCCGTTGCCAGCGGCCGGCCTATGCGCGTCTTCCCGTCATGACGAGCGAAGCGAAGTCATCTATTCCATATGAATACGGCGAAGTTGGTTCGAGATGGCCTCGCTTCGCTCGCAATGACGGAGTGGGGCTGTTGGGCACCAAGAAACGTCCTATCGGGAGACAGGTTTCGTGCGACACACGGAGGCCATGTGGAGTGCGGTAGCTTGCTACCGCTCTTCTTCGGGCCAGCTTGCTGGCCCGCCTGCAGCGGGAACGAGGGCGTTGGCGGCGGAGCAAGCTCCGCTCGAGCCAGAGCGCAAGCAAGCTTGCGCAGTCCACATGGCGCTTTGCCCCTTGGTAGTCTGGCGGCGCAGGCAACCTGGAATGTGAACGTGATTAGGGAGGACGTATCATGACCGCAGTGGTATCGGTAATCATCGGTTGCATGGCCGGCAGCATCAACGCGGCGCCGGCGCCGGAAGGCGGCCGGGCAGGCGCCACGCTGTATGTCTCGCGGTTCGGCGACAATTCGGACGGCCGGAGTTGGGCCACGGCATTCACGTCGATCCAGGCGGCGTTGCTGGCCGTGCCGGACGCCGAAGGCGGTCACCGAGTGATCATACGACCCGACACGTATTTCGAGTCGAACCTGTATCCGGCTCACAAGGGCGCGCCCGGCGCGTATAACACCATCGAGGGCGACTTCGACGGCCAACTCGGATCGGGCGCCACCGGCTGGGTCGTGATCGACTCGGGCAGTCCGGACATGATCGTCCGAACAGACCCTGGGAGCGGCGGCGGAAATCCTGGATTCGTCGTGCTCAACGACGGCGGCCTCGAGGCCGGCCTCAAGAGCATCGACTGGTGGGGGCCGTGGCGCTGCGCTCCGAACTTCTCGGCCATCGGATGGGACCGCTGGATCTACCGCCACCTCTACATGACCGGCGCCGAAGGCGGCATCGGCTGGGACCTCACCATCGAGAAAGGCGCCGAGTTCACGGCCATCGTCGAGGACTGCGTCGGCATCGGCCGGGCTTTCGGCGGTGTCGTCGGCGCGTTTGTCGGACGCGAGCAGGAGCCGGTCGTGTTCCGCCGCTGCGAGCTCTGGAGCTTGGATTGGTGGGGCGACGCCTCGGGCATGTATGTCCGGTCCGAGCGCGATCACATGCCGGACTTCCCGGATGTCGTGATGGAAGACTGCACGATGGTCGGACCGCAATGCGCGCTCAAGGTAGGCAATCCGGGTTTCGACGGCTTCTCGCGCATTCAACTCAAGAACTGCCGCCTGGCCGCGCTCAACTTCTCGCAGCCGGTCGGAACGCCCACTGACGGGATCATCCAGAGCGTGATGGACGGCAAGCTCATGCACATCGACATCGAGGACTGCACGCTCATGGGCTACAAGGTGTTCGGCGTGCGGCACGCCAAGGAGACCGAGAAGGACATCACGTACACGACCAAAGGCAGCGTCCGCGCCTACGTCCAATTCCAGCAGAGCGTGCCGGAGGGATTCCTGCGGATAGCCCAATGGCCGTCGGAAGTCTTCCAGAGCATCGTGCCGCCCGAGATCCCGAGTCCCGGCGCGGCGCTCGAGAAGGGCACGCTCATCCGGAAGGACATGTGTGAGCTATCGCCCCTGATTTGGCGAGGGCGGCTCTGCCACATGGAATGCGTCCGGCCTGGCGGCGGCGGCACGAAGGCGGACTACTACCTGCTCATCAAGGACGCGGAGACCGGCGAAGAGCTGAGCCGGTTCGCCGAAGGCTACAGCCTGGCCTGTGTCCACGTGCAGGATGATGTGATCTACGCGTTCGCCTCGCGTTACGAGCCGGACCACGGACCGTGGAACGATGTGACGCTGTTCAAGTCGTCGGATCTCGAGCACTGGGAGAGCAAGGTAGTCATCATCCAGGAGAACGAGAGCATCTTCAATAGCTCCGTGTGCGCCGGGCCCGACGGTTATGTCATGGCCTACGAGTCAAACGACGGCGCGTATCCGCAGTTCACAATCAAGTTCGCGCGATCGCAGGATCTCGAGAACTGGACGAAGCTCGATACCGCCGTACTCGGCACGGATCGGTACACGGCGTGTCCGTGCATCCGCTATGCCAACGGCTACTACTACGTGCTGTACACCGAGCACCGCCAGCCGCGCTGGTTCTTCGAGGTATGGATGGCCCGCTCGAAGGATCTCGAACATTGGGAGTTGAGCACGGCCAATCCGGTGCTGACCCCCGACGAACTCGACGAGGGAATCGATGCGTCCGATCCGGACCTTGTCGAGTGGAACGGCCAAACGTATCTCTACTACTCGGTGGGCGATCAACTGACGTGGATGAACATCAAACGGGCCGTGTATCCGGGCCGACTGGCCGATTTCCTCGAGTACTGGTTCCGGACGCCGGGCGTCGAGGATCGCGGTACCGCGGCCGTGCAGCACGCCGAAAACGCCGCCAAGGCCGAGCGCCAGGCCTGGTTCAACGAGGCCAAGTTCGGCATGTTCATCCACTGGGGCCTGTACTCGACCATTGCCAAGAACGACAAGGGGCCCTATGTGTCGTGGGTGATGGCTAACGAAGGAATTCCCGTCGAGGAATACGAGAAACAGGCGGACGTGTTCCAGCCGGCGAAGTTCGACGCCGCGCAGTGGATGGCCATCGCCAAGAATGCCGGCGCGCGGTACGTAACCTTCACGTCGAAACACCACGAGGGCTTCTGCCAGTTCGACACCGAGTTGACGGACTACAACTCGGTAAGCCACGCGGCGAAGACCGATTTCACCGGCGCCCTCATCGAGGCGGCACACGCGGCCGGCCTCAAGATCTGCCTCTACCATTCGATGCTCGACTGGCACCATCCCGACTACAAACCGTACCTACCGAAATACGTCGAGTACCTCCACGCCCAGGTGCGCGAACTCTGCACAAATTACGGCCCCATCGATGGCATCTGGTTTGACGGCGAATGGGACTATCCGGCGGAGACCTGGCGCGCCGCCGAGCTCGTGCGCATGATCCGCGCGCTCCAGCCGAATGCCGTCGTCAACGACCGCCTCGGCAAAGGCCTGCGCGGCGTCACGCGGCTGTGCGACTTCTTCACGCGCGAGCAGCCCGACGAGATCGACAAGGCGACGGAATTCGAGCGCGAGAAGCCATATCCGTGGGAGGCGTGCATGACCATCGGCACCTCGTGGGGCTATCGAGCGGACGATACGGCGTTCAAGAGCGCTGAGGAACTCATCCGGGCACTCGTGAATGTGGCCGGGCGCGGCGGCAACCTACTGCTGAACGTCGGGCCGAAACCAGATGGCGAGATTCCGGCCGAGTTCGTGGCGCGCCTCGAGGCCATCGGCGCCTGGCTCGATAAGAACGGTGAATCCATCTACGGCACGTCCGGTTCGCCCTTCGCGTCGTTGCCGGCCGGCACGTGCACGACCAAGGGATCGCGGCTGTACGTGCACCTCGAGTCGCATCCCGGCGCGCCATTGGCGTTGCCGGGTCTCGAGAACGAGATTCGCCGCGCGTGGTTCCTCGAAACAGATCAGGACCTCGCGTTCGACAACGAAACCAAGACCATCCTACTGCCGGAGACGCGCTGCGACGAGGTGGTGACGACCGTCGCCGTCGAGTTGGACGGCCCGCCACGCGTCGGCGCGCAATGAACACATGAAGGAAGCGACTATGCGTCTGCGGAAAACGGGGACTGACTCCCTCCGAGTCCCCGAGGAGGGCTGTCTGTCCCCGTTTTCCCGAGTCCCCGAGGAGGGCTGTCTGTCCCCGTTTCCCCGAGTCCCCGAGGAGGGCTGTCTGTCCCCGTTTTCCGCTGGAGGAAACGATCATGCGTCTAGGTGCTCCCATCTTCGAGACCTGTGATTCGCCCGAGGCCTGGGTCACGGCGGTACGCCGCGCCGGGTATTCAGCCGCCTACTGCCCGGTAGACAACGCGGTTCCCGAGGACGTCGCGCGCGCCTATGCCGACGCGGCGAAAGAGGCCGGCATCGTGATCGCCGAGGTTGGTGCGTGGAGCAATCCGATGAGTCCGGACGAGCCAACGCGCAAACAGGCCCTCGACCGCTGCACGAAGCAACTCGCCCTGGCCGAGATCGTCGGCGCGCGTTGCTGCGTGAACATCGCGGGCTCGCGCGGCCAGCAATGGGACGGACCGGATCCCGCCAACCTCACCGACGAGACGTTCGACCTCATCGTCGAGACCGTCCGCAATATCATCGACGCCGTGAATCCGACGCGCACGTACTACAGCCTCGAGACGATGCCGTGGATGTATCCGGACTCGGCCGACGCCTATGTGCGCCTCGTCAAGGCCATCGACCGCAAGGGATTCGCCGTTCACCTCGATCCGACAAATCTCGTGTGCAGTCCCCAGCGGTACTTCAACAACGGCGCGTTGATCACGGAGTGTTTCCAGAAACTCGGGCCGCACATCCGCAGTTGCCACGGCAAGGACATCCTGCTCCAGAGCGCGCTCATGACGCACCTTGACGAGGTCCGACCCGGCCTAGGCCGTTTGGACTACGGAACCTTCCTGCGCGAGCTCTCGAAACTCGAACCGGACGCCCCCCTCATGCTTGAACACTTGCCCTCCGCCGAGGAATACAAACAAGCCGCGGCTTACGTGCGCGGCGTCGCTCGCGATATGGGCCTGGCCTTTCTCGAATGAGCTACTCGACGCCCGAGATAGGATCGCCACCCTCTCGGCGGGCGAACATGCCGGGATCCGGCAACTTGTCGTAGTAGAGCTCGACCCCGTGTTCCTCGCGCAAGCGCTTCATCATCTTCGCCACAAGAATCACCGGTGCCAGTACCGGCTTGGCCTCCTCGAGAGTGAGCTGTCGCTCCGGCCAGCGCTCAAGCACCTGGAAGACAACGTAGGCGTCCGGCATCGACATGACCTTCGTGCTATCCGACGTCGATGTGCCAACCGACGCGGGCATGAAGATCGGGCCGAGAATATCGCCCGGCTCGGCGCCGGAAGCACTGATCCAAAATCCTCGGAAACCCGGCGCACTCGGGTCGTTCTGGATGTCCGAGTTCAGGATGTAGTCTTTGCCCTTGGCGAGATACTCATCGGCAACCGTCTCGAAACGCTCGCCCGCGTCGATCCGTTTACGCACGTCGGCCGCTTCGGCCGCAGCATTCGGATCCGACGACGGGAATCGAATGCCCATGAAATGCATCCGCTCGAAGGTCTTGAGGGCATCGGCACGCAGTTTGTACTCCCCCTCGTACTCCTCATCCGAAATGTCCAGTTCCTGGTTCTTCGCGGCCGTCACGGCTAGGTACATCACCGCCGCGTCACCGCGAATCCGCGCCTCGATGCGATCGATCGCCATCTCGGCCTCGTCGCGCGCCAGCTTCCACTGCGTCGGCGACATGCCGAAGCTTGCCGGGTCCGCCTCCGAGAACAGCAACTGGTAGTTCTCCTCGGGATGCATCGCGAAGAACTGCTGCATCGCTTTCTCCCGAGGCACCTTGATCGTACCTTCCGCCTCGAGCTGCTCGCCCAACGGGATCTTGATCAACGAATCCACATGCTCGCGCACGACGCGTACCAAGTCGCCCTTCGTGCCAATCTGCGGCCGATCCTCGTCCGGCATATCGCGAAGCATCTGGTACAGGTCGCCGCGCGTGACGTACCGATCGTCCACCTTCGCGATTCGGATGCGATCTTTGTCCGCGATCCAGCCGCATCCCGTGCCGCATAGCACCAGCAACGCCATCGCAACGCCGAGCGCCGCGCGGATTTCGTTACGCAAAACCATGTTCTGCACCTTCTGGTTGAGCTTCGCTCCGTTCCGGCGAATAGGTCGTATTGGTCCTATGGGTCCTACTGCCGAACCCTTGCGAAGCGTAGTCTACCACGCGCCGAACACCGTCACAACGCCGACGACGCGTCTCGTCACTCAGATGACAACTCGGCAAGCGCCCTGCTACCATGGCACAAGCCGACGGCGCTCCACGAAAGATCTTCCTTGGTATCGGACATGACGCGATGCATGTGACAAGGTGGCCTCGAATTGGCTTCGCCGCACTCATTCTCGCGGCTACCGCTTTGGCGTGGGCCGAAGAAGGCACTGTGTCCTACGACGTCCGGTTCGACGGCGTGGCCGAGAAGAAGCTGCGCAAGGCACTCGAGGACTTGTCGGACACGGTGGCGCTCCGTGAGACGACGCCGGCCACGCGCCTGCTCCTGAACAAACGCGTCGAGCGCGATCAACCGCGCCTCGAACAGGAACTACGCGCGCGCGGTTTCTACGGCGCCACCGTCGACGCCGACGTCGACGAAAGGGTCGATCCCATCCTGGTGACCTTCCGTATCGATCCCGGCGAGCCGTACGCGCTCGAATCGGCCACCATCACCCTGGCCGAAGATCCGGACCGCACGCCCGTCTCGCTTCCGTCCCCCCTCGATCTCGGCCTCGAGATCGGCCGGCCTGTCGGCACCAAGGTCATCGTCGAAGCGCAACGGAGACTCCTCGAGCGCCTCCGCGATCAGGGATATCCCTTTCCATCTATTGCCGAGCGAAAGGTCTTGGTCGACCATGACGCCACCACGGCGCACCTGATCTTCCTCGTCGCGCCGGGATCGGCGGCCCGCTTCGGCACAGTCTCCCTGGAAGGCTTCGTCGACGTGGACGCGTCGATCGGGCACAATGCCATTCCATGGCAGAACGGTGATGCGTTCAACGGATCGTTGCTGACGAGACTCCAGAACCGGCTCAGTCGCAGCGGCCTGTTCTCGACGGTTCGCGTCACCACGGATGAAGAAGTGGATCCAAACGGCGACCTGCCGGTTCGCGTCGTCGTTACCGAGCGGAAACAGCGTACCGTCGGCGTCGGCGTCGGATACAAGACCGACGAGGGCTTGGGATCGCGCGTCTGGTGGGAGCACCGCAACCTGTTTCACCACGGCGAGCGGTTGCGCCTCAACCTCACGGCCTCCGAAATCGAGGCCAGCTTCGAGGGCCTCTTCCGGAAGCCGGCCTTCCTCCGCCCGGATCAGACCCTGGACGCGAAGCTGCGGCTTGCGCACGACCGCCCGGACGCCTTTGTGAGTCGCGGCCTCAGCGTCGAGGCCCTGCTCACGCGCGTGCTTTCGGACCGGCTCGAGATGGGCGGCGGTGTGGCGCTTCGCGATGTGGACGTGCGGCAGTTCGATGAAACGCGCCACTTCTCACTGCTCGCGCTCCCGGCCACACTCAAACTCGAAGAGACCGACGAACCCTTCGATCCCGGCGATGGCTACCGGCTGGACGTCGAGCTCAGACCGACGCTCGACCTCAACGGCCTGCGCGCCGGTTTTGTCAAGGCATCGACCCAGTATCGCCATTACCTCACGCTGAGCGAAGCGCCGCGCGTAATACTCGCCGGACGACTCCGGCTGGGTGCGTTGGTCGGCGCATCCCTAGACAGCGTGCCGGCAGACGAGCGGTTCTACGCGGGCGGCGGCGGTTCCATACGTGGCTATCCGTATCAAGCCGTTGGGCCGACCTACCGCGATGACCCCGTGGGCGGGCGATCGTTGTTCGAGGCGTGTCTCGAACTCCGTACGGCCGTTACCTCGAGGCTTGGTCTCGTTACCTTCCTCGAAGGCGGAACCGTCATGCCATCGGCCTGGCCGGATTTCGACGAGCCGGTTCGCTGGGGCGCTGGTGTCGGTGCGCGCTACGACACGCCCGTCGGCCCCGTTCGTTTCGACGTCGGATTCCCCCTCAATGCGCCGGACAACGTCGACGACCGATTCCAGGTCTACCTCAGTCTGGGCCATGCCTTCTGAGGCGATGTTTACGCCCGCGCAGCCACAGGGATGCCGGCCGGCTTGCCTTGCGCGGCCATCTCGTTTCCATCGTGAAGCCAACATGCCACCGTATGGGCTGGCCCGCACGGCTGGAGCACCGGCGTCTTCTCCCGGCAGATCGCCATCGCGTAGGGACACCGAGAATGGAATCGGCATCCGGGCGGGAAATCGGTGGCGGCGGGCACCTGGCCGGCAATGGTACTCAGCCGGCGCTTCTCGGAATCGAGTCTTGGCACGGAATCGAACAGGCCGAGTGTGTAGGGGTGCTTGGGCGCCCCGAACAGCGCTCGCACGGAGGCGTACTCGACGACTCGGCCCGCGTACATGATGGCGGCCTCGTCAGCCGTCTCGGCAACCACGGCGAGGTCATGCGTGATGAGCAGCACCGTCATACCAGTATCGCGTTGGAGTTCGCCGAGCAACTCGAGAATCTGCGCCTGGATCGTCACATCCAATGCCGTCGTCGGCTCGTCGGCGATGAGGAGCGCCGGGCCGCAGGCCAGGGCCATGGCAATCATCACGCGCTGGCGCATGCCGCCGGACATCTGGTGCGGGTAGTCGTTCACGCGCTCGGCCGGCGCCGGTATCCCGACGCGATCCAGGAGGTCGATGGCTTGCGCGCGCGCGTCATCCCAGCCACATTTCCGATGAAGGCGGATCGCCGCCGCGATCTGATTGCCGACGCGGAACACCGGATTGAGCGAGGTCATCGGCTCTTGAAAGATCATCGAAATGCGATTGCCCCGAATCGTGCGCATCTCCGCCTCGGAAAGCTGAAGCAGGTTGCGCCCTTCGAAGCGGATCTCGCCGCCGGCGATCCGACCCGGCGGATCCGGGACCAGCCGCAAAATCGAGAGGGCCGTCACGCTCTTCCCGCAGCCGCTCTCGCCAACTAACGCCACCGTCTTTCCGGCGGGCACGTCGAACGAAACGTCATCCACCGCCAACGCGTCGCCGTCGTCGGTCTTGAAGTACGTCTTCAGATTGCGGACGCGTAACAGCGCGCGCGACTCATCCACGCCCGTCACCTCCATCCTACCACCGGACCCGATCGTCACTTGAGGATACCGCGCAGAAGATTCTGAACGGCCGGATCGGCCAGCACGGAGTCTTTGTCAATCATTCTGTCCAAGTTCTCCTGACTGAGGAGTGATCCCTTCTCCATGACCAAGGTCTGTCCGGCCGCGAACTTCAGAATCGTTTTGGCCAGCTCCTTACCGAAGATCTTGGACACCAGTCCGCCGCCCGGGCCCTGGCCCAGTTTGAACCGAAGGTTGTCAAGCTGCGCCTCCGTGTTGCGCCGTTCCGGAATTACGTTCACGGCGTATCCGACGTCGGTGAGGTCAAAGTCGAAAGGCAACTGCCCATCCTGAAACTCGCACTCGACCGGTAGCTCGCCGAGACCCGTCTTGACTTTGGCCGTGAATCCAACGCGTCCGAACTTCATCATGGACGGCACGGCCGGGTGGTTCTCGATCCACTGCGGCTCCTTGTCGTACGAAAAGTCGGCGTTCTTGAACTCGAGTTCCTTCAAGAAGACACGGACGCCCATATCCTCCAGCTTCTTCGTCTCCGGAAAGAGTCCGAGGGGGATTTGCTGGACTTGATCCGGCAGCTTCACCGACACGCCGCCGAATTGCGTCGCGGCACTAAACAGCTTGAGAACGTCGAATTGCTTGTGAACCTTCTCGATTTGCGGCTTCCAAATGGACAGATCCTGTGTCGCCTCTGCGGGTGCCGCCTCCGACACGGCATCGTCAGCGGCCCACGCCGACGCGAGGATCGCCAGGCCAGCGACCGCACAGGCAAGGAATCGTTTCACAATGGCACCTCCCTTCGATCAGATCGACGAGCACCCGCCGCATTTGTTCACTCGCGCAGTCGAGGATCCATGGCATCGCGTAGACCTTCGCCCACCAGGTTGAAGGCCGTCACCGTCAGGAAAATCGCCGCGCCGGGAAACACCACAAGCCACCACGCGAAATCGACGTACTGCTGCGACTGCTTGAGGATCTCGCCCCAGCTCGCCGTCGGCGGCGGGGCGCCGAAACCGAGGAAACTCAGCCCGGACTCGGTGAGGATCGCCCCGGCGATGCCGAAGGTCGCACTGATCAGTACGGGCGATAGCGCGTTCGGCAGCAGGTGACGGAACATGACACGGCGATCGCTGAGTCCCGTGGCTCGCGCGGCCGTGGCGAAATCGCCTTCGCGCAAACGGAGGAACTCGCCCCGCACCAGCCGGGCCACGCCCGTCCAGCCGGTGATGCCGATAACGATCATGATGTTGTAGATGCTCGGCGGCAGGAAGGCGATCAGCGTGATGATCACGAAGAACGTTGGAAAACACATCATGATCTCGATGACGCGCTGGACCAACATGTCAACCAAGCCGCCGTAGTAACCGCCGAGCGCGCCCAGGATGATGCCGATCACCACGGCGATCCCGACGGCCACGAAACCGATGGACATCGAGATCCGGGTGCCCCATACCATGCGGCTGAGGACGTCGCGTCCGCGATCGTCCGTGCCCAGGAGATGGGCCCTGTCGGGCGGCTTGAGCCGATCGCGCAAGTCCTGGCTCAGCGGGCCATGCGGCACCGGCGGCCGGAGAATGCGGTCGCCGGCCCCGGATTCGCCGATCCGGAAATCCACCCTAAGAAGGTCCTCATAATCGATGATGTTGGCGAACCAGTACGTCTTTCCGGCGCGTTCGAGGTAGATGGGCCGTTCCTCGGCGATGAACGGCGCCAGGATCGCGACCAGAAACAGAAACGCCACCAAGAAGAGGCCGAAGACGGAGAGCCGGTTCTTCCGGAACTGGCGGCCCACAAGGCGCCAATAGCTCTGGTTTCGCCGTCGCGCCGTCATTCGAAGCTTATCCTCGGATCCGCAATGGCATACAAGATATCCGACAGAATCAGGCCGATGAGCGTGAGAAAGGCCGACACGGACATGATGCCCATGATCAGCGGATAGTCGCGCGATAGCACCGCCTCGAAACCAAGCCGGCCCATGCCGGGAATCGAGAAGATGCTCTCGATAATGACGCTACCGCCGATGAGGCCCGGCAACAGCGTCGCCAGAAGCGTGATGATCGGGATGAGCGAGTTCCGCATCGCGTATTTGAAAACGACGACCTTTTCGGAGAAGCCGTAGGCGCGGGCGGTCCGGATGTAGTCCTGCCGGATCGTGTCGAGCATGCCCCCGCGCGCGTACCGAGAGAGGCCGGCGAGGCCGCCGTAGCTCAAGCAGAACACCGGCAAGACGAGATGCCACGAGCGATCGGCCAGCCAGCGGTACCACGGCAGGTCTTCGGCGCCCACAGAACTCACACCGTACACCGGGAACCAGTTGAGCCACTCGCCGCCGCCGAGAAAGTAGATGAGCAGCATGGCCACCCAGAAGCTCGGCAGGCTGTACAGAATGAAGAGGATCACCGTGATGATGTTATCGCTCCAACGGCGGTGATGGGTGGCCGAATACACGCCGACAGGCACGGATATCAGGTATACGATGAGTAGCGAGATGATGTTGAGCTGCAACGTGATGGGGAGCGCATCGAGGATCTTGTCGCGTACCGGGCGCCAATCCTTGTACGACTTGCCGAAGTCGAGCGTCACGAGGCGGCCCAGCCACAGGACGTATTGCTTCCACAGCGGCTTGTCGAGGCCGTAGAGCGCCTTGGTCTGCTCGATGATCTCCTGCGTCATGCTATCCGATTTGAGGCTTTGATCCATGCCGCGCAGCTTGAAGTAGACGGGACTTCCCGGCGCCAACTGGATCACCGCGAAAGAAAGCAGACTGATACCAACGAACGTTGGTATCACCAAGAGCATTCGGCGTATCAGGTAGGCTTTCATCAGTGATAACGCTGAACCGCCGCGGGCACCCACCATTCGAGCGTGTCCGGCCCCAATGGATACATCGTCACGTTACGGAACCGTTTGTCAACCGCCAGCAACACCTTCGAGCAGAACATGAAGCTATACGGCTGTTCCTCATGCAGGATCTCGTGAAACCGCCGATACATCTCGATTCGCTTGTCCTGGTCGAACTCAGTGCGCGCCTGCTCGATGAGCCGATCCGCCTCCTCACTAACGAAATTGACGTAGTTCGAGCCCTTCTCGGCCTGCGATGAGTGCCAAACCTGGTAGGGATCCGCGTCCGGCGGCATCGACCAGCCGAGCATCACCGCTTCGAACCGGCGCTCGTCGACGCTCTGCAAAAACGTGGCCCATTCGAGCGGCCGGATGGTCATCTCGATGCCCGCGCGGCGCAACTCCTCCTGGAACACCGTGGCCACCTGTTCCGCCACGGGATTCGCGTTCACAATCAGCAACTCGAACTGGAACGCCGTGCCGCCCTTGTCCCGTAGCCCATCGCCGTTCGAGTCCGTCCAACCGGCCTCGTCCAGCAACGTCTTCCCCTTGGCCGGGTCGAACGGCCACGGCTGAATCGCCTTGTTGTACTCCGGGCTATCGATGAAGAAGTTGCCCGAGATCGTCTGGGCGAGTCCGTGGTAGATGGTCTCGCGGATGGTTTCGCGATCGAGGAGCATCGTCATGGCGCGGCGGACGCGCTTGTCGGCGAACAGCGGATTGCGCGCGTTCCAGCCAATGTAGTTGTAGTACGGCCGGTAATACGAATACTTGTCGAACTTCTCGTCGAACGAGGGTTTCGCCGCGCGGCCAACCCACTGCTCGGGCAGCAGGTTCATCAAGTCCATCTCCTGCCGCAGCAACACCTGGAACGCCGCGTTATCGTCCGTGATCAGCTTGTACACACGCCGGACAATACGCGGCTTCTTCTCTTCATTCCAGTAGTTCTCATTCCGGACGACCACGATTTCCTTGCCCGTATCCCAGCGCTCGAGCACATAAGGGCCGGAACCGATCGGATTGCGATTATTCGGATGGTTGTTGAAATCGCCTTGGCCATAGATATGCTCCGGCAGGATCTCGAAACCGCCCAGCATGAGCAAGTGGCGGAAGTACGGTTGACTGCACGTGAACCGCACGGTCCGTTCGTCAACGATCTCGCAGGCCGTTACATCCTGATAGTAGTTGCGGAGGTGCGGCGCGTCCACCGCCGGATCCTTCAGTTTGTCAAAGCTGAACTTGACATCCTCGGCCGTGAGTGGCTCGCCATCCGAGAAGGTTACGCCGTGGCGAAGCGTGAACGTGTAGGTGAGGTGGTCCTCGGCAATCTCGTAGCTTTCGGCGAGGTGCGGTTCGAGTTCGAGCGTCTCGTTATCGCGCTGGAGCAGCGTGTCAAACACGAGACCGATGATCGCCGCTGCATAGGCGTCCGAGCTCGTGTACGGATTGAGGTGAGGCATCTCGGCGCTCAGTCGCTCAACCAACCAGTCGCCGTCCACCGAATCGCCCGCCGCTACGCCCTCCGTCGGAGAAGGCGGCGGCGTTCCGGGCGGTTGGCCGCATCCCGCAAGCACAACAAGCGCCAAGGACAGGACAGGTACAGAAGAGCGCATTAACCGCACAGACAGGCCCTCCGCTTAGGCGATATGGCATCGCGCGACCCGTCGAAAGTATGAACCATCATACGGGACCAATCAAACCTGGCCACGTGCCGTCAGCGCAACGATGAGCAAGCCGTCGGGTTCGAGTCGTACCGGGAAATGCACTTCGCTCCCCTCCCTTGTCACATCGACGGCGTCGCCATCCTCCACGCAATAGACGGCCACGTCGCGATCGTTCCACCCGAGGGCGCCAAGCGCAACACGCACCGTCGTCTCCACTGCCGCATCGGTCTCGTTACACGTGGCGAAGTAGATGGTCCCATCCTCCGCGCGGCCGTAGCGCTCTACGTACACGCGATCATCGCCGGAGCGCCCATGGGTGATGGGCTCCCATCCCGCAGCCGCGAGACGTCGCGCCAACGGTACATACTGCTTGAACAGGGGGCGCGCGGCGTTGTACCAGTCTGGATTCTCGAAGAAGCAGTTCGTCGAAGCATCTTCACTGAAGAACCCTGGGAACATGCCGTAAAATACGGCGCGCCGCATGTATCGCTCGATGTCGTCGAGGTCGAGGTCAGCATAGTGCGTGTTCAGCAAAAAGCAGTACGGCTTCTGATAGCAGAGCGCGCGGTAGAAACACAGGTTGGAATCGCTCGCCGGCTGCCAGCTTCCACCGTGGAACCAGTTCGTTTCGGTACCGAGCACGTCGAGCCACGCGGCCGGGAATCCGAACCGGTACAGTACCCCATTGGCCATCATGAACTTGCCATCGGCGCGCATCCGACGCGCCATTTCGCGCTCGAACTCGAAGGTTGCGAAGACCGTTAGAATGCCAACCTCGTGCGTGTGTGTATCGAATACGAGGGGTAGATCCGCACCGGCGAAGTGCCGTCGGTCATAGTCGATCGTCGTTGCCCAGAACTCGTAGGAATCGATGTAGACGCCGTCGACTTCCTCGCTTGATGCCAGCGCGCCCTCGAGTCCGCTGTTCTCGATTAGATTCACCTCCAAGCCTTCCTCACCGAGGTACACATCGTCGAACCATACCGAACCGGTGTGATTCCCACGCATCAGGAGATGGACCGACGCACCAGCGAAGGCCTTGTCCGACTGGATCGTGCGCTCGACGAGGTGAAACTCGGCGGAGCCAGCCGGAATCGGGATCGTCTGGCCGAATAGCGGCGTTCCGTCCGAGTGCTCGAGGTCGACGTACACGGAGCAATCATTGTTTGCGTCTCCTGTGAGCTTCTCCGTGCGTATCCATGCGCGCAGGACGAGTGGCGCGGGCGTGGTCTGAGCAAGCGTCACCCGCTGACGCGCACCGGCCTGGCCGCCCGGCGCATCGAGTGCCACGCGAATCGACTGCGCGCCACCATGGCGTACGTTCGCATCAGTGACGTAACCTGAGCCGTGGACGGCCCACGCCGACAGGCCGCGTGGACCCGACGCGGACACCGTGTCCGTGAGACGCGCGTACTCGTCCGAGCCGCGATTGCGCCCGTTCACATCCTTCGGAATATCGGGATCCGGATTGAGCGCGAACACACAGCCATCGCACCACGGCGTATCATGAACGCCCAGGACGTGATTCCCGGCCGCGTCGCGAACGGCTGAGCCGTCAACGAGCGCCGCCATGTCGCGCTCGGCCGGATCGTCACACCCGCGCAAGGCATCGAGGTAGCCAACCACGCCTGCGTGGCTGCGCTCGACCTCCTTGGGCAACGCCAGCCACTGCGTCATCGGTTCGGTGTAGACGAAGCTCAGCACGCCGTTGGCTTCGTCCCATGGTACATTGTTGGTGCCTTCGTGAAACGCAAATCCGAAATCCGCCGGGTCCTCGACAGCGCTGATATCCGTGAAGGCCATCCACAGGCCTTCGCACGGCACCCGCTTCTCGAACGCGTCCGGGAACAACGCATAGTACCGTTCGAGGGCGGCGCGAAATTGCCACTCGGGCCCGAAGGTGTAGAATAGCACGCGGAAGGTCGCCCGTCCCGGCGACTTGGCGGCATCGGGCGAGAGGCCCAGATCGAACGCGGCGAAGAGGAGTCCGGTGTGGGCGTCATAGCCCAGGCGCTGGTGGCGCGGATCGTCGAGAGGTGTAGCGATAGCGATGCCACCGCGAGGTCCGGCCAGCGCCGCCAGCGGATAAGGCGAACAGGTGCCCGTCGCGCCGGCGCCGGTGGCCTGCGCGTTCACCATCAGGCCGCAGGCCGGTTCAGCGCGGCGTGCATCTTCACACCATAGCCAATCCTCTCCCTGCACCGGAACCGCAACGTAGACGGTCACGGCGCGATCCTCGCCGCGTTCGTCACAAATCTCGCCGGCAAGCTCGATTCGATCCGCGCGCGCGGTGAACCGCGCAGCCAGGCGCGCCTCCATCGAGGGCAACGCGCCGCCGATGGCCACCTCTTCGCCCTCCTGCGCCGCCCAAGCGTCCGGTACGACAAAGTCGCTCTCCGCCGCTGCATCGCGCACGAAGAGGCACGGTGCGCCACCGCCGATCGGTCGACCGTTGACGGCGAGGCTGTCAATGAACCCCGTGTTCGCATCGAGGTCGAGCGTCAACCCATCCTCCGTCCTCAGCGTGGTGATCGCCCGAATCTCGGGCGCCTCGCCTAGTCCGGACACCGGGACGCCCTCAAACAGCATCATGCGGTCGGTCAATTCGAACAACTCGACGTCGTCGAACCACACCATGCCGGTGTGTCCTCGGAACAAGACATGGGCGGTGAGTTCGCGGATGGGCTTGGACGGCATTACCACGCACTGACGCTGTTCCCAATCGTGCGTGCCTGTCCGGAAATCCGCCGTTTCGCCCCAGAGGTGGTCGCCGTCGGCGTAGGTGATGTCCAGATAGATGGCGTAACCGGTGTTCGAACTCCCGTCGACACCTTCCGCGCGACTCCAGCCCCGAGCCACGAGGATCCTGGGCACGGTCTGATCCAACCGCACTACCTGGCGCGCGCCGTGTTGGGCCTCAGCATCGTTCGAGACACACCGAACCGCCGCGCCGCCGTTTCGCCCGGCGTCGGCGATGCGATCATACCCGTCCGCCCAGAATGCCCATTCCTCCGCCAAGTCGTTGTCGGCCTGCTCGAACCCGGTGTTGGAAAGTCGTTGGGCGTCCGCCGCCAGATCGAGCCCCGCGCCCTCGAAGGCGAGTCGTTCGGCAAAGACCGGCGCCGCTTCTAGGACGGCAACTGCGGTCAGCACCGATAGCCGGAATACAACGCTCATGGAATGGTCTCCTCGTTCGAACCCCAGTTCACCGGGGCATTGTCGTCCGCGCGCCAACGGGAATCAACCGGGTGGCCCTTGGGGTTCCTGCGACGCACGGACGGCATGGACGGCGTGGAGACGGTAGTCCGCATTGATTTCCGCGTCGGCAAGTCGCACACTGACGCCATGGAGCGTAAGGAAAAGAACGAGGCCGGCGTAGAACCCCACGGCACCTCGCTGAAACCGGCGTGCCGACTGTGGCTGACCGGCCCAGAGGATGAAGGCGGCCTCGGCGACGGCAAGTGGAGGTTGCTCCAGGCCATCGCGCGGGAAGGCTCGTTGACCGCTGCGTGTGAGACCCTTGGTATCAGTTACCGCAAGGCCTGGGGCGATCTCCGGAAGGCTGAACGACTTCTCGGCGTCCGCCTGCTCGACAAACGCCGTGGCGGACGCGATGGCGGCGAAACGCTGCTCACGGAGGAAGGCGCCAAGTGGATTGCGGTCTACGGCCGGTTCCGCGCGCAGGTCATGGCTGCGGTAACCAAAGCCTTCGACGAGCACATCGCCCCGCTCAGCCGACAGAAAGCCCCTTCCGCATCGCGCACATCCGATCCCCCCGCTATGCGTTCTCCCCAGCGGGCCCGGGATCAAGGCGGTTGACCGAAGGAACACTTGTCTTTAGAATGGCTTGCGGGCGGGTTGCCGCGCAAGCTTGGCGCAGTGAGATGTGAGATGCAATGTCCGGTCTGCAAGAAGCCCATGATTGTTATCGAGCACGATAGCGTCGAGGTCGATCATTGCACGGCGTGCGGTGGCATCTGGCTGGATGCGGGCGAGATCGAACTTCTGTTCGGCGACGCGGTAAGATGCCATGGATTTCTAAGAGGCGGCGATCGGGCCTTGGCCAAGGGCGAGAGGCCGCGGCGCTGTCCGATCTGCGGCAAGAAGATGGGCAAAGACGTCTCACGCGGCGAACGCCCGGTAACCTATGATCGGTGTCCGGCGGGCGATGGACTGTGGTTTGACAAAGGCGAGTTGGCCCAGATCCTTTGTCATGCCGAAGGCTTCGCCCACAGTGGAATCCCCCAGTTTTTGTCCCAGGTATTCTCGGGTCATCCGAGCGACAACCTCGATTGATGGTCTAGAAAGGGAGGCGACATGATAGTAGGGCTGGTCGTGTTGGCGGTGGTCGTTGTGTTGGCCCTGGCGGTCATCGGCACGTACAACGGCCTGGTGCAACTGCGGAACGCCGTCAAGAACGCGTGGTCGCAGATCGACGTTCAACTCAAGCGGCGTCACGATCTGATCCCCAACCTTGTCGAGACGGCAAAGGGATACATGCAACACGAGCGGGCCACGCTCGAGAACATCACCAAGGCCCGGAACCTGGCCGCGCAGGCCAGCGGGGGAGGCGTGGGCGAACAAGCCCGCGTTGAGTCCGGATTGAGCCAGGCGCTCAGCAGTTTCTTTGTTGTGGTGGAAAACTATCCCGATCTCAAAGCAAATCAGAACTTCCTGGCGCTTCAGGAAGAGTTGACGTCCACCGAGAACAAGATTAGTTTCGCGCGTCAGGCCTACAACGATCAGGCGATGTCGCTGAACAACAAGATCCAGATGTTTCCAAGCAACATCGTGGCCGGCCTGTTCGGCTTCAAGCAAGCGGAGTTCTTCGAGATCGAAGTGGCCGGCGAACGCGAGGCGCCGAAGGTCAGTTTCTAGCGGTTGTGCCAATCCCCCGCGCTTGTTCAGGTTATGTGGGAACAGATTCGATCCAACAAACGCAAGTCTATCGCGCTCGTGGTACTGATCGCGGCCCTTCTGCTGGGGCTCGGCTACACGATCGGCGAAGCGGTGGTGCCCCAGGGCGGCTTCATCGGCCTCGCCGTGGCGGGGGCCGTGTGGGCGGTTATGTCGTTGATGGCCTACTTCCAGGGCGGCAATATCCTGTTGGCGGTGAGCGGTGGCAAGGAGATCACCCACGATGACCACCCTCAGCTCTTCAACGTGGTGGAAGAAATGAAGATTGCCGCCGCCCTGCCCCGCATGCCCAAGGTCTACATCGTCAACGACATGGCCATGAACGCCTTTGCGACGGGACGTTCGCCGGACAAGGCGGCCGTGGCCGTCACGGCCGGCCTGCTGGGCAAACTGAATCGCGATGAGCTCCAGGGCGTGATCGCCCACGAGATGTCGCACATCGTGAATCGCGATGTCCTGCTCATGTCGATGGCGGGCGTCCTTCTCGGAACCATTGTTATGGTGTCCGAGATCTTCCTTCGCGGCCTGTGGCACAGCGGCGGCGGACGGTCACGTCGCTACCAGTCGTCTCGCGGCGGCGGGCAAGCGCAGGTCGTCATGATGGTTGTGGCGCTTGTGTTGGCGATCCTGGCGCCCATTCTGGCCAAGCTGATCTACTTCGCCATATCCCGCCGACGCGAGTATCTGGCCGATGCAAATGCGGTGGTGTTGACGCGGTATCCCGAGGGTCTTGCGCGGGCGCTCGAACGCATAGGGGGCGACAGCGCGATCTTGGCGCATGGAAACCGGGCCACGGCGCCGATGTACATCAAGAATCCGCTCAAGGGCGCCGCGCGACACGCCACGTCGCTCACCAGCACCCATCCGCCCATCGAGGAGCGCATCCGCATTCTCCGCAGCATCGGCGGCAACGTGTCGTATGCTGAGTATCGGAACGCATGGGCGGAGATCGCCGGTAAAGGCCGCGCCCATATGCCGGCATCCGTCCTTGCGCAGGACAACGAAGCCGAGGTCCGCAAGACCCGTGAGGGCGCACCTGAGAGCGGCGGACGACGTCAACTGCGCGATGCGGGTGACTTGGTCCGGAAGCTAAACGGATTCACATTTCTCGCGTGCGCGTGCGGGCTCCGTTTCAAGCTGCCACCGGACTATCCGCATGACGCGGTGAAATGCCCTCGTTGTGGGCGACGCGTCGCGGCGAATCCGGGCAAGTAGCCGCTGAGTCCTCAATGGGTTTCGAGGGCGACGACTCGCTTGAGGGTCATGAGATGGTTCGGCGCGCGTTCGAGAACCTTGCGATACGCGCGCAAGGCCTCGTCGGGTTGCCCCGCCAGCTCCAATTGCACGCCTTCGTAGAACTGCAGCTCGGGATCGTCTCCCCCCCGCTTGCGCGCTGAGTCGAAGGCGCTGAACGCCTCTTCCCATAGGCCGGCCCAGAACAGGCGGCGGCCGGCATCCCGTAACGCCGGGGCCCCATCCGGATTCCCAAGGAAAACGGCCGACACCGCATCGAGTCGCCGGTCATGATCGTTTGCCCAGTAGCGGTCGTAATGATCGCGCGCCTGAAAGAGGTCGCCCTTGTCGAGGGCTAGGCGCCCGAGCAACAACAGGGATGCCCCATCGCGGCGGCCGGGTGGCCCACCGGAAATGGGGTCCCCGGCACGATAGATGTCGCCCATGAGGACGCTGAGCTTGACGAGGGCCTCGCGGCTCACGTAGCCGGGCGGATCCGCCACGAGCCCACTCAGATGGCTATACACCAGGGGCAGGCCAATGAGGCGACCGCCGAACCGATCCACAATCTGCTCGCTAACGGCAGGATCCAAGCGGAGGGCTCTATCGAGCGTTCGCTGGCACTCGAGATCGGCATTCTGGGCGCTGTAGGTCTCGCCCTCGGCCAGGAGTTGACGGGCCTCGTGTCGCGCCGTGATCCGCGACCCGCCCTGCCGCACCGCGGTAAGAAGCACAAACCCCGCAACGCAAATGCCAAACCAGTAGATGATGTTCCGTGCGATGTAGCGTTCCGGTTTTGCGGCGGCCATTGGCGTTCCCTAGCGGGTGTCGCCCAGCTTCAGCACGACTCCCACCGTGCGCAAGAGAATCTTGACGTCGAGCCAAAGGGACCAGTTCTCAATGTAGTCGATATCCAAGCGAACCATCTGCTCGAAGGAGAGCCGATTGCGCCCGCTGACTTGCCACAGTCCGGTAAGACCTGGACGGATATGAAGCCGGCGGAGATGCCAGTCCTTGTACTCGTCGACCTCGTACTGGATAGGCGGTCGGGGCCCGACCATGCTCATCTCGCCGCGCAGCACATTGATGAACTGCGGAAGCTCATCGATACTGGTCTTCCGAATAACGTGTCCCACGCGCGTAATGCGCGGGTCATCAGCAACCTTGTAGATGGGTTTGCCGTCTTCGCCTACGCCGTATTCCTGGTTGCCCTGGACGAGCTTCTTGGCATACTCGCGGTGAATGGTCACATCGTTGTTGGCCTGCATCGACCGGAATTTGATCATCTTGAAGGTGCGACCGTTCAGGCCGACGCGTTCCTGAACAAAGAACACCGGCCCGCGCGAATCCAGCTTAATCAGGATGGCCACGACGAGCATAATGGGCGACACGCCGATGAGTGCCGTGGTGGCAATCGCGAGGTCCATAGCCCGTTTCAGCACTTGCGGCACCGTGGCGTACAAGCCGATGTTCTCGACGTGCAGCAGCGACACGCCGCCGATGACTTCCGGCCGCGTCCGCGTGTGGAAGAAGGGGTGAAACGGCGTGACCATCTTCAGTTGGGCACCCATCTTCCAGCACGTTTGAGCCACCTCGAGCCGCTGCTCGGAAGAGAGCGAGCCCGGGTCAAGGGCCAGGATCACCTCGTCAAGGTTGTGGCGGTTAATGAGCGCCTTAAGGTCGCCGAGCGTGCCCAGGGCCTTAAGATTTCCCCGCGGCGAGGCCTCCGTTTGCTCCTCGATCGAGATGCCGCCGACAAGGTTGTAGCTGACCAACGGGGAACGGAGCGCCTCGGCAAGCGCGAGCGGCGATTCATCGTCGAACACAAGCGCCACTCGGCTCCGGCCAATATCAAACGAATGGAGCACCAGCGTTCCGATCAGCGTGGCCGCGTGCGACAGCGTCACGCCGAAGAACACCAGCATACCCTCGTACACGAAGAAGAGCGGAGGATAGGGCAACGCAGCCGGCCCCCGGGCCGTGTGATAGCCGTACGCCAACAAGACGAGCACGATCGTTCCGAACAGGGCGCCTTTCAGCGCCGCCGAGACACCGCGGAAAGGCTGAACATCGCTCAGGTTCTGGCGGTAGAGGCGCAACCGGTCGAAAACAAGCAGGTGCACGATCGGTGAGACAAGCAGAAACGAGAGGTACGGCGAGAACTCGGGCGCTCGCACCGTCGCGAGAATGAGCGGAAGCGTGTTGAGCGGCGGCCGATGCACGGCATTCATCGACGGCGGCCAACTCTGGTGCATCAGGAAAGCAATGATGATCGCCAGTCCCGCGACGACCACGTCGCCGACCAACTGGATAGACACGAGCGCCGTGCGCTTCCGGCCGCGGCCCCAACCGACAGCCCAGGTGGACGGGTCGACACGTTCGGGCGCCAACGCACGCGGCATTCCAGCCTGCTCGTGCTCTTTGGCCGTACCGTCCGCGGTCGCCATCGGCCCCATACCTCCCGCTATCTATTCCTCACGCAACCTGCGATATATCATACACCCTCGGCCTAGGCTTCGTCGAATGCCTTCACCGCCGCGACAACGGCCTCAACCTGGGCCTCGTCCAGATCGGGATGCATCGGCAGCGACAAGAGGCGCGGCGCGATCCCGCTCGTGACGGGCGCTCCCCGCGGCACCGTCCGGACGCCGGCGTAGGCCTCCTGATCGTGGATGGGAACCGGATAGTGTATGCCGCAGTAGATCTCCTGCTCCTTGAGCGCCTCGAGCAAGGCATCGCGTCGGGGATGTTGAATGACGTAAAGGTGGAATACGTGTTCGACGTCCGAGGCAACGCGGGGGGCAACCGCCTGCGTACCGGCCAAGCCTTTTGTGTAGGCCGCCGCCCAACGCTGCCGTTTGGCGTTCCACTCCGCCAAATGCTTCAACTTTACGCTGAGAATCGCGGCCTGCATACTGTCCAAGCGGCTATTGAACCCGACGACCTTGTGGATGTACTTCGCCGATTGGCCGCAATTGCGGTACATGCGCAAGGCGTCCGCCAGCGCCGCGTCGTTCGTGGTTACCGCGCCGCCTTCACCATAGGCGCCCAGGTTCTTACCAGGATAGAAGCTGAAACACGCCGCATCGCCCAACGAGCCCACGGGCCGGCCATGATACGTCGCCCCATGGGCCTGGCACGCGTCCTCGATCACCTTCAGCCCGTAACGACGGGCCACATCGAGAATGGGGTCCATATCGGCGGGTTGACCGTACAGATGAACCGGGATGATCGCCTTCGTGCGTTCCGTAACGGCGCCCTCGATCAGCCCCGGATCGATGTTGTAAGTCTGCTCATCGATATCGACCAACACCGGCGTCGCGTTCGCCAGCGCAACCCCGTTGGCCGTCGCCACGAACGTGTTCGCCACCGTGATGACCTCGTCCCCCGCGCCTATACCCAGCGCACGGAGCGTCAAGTGCAACGCGTCGGCCCCCGAAGCCATACCGACACAATGCGAGGCGCCGCAGAACGCCGCAAAGGACGTCTCAAAGGCCCCGACGGCCGGCCCGAGCACGAACTGGGCCGTGCTCATGACCTTCTCGAGCTCCTCATGCACTTCTTCCCGAATTGCCTGATACTGCGTGACGAGATCGACGAAATTCACTTTCATGCGTTGCCTTCCCATCGGCCCGTGCAGCATCGCCCGCTGCCCGATCGAAGTCGAACCCACTGTACCGGACGAGCCCACACGTCATCTCTTGTTACCCAAGTGCAGACTATACGCAACATATGGGGCCGTTGCAAGAGCTTTTTGCCACCGGTAGGGTTGCGACGTGCCAATCAACCTTCCGGATGCCCCCGATCTGGATATCCGGTCCTGGCCTTGGTATCCTGGTATCCACCCGCATTTCGGCATGGGATGGGGAAGCTGAAGAGGTACGATGGTGAACGCGCGCGAGGCTGATTCCCAAGGCAAACCAGCGTTTGTGTTCTGGTGTTTTCCCGGAGAAACCGCCCGAGGTCCGCGCATCGCGGCCGCCATCGGCGCCGAGACGGTGTATTCGTACATTACGGAGTACAAGGGTCGGAAGCTACCGACAATCGCCCGGTACGTCGTCCAGGCACTCCATACGTGGCGGCGCCTCAGAGGAATCCGTCCTCGATGCGTTTTCGTGCAGAATCCACCCGTATTCGCGCCGCTCGTCGTGGCGATCTACGGCCGGCTGCACCGCTGTCCCTTCGTGGTGGACAATCACTCGTCGTTCCTGGACGCGCGATGGCAGGCATTCCATTGGCTTCAGCGCCCCTTGGGTCGCCGGGCGGCGATCAATCTCGCGCACAATGAGGCCAACCTCGAGTTGCTCGAGGGCTGGGGCCTGAGCAATGCCTTGCTGCTCAAGTCGCCGGCGGTATCGCGGGCGGATATCTACGAACCGGACGCCGACCTTGGGCCGTACGAGAAGCCGCTGGCGCACGAAGGCCTGAAGGTCTTCATGGTGAATCGTTTCGCCATCGACGACGCGTACCACGAAGTCTTCGAAGCGGCGCGGCACATGCCGGAGGCACGATTCTTCCTCACAGGCAATCCGCAGAAGGCCGGCCTCAATCCGAGCACGGCACCGGCGAACGTCGTGTTGACCGGCTTCCTCAAGCGCGGCGTGTTCCTCAAGCTCATGGAGGCCTGCGATGTGGTCTTGACGCTCACGCTGCGCAAGGACACGCTGCTGTGGTCGATCCGCGAATGCCTCGCCTTGGGCAAGCCCTTCGTGGCGTCGGATACCCGCGTGATGCGGCTCGAGTTCGACGGCTACGGCCTCTTCACGGACCACACGCCGACGGACCTCTGCGCCAAAATCCGCGAAGCGTACCATCGGCGGGCCGAATTCACGGCTAAGATGGCGCCGTATATCGAAGAAGACAAGGAACGCTGGCGACGCGACATCGAGCGAATCCAGGGCATCCTCGACAAGACACCGGGACCTTGACCGCTCGCGCTGCGGTGGTGAGGAACATGGGCCGGCGCATGGCCTATCGGAGGATCATCCGTGAAGAACATTATCCTAATCATCACCGACACGTTTCGTTACGATAACCTTGGCGAAGGGTCTTTCCGACCGGTGCGAACGCCGGAACTCGACCGGTTCGCGGCCGAGCGCGCCACCAGCATCGAGCGGTTCTACACCGGCAGTTTCCCAACGATCCCCCACCGGACGGATCTCGCCACCGGCACCGTGGGCTGGCCGCATTACGGATGGCAACCCATCGACCTGAGCAGCCCCAATCACATCGCCCGTGTGTTCAACAAGGCCGGATACGCGACACAACTCCTGTGCGACTGTCCTCACCTGTTCAACGCGCGGTTTCAACACGGGTTCGACGCGGCGTACCAACTCCGAGGTCAGGAAGGCGACATACCGCTGCTCCATCTCAACGATGCCATCGAAGACATCGTGCCCGATGCCAAAACGCGGATCCGGCCGCGGTTTCGCGGCCACACACTCGTGAACCTCCATCGCTGGACCAACCGAAACCCGCGATGCGAGGCCGAGTTGTTCCCGGCGCGCACGGCCGAACAGGCGGTTCGGTGGCTCGAAGAAAACTACCGAGCGGCCCCGTTCTTCCTGTGGCTGGACTTCTTCGACCCGCACGAGCCCTGGGATCCGCCCGAGTACATGGTGCGCCGATACGATCCGGATTACGACGGTGTGCCGATGATGCACTGCAACTATGGACCGGCTTCCGCGTACACGCCCCAGGAGTTGCACAATCTGTGGGCGCACTACGCGGCCGAGGCGGAACTCGTCGACCGATGGATCGGCCGCGTGCTCCAGAAGATCAACGACTTGGACCTGTGGGATGACACGATCGTCGTGGTCACCTCGGATCACGGCACATCGCTCGGTGAACATGACCGCACCGGCAAATCGAATATTCAAGAGGACGATCCCCGCTACTGGCCCCTGTATCCGGAGATTGGCCACGTGCCGTTCCTCATGGCGGGCAGCGACGTACCGCAAGGCCAACGCCTCGGCCTCATCGCCCAGCCCGTCGACATTCTGCCCACACTGTCCGAACTCGCGGGCGTGCCCCTCGATCCGCCGGTGCCGTTGCAGGGCCTCTCCTTCGCCGAAGCGGTGCGCACCGGCAAGAACCGCCACCGGGATCAGGCCATCTCCGGATGTCATATCGCCGCCGCGCCGTCCATGCGGCCGCGCCGGGCGTCGACGCCCTTTGTGGTTACGGAAGACTGGGGTTATGCGCCCGTAGGCGTCTACGGACGCCAGGAGCTATATGATCTCAAGGCCGATCCGCTTGCAGAACACGATGTGGCGGCCGACCATGCCGAGGTCGTGGCGGAGATGTGCGCGCGATTTCTGCAACACCTGAGCAACCGCGAGGCGTCGCGCGATTTCGTCGAGCTGTGGCGGAATGCCGGCGCGGAAGGCGAGGGCACATGGGCCATCGACTATCCGAGCGCGTCGGTATGACGAAGAGGGTGGGTGGCATGATAGTCCGTGCAGCGCTGATCATCTGTGTGGCGGCCGTGAGTATGGCCGACGATGCGGCACACGCGCCGCAGCCGGAGGGCGAATTGCCGCACCTACTCGACATCGCCTGGAATCGTGGCCCGGACTTGCCTCAAGGATTCCAGGACAGCAACGGCGGTATCATCGGCGGCCGCCTGATCTCCGTGTGTGGATTCTGCAGCGGCCATGACAACGACAAGAAGCCCGGGCTCTATCCGCGCGGATTTCTCAGGAAGGTGTGGGTCGTCGACCTCAACGATGAGACACTGGGATGGAGGGAGTTGCCGGAGTTTCCCGGGGCCGCGCGCCAAGGGCTGCTCGCGGCCTGCGTAGACGACGTGCTCTACTGCTGGGGCGGTTTCAGCTATTCAGAGCCCTACTGCTATACCGATGGCTGGGCGCTCGCGCACGGGAAGGGCTCGTGGGCGTGGACCGCCCTGCCGCCGTTGCCCTGGCCCATCTCGGGCGGCGGCGCCTGTGTGATAGGCACGAAGATCTATGTCTTCGGCGGCGCAGATTACGACGCAGAAGCGTTCTATACCAATCGGGATCGCGATGGCGCGAACGAGCGGCGCGGCGCGCGGCTCATCGTGTTCGACACGCGGAACGCCAACTCCGGATGGCAGCGTTTGGCCGATTGCCCCGGTACGCCACGGTGGGTCGCGGCGGTGACGGCGGTTGGCGGTAAGGTCTACGTGATTGGCGGCGCGACGGGCAGTCCGTACTGCACGGTCGTCGACAACTGGCGCTACGATCCCGATTCCGGCGCATGGTCGCGACTCCGAGACTTGCCGGTGGCGAGCGGCAACTTCCCGGCGGGCTCCGTCGTATTCCGAGAGCGTTACATCATCCTCGGGGGCGGATATCAGTACGACCAGATCGCCGGTCCCGACGGCCTCATGCGCCCGCCCTACGGCACGCCGCACCGCTTCGAGGATAAGGGCGATTACTACAACGACATCTTCGTGTACGACGTGGAAACCGGCCTGTTCGGCCGGGCCGATTCGATGCCGTTGAACAACAACCTGTCCATGACCATCGTGCACGGCGACACGATCTACATGATCGGCGGCGAGACGGGCGGCGGCATCGTCGAAGGCGTGTTCTACGGCCATCATCCCGAGCTGTTCCTGAAAGGCCGCATTCGCCTGCACGAAAGCGAGTCCGCCGAGGAGAAATCGCCATGAACCTCGCGGCAGTACTGTCCGACGCCGATATCGAGCGACTCGAGGACGCCGCCGAGACGCTGCTCGCGGAGGTAGGATTCCGCGTGATGCACCGCGGCCTCCTCACGGCTTTGGCCAAGGCGGGCGCGAACGTAGACGAACCGAACGGCACCGTGCGGTTGCCGTCCGCCCTCTTGCACGAACTCATCCGTACCGTGCCGGCCTCCTACACGATCCGGTGGGGCGGCGGCGAGGCCGTCATCGGCGGCGATCATCAGCACTGCAATGCGATCGTCACGGATCCCTGGATTATCGACTACGAAACGCGTCGGCCGCGCCGGCCGTGTCTCGAGGATGTCCGCCGCCACTCGATCATCGCGCAGCGCCTCGAGCGTGTCGTGTCCACGGGCCGCATGGACTTTCCGGTAACCGATATCGCCGACGCGACATCGAGCCTGCGCGCCCTCGAAACGCATCTGCTCCACTACGCCAAACACTACGCCGTGTACGTCACGTCGCTCGAGAGTTTCGACCAGTGGCTCGATATCGCCGCAATCATCCGCGATGGCAACGGCCTCGATCCCGGCGACTTCATGAGCGCGGCCATCGCCGTCCTGTCACCGCTGACGCTCACCGAGATGAACGGCGATCTGCTCGAGCGCACGTGCGCTCACGGCATGGCCGTCATCCCGACAATCTGCCCCATGGCCGGCACCACCTCGCCGTACACCCTCGCCGCTACCCTTGTCCAAGGCCATGCCGAGAATCTCTTCGTGGCCGCGCTGACGCAGATCGTCCGGCCCGGCAACCCGTTCTTGTACGCCTTCGGGCCTTCCGTAACGGATCTCCGCAGCGGCCGCGACCGCTACTACACCCTCGACAAGGTGTTGTGGAAGGCCGCGTCCGTCCAGCTCGCTCGCGCCTGCGCATTCCCGGTGGCGGCCGAATGCGGCGGCTCGATGACCTACCGCTACGACCAGCAGAGCGGCGCCGAAGGCATGCTTTTCATGCTGGCTGCCCAGGCCTCGAACGCCAACCTGCTGTGCGGTATTGGCTCGTGCCATAACGCTATCGGCATGTCCGGCGAGATGATGATCGTCCAGACCGAATGGCTCGCCGCCGCCGAGTTTCTCGGCCGAGGAATTCCCATCCATGACAGCCGCCTCGGCCTGGATAGCCTCCGCAACGCCGGACCGGGCGGCCATTTCCTCACCGACGACCTCACCCTCGATGGCATGCACGAAGGCGAATTCTTCTCGAGCGCGCTCCTCGATCTCGTCGGCGGCGAAGACAGCCCCTCGCTCCTCGATCGCGCCCACGACGAGGTCGAAGCGCTCGTGGCCGACGCGGAATCGCCATTGCCGGGCGACGTGCAAGAGAACTTGCGCCGGTACTTCCACGACGAATACGACAGACTGTTGCGTTGATGCCGGATTCCCCTCTCTCGTTCCCACGGTCCCCATGTGGACTGCGGTAGCTTGCTACCGCTCTCCCTAAGTCCCCTCCGAGTCCCCGAGGAGGGCTGTCTGTCCCCGTTTTCCACACCCCATGCAACACACCGGCCAACGGGGACTGACTCCCTCCGAGTCCGCGAGGACGGCTGTCTGTCCCTGATTTCCAACAGGGGACGATTCGAGACCTACGGTTCCGCGCCTGGCTGCATGCCCTCTCTGTCCAACTCAATTCCTCTTCTCTGCGTTGCTCCGCGTCCTCCGCGGCTCTGCGATCGATCTTTTCCCGGATTCCCTCGTTCCCACGGTCCTCCGTGGGAATGCAGATCCGGCCTGCGTGCGGATGGCCGCCACCGCTTGACGCCTCCGCCTCCGCTGTGGCCGGACTCCCGTCCGAGCCACGAGCCCGACCGCTAGGTCTCCATCTCTGCGGATCTCTGCGCGGTCTGCGTCCTCAGCGTTGAAGAAGATCGACACCTACTCATCGCAGAAGTGCGGACGTCGCAGACACCCGAAGAGAAGACCCGCTCACTTCCCGGTTGATTCCTCGACAATCGCGATTTCCTCGGCGGTGAGATCGTAGAGTTCATAAACGAGTTGGTCGATTTCCGTGTCTGTCGCGGCAATTTGGCGTTCTATCATCGTACGCTCGTGCCCGGTGTTCGCCCCTTGCAGCCGCTTGTGCAGATCGAGCATACGCTCCACCAGCGTGACCATCTTGTCGTGGCGGGCCCTCTGCTTCGTAGCGCGAGTATCCGTGATTCTTATGGGTAGTCGGGAGATAAATCGCGACTCGAAGCTGTACCAATTCCCACGAAAGGGGGACGAAACCTGCTTCAAAACCCAGTCGAGTAGCTTCGAGTTCAGGAGGCCCAGAACATACAGATGAACGTCACTCGCAAACGTGACTCCGTAGCCGCCCGCCGCCCCTCCTGTAAAAGAGGCCGAACCTGTCGGATCAAAGCAGAAACTGGCATGCGGATTCAGATCTGCCGTGAGAATCTTGGGCTCGTTCATGACTGATAGCGCCTGCTGTCTGCTGTAACAGTACCAGTGCTGGCCGGCCCACCGCCCACCTTCGCGAGCGTCTAGAATGTGGCGACATGTCAAGAGATAGGACGCCGTCTTTGGCGCAAGAGATTCAATCTCTTGCCAAGGCACGATGCTGCTCCCGCGATAGGGACATACGATCAATCGATTCGCCGCCTTCAGATCGTAGCGCTTCAATTGTCCCGACTTGTACAACGGCCGGAGGAATTCCGCCTCCAGGACAACAGATCTCTCCACGGCTTTCGAGTACAAAAGGCCTTCGTCCTGTTGCTCGAGAATAAAGACTGGATCGGCGCCAGTCTTGAAGCCCTGAAATATGCGGCTGGTGAGTTGGCCCAGCTCGGCACATCCAGGCAGAGTTGGGAGCTTGGCGAGCAATTGCCCACCCAAGCCGATCACAAAGCTCCATTGAATCTCACTCGGCTCGGGGGCCTTGACCCTTCCTGTTTCGGATTCCGCTGAACCTATCCAAAGGCCTATATCTCGGACACGCTCAAGCGAGAAGGCATTTCGCGAGGTCTGGCTGAGGAATAGCAGGCACGTGTACGTGGTGGCGTCAGCAAATACCTGGCACTGGGCGAAGTGGACGACGTGCTCGAGGTGTTTTCCCTCCGCGATGACGCGGCGGATACCTTCGCCGTACTTGGCATTGAAGAATTTGTGGGGGCAGATGAAGCCGAGGCGTCCGTTCTCGTTCAGCAGCGCAAGGCCTTTCTCGATGAAGACCACGTAGATGTCGTAGTTGCCACTGGCGGCAGCGCGGTAGTGGTCTTTGTAGAACTCGACCTCGGCAGGCGCCCATTGCTTGAGCGTCTGGATGCGGATGTAGGGCGGGTTTCCGATGACGGCGTCGAAGCCACCGGCGCGCATGATGTCGGGGAACTCGTCGCCCCAGTTAAAGGCGTTAATGCGGTAGGTCTCTTCGTCGTCGAGGGTCATCTGTTGGTTCTGGCAGAAGTCGGGGCCGATGAGGGAGTTGCCGCACTTGATGTTCCCTGCGAGGTCCGGAAGCATGTGCTTCTGGGCGAACCGGAGGTTACCTTGCCCGAGTTGGACGTCCTCGCCCTCGAGGACGCGGAGGAGTAACGAGAGCTTGGTAACCTCGACGGCCTGCGTGTCGAGGTCGACGCCGTAGATGTTGGCGAGGAGGATCCGTTTGCGTTCGGACGTGGTCAACCGCCATTCGCCGTGGCGATCTTGGTAGACGCGCGGGATCTTTCCGGTGGCCCATTTGTTCGCGGCGTCTGCGTCTTGGGCGTAGTACTCGCGGTGCCAGTCCAGTAGACACTGATAGGCGCCGAGGAGGAAGGAGCCGGAGCCGCAGGCGGGATCGAGGATGGCGAGGGGCTGGCCGGTCTTCGAGGGCCGCCAGGTCTCGGTCATGCCGGCGACCTCTTGGGGCGTCTTGCCTTCGAGGAGCTTGCCCACGGTGTGTTTGACGATGTAGTCGACGATGTACGAGGGCGTGTAGTAGACGCCGCCGGCCTTGCGGACTTCAGGTTTTTGCTCGACCTTGGCCTGGCCGCCGGCCGTGAGCCGGATGACGCTGCCGAGGAACCGCTCGTAGACCTGGCCCAGGATCTCGGCGGGGAACACCGCGAACTCGTAGGGACTTTCGGGATAGTACAGGCGCTTGAAGATGGCCTTGAGGGCCTTGTCGTCGATGGCGAGATTCGGCGTCAGCTTATCCGGCGCGCCGTGCCTGTCCCTTTCAGAATGGAAATGGAAGAGGCCGGAGTTGTAGCGCTCGTCGGCGCGCTCGAACAGGACGCGTAGCCGGGCGTAGGTGTCGTCGCCGCTCAGGAGGGCCATGAGCTGGCCGTAGGGCTCGATACCGCGATCCTCGCAGATGCGCAGGAACACAATGCGGTCGATGGTCGCCTGCACGGCGAAGTTGAGCTCGCGGGCGGACAGGCCCCTGTTGCGGAGGGCAATGTTGCGTGCGAGAAGGTCGCGCCATTCCTCGATTTCGGCGAGGAAGGCGTCGTCCACCTCGGCGGTGCCTTTCTTCTTCTTGCTGCTTTCGACGTAGCGGTCGAGGGCGCCTTTCTGGATGGCGGCCGGCGAGAAGAGGCCGTCGATCTCGTGCCACTTGTCGATGTAGTCCGTATAGGAAATGTAGAAGGTGCGTGCGGTCGAGGCCTCGTCCTTTTCGGCGGGCTTGACGCGGGTGTCGTAGACGATGAACTCCTCAAAATCCGTAAGGATCGAGACGGGGAGTTTGGCCGTCCAGGCGTAGCGGCGCAACTGGTAGGCCGGCGAGGGATCCGTCTTCAGGTTAATGGCGGGTTTCTTGGCTTCGACGAAGAAGATGCGGCGGCCGCCAAGGCGAAACGAGTAGTCGGGCGCTTTGGTAACACCGCCAATCTTGAGGCTGTCCTCGTGCACGACCTGTTTGAACTGCTCGCTATAGCCTTGGCGATTCTGGATATCCCAGCCGAGGGCCTCGAAGAACGGGTCGATGAACTCGCGCCGGACTTGCGTCTCATTGTACTCAGGCGACATGAGACTTCTGCGTTGATCGTCAAACTTCTCGACTAAGGCCAAAACGGCTTGTGGTACTGCTTCCGCCATACTCCACCGCACCTCATACGTTGGGTGACGGGGCGCGCCCCGCTGCTAAGGGATCCCTCCATACTACGGACGTGCCACAGCATAAGCCAGCGCGGAGCCGGGGTCAAGTCTGGCCCGGCATGGTCTCTCTGCGAAAGCGGTGATCGGAGATGTGCCGACGGGCGCGACCCGAATCCCACGGTACGGTCACGACTTTGACCTCTTCCGTCGCTTTCTCTCCTCGAATGCCAGCGCCTCTTCCATGACCCCCTCGGCTTTCTTCAGGATAGGTTTCATGAGGCTAGCGATGCCCCGGTTGATCGGCGCGCCCGCACGCGTGCAGTAGTCCTCGAGGTCCTTCATGGCTTTCCTCAATCGTTCGCGAGCGCGGCCCGCAACGTCGATAACGCGTTCCTCGTCTACGGTAGGAGCCGCCGTGCCTTCACCGTCCGCCATCACGGAAACCCCGAGTTTGGCCTCGATGCGACACACGTGAAGATAGGACACGATCACGTCGTCGGTTCGGATCTTGAGCGTCGCGGTGGTGTCGACGCCGCACCTCCCGAAAACGCCGACAAAGTCCCTAATGAAGGCCGCGGCCACCGCACGCTCGTCGTCGGTGAACCACCCGTGATTACACGTCAACTTGATGATGCTCATGGTGATGCCCCGTAGAGATGGCCCGGTACGTTGCACAAAAACGCCACCCACAGCCCCCGTCCCGGAAAACGGGGACAGACAGCCCTCCTCGGGGACTCGGAGGGAGTCAGTCCCCGATTTGGGG
>DAIPKA010000066.1:0-36748 GCA_036769985.1 Candidatus Hydrogenedentota bacterium | reverse complement strand
CCTTTTTTCCAAGCTTACCCATCCACTTCGAACCTATGCATGCTAACAGACAGCCTTCCTCGGGGACTCGGAGGGGAGGTAGCCGGTGCTACGCCTACGCCTACGCCTACGCCTAGGAAATCCTCCAGTTGTGTGGCTTCGACCTGTTCCGCGGCACGAAGGCCGTGCCTCCCGCTTGGGTGTATACGCGGTTTCTGCGCAAGTTGATGCGTTACGGCAAGACAATTCAACCTACGAAGGCATTTGCGGAATAGCGCGCTTGGCCTCCCGGCGAGCGGGCTATTTCGCAAATGCCTCGGGGATTCCGGCAAGCGCAGTGCTTGTGCGGAGTTCATCGGGCAGTGCTAAGTCTACGCGTTCCTGGGCCGGAGAACAGGAATACGAAAAATGCATTTAACCTTGAAGATGTCGAGCGTTAACATATGGGCCGTGCTAGATCTCGGGATTTGACGGGTGGCGTGTTGCACTTTTGGTAAACCCATGATACACTGGACCTTGGAGAAGGGAGTCGCGTGCCTTGGGCGGCAACGAGGATGCCGCGAGACAAGGGAAGCGGGGTGGTGTCGGAATGAGCGTCTTTGAGGAGCCTTTCAGTCCGCTTGCGACCGTTGTGTCTCAGCGGTTTGAGGCGAAGTACCGTATTGGCGAGCTTATGGCTCAAGCTGTGCGAGGTTTCATCCAGCCCTTTGTCGTTCCGGACGCCTACACGGACGAAAACGCCTGCTACACCATCCACAGCCTCTATCTCGATACGCCGGACCTGGCGCTCTACCATTCGTCCGTGGCCGGCAAGCGAAACCGATTCAAGATGCGAATCCGCTACTACGACAGTTCACCCGACGAGCCGGTTTTTCTCGAAATCAAGCGGCGATCCGACCAGGTTATCCTCAAAGATCGTGTTCGTGTGCCCAGAGAGGTGGCTCGACGATTGCTGGCCGGCCGTGCGACGGTGGGCGACCTGGCCGCCGCGTGCAGCGGACGTCTCTTGAACAAGGCTTTCAAGTTTCGAGACACCATGGAGCGTATTGGCGCGACGCCCCGGGTGAATGTGCGGTACGTTCGAGAGGCCTATATGGCGCGCCATGAGGATGCGGTCCGGATCACCTTCGACCGTGACTTGGCGTGTTTCCCGGCACATGGCTGTTCCGAGCCTTTTCCGCAGGAGGAAGGCGAGTGGCGGGCCGTTGGCCGAGGCGCGGTGATTCTCGAGGTGAAATTCACGAACGCGTTTCCTCGTTGGGTGCACGAGGCTGTTCAACGGTTCCATCTTGTGCGTGATTCGATAGCGAAGTACGTGATTTGTGTGATCCGGCTTCACAACGGTGGCGTATCCGTCGCGGGCCCCGATCCGTCGAGGTTATTCCTATGAATTTGATCGACACGCTCTCCACGTTGGCCCCCATGGACCGCCTCACCGTCGGGGGGACAATCGTCGGGCTGCTCCTGGCGTTTGTGTTGGGGCAACTGGCGGCATGGGTCTATATGTACACGCACTCGGGCCTTTCCTATAGTCGTTCTTTTGTTCAGGCCGTGGTGTTGCTGACCATGATCGTGACGCTGAGCATGATGGTGATCGCGAACAACGTGGTAGTAGCCCTGGGACTCATCGGCGCCCTGGCCGTGGTGCGTTTTCGTAACATCCTCAAAGATACGCGCGACACGGCCTTCGTGTTCTTTGCCCTGGTGGTTGGCATGGCCGTCGGCATCGGCGCGTATTCCGTGGCCGTACTGGGTACGGTCATCTTGTGCATTGTAATCTTGTATATGTATTGGAGCCAGTTTGGGAGCCGGCGTTCAGGAGACGCGCTATTGCGCTTTCAGGTGGCCGTCGGCGAAACCGACCACCGGGCGCTTCACGCCGTGTTGCACCGACACTGCCGTCGGGCCCATCTGATGTCGCAACGCTTTCCGGCGCCCGACCTCGGTGAACTCGCCTACCGGTTGACCATGCGTAATCCCACCTTGTCCGACCGGCTGGTGCAGGAGCTCGAGGCGATGCAGGGTGTGTCGCAGTTGACTTTCTTCTTCCAAGAAGATGAGACAGAGGTCTGATCATGGGCGAGAAAAGGCGCAAGATTCGGACCCCATGGACACGGCGTCTGCTGCTGATGCGTCGCCGCACGCTACCGCTGGTTGTCTGGCTCGTGGCGATTGCCGTCATACTCGCCGTGCGCGACCATCAGATGCGTGGCATTCGGGCCGTGGGGATGGCTGAGTTGCGGGAGGTGATAGTGGCGCCGCTGGCCGACGGGCGGCTGGAAGGCGTGACGGTCGACATTCTGGATGGCGTCAATGCCGGTGACGTGGTGGCGGTTATGGACACGACGCTGCTCGATGCCGTTCTTGCCACGGCCGAGCAGGATACGTTGGCCGCACGCGCGGAACTCGAGGCTGCCCGCGTCCAACTCGACGCGGATGCGCGCGACTCCCTGCTGGACGAGGGCCGCGCGCTGCGCAACCTGGCATTGGATCATGAGGAGGCCCTACTCGACCTCTCGGATCGCGAAGTGGAGCAGGACGCCGACGCCGTGCGTCTCAAGTGGCTTGGCGTCATCCTTGACCGGCAGAAGGCGCTGGCCGCGGAACGGATCATCGATCAAACGACCATTGACGAGACCTCGATCGAGTACGAGTCGCTCAAGAAGAAGATCGAACAGAATATGCAGGCGTTAGCCTTGGCGCGGCAACGGGTGCAAGACGCCGAGGCGCGGCAGAACGAATTTGAACAGGGGGCCGTGACCCCCGATGCGGCGGTTATTCTTGAGCCGTTGCAGCGGGCCGTCGAGGCACAGCGCGCGCGGGCCGACGAGGTCCGTAGGCAGGTTGACTCGCTCGTCCTTAAGGCCCCGGCGACCGGCCAGGTTCGACAAGTATTGCGTCATCCAGGCGAGACCGTCCTTGCCGGGCAGCCCGTTGTGACGATTGCCCCGGAGAGCGCGAATCGGGTTGTGGCCTACGCAAAGGATGCGCGATTCAGAAATGTCGAAGAAGGCGCGAAGGTCCTGTTGAGCGTCCGCACGAGTCCGGCTCGTGTGTTCGAAGGCACGGTCGTGCGGGTGGGCGCGTACTTCGAGCCATTGCCGTTGCCGGTCCAACTCAACCCAAACATTCCCGAGTGGGGCGTGCCGCTTCTGATTGCAGACCTGCCCCCCGGGGTCTTGGTGTCGGGCGAGGTCGTCGACGTGCGGCTAGCGCTCGCTCCGTGATACAGGCGATAGTGTGGCCCCGCGTTGCCGGGGCACGAGAAAAGGATGGGAATCTATGCGGAATGCGGAGATGATCCTCAACGCTCTTTTGATCGGTGTACTGATGGCTCTTCTTGCAGGATGCCCTACGCCGCCTCCGGAAGAGGAGCCCGTGGCGCCGTCGGCTGCGTTTGCCGTCGCACCGGTTGCCGGCTACGCGCCGCTCCGGGTGCAGTTTGCCGACAACTCGGATCCGGGAACCGCCGACATCACCGCGTGGGCGTGGGACTTCGGCGACGGCGGCTCGAGTTCGGACAGGAACCCCACCCACACGTATACGCAGCCGGGGACCTATCGCGTGGCGCTAACGGTGACGACGTCCGTCGGCTCGGACACGAACACGCAGGCAAATCTCATCACCGTCGAAGAATCCGTTCTCCTCAACGAACTCATGGCGGCAAACACGTCAGGCTTGGAGGATGAAGACGGTGACGATGAGGACTGGATCGAGTTGTACAATCCCATGGACGTGGCGGTGTCACTCGCCGGGTGGCGGCTTACGGACGATCCGAACGTGCCGGAGAAGTGGGTGTTTCCTGAGGTTACGCTCGCGGCGAAGTCCTACCTGATCGTTTTCGCGTCGGACAAGGATCGGCGTCCGACGGGTGGTGGCGAGCTGCACACAAACTTCAAGTTCAGCGGTGATGGCGAGTATCTCGCTCTGTTCAATGCGTCCGGCAGGAAGTCGTCCGTGGACGCGTTTTCGCCAGCCTTTCCGGTGCAACTCTCGGATATCAGCTACGGCCGCTACGGATCCGACGGTGAGTTCCGGTATTTCGATACACCGACGCCCGGTGGGCCGAACATCGGCGGAAAGGCTTATATCGGCATCGCCCAGGCGCCGGATTTCAGTTCGCCTCACGGATTCTACGACTATCCCTTCAATCTGACTCTCACTTGCAAGACGACCGGGGCGACCATCCGCTACACGTTGGACGGCAGCGAGCCGACCAAAGATGCTGGGACCGTCTATGCCGGCGCGCTCCGCGTGAATGGCAACACGGCCGTGCGCGCCTTGGCGTATCACGATGAGTACTTCCCGTCGAGAGTCGTGACGGCCACCTACCTGGTGGACGTGAGCGACGCCGAGAAATCGCTGCCAGCCCTTTGTCTGGTCGGCGACGAGCACGAGACGCTGTACGAACCCAACGGTGTGATGGCGATTGTCGGCGGCCACTATGAGCCTGACAAGCCCGGCGGCATCTGGTACGCGGACGGCCCTGACGACTACAACAATCCCACCGAGCGTGGCGAAGACTATGAACGCCCGGCCTCGATCGAATTCCTCCCGGTCGACAAGTCCGCCGGATTCCAGATCAATTGCGGTCTGCGCATCCACGGAGGAAGCCTGTTGCGCGCCCGGACGCGGCGGGCGGACGACTGGTCTCAGCCGTACACCAAGTTCTCGTTTCGCTTCTACTTCGACGAGAAATACGGCGCCGACATGTTGCGCTATCCGCTCTTTGAGGAGTCCAAGGTCGAACGCTACAAGCAGCTCGTCCTGAGAGGCGGTCACAACGACCAGTACAATCCTTTTATCACGGACGAGTTGGCGCGGCGGCTGTTCAACGATATGGGCCAAGTGTCGAGCTTGGGGACTATGGTGAACCTCTACATTAACGGCCAGTACAAGAGCTACTTCAATCTGACCGAACGGTTTCACGAGGATTTCCTTCAGGAGGCTTTCAAGAGCAAGAAGGCCTGGGACGTCGTCAGTCCGAGCGGGGCCACAGACGGTGACACCGAGGCCTTGTACGCCCTGCTGGGCTTTATCGTTACGGTGGACTTGTCGGATGACGCTATGTATGACCGCATCCGGGCTCTCGTGAGGGTCAAGGAGTTCATCGACTACATCATTCTCGAGACGTACATTGCGAACTGGGATTGGCCCAACCACAACTGGGTCGTAGCCCAAGAACGGACATCCGGGGGTGAGTGGATGGCGTTTGTCTGGGATTCGGAAGCCGCCATGAACGAAGGTTACGTCGACGCCAACCCCTTCATCGAGTTCCCGGTCACGATGTGGGGCGTCGGTTTCGGCCTCAACGGCGAGAACGCCCCTATCCCATGGCTCTACCAGGGACTCAGCGAGAACGCCCAGTTCCGCGAACTCTTCGCCGAACGCGTCAGGAAACATTTCATCGAGGACGACGGCGCCCTGCAGAACGCCAACATCCGGGCGCGGTTCGACGAGCTCCGTGCCTTGATGGCCGGCGTTTTGCCCGACATGGACACCTACATCCCCGACGTGTGGATCCCTCAGCGGCGCGACATCTACCTCAACCTGCTCGTCGAGCAAGGGCTCTTCTCCTGGGAGGATGACGGCGAGGAAGGCGAGGAGGAGTAGCACGGTCACCATGTCGCGCTACCGGATGTCAGGGTACGCGTGGCTTCGTGCCGGTTCGGCGCAGACTCTTCTCTTGGTCAAAGCGAGGGCCTTCGCCCTATCGTCTGGAGCACTCTCCGTGTCATCTCGGGCTTCAGACCACGCAAGAAGAGGCGATTCGCAGAGGAAAGCCGCAGCATCGTCATTGCTTTCGGTAGACGGCTGTTGTTCTACCGGTCAGTTACAGGCGTAGAGCACGGCGTCGGCGACGTTGGGTTTGTATTTCTGGGCGTTCGCGGCCTGGGTATGGCGGGTCGCGAAGTCGGAGAAATGTTGGATGCCCAGGGCTGGTGCCCACAGTTCGGCGCGGATGCTTTGGACGATGTGTTGGAACGAGGGTCGGTGAGGTGTTCCTTTCTTTTGCCACACGGGCAGGGGTAGCGCCTCGTGGTTGGGGTTGGTACGGGCAACGTGTTGCGCGGCGAGCAGGGCCATGGCGTAGCACGCCACGAGAAAGGCGGGTACGCGTGCGGCGGCCGAGGGGTGGCGGACTTGCGCTTGGCCCACACCGAGGATGGTCTTCTCGTCGCGATGGTTGACCTCAATCTCCCAGCGCCAGACATAGGCCTGGACGATTTCTTGGCAAGAGACGGATAGTTCGGTGCAAATCAGGTAGGCGGGCTTGCGGTAAAGAATCTTGCTGTTCTTGCGCAAGCGGTATCCCAGGGGCTCGATTACGACAAGCCGTAGATTATGGTGTTGTCCAGCCATGCGGGAACGCAGGGGCGCCAGGGTCTTGACGCGTGTCGTGTGAAACCCTCCCGCCGCCCACACGCAGATGGATTGCCAGGGGATGGTGTCGTCTTGGCGGACCTGTTCAGGCGTGGGCGCCAGCGCGCCATAGACCCGTTTGCGTCCCTTGGGAGCCGCGTCGGCAGATTCGGGCAGATAATAGAGGGAGGCATCTTGGCGGATGCGTCCGGTGTAGACCGTTCGGGGCGGCAACTGTTTCAGGATGGTCTCATTGGTGTATCCGCCGTCGCCCTGGAGCCACAGGAGTCGGTTCGTCCCTTCAGGAAAGGAATCCAAGACCTTGCGCAGGTGGTGAATGCGTTGCACGGCCAGCTCACAGAGGTTGGCTTCCTTTCGTTCGGTTTCATACGCTTGCCACTGTTCGGGCGGCGCGCTTTTCTTGGGTTTGCGCGGGGTAGGGGCGTGGTAGAAATCAATAGGGATGGTGCGCACGGCCCCCGACTCCGGCCCCACCGGCAGAGCGGCCGCCACTTGCAGGAACCGTTGGGCCCATCGGAGATTCACACGGAATTTGGGTCCCAGCGGATCGCGTCGAAAGGACGCGCCGGCAATCTTCCTGCCGCTCTTACCCAGCAGCGTATCGTCGATGGCGGCTACAAAGGGCGCTCCCGCTGGCAGTTGTGGGTGAACTTGTTGGGCGATGGGGGCAAAGAGCGCGTCGGGGTCGAACCGGTCTTTCGAGAACAATCGATACGCGGCCGAACAATCCTGGAACTGCTGACCCGACGTGACCAGCATGTTGGTGATGGTCTTGCGCCCCATTCCAACCAAGGCTGCTGCGGCAAGATGCCCGGCTCTCATGAACGTGCGCTGCTGCTTGAAGGCCCCCCGGCATCCTTGCCAGAGCTGCCCGAAGACTTCGCCGACCCATGGCGTTTTTTTTTGAGCGCCGACGCCGGGGGCTCCGTGCGGTTGAGCACCAGTTGCGATTTGTCCTCCACGATCCATTCCACGACTTCCCCGCGCTGGAATTCCATGGCCTGGGCCACGGCGCTGGGGAAATTGATGTACCACTGTTCGCTCTGCTTGCGCTTGATCAGTTGGACCTTCGTCGGGAATCCCATGGCCGTTCTCCTCGGTTGAAAATGGTGTCTAGTCATTTAACTAGATACCATTTTACGGGAAATCCACCCGAAATGCAAGCACAAGGAATCCCCACCGTCGAATTATCTAGTCAAAGGCCAAACTCCAGGGGCCAGCTTGCTGGCCCGCCCATGTTGGAGAGCCAGCGTGTGCGTCGCGGAGCGAAATCCGCTCACAGCCAAAGCGCAAGCAAGCTTGCGCACTGCACATAGCGCCTTGGCCCTTTCCTCGTTCCCACGGTTCCGCGGGAATGCAGAATCTCCGCCATCTGCGGACGAATTCTCTCGGTTTTCCTGTTTTTGGCCTCCGTGAATTCCTCGTTCCCACGGTCCTCGTGGGAATGCAGATCCAGTTCTTTCCAACCATGGAACGCACCGAACGACACAGAAATGAAAGAACGGCAAGACCGAAACGAGTAAGACCAATTCCATGGGCAAAATGCCTCGTATCGAGGATTGTGCCCAATGCCCCTCTTGACTTCTTTCCGTGCATTCGGTGCATTCGGTGGTTGATGATGTGCCTACAGCACAAACCGCTCGATCTCGACGCCGGGATGGTGTCCGAAGTTGATCAACAGCCCCAGTCTTAGGCCACTGGATTTCAGGTAATTCAACACCTGGGCTCGGTCCTCGTCCGCCAATTCCTTCACCGCCTTCAATTCAACAATGATCGCGTCGAAGCAGACGAGGTCCGGTCGATAGGTCTGTTCCAGCGGGTCGCCCTTGTAGCGCAGGGCCAATTCCGGTTGTGCCACGAACGGGATGCCCGAGAGCCGACATTCCTTCTCCATGTATTCCTGGTACACCGGCTCCACATAGCCGTTGCTCATTTCCTTGTACACCTCGAACGCCGCGCCGCGGGCGATGGCGGCCATCAGTATCAGGACAGACACGAGGCGTTTTGCGTGCGCGCACACGCTCGTGTATGCTTCCCTGGCAATGCGAGCATCGCGTTGAGGCGCACGCAGCAACCACTCCGCCCGGAGGTCCATCGCCTTGCCATCAAGAGAGATCGCTGTGAAGTTCGAGCCCTTCGGCAAGACCGTTCACGTCGCGCCCGGAACGCGCCTGGTGGACGCCGCACACCACGCCGGTCTCACCATCGACACGCCCTGTGGGGGCCAAGGCAAGTGCGGCAAGTGCCGTGTGTTCTTCGTGGACGGCCCCTCTTCAGCGTCGGATACGGAACGGGCGGTTCTTGGCGAGGAGGCCGTTGCGCAGGGTATGCGTCTCGCGTGCCAGACACGGATCACCGAGCCGTGCGTCATCGGCATCCCCCAGGAATCCTTGCTGGACTCGGCCTACCAGATACTCACGGCGTCGGACACCAGTGTCGAGATAGGCCCCGGAGAAGGCCTTGTCCGGAAGTGCGCCGTCAATCTCCCCCCGCCTTCTCGTGAAGATCCGACTCCCGATGTAGAACGCCTCGATCGTGCCCTGGGCCCGTTGAGCGTGGACGTTGATGTTGTGCGGGAACTTCCGGGGCGCCTTCGCGGATGTGACTGGCGCGGAACCGCGGTCTTTCGCGCCAGCCGACTCATCGATTTCGAACCGGGCGATACGACAGCGGCACTCTACGGACTCGCCGTAGATGTCGGCACGACGACGCTTGTCGCCGCCCTGGTCGATCTGAACACGGGCCGGAGCATTGGGGAGGCCTCCGAGGTCAATCCGCAGACGCGCTTCGGCGATGATGTACTCTCGCGGATCCTCCATGCGACACAACACGAGGGCGGCCTTGAAGATCTGAGGCAGGCCGTGGTCGAAACTCTGAACGACCTGGTCGGTGGGTTGGCCAAGTCCACGGGCACAGAACGTTCCAGCGTCTATGAGGCGGCCTTTGCCGGCAACACAACGATGCTGCACCTCCTGGCGGGCATCGACCCGCGAGCCCTCGGCCAAGTGCCGTTCACTCCCGCCTACGGCCGTGCGATCGAGGTTTCCGCGTCGGACCTGGGCTTGGCCATCCACCCGCGCGGAACCGTGTACCTCTTCCCCGTGATCGGTGGGTTCATCGGCGGCGACACGGTGGCCTGCATGGTAGCCACGGACATCACGCACACCCAGCATACCACCATCTTGGTCGATATCGGCACCAATGGGGAAATCGTGCTGTGGCACGACGGTCGGCTATCTGCGGCCTCAACCGCAGCAGGTCCAGCTTTCGAGGGCGCCCGTATCTCCGATGGAATGCGGGCCGCCACGGGCGCTATCGAGCACGTTGCCTTCGGGGAGGATCTCGAGATGGCCGTCATTGGAGGGGGAGCGCCCGTGGGCATCTGTGGCTCGGCCCTCATCGACCTCGTCGCGGGCTTGCTCGAGTGCGGCCTTCTGGAGCCCTCGGGACGCTTTCGAGACGCCGACGCCGTGCCCGTGTCGTGTCCGAAGCCGCTCGGGGCGCGCCTGGTCGAAGTAGCGGGGGAACCAGCCTTCCGCTTGGCCTCGGCCGATCAGACGAAGACGGGGGAACCCATTCACCTGACCCAACAAGACGTCCGCGAGTTTCAACTGGCGACGGCCGCCATCCGGGCGGGCGTCGGCATCCTCCTCGGCCAGTCGGGATTGGAGCCGGAGAAGGTCGGGCGTCTACTCATCGCGGGCGGGTTCGGGAACTACGTGCGCCGGGCCGCCGCACAACGCGTCGGACTGTTTCCTCCGGGCCTCCCCGGCGACCGGATCGCCTTCGTGGGGAATGCGTCCCTCGCCGGCGCGCGACTGGCCTTGTGCTCTTCGAGGCTGCGAGCCCAGGCACAGCAACTCGCCGGTCTGACGGCCCATGTCGATCTATCGCTCGATCCCGATTTCCAAATGGCCTTCGCCATGGCCATGGGTTTCCCCGACGCGACATAGCCCGGCATCGTGGTGAACTGACCCGCGGCCCTGTTCTCCCCGGGAAGCCCGAACCGGTTGACTGGACATCATCAAGGTGGTACCATTTACCTGCGGTACGGCAATGTGGGCTGCATTGCTTTCCTCTCCGTTGGTTTGCAGTGAATCCTTCACGTCTACCCAATGCGGATCGTGTTTTCACAAGGCGTACGGAATCGAGGGTTTCCGTGCAAGCGGTGAGTGATCATATGAGGAGTAGCACCATGAAGTACCTAACAATGCGACAGCATGCAGGACGAATCGTGTTCTTCGCCCTAGCCGTAGGCATCGTCCTTGCCGGCGCCGCGCAAGCGGATCTCGCAGCGGTGTATGAGAGCAACGGAGCCCTAGGCAATCTCATTCTGTCCGGTGTACACACAATCACCGTCGACACAAGCGCGGTCACGCTACGCGTTGATTCGGGTGCGCCCTTTGTCGGCCTGAACGTGGACGGCGTCGCCGTGTTTGACTTCGCCGACGTTTCCATCCCCTCGTCGTGCGCCGTCACCGTCACCGGCAGCCGTCCGCTGTCACTGACGGCCAGCGGCGACATGTACGTAGGGTGTAACATCGATGTATCTCCCAAATCCGATGGTACGCCGGTGGCTGGCGGCGGCAGAGGCGGAGCGTCGGGTGCCGGTGGCAACGGTGGCGCAGGCGGCGACGGCGGCGCAGGCAGCACCGGTGGCGATGGGGGTGACGGCGGCGAGGGCGCCGGCGTGATCGCGTCATTTGCCTCCGGCGGCGACGCGGGTGCAGGCGGGGGCCAGGCGGCCAACGGCAGCAACGGCGGCAACGGCAGTATTGGCGTGGCTGGGGTGGCCGGCACGGCCGGCGGTCTGGGCTACGGCAACACACAAGGTAACGGTACAGTCGGCAACGGGGGACCGCAGACAGGGACTGGCTCCTCCGGCATCGGCTCTGGCGGACAGGCCTCGACGACCGTCGGGAGCGGCGGCGCCAAGGGGCTTAACGGTGAAACTTCCGCAGCGGCCGCCAAGGGCGGTGACGGCACGGATGGCGGTTCGGGGACCGCCGGTACGAACGCGACCTCGGCCGGCCTTGACGGCAGCACCGGGTTCGACGGGGGAAGCGCCATGTTTGATCCGGCTCTGGCCACGATCGCCGACACACTTGTGCTCGCTGGCGGCAGCGGTGGTGGCGGCGGCGGCGGCGGTTCCGGCGGCGGGGGTGGCGCTGGCGGCGGCGGCGGCGCGGGCGGCAACGGCGGTGGCGGTGGCGGTGGCGGCGGCTGCGTCTCCGCGCTGCTGAGTGGCGGACGTAGCGGCGGCGGCGGGGGGGGCGCTAGCTCCGGCGGCGGTGGCGGCGGTGCGGGTGGTGGCGGCGGCGGTGGCGGCGGCGGCGGCGCGGGCGGCGTGGCCGGTGGCGGAAATGGTGTCAACGGCGGGAACGCCGCGAATGGCGGAGACGCGCTCTCGAATATCGCCGGGGGCAACACATCCGGTGGTGCTGGCGAAAAGGGCACGGCGGGCTTCGCCACGGGAGGTGCTAAGGGTGAAGGTGGCGCGGGCGGCACGGGTGGCACAGGCGGTTCCGGCGGTTCCGGCGGCGCTGGTGGGACAGGCGGTTCCGGCGCGTCGGGCGGCGGGTGCGTCGTCCTGTCGGCGAAAGGGCTGCTCGAGGTCGGATCGGCCGTGCTGAACGTCTCGGCCCAGCCCATCGGCGTGGTGTCCGGCGGGTCAAACGGGAGCTACGGCAATCCGGGATCGGCCGGTGCAGCGGGCGGCGCCCCCGTGGATGGAAGTCCGGGTGGCCCGGCTCCTGAACCTTACGTGCCGGCGCTCGGCGGCGACACGCAGTATGGCGGCGCGGGCGGCGACGGCGGCTCGGGTGGTGGTGGCGGCGCGGGCGGTAACGGCAGCCGCGGCGGACGTGGCGGATCCGGTGGCGACGGCGGCTACGGCTGTCCGGGAACGGTGAAGCTGCACGGTTCGGTGGTCATGGCCGGCGGCACCGTTATCCAAGCCGACAACGCGGGCGGCACAGCCCTGCAACTGAACGGTCGGTTCACGATGGTCTCGAACATGAACCAGACCGCGCGCAACGAATTCATGCCTATGTTCAGTAACAGCAACATGGTCTCGGGCAACGCCGAGAACGCCGCCGTGCTCAAGGCCCCCAGTCCCTATGGAGCCGGGGCGGTCAGTTGTCCGCTGATTCCGAATCTCGAGGGCGGTCCCGCGGCAAGCGGATACTGCGCGAGCGGATTCTGGAACGAAGATGTCATGTATGCTCAGATTGCTCCGGACACGACCAACCTCATTGAGTTGGTGATCCTTCCGGCCGATATCGACGGGGTGTACAACGCTTCGGAGAGCGTCTTTAACAACCTCGACCAGGTCTTCGTGGTCAATCTCAGCCGGTTCCTGGATGTATCGGATATCACCCTGAAGATCGGTTCCTATGAACCGTTTGCGATTGGCGAAGGCGGGCAACTGAACGCGGGCGATGTATGGACCACCACGGTCCCGCGCGGCACCGCCGTCAATTTGTTCCCGACCATCGTGTCCGACATCTCGGATGATGAGGTGTGGCCGGGACAGCCCGTCACCTTCACGATTGATGCGTTAGGAAACGACCTTACCTACACCTGGCGCAAGGATGACCAGGTGTTGTCGGGCCAACAGACGGCCACTTTGTTCATCGCCTCGGCACAGGAAGCCAACGAGGGCGTCTACACGTGCACCGTGACCAACACGGCCGGCTCGGTGGTATCGAATGAAGCCCACCTGACGGTCCACAACCCGGTGGCCATCACGTCGCAACCGGCCGCCTATCAGTCCGTGCTGGTCGGCATGCCGGCCTATTTCCTAGTCGGAGCTACCGGCACCGACGTCCAGTACCAGTGGTTCAAGGGCGATCAGTCCATTCCGGGCGCGACCTTCGCCTGGTTCCTGATTCCGTCCACAATCCTCGAAGACAGCGGCGTGTATCATTGCGAAGTTAGCAACCGTGCCAATTCACTCTCAACGGAAACGTCCACGCTCGATGTGTATCAAGGTGGCGAAGGCGAGGGTGAAGGTGAGGGCGAAGGTGAAGGTGAAGGTGAGGGCGAAGGTGAAGGTGAAGGTGAGGGCGAAGGTGAAGGTGAAGGTGAGGGCGAAGGTGAAGGCGAAGGCGAAGGTGAAGGCGAAGGTGAAGGTGAGATCGTCTTGCTGACGCCGAACGGCGGCGAGGAGTGGCCCGCCGGGAGTTGGAAGGCCATCACCTGGCAGAGCAACAGCCCTCTCGTGGGCAGCTACGTGAAACTCGCCTTGCACAAGAACGAGGAATTCGTCGAGTGGATCACGCGGAAGACCGATAACGACGGATCATTCACGTGGGTGGTTCCAACGAACAAGGAAGCCACCAACGACTATACCATCCGTGTGCAATCCTACGACAGCGAGGCGCTGCGCGACGCGAGCGATGCCCCGTTCACCATCAAACCGGTGGGCGTGAAGACGCCGAACGGCGGGGAGAACTGGGAAATGGGCAGCGTCCAAGTGATTCAGTGGACGAGCAACGCTGACATCGTAGGCGCCGATGTGCGCATCGGTCTACACAAGGGCATAGAATTCCTGTACTGGATCGTGCGTCAGACCGCGAACGATGGCGCGTACTACTGGAAGCTGCCCACGGACCTCACCGAGGCGGCCGATTACACTATCCGCGTTCAATCGTACACCGACAGCACGGTCCGGGATTCCAGCGACGCGTCGTTCACCATCTCGCTGGCGCCATTGGTCATCCTCTACCCGGGGTTCCATGACCAGTTGGTCCCTGGCCAAACCTACGAAGTGCTGTGGGAAAGCAATGCCCCCGAAGTCGGTGATTTCGTCCGCGTCGGCCTTCACAAAGGCGGCGCTTTCATCGACTGGATTGCCCGAAAAACGGAGAACGATGGCGCGTGGGAATGGACCGTGCCGACCAACCTGGCGGTCGCAACAAGCTACCGACTCCGCGTCCAGTCGTACACCATCAGCGACTTGCGTACAATGAGTGCCGCGTTCACTATCGCGCCCTGATGCAGGTTATGGGGCGCGACAGAGAGATGATGCGAGGGGCGGCCGGTCAAGTGACCGGCCGCCCTTTCAGGTCGGTTGAGACCGCACTCGCGGGTGAGGATGACCGGTTGTTGTCGTAACTCCTAGAGGTCCGGCCGAAAACTCTCCGACGATTCCTCCTTGACAGATCAATATCGATGTGATCCCAAGGATGTGTCAAGGAGCGTGCGAGCATCATATTCGGTGAAGGGGACGCCCAGGGCAGTCTCTTGGCGGGGGATTACCCGCATCCGGACCGCATCGGGCGCGACACGTTCTACGGATGGCTCGCAACCGAAGGCCGCGTGCATATCCGAACAAGGATTCTCGATGACTTCTACGTGCTGGACAAAGCACGCAAGTCGGTGCCCCCTTCGCAGATGATGCGGATGGTCTGGTTGCCGTGGTACGACAACGCCTCGGACGAGGACGTGCGTTCGCCATGGCGCTTGCCGCATGACGTTCGCCGCCAGAAATGGCCCTTCCTGGCCAGACCCCGAGGCACCCTACGCGTCCACCAGGCGATGGTAAAGGGATTCGTACCGATCCACGGTGGTTTCGCGCGCGAACAGGCGGAGGGCACGGCGACGGCCATTCCGCCCCATCACCTTCGCACGTTCGGTATCTCCGAGAACCTCGATGGCCCGCGCGGCCATCGTCTCGATATCGCCCACTTCGCATAGGTAGCCCGTGACTCCATCCTCGACGACCTCGCAGGTGCCGCCGCTCGCCGTGGCCAGTACCGGCACCTCGCACGCCATGGCCTCGAGCGGCACGAGGCCAAAACTCTCGTGTTCGCTTGGCTGGAGCATGAGATCCGCACGCGGAATCAACGTCTCGAGATCCTGGCGGATGCCGGTGAACTCGATGCGATCCTCAATACCGAGCTGCCGGGCCACGCCCGCCGCGGACAGGCGCTCCGGGCCATCGCCCACCATGACGAGCCTTGCATTGAGCCGTTCGCTGACGCGCTTGAATACGCGGACCGCATCGGTCACACGCTTGACCGGCCGGAAATTCGAGATGTGCATGATCACCTTCTCGCCGGTCCCGTCATGGTCAGAGCGGTCCGTGCGTCGCGGAACGAACCGATCCTGGTCGACGAAGTTGTAGATAGTCTCGATGGGCCGAGAAAGTGCGAATTCGCGCTGTGTTTCATGTCGGAGCCAGTTGGATACCGTCGTCACGGCATCGCTACGCTCCATCGAGAACCGCGTGATCTCGAGAAAGGAGGGGTGTGTTCCGACCAGGGTGATGTCGGTCCCGTGAAGCGTAGTAACGAGCTTGAAACGCTTCTCCTCGGCCATCATCTCGCGTGCGATGATGGCCGCAGCCGCGTGGGGAATGGCGTAGTGCGCGTGCCACACCTCGACATGCTTTTCGCGGGCAACCTGGGCGATGAGCGCCGCCAACGCCAACGAACAGGGATCGTGGTGAAGCACCGGATACGTGACGGTCTCGACCGAATACGTGAACACGTTCTCATGGGCTTCCCGGAGGCGGAACGGCGTTCCCAGCGTCACGAAATGGACGCGGTGTCCACGCTCGGCCAAGGCCATGCCGAGCTCGACGGCCAGCGCGCCGCTCCCGCCCGTGGTGGCGTGGCATGTGATGCCGATATTCATACCCTATCCTCCAAGCCTGGCGGAAGCTCAATACCCAAAGGCCCATCCGCGCACAGCGGCTCGCCATATCGAACCCCGATGCGCGCTCCCCAGTACGCGGCCCTGGTCTCGATGGCGTTCCAGAACGTCTCCGACGAGATGAAGGTCGGCATGCCCTGGTATGCCGGATTGTGGAACTGCGACGCATGTGCCCTAAGGGCGGCGATCTTCGCGGCGAAATGATCGCTGATATCCACCACGAACTGGGGTATTGCGTGATCCTCGAAGTACGGGTGATAGTAGTACAAGCGCGGCGCCCGATAGGGCTCATGCCCGGTCTCGATACGTGCCAGCCCGGCGAAGTAATTGGCATCGCGCACGAGGGCGTGGGCGGCATTGTGGTCCGGATGCCGATCGTCGGCCATCGGTGCCATCAGAATCCTCGGGCGCCCCATCCGCAGAAACGGAATGACAGCCCGTTGCTGCTCAGTGGTGTTGGCTAGGGCCCCATCCGGCAGGCCGGCACACGTCCGCACCGCCACGCCAAGACAAACACCGGCCGCACGCGCCTCGATCACGCGCTCCTCAACACTACCGCGCGTGCTCATCTCGCCTCGCGTCAGATCCAGGATCCCGACGGCATATCCCGCCGTCGCCAGTTTGTGCACTAGTCCCCCGATGCCTAGCTCGACATCGTCGGGGTGTGCACCCACCGCCAAAACATCTACATTCACAGCACCACCTCATTCCCCTGAAATGACTCGACATCTAACTCCTCAGCCAATCGCCCGATCAGCGAAAACCCGTGCTCAAACAGAAACGAGAACACCGTATACACGCGCTCTTGCGGCTTGCCGAATGGCGCTAGCGCGTCGCAGACGCGTCTGACCTGCTCCGTCACGGCGTCGGCCTGGACGGCGTCAGCCTCAAGGGTAGATTGCTCGATTCGGTCCAGTCCATCGCGAACGCGCTGGATAAGGCGATCCGCCATCTCGGCGGCGGGCGCCGAGGTATCCGCGAGATCACGCGCCAGCGCCTCGACCGCGCCCTCGACCTCGGGCCGTCGTCGCTCGAGCGCCTCACGGGCGGGATTCCGCACGATCGCTCGCAAGGCATGCCGTACCACCGCCTCGCGTCCCTCGTCGAGATCACGCGTTTGGAGCGAGAACTTGTCAAGAAGCTTGGCGATTTTCGTTGGCGTCAACACACCCCGCGCGCGCGGATACACGAAAGGCATGTCGAATCCGAAATCCCCGAAGAGCGGCTTGAGCTGCGCCCAATAGGCCACTTCGCCTGGCCCGGCCACATATGCCACCGCCGGGAACAAAGCCTGCTGCACCACGCAGCGCAATGCCACGTTCGGACTAAACCGTTCCGGCGCGCTATCGAGGAAGGCGAGCATCTCATCGACGCTACACGTCATGCTCTCTTCGGGTATCACGTATCGCCGCCCGTCATACAACACTTTCCGCCGGCGTTCACCCATCTCCAAGAAGAATCCGCACTCGTCGTCACCCTTGACGATCTGGGGCGCGTACCCAAGCTGCGTGAGTGCGGCACCGCCGGCGTTGACGCGCCGCGTGGTCACGAGGGGATCGACGATCTCGCGCTGGATGACCGCCCGCGCCGCGTAGCGGGCCTCAGGAATGTGCGGCGCGAACAGGACGAGCGGCGTGTTGCCGAATAGGCGCGCCATCACGCGAGCGAACCAAGCCTCAATCGTCGCCGAATCAGAGAGCGAATCGTGGAGAAACGTACGAACCTCGCGACTCAATTCTGAGCCGCGGGCCTGCCGGGCTGCCTCGTCGACCAACCCATGCAGCGAGGCTGCCAGCGGCACACGGCGCATCGGCCTTCCTTCCACGGCGGCCTCCGGCTCGTAAACAAACGGCCATGGCCGGTAGTCCCTGGTCAGAATCCACGTGGCGCGCGCCTCCGCGAAGTCGTGGTCGTCGCCCGCCACCCAGAACACCGGCACACACGGCACGCCGTGGCGTTTCTCGATGGCATGCGCGAGGCGGATTGCGGTAATGGCCTTGTAGATCGTGTAGAGCGGTCCGGTGAGAACGCCCGGCTGCTGGCCGGTGACGACTACCGCCTCATCGCCGCGAAGCGTCACCGATTTCCCGAGACTGGCGTTGTATCGAACGAGGGCCTCGGCGAGACCCTCAGGCCACGACGCCGCCCGCGGCCTCACTTCCAACGCACCGCGCGGCCCGCCGGCGAAAAGCGGCCCTAGCGCCAGCGCCCCAGCGCAGTAGTCCTCGAACACGTCCAGCATCGGCCGCCCACCTCACTCTCGTTCGCCCACAACGATCATCCGAGGGCAATCCTCCGAGACCTCTGCGCCGTGGTAGTCGCCGAACAAGCGTTTCACCCGAATCCCCTGCCCCTCGAGCAGCGCCCGGAATTCCGCCACCGAATAGAGCTGAACCGACTCCGAGGACTCGTGCACACTCCGCCCATCCTTCATGACGCGCAGCCGCTTGTTCACGCGCCGGCGCGTCGCGTCAATCCATCGCCACTCATGGATTTCGTGACCCGAACAGTGGCGCACGGACTCCGGATTCAGCGTACGCACGACATAGGCCTCGTTCAAGTAGTCGACGAAGAAACGCCCGCCCGACTTGAGCGCATCGGCCACACCGCGAACCACGGCCACGTTCTCGGCAGCATGGAAGAAGTAACCAAAACTGGTGAAGAAGCTAAAGATGACGTCGAAGGCCGCCCCAAACGGCAACGCACGCATGTCCCCGCGAACCAGTTGCGTCGAAACGTCGGCCAGGACGTCACGGGCGAGCGCGAGCAGCGCCTCCGAATAGTCCAGGCCCGTCACGTGCGCGCCGCGTTCAGCAAGGTGAACCATGTGCCGCCCGTTCCCGCAGCAGAGGTCAAGGACACGTTCGCCGGGCCCCAGGTCGACCTGGGCGGCGGCGAACGCGACTTCCGGTCCCGCCGCCTCGACGGTGCGATGGGCATACACGACCGAATACAGTATCCCGAACGCTTCGCGATACCAATCTTCGGCTACGTGATCGGATAACACGTCACGCCTCATTCTCCGAGTCGCCCCGCTGCCGCTGGCCCATCTATTCGCCTACGGTATGCAGCTTGAGCAAGTTGGTTCGGCCGCCGACGGCGAGGGGCGTGCCAGCCACAATGACCACCGTGTCGCCCATCTTGGCCAGGCCCTGGCTCAGGAGGATGTCGTCCACGGTACGCACCATCTCATCGGTGTTGTTCACCTCGACGGCTTGGACAGCCTCGACGCCCCAGAACAAAGCACAACGGCGCCGCGTGGCCTCGCTAAGCGTGATGGCCGTGATGGGAATCGGGGGCCGGTAGCGCGCAATCGCGGCGGCCGTATAGCCGGACATTGTGAAGCAGACAATGCGGCGGACGTCAAGGGCGTCCACCATGTCGCGCACCGCGTGGCCGATGGCATCGCTGAACGAGCCTTCCCACGCGCATGACGTGTTTGAACTGGTCAGCACGGGCCTCGGCGCGGCCACGATCGCCTCGTCTGCCTTCAACGCGATATCGGCCATGACCTTCACGGCCTCAATGGGATACTGGCCCGCGGCGGTCTCGCCCGAAAGCATAACGGCGTCGGTGCCGTCGTAGATGGCGTTGGCCACGTCGGTCACTTCGGCTCGCGTCGGACGGGAATGGCCCGTCATCGACTCGAGCATCTGCGTGGCGGTGATCACGGCCTTCCCTTTGGCGTTGCACCGGCGAATGAGGTCCTTCTGTATCTGCGGCACGTTGTCCAGATCCACTTCGACGCCGAGATCGCCTCGGGCCACCATCACCGCATCCGTCTCCTCAAGGATGGCGTCAAAGTCCTCGAGCGCCTCGGGCCGCTCGATCTTGGCGACCACGCGCGTCGGCGCGCCGGCCTCCGCAATGCGCCGCTTCAGGTCGCGCACATCATCGGACTGGCGCACAAAAGAAAGCGCGACATAGTCGACGCCCAGATCGAGCGCGAAGGCCAGATCCTGGATGTCCTTGCGCGTAAGGGAAGGCGCGCTGACACGGACGCCGGGGAGATTCATGCCTTTGTGCTGGCCTAAGGGCCCGCCGCGTACGACGCGGCAGTCCACGTCCGGCGGCGTTACACACTCAACCGTCAGTTCCATCGTGCCGTCGGCCAACAGAATCCGATCGCCGGGGCTGACATCATGCGGTAGATTCGCATACGTCGTCGACACACAATGGACATCGCCTTCCACGGGCCGCGTCGTGATGCGCAGGGCCGCTCCTTCGACCAGTTCGACGCTCTTCCCGCCGGCCAACGGGCCCGTGCGGATCTTCGGCCCTTGAAGGTCCGTCAGAACGGCCACATTTCGACGCCGCTCGAGAGCGGCCGCGCGAACGCTTTCGAACACGACTCGGTGCGCATCGTGCGTGCCGTGCGAGAAGTTGAGGCGGGCTACATCCATACCGTTTTCGATGAGCCGCCCAATCATCTCCGGTGTGCTCGAACTTGGGCCAAGCGTACATACGATCCGCGTTCGTCTCATGCGCACATAGCTCCTTGCCATGGATCCAGGCCAACGGTCCGGTCGGCAAGACATGGAACCGAGGAATAGCATAGCCCACGCCCGCAAGCACCCAACGAGCGGACCGTTAGCATCGCGTCAGGCCGATTGCGCCCACGTGTCGAACGCGGAATAGATCGCGCGAACGGCCCCTTCGAAGTCGTTTTCTTCAACGCCGATGATGATGTTCATCTCGGAGGAGCCTTGATCGAGAACTCGGATATTGACGCCCGCCTCGGCCAAGGCACTACACAGCGTTCCGGCGATTCCGATGTGGTGGTTCATGCCCTGGCCCACCGTAGCGATGAGCGCCAACCCTGCCGTCAGCGTGATCCGGTCCGGTTCGCAGCGCCGCTCGATGGCCTTGAGGATCGACGGCCCGTGATTGGCCAGCGCCTCATCCTTCACGATTAGGGATATGGTGTCAATGCCCGTGGGCATGTGTTCGAAAGAGACGCCATGCTCCTCGAGCACGGTCAACACGCGCCGCCCAAAACCCAGCTCGCGGTTCATGAGGGCCTTCTCGATGTTGATCATCGTGAAACCCTTCGAACCGGCTATACCACAGACCGGATGCGCGCTTTCCCGGCGCGGTACGATCATGGTGCCCGGCGCTTCCGGATCTCGCGAGTTCACGATGTGAATGGGAATGCCGGGCTCGCGCACCGGGAAGATGGCCTCGTCGTGAAGCACCTTGGCGCCCATGTACGACAACTCGCGGAGTTCCTTGTAGGTCACTTCGGCCATCCGCTTCGCATCGGGAATGATCGAAGGGTCGGCCATGCGGAATCCGGACACATCCGTCCAGTTCTCGTAAAGATCGCTGTTCGTCGCACGCGCGACGATGGCGCCGGTGACGTCGCTGCCGCCCCGCGAGAAGGTCTTGATATCGCCGTTTGGCAAGGCACCGTAGAATCCAGGAACGACGAACAGCCCATCGCCCTGGAGCCGCGCACCCAGGAGCGCGTACGTCGCCGGATCGATAGCGCCTTCGTCATCGAACCGGATACACTCGGCCGGATCCACAAACGTCGCGCCCAAGAGCTCGGCCATAAGCCGCCCGTTCAGGTACTCGCCACGCGATGCGGCATAGTCCGCCGTCTCGTGCCGGGACACCTCCTCGGTGATCTGATCGAGATGCGCGGCAATATCGAAGCAAACGCCCAGGTCCGACGCCAACTCCTCGAAACGCGTCTTGATGATGCCGGAAGGCTGCGACGCGTCCAGCCCATCCTTCGCCAAGTTGTACCAAGCGTACAGCAAGTCGGTGATCTTCTTGTCGTTCGATGCTCGCTTGCCGGGTGCCGACGGAACAACGAACCGTCGTCGGCTATCCGCCCGGATGATCTTCTCCGCCTGCCGGATACACGCCGCATCCGCAAGAGAACTGCCACCGAACTTACACGTGATATCGCCCATAACCTCGTTTCCTCAGCACCTTATTGTGATTCGCCAAAGAGTCAACGCCCATCCCCACCCGTGCCAAGCGCCTTACCAAGGCGCCAGGCTCTTCAGTCCACGGAGAATGTCGTTGTACGTGACGAACAGCATCAACGCCACAATCAACACCAAGCCAACCTGCTGAAAGCGCTCCACGAACTTGACCGGCACCGGCTTGCGCCGAATCGCTTCAAGGGCCAAGAGCACAACCTGCCCTCCGTCCAGAATGGGAAGCGGCAGCAGATTGAATACGCACAGGTTCACACTGATGAACGCCGTGATCTTCAGGAACCAGAACAGCCCGGCCTGGGCCGCCTGCGTGGTGGCCTGATAGATCATTACCGGGCCGCCCAGGTTCTTGGGACTTACGGTCCCGCTGACCAGCATGGCCACCGTCCTGAGCGTGCGGGCCACATCCTGGTAAGCCAGGCGAAACGCCTCCGGAACCACCATGGCCGGCGCCACGCGATGGAACACCAGCCGCGGCGACAACGCCACGCCCACCGCGCGAACCGCCGACACGTCAACCGCGCGTGTCTCAATGGACTCATGGCGAAGCAGCCCCAGCAGCAGCGCCGGACGCCGCACGGTGACCTCAATGGCCGTGTTTGCGCTGACCTTCTGGATCTCAGCCCAGCGCGTCATCGTGGCCGGTTCGCCGTTGATCTCGAGAATGATGTCGCGCGCCTGGAGTCCACACGACTCCTCCACCTCCGGATCGACCCCAACCACCTCCGGCAACGCGTCTTCCGGATCGCCTTTGGATTTCGACCAACCCAGGATCTCGACGCCCACCACGCGACCTACCGTGACGGGCGTCACCTGGAACTCGATAGGTTTTTCATCTCGAATGAGCTCAATCCGTACTGGATCGCCCTCGGCCACCTTTTCCATCGCCGCCACAAACATGGGCAGATCGACCCACTGGCCATTGAGCCGCTGGATGATGTCGCCCCGCTTGATGCCGATCGCCTCGGCAGGGCTTCCCGGTTCCACCTCGCGCACCACGGCCGTATGGAACATGGAAATCCCGAAACGGGCCAGGTCTTCGCCTTCCATAACCTTCGGCGTAACGCGCGAGGCATAGTGCAGGACGCCGCCCTCGGCCGGCCGATCGATCCGCACTTCCAGTTCGCGATCCTCGCCCAACGCCGCCGCCACGGCGGCATCCATGATGCTCTCGACACGCGTATCGTCAATCGAGACAATCCGATCACCCGTTTGCCAGCCAACGGCATCCGGCTCGCCATCGAACACGGTTTCCGGCACGCGTTCATGGGGCCGGAGAGAAGCATCCACCAGATACATCGGCGCCGAGCTCGCCGCGGAACCGGCCTCGACCTCGCCGATCCGGCTGTCCACCTGCGTCTCCGGAACCTCGGCGCCCACGGCCGCCACGACACCATACAAGAGAACGGCGAGCACCACATTCATGAGAGGACCCGCCACGAACACGAGCAGCCGCTGCCACATGGGACGGTTGCACAGCCACCGCTCCGACGGCACATGGCCGTACGTCTCCTTTCGCTCTTCCTCCGTCATGGGTGCGTCTTCCTGGCCGGCCATCTTCACGTAACCGCCGATGGGTAACGCGCCAAGGCAATAGTCCGTCTCCCCCACGCGAATGCCGATCGCCCTCGGCGGCATGCCCAAGCTGAAGCGGTCAACATACACACCGCAGGCCTTGGCCGCCAGGAAATGGCCAAGTTCGTGCACGAAGATCAGCAGGCCCAACGCCAGAACGAACCATAGTATGTTCAGAATTACCATCTACACGTCTTCTCCGGTCGCCACCACAATACGCTCCGCATGAGCGCGCGCCAAGGCATCCGCCTCCACCACCGCCTCGTACGACGACTCCGCACCCGACGCCACCGAGGCAAGCGTATCGCTCACCACCCGTTCGATGTCCAGGAAACCAACCCGACCCTCTCGGAAGGCCCGGACGGCCTCCTCGTTCGCCGCATTGAGGATTGCTGGAGCCGTGCCGCCCCGCTCCGCCGCCTGAAGGGCCAGCGCAAGACAGGGAAACTGCCCAAAATCCGGCGGCGCAAAAGCCAATGTACGAAGCGCTGACAGGTCCAATCGTTTCATGGGTGATTCTACACGCTCGGGCCACGTCAGCGCGAACTGGATCGGAAATCGCATATCCGTAACACCCAGTTGCGCCAAAATACTCCCATCGTTGAACTCGACCAGGCCGTGTACGACGCTCTGCGGGTGAATGACCACCTTCACCTTGGACAAGGGCAAACCAAAGAGCCACATGGCCTCCATGACCTCGAGGCCCTTGTTCATCAGCGTCGCGGAATCGATGCTGATCTTGGCGCCCATGGACCACGTCGGGTGATTCGTGGCATCCGCCGGTGTCACCTGGCGTAGCGAACGGCGCGAACGCCCATAGAAGGGCCCACCGGAAGCCGTCAGATAGATCGCATGCACGTCCTCGATCCGATGGCCCTCGAGACACTGGAAGACGGCATTGTGTTCGCTATCGACCGGGAGGATGTCGACCCCTCGAGCCCGTGCCCGTTCCATCACCACACGGCCGGCCATGACGAGACTCTCTTTGTTCGCCAGCGCGATCCGGTTGCCTGCATCGATGGCGCGCAGGAGCGGCCGCAGACCCGCCGCACCGACCACGGCGCACAGCAAGATATCCACCGGCTCGCCGGCCAGTCGCTCAAGCCCTTCCTCGCCCGCCCAGACTTCGACCCCTCCGCATTCGTCGGACACCCGGTCGGCGGCTGTTTCATCGACGACTGCCACCCGCGCAGGCCGGAACTCGGCAACCTGCGCCGCGAGCAGCGGCACATTCGAATGCGCCGCCAATCCCACCACCTCGAACCGGTCGGGGTAGCAGCGCACCACATCCAGGGCGCTCTGGCCGATAGAACCCGTCGAACCCAGAATACAGATGCGGATTCGAGCCACGGGACTACGCTCCCTCGTCTGGATCAGCATCTTGATACGACGCAATCTGGAACGGCGTGTGAGCCTCCGAGATGCCTCGCTGTTTCCGCCGATCGCGCAGAAGGTTCCGAACCTCCGGAACCGTTTTCGCCGCAAGAACCCGTTTGGCGAAACGACGGGCGATCGGCATGCGCGTGCTAGCCACCTCGGCACGCACGGCTGGTATGGCAACGGCCGACATGCTCAGCGAAGTGACACCGAGCCCGATCAGGAGTTCCGTGAACAGCGGATCGCCGGCCACCTCGCCACAGATACTACACGGGATTCCGGCCGTCGCCGCGGCGTTCGCCGTTTGCTGAATCATCCGGAGAATCGCGGGATGCGCCGGTTCGTACATGTAGGCGATCTTCTCGTTCACCCGGTCGACGGCCAATGAGTACTGGATCAGATCGTTGGTGCCGATACTGAAGAAATTGCACTCCGCCGCCAGCAGGTCAGCCGTGACAACCGCCGACGGCACCTCGATCATGGATCCGATCTCGACGCGCTCGTCGAAAGGTACGCTCCGCTGCTGGAGGTCAGCCCGGACCTCGTCGAGAACCTCCTTCACGCGACGCAGCTCACCGAGGCCGCTGATCATTGGGAACATGATCTTCACATTGCCGTGCACGCTGGCGCGAAGCATGGCGCGCAACTGAGCCTTGAACACATCGGGCCGCTCCAGGCAAAACCGAATGGCGCGCCAACCAAGCTGTGGATTGATCTCGCCCACCATCTTCAGGCGGGACACAAACTTGTCGCCTCCCAGATCCAACGTTCGCAACACGACCGGCGCCGGCTTGAGCGCCGCCGCCACTTGAGAATACGCCTGGAACTGCTCTTCCTCGGAAGGAAGCGCGTTTCGATTCAGAAACAGATACTCCGTCCGATACAGACCGACCCCTTGGGCGCGAACCTTGAGGCTGTGCGTCACCTCCACGGGAAGCTCGATGTTGGCCATCAGCGGAATCTCGCGTCCGTCGAGGGTCCTGGGAGGCATATCGGCATCGGCCATGAGCAGGCTCTGTCGCCGCTCTTCGAGGCGCTGCTTCTCGGCCCGGAACTCCGCCAAGGTCGTCGCGCTTGGGCGGATCACCACGAACCCGTTGGTTCCATCTACAATCACCCCGTCGCCTGGCGCTACGTGCACTCCCGCATACTTGAGTCCAACAACGGCCGGGATCTCGAGCGCGCGCGCCAGAATCGCCGTGTGAGATGTCGGGCCGCCCAGATCCGTGACCACGCCCAGGGCGTTGGCGATGTCGATACCGACCGTCTCGGACGGCGACAGATCGTGCGCCACAATGACGCACGGCTCGCGGAGGTGTTCGAGGCTGTGGAGTTCGGTCTTGAGCAGTTTGCCCAGGATGCGCGTCGTCACGTCGAGAAGATCCGTGGTGCGCTCACGAAACCGGATGTCTGCGGCCGTCTCCAGCGTCTTCGCATACCGCGTCGTCAGGTCATCCAACAGAAACTCCACATTGAGGCGCTCGCTCCTGAGGCGGTCGCGGATCTCCTCGCGGATCGTAACATCGTCCAGCAACATAAGGTGGGCCTGGAAGATATCGGCATGTCGCTTGCCGAGCTCCTGGCTCGTCTCGAGATGAAGCCGATCGAGTTCCTCGCGCACTTGGACGACGGCCGCATCAAAACGTTCGAGTTCCGCCTCCGTGTTGTTGACCTTGTACTTGGGAATATCCAGCGTCTGAGCATCAAACGCCAGCGCCGGCCCGATGGCGATTCCCGGCGATACCCCAATCCCTCGAAGGGCGATCTCCACGGCTATTCTCCAAATCCCGAGGCAAACAGCGCGCGCACCTCGGCCATGGCCGCCTCCGCGTCCTCGCCTGTGCAGACCACCTCGAGGCAACTGCCTTGGCCCGCCGCCAGCGTCAGGAGCCCCATGATGCTCTTGCCGTTGACCCGCTGGCCGTTGTAGGCCACGAACACTTCGCAGCGGAATCGAAGCACCGTCTTCACGAGCTTAGCCGCGGGACGCGCATGCAGTCCCAACGGATTAATGACCACCAGTTTCTCGCGTGATTCCGTAACCACATCCTCTCTCACCGGGCACGGCATCGGTCGCGCTGCCGCCGACAATCGCCCTCAGTCCATCCATGAGGCCTCGGCCGACAACACAACCGAGACCGGCCGCTGCGGCATTAGGTCCACACGCCAGCACGGCACCAGAACACTTCCCTGATACACACGCTCCTGCCCAGCCTCGGACTGGCTGACGGTCTCAATGGCAAATCGGTGTACCTCGGCCGGAACGCCAAACCGGAACCCGCATTCGAGCCGCTGCCAGTCGTCTCGCAGGGCGATGTGCGACAAACCCTCGTCATCACCCTTCGCGCCGAGCTTCGGTCGGCCCAAGTCGCGATCATCCGATCGATAATACCGGTCGAACGCCGTGCCGGTAAGCAGGTTGATAACCAGCTCCACGCCGAACACGGCCGAGAACTCACCCGCAGCCAGGTTTTCGAGATCATACCGGATTTCGAAACGGGATGCACGCGGATCAAGCGAGATCCGTTTCGTGAGGCGAAGCGGAAACACTGCCCCGCCCATCACCACACGGCCCCTGCGCTCCAGCGTCACACCGTTGTTCTCCGCGTGCGCGGCGTATACCCCCACCGAAAAATCGCCGCGGTCGAGATCCTCACCGCGCCATAACGCATCCGCGCTCACCGTGCCCTCGAAAAAATGCTCACGAAGCGAAACCCGTCGGTAGGGATCGTACACAAGATAGTGCTCAAGCCCCCGCTCCTTGACCCGTATGACCTCGTGAATGCTGTGCTCGCCGTCCGCTTCGTCCGCCATCCCTACCGTGCCCGTGCGCAGTGAGTCATGATACGGCTCCCTACGCCGCGTCAAGGTGTTGCAGAAATTGAACGGCTTCGGCTTATAGTCCCACTCGAAAAGGCTGCCGCCGTCGTTCGGTTTGACGCCAAGCCACATCTCGGAGTTCGACAGCGTGACTTCATCGGCCCCGTCGGCATCGAAGTCGAGCATCTGTACATCCACCCAGTCCGAATCGGGGTGGGTCACCGTATCCAAGACCCGATCCGCGCCGATGAGCTTCTCGTAAACCGCCGTCCGGAGGTGGTTCAGATACAGCCCCCCAAACACGCCATGCCAGTAAGCGCAGTTGCACTGCCCCTCGTGAAGTAACTGCTCCGCCTGCCGAATCGAGCCGTTGTCGCCGCGGCGAAAGTGCTCCAAACGGTTGCTCACCGAGAGCATGCGTTTGTGGAGGTTGTTGGACTCTTCGTACTTGGACAAGAAACCGCGCCAGAATCCGCCTCGGATGAATTCCTTCTCCCCGGCGCGTTGCGGATCGCCCCCGACCCGTTTGCGAATCGCCTGAAGACGCAACTGCATCGGCGTGGGCAACGCCCACTCCATCATTTCTTCATAGGAGGCCGCCGTAAGGTAGGCCCGGCCGCTGGCCTGGGCCTCATCGAGATACTCCGAATACGTGACCGACTTCAGCCAGTCTCGATTCTCCGTTACTGCCTCGAAGAACGCTTCCAACCAGCCCTCGCCGTACACGCTCTTGTGCGTGCCGGGCCAAACCCCGAACTTCTCACCGTCATCGTGAATGACGGCGCACCGCATCTCGTCCTCCGACACATGCTCGCGAAGAAAGTCCAAGGTCTTGAATACTTGGTGGAACGGTATGAGGTAGCGAAGCTGTTTGAGAATGGGAAACACCTTCACCGTGTAGCCTTCACTCTCGGTAACGTAATAACCGAACAACTGCGCCGGTTCCAGGCCGGAGCATAGGAAATGCGTGTCGTCCAGCGCGGTGTACTCGATGCCGGCACGACTCAGGGTACGCGGCATATGCGGCTCCCAGACCCGTTCCGGCAGCCACATGCCGCGAGGCACTACGCCGAAGTGCTGTTCACAGAACGACGCCATGCGCTGGATCTGGGCGACCGCGTCGCGCTCGGGAATGGCGCACAACAGCGGTTCATAATAGCCGCCGCCCATGATCTCGACCTGGCCTCGAGACGCCAGCGACGCCAGACGTTCGAGGAACTCCGGCCGCTTCGCGGCAAACCAGTCCAGCAGCGGGCCCGTGAAATGTTGCGTCACGTGAACGTTCGGATACCGTTCCAGTACGTCGAGGAAGGGCTTGTAGGCCTTCTCGTAGGCCGACGCAAACACACTCTCGAAATTGCCGACCGGCTGGTGCGAGTGACAACCGAAAATCAGGGATATTTGCTTCGACATGAGCCCTCCACGGCTTCGTGCGCCCTTCGTGTCACCCGTATCACCGGAACCCCGACCCTCTTCTTCAGAAGAAGAATCGCCGCACAGTATGCAAGAATGAGAAACGCTCGATCCGGCCACATCTATCGTTGGTTCATCATTGTGAGGAGGCGATCGTTGAGCAGCGCCGCCGCGTTCTCGCCGAGTTGCTTCATGCGATGGTTGAGAGCCGCCACCTCGACGATAATCGCGATGTTCCGGCCGGGCCGCACAGGAATCACGAGGTACGGCAAACGAATGCCGAGGATTGTCACGTACTCCTCGTTCAGTCCGGTGCGATCATAGTCGACACCTTCTTGCCACTCCTCCAATTGCACTACCAGGCTGATCGGCATGCTCTTCAAGACGCGACCCACGCCGAAAACGCTGCGTACGTCAATGATGCCGACTCCGCGGATTTCCATGTGATACTCGATCACGGAATTCGTCTCGGCAAACAAGCTGTCGCCCCGGCCGCGACGCAAGGCCACCACGTCGTCCGCCACGAGACGATGCCCGCGCTCGATGAGCTCGAGGGCGGTCTCACTCTTGCCGATCCCTGGAGCACCCACCAACAAAACCCCGACGCCGTAGCAGTCGAGCGCTGTGCCGTGGGTCGTGGTCTCCGGCGCAAACTCGTCCGCCAGAAACAGAATAATCTCCGCGATGACTTCGTCCGTGCTGGATTTCGAACGCAGCACCGGCACGCCCTGCCGGTTGCACATGTCGAGGAACAGATTTCGGGGTGTCAGATGGCGCGACAGCACGAAAACGGGAATCTCGAAAGAAAACATCCCTTCGAGCCGCGACTGAAGCACCGAGGTCCGCAAGCGTTCCATGTAGTGCGTCTCGGTGTTGCCGAGTATCTGGATGCGGTCGTTGGCGAAGTAGTCCAGGTATCCGCTCAACGCTAGGCCGGGGCGATTGATATCCTGCGTCTGAACGGGCCGGCCAAAACCGTGGTGCCCGGCCAAGACCTCGAGTTCCAGATCGCCCCCCTTGCGATCCAGCAGTCGCGCCACCGAGATGTTTCGCCTACGCCTGACCGGCAGATTATGCGTATCCATTGCACTCTCTCACCCGCATGCGGCGCCGAGGGCCGAGCACGCGACAACGGGTCAGACGCCGCGGTCTAGTACTGCCGCTCGATGAGGCCGTAGGCGCCGTCGTCACGCGTATACAGAACGTTCACCTGCTGGGTATCCTCGTTGAAGAACACGAGGAAATTGTCCTCGATGAGATCCAATTGCATCAAGGCCTCTTCCAGACTCATGGGCTTCATCGAAAGCGTCTCGCGCTTGATCACCCGATGCGATGGCGCCCCGGAATCCTGCGAAGCCTGACCCGGCTCGACCCGCTCGATGATGTCGTGACTGTAGTCACGCGTCTCAGGCATGTGCCGTGGCTGGTGCTGATTGATCCGGTCGCGGTATCGGCGAACCTGCTTGTCAAGCTTCTGCAACACCGCGTCCACCGACGCGTACATGTCCGAAGACGACTCCTTGCTGTGAACGCGTAGCCCGTTGGCATGCAGGTTGATCTCGGCGATATGCCGGTGTTTCTCCACAGTGAGAACCACATCGACATCGATCACTTTGTCGAAATGGCCGCGAACCTTCTCTAAACCATTGTTGATATAAGCTTTAAGTGCGTCGGTCAACTCCATGTGCCGACCAGTAATCGTGACATTCATCCCCTGGTGAACCTCCTCGATAGTGGGGAAACCGAACGTGTCGCACCATCATAACACCCGAAAACACGCCAATTCAATTCTGCCCTGGATTCCATGTCAAAACTCCGTGAAAATGTCCCCTGTATAACTCGTTAGAAATGTCCCCTTACTCTGGACGTCCGAAAGGAGGTCCCGTGGAAGAAGGACATTTGTTGATGAGCAGGAAGGAACGTCTTCGCAAGAGTGTAGTAGAGCGGGTGGCTTCGGGCGAGCTGATGCAGGTGGAGGGCGCGTCGCTGCTGGCCATCAGTGCACGGCAGATGAAGCGCATCTGTCGTCGTTACCGTCTGGAGGGCGATGCGGGCCTGGTGCACCGAGGCCGGGGCCGATGTTCGAGCCGTAGAAAGCCGGAGGGGTTGCGCAACGAGATCCTGGCGCGCTATGGGGCGGTGTACAAAGGACTCGGGCCGACGCTGGCGGCAGAGAAGTTGGCGGCAGAAGGGCTGGTGGTTGACCATGAGACGCTTCGGCGCTGGCTGATGGCGGAAGGCCGCTGGCAGCGCCACCGCAAGCGAGGCCCCCACCGCGAGCGCCGGCCGCCAAAGGAGCACTTTGGCGAATTGCTGCAACTCGACGGGAGCCATCATCCCTGGTATGGCCCGGACCATCCGCGGAACTGCCTGATGAGTATGGTCGATGACGCCACGGGTCATACGATGACGCTGATGGCCGAGCAAGAAACCACCGAGGCGGCCATGAGGCTCTTGCAGCGCTGGATCGAATGCCACGGCGTGCCCAAGGCGCTGTATACCGACCGCAAGAACGTATATCTTCCGGAGCGTCCTCCCACGCTCGAAGAACAATTGGCGGGCGAAGAACCCATGACCGCGTTCGGTAAGGCCTGCAAGAAACTGGGCATCCTGATCATCCCCGCCAACAGCCCCCAGGCCAAAGGCCGCGTCGAGCGCAAGCACGGCGTATACCAGGACCGGCTATGCCATTGCGCCACATCACCACCATCGAGGAAACCAACCGTTTGCTGCACGAAGAATTCGACGAGTCCCTCAACCGGAAATTCGCCCGAGCACCCCGCGCGAAACGCGATTTCCATCGCCCCTTTCCACCGCACACCGACCTGCGCGACATCTTCTGCTACGAGCACACCCGTGTGCTCGCCAACGACTGGACCGTAAGCTACAACGGCCTCGTCCTCCAGGTCCTCAAACTCAACAGCCCCTTGCCCAGACCCAAGGCCAAGATCACCGTCCGCCAATGGCTGGATGGAACACTCCACCTGCTCTACCGGGATCGCCCTCTGGTGTTCAGCCTCCTTCCCGAACCTCCGCCACGACAGCCAGATCCACCCCCCCCGCCCAAAGCGCCGCGCCCCCGAACCAAACCCCGATACAACCATCCCTGGCGCGCACGAGCCGCAACCATGCACGCCAAGAAATAGGCCACTCCACAAGACCGTGGGGACCCGCCCCCACACCCCCGGAGTTTGACGCGTTGCACAGGTTCCGGTGCAGCGGACTCGCGTGCAGCGTGTCTCCCAAAACAACAAGGACGGAGCGCAACAACAACGCTCCGTCCCACCGTCTACCTGGCCGCACGGGCGCTCGGGGCGCTCTCCAGCGGAGCCCTATCCTCCCGAACGGCACTTCCATGATATCATCCCCGAATACCCAAACCAGGGGACATTTTCAATGAGTTATACAGGGGACATTTCTAAAGAGTTTTGACATTCTGCCCTGGATTCCACCTGAACGCATTTGCTTTTCGCCTGGGTCTACCCTACAATGTCGGTGTCGGCCAACGTTCTACTGAGAGCAGCAATGCTGAAAACCAAGCAGACCCGAGCCAAGCAGGAGCGCGTTATCGAGGCCGTCCGGCTCGGCATGGAAGGGGACGCCGCCCTCGAATTCCTCCACGAGAACGGCTACGCCATGACACCCGCCGGCATCGCCCGGCATCTCCGTGTCATGGGCGGCCGAGGGCACATCCAGGAACTCATCGCCGAGGGAAAGTCCAACGCGGAGATCCTCGAGGAAACCTTCCCCGACGAAGACCTATCGGGCGTCGCAGTGGCCCCGCCAAGCCAAGGCGAGCTGTTCGATGCCGCCGAGGTGCTGCCCTCGGCAGAACACTCCGGGCCGACCGACGCCCCGCTCTATCCCACCACCAAGCTTACCATCCACGTTCCGGCCGATCTCTACGAGGCCATCCGACTGGCCTCGAAGGCCGAGGGAAAGACCCACAATCAACTCATTGTCGACATCCTGACCACGGCCCTCTCGCGGTTGCCCGACCTAACCGACCAATAGGGGATCAGCCGCCCCGGTCCCCGTTCCCGATCACAATGCGCCCGTTCCGTTTCAGCCCATCCAGCGTGGCGCGCCGGATAGGCGAACCCGCGAAGCGTGCGGCAAACGCAGCCTCATCCATCGAGAAAACCTCTCCGGGATCAATGCATGCATTCTCCGGACGCGGTTCGAAGGCGGGATCGGTCGTCACTCGCGCAGATCGGTTCCACGGGCAGACTTCCTGACACACATCACAGCCGAAAAGCCAGTCGCCAAAGCGGCACGCGAGTTCCTCCGGAATCGCCCCGCGGTTCTCGATCGTGTGGTACGCAATGCAGCGGCGCGCGTCTATTACACCCGGCTCGACGATCGCCCTCGTCGGACACGCCTCGAGGCACCGCTGACACGTGCCGCAGTGCGGCATTGCCGGCGAATCAACCGCAAGCGCCGCCGTCGTGATCACCACCCCCAGGAAGAACCACGAGCCCAATCCTTGACGGATCGCCAGCCCGTTCTTGCCTATCCAACCTACGCCGGCCCGCTCGGCCCACGCCCGCTCTGCCACCGGACCCGTGTCGATGCTCACATACCATTGTGCGCCGGGCTGGAGTTCCGAAATGTACCGTGCCAGTCTGCGCAGCGGTTTCGCCATGACGCGGTGATAGTCGCGGCCCCACGCGTACCGCGAAACGCGGCCCCCGCACGGATGGGCCTTCGGCCGCGGCGCGAAGTAGTTCTTCGCCACGACGATCACGGACCGGGCGCCCGGCAGGACCTTCTGCACGTCGCGGCGTTGCGACGCCGTGCGCGCCATCCAGGCCATGTCGGCACAGAATCCGCGCCTAATCCATTCATCCAGGCCCTCGGCCCCGCCCGCTGTAAGCGCAGACGCCACGCCGCACGCGTCAAAACCCAACTCGGCCGCGCGTGCCTTGACGCGCTCCGCACACGTCGCCTCACTTGGCGACGATAGAGAATCGGGCATCGCTATAGTCTCGAATGGACGAGTCCGTGTACGATTGGAGCCTCACGCTATAGTTGGCGGCCGGCACGAGGCCCGCCGGAACCGTCCAGTCCCAAGTGCCGTTGTTTTCCGTCTTGCGGGCAAGCCAGTCCACAAACAGTTTGCCCTGATGCAATCCAATGCGTACATCCGGGCCAACGTCCGGACTGTTGCTTTCCCAGGTGATCGTGTAGGTCTCGCCGATAGTCCACGTTTCGCGTCCGTTGGGCGCCGTGACCATCAGCGGCGGCGCCTCAACCGAGAAACGCTGATCGCTGTAGTCGCGGATCGACGCATCCGAGAACGACTGCACGCGAATACGGTACTTGTCGCCGACGGCGACATCGGCCGGAACCATCCACGTGTACTCGCCATCGTTGGCCGTCCGGCGGGATATCCAGAACAGGAACTCGGCGCCATCGTGAAGTCCAATGCGTACGTCGAGGCCCACGACCTCGCTGATGCTGGTCCAGGTGATCGCGTACGCTGAGCCCTTCGTCCAGACCTCACCGCCGTTCGGCGCCGTCACGAGTAACGGCGGACGAATGATGCTGAATAACGGGCCAAAATCGCGGATCGACGCGTCCGTGAACGACTGTACGCGGATGTTGTAGCCCTGGCCGGAGTCCAACTCGCTCGGTACAAGCCATGTGTACTCGCCGTCATTCTCCGTCCGACGAATGATCCAGTCGATGAAGACATCGTCGCCGCGATGCAAGGCCAGCCGGACATCCGGTCCGACGCCCTCGCCTTCACTCGTCCATGTGATCGTGTACATCTCGCCCGCCAGGAGTTCTTCGCCCTCGGTAGGCGCGGTCAGTTCGAGCCGGTTCGGCTCAGCGAACGGCAGCGACAATGTGTCCTCGTTGAACTCGAGATCCAGCGGTCCGGAGTACACGTTCCACGGAATATCCGTGATGGGATACTCCCAGCGCTGGCCGAGAATCGCGATGAACACCGACGGCGTGTTGTGCAGCGTGAGGTCCCACGTGAAGCTCTCGTTGTACGCCACGTCCGCGCTGTACGTGGGCGGAACGCCTTCGATGACCTGCTGCTGGCCTTCCGAAGTGAACACGGTCTCATCGGAAAGCGTCATGTTATCGCACGAAAGCTCGGCGTCCGTCTCGATAGCCACGTTCAGCGCCGCCCCGGCGTTCATGATGCTCTTCACCCAATCGGGAAGGCCGAGTTTGCCGATAATCAGATCGATCAAGTCCAGATCGTAGACCTTGACCGGCTCGGTGGTTTCACCCAGTGTGGACGACGTGTCGAGCAAGTACGAGCTGAAGGTGGTGGATTGGGTCGAGCGAAGGTCGAAATTCGGCACAAAGGGGACGTCGATGACAAACGGCGTGATCTCAAAGTCATCGCCAAAAGGATTCGGAATCGTGAAGTTGATGTTGAAGGCAATCTTCATCATCACCTCGGCGCCGAAATCGTAGTCCCACGAACCCGCCGCCACATCCGGCGCCAGCACATCGTCCTCGAGGACATAGTCCCCCGTCACGTGCGCATCAGCCTGCGCCGCAGCCCCGTACATCAGGCGGACCTGAATTGTCGCCCCGCCCGGCTCCGGATCCCCCGGCGGATACCATCCCGAATCCCAGCCCAAGTCGGCGGCCGAGTACTCCGCGTCGAATGCCACACCGTCCGTCTCTACGCCGAACGCCTGCGGCCCGATACAAAGCATGCACGTCACCATCAGCACCGCTTGCCGCGTCACCCCCCGTTTCCCTCTGAACATGGCCCTTCTCCACATGCCCTGAACAAATGCCCAAATCCGCGTCAGGCTTACCGGGAATATACCATATGGCAGGGCGTCTCCGCGAAAAGAGGTCGAGGCAAGCGCAGAATGCTCAGTTTAACAAGACGGGGTTGCCACCAACCCAAGGCCCATCGGCTACAGCGGATCGCCGCATTCCTGGCAGAACTTCGAGCCCTCTTCGTTCAATTGGCCGCAGGCCGGGCACTTGACCATGATCACCTTCTCGGGGCGGCCGCCGAGGTGGATATCCGCCTCGCCCAAAGCGTCTTTCAGCATGCCGCCTGCCATCCGGCTGTACGGCGACAGTTCGTCCCGCGCCCTCTCGGGATCGAGCACGACGCCGGAACCAGCCAGCCCCCGGGCGCCTATGCCGGCTACAATGCCCCCCAAGATGGCAAGGGCCATGCCACCGAACGCTCGAAGCATGCCTGACTTCGCTCTCGACAGGAAATCCGTGGAATCGCCGAAATGCAGAATAAACGTTACGAAGAAGGAGAAGAATAAAAGCATTCCGACGATCACCAGCACCATGCCGACGTAGTACGTGAGCTTCCGCCCTTCCGAAATCTGCCTCGACATCTTTCCACCTCCGCCCAATGCCCTTGCCTATGACTTCCGTCCCGTTTTCTGGACTCCGGTATTCTACTCCCGGGCTTGGTACGGGTCAAAGATGAAAGAAACCAGCATAGCACAGCGCGTCCGGCACGCACCGAGGCAAAGGTCATGCCCTGACAGGGCGTCCCTCGTTCCCACGGAGGACCGTGGGAACGAGGGCTGGAGTTTCTCCCTTTTTAGCCTGTTAACCAATGGCCATCGTCATCGAGACGT
>DAIPKA010000065.1:0-36842 GCA_036769985.1 Candidatus Hydrogenedentota bacterium | reverse complement strand
CAGGCCTGCAGGGGACTTGCACCCCCAAGTAAACGCGCCCTGCCGGGCGCACCAAAAAAAAGGACCTACGCGACTGCGTAAGTCCTTACACATCAATTGGTAGCGGGGGCCGGATTCGAACCGGCGACCTTTGGGTTATGAGCCCAACGAGCTACCAGACTGCTCCACCCCGCGTCATGTCATCTTGTCTACAATCACTGTATCAGACGAGACTTGGGCGTGTCAAATGCTCGTCAATGACCTCCCGGTGTCCGTTCTCGGATCGTGGACGTGGCCAACCGGGACGGCAAGTCGCACGCCTCGTGCCTTGCGCTCGGTCCGGCCGGGCGCGTCGCGTCATCGCACCACGGGCTTCATCGGCCGCAAGAGTCCAGGAATGCATCGAGACCCGGATCGCCCCGGATGCCGAAGCGCGTCAAAGCAAAGTCGTACCGCACCGGATCATCGGGCCTGAGTTGACGGAAGGCATTTGTCACTTCGAGAGCGGTCACCATGTCGGCCTGCCGTCGATGGGTGAATCCGAGGGCGCAGCCTATTCGATGCATGTGCGCGTCGAGGGGCACAATTAGCTTCGCAGGGGGCACGCCCTCCCAGCCGCCCGGATCCACGGCGTCGCGGCGTACCATCCATCGGAGATACAGGTTCATGCGCTTGCACGCACTGCCGTTGCGCGGGCAGGCCAGGAGACTGTTGGGCTCGGTGGGACGCCCCTGCGCGAGTTCTCGAACGAGACCGGCCAGGGCCGACCGGATGTCGTCGGCCTCATCGTCGAGATGCGCTACGAAACAGGCGTTTAGCGTCTCGTGACAGGCCAGTACGGTGCGTATGCTGTCAATGAGATCGATGATCTCGTCGCCTGTGGTAAACCGGTGGCGGAACGTGCCGAAGTCGCGTCGCTGTTGTATCGGTGTGGTTTCTTCGACATATCGACGAGGCGAGGAGCTCAATCGCTCGAGGACGGTGCCGACGCTGCGGAGGATCTGGGCCACGCGGCCGTACGCCAAGCAAGCGGCCACAAGACCGGCAATCTCGCGGTCGCGCACATCGGGATAATCGTAGAGGAATTGGAGAGGATCGGGTACAACGTATTTGCGGAGGTTGTGACGAGCGTAGAGTTCCTCGAGGCAAGCATATCGGTGCCGTGCTTGAGCCTCCTCGCGTAGAGAGTTCATTGCGCGCGGCTTCGGCGAGGAAGAACCGCCGACCAGAGCCGCGATACTGCGATCAGGACGAGAACGAGAAGCACGCTCTGCCCGACCATTATCGGCCGGATGCACATGGATCTCGCCATGAACCCGGTTAGGCGGGTCGAATTCGTAGCCGCAAATGTCTGCACGAAAATGGTGCGGTAAAGCATACTTCCGCATAGGGCGAGGCCGGTGGCCGGCGCCCATCGCTTGCCCGATGCAATGCCCTGGGCTACGGCAACGGCGCCGCACAACACCGAGACATCGAGGATGAGAAGGGCTTCGCGAAAGGCCGGGAGGAAATCGTCTCTCGATGGCAAACCCCACTGGGAAGTGGCAATGCCGAGCAGGATCAAAGCAACCAACGCGATGAGGTCCCGGAGGTTAGCATGGCGGCCGGGGCCATCGCTTGAACGATACCTCTCGGCGTGAAGCTTCCAGCCGCCCCACAGAGCCACGCCGAAGCAGCCAGCGACGAAGAGCGCTCTGACAAATAGCTCCTCGGTGGGGCCTGTGATGAATCGACCGTTCTGCCAACTGGCGGCGAAGTCCACGGCCGCGGCAGCCCACAACATGCCGCAGGCCAGCAGTCCGATACCGATGGCCAGGCGCAATCCGCAAAGGAGGGCCGCTGCGGTGAGCGCAAGCAGGACGGCCAGGACGCCTTCCGGATAGAGAGAGGCATTCTTGAACACGCAGTAGGCCGGGGGCGACGCGTTGAGATATGCATCGCTGGCAAACCAATGGATCCAGAAAACCACGATGGCCACCGCCGTCGCCGCAAACGCGGCTGCTGCGCCACCGCGTTCGACGCACGAGTCCACCTTTTCATCTATCCGAACCACGGCAGCACGTTGCCGCTCGCGATCGCAAGGTACAAAGTCTTGACGCATTCCTCTACTCACCGTGTGGCGTTCGCCCGGTTGCGTGCTTGTTCGTTCCGGACGCGGGCCAGGCATCGGGCAAACCTGCGCGGCCATTGTAGGAGAGCGCTGCCGGCAAGACAACTCACCGGGGGCTCAGCCGTTTCGGAAGCCTGGGCGGCCTGCATCTGGCGGAGGTTTGTGGGCCTAGCTTCTGTGGTCGGAGCCGCGCGGCTCGTTCTCCTCCGGACTTGCCTGACCGCAGCTCGATCCGTATGCTCGGACAATCTGGAGAAGGCAGGAGAAACCGTGATGGAGATGCGAGTGATCTGGTGGCTGGGTCTGTTTGTAGTCGGAATGGCCGCTGCCCACGGCGCTGCGGTCGGCGAAGGCGCACTTCGGCCGCCGACGTTCACACTGTGGCAACTCCCGAACCAGACACCCACGCAGATGATGTCGTATGTGATCCGGACCGTCAACGGCAAAGTTCTTGTTGTCGACGGAGGCAACGCGGGCGATGGGGCGTATCTCCAGCGCTTCATCCGCGAGCGGGGAAACAAGGTCGAGGCGTGGTTCATCAGCCACATGCACGGGGACCATGTCGCGGCGCTCTGCCAAATCCTCGCCAATCCGGAGGGCATGGAGATCAAGGATATCTACGTGGAATTGCCCGACCTCGAGTGGCTTGGCCGGTATGCTCCCGAGTCCGAGGTGCTGGAACTCACCAAGATACTGGCCAATGCGGAATGCAGCCGGAAACCCTACACGCTCGGGGCCGATTTCTCCATCGACGGCGTTCGTATACAGGTACTGGGCGTGGGCAATCCCGAGATTACGCAGAACGCCATCAATAACTCGAGCGTGGTGTTGCGCATGTCGGACAACGTCAAGTCGGTGTTGTTCCCGGCCGATCTTGGCGTCGAGGGCGGCGACAAATTGCTCACGACGGAATACGCCGACGCGTTACCGTCGGACTACGTACAGATGGCGCACCACGGCCAAAACGGTGTGTCAGAGGAGTTCTACCGGAAGGTGAATCCCTCGTATTGCCTCTGGCCCACGCCCAAATGGCTCTGGGATAACGACCGTGGCCAAGGCCAAGGCTCGGGTCCCTGGCAAACACTTACTGTGCGCGCGTGGATGGACAAGCTCGACATCAAGCGCCATTACGTGATGTTCGAGGGCCTTCACCAAATTGACTGAAGGCTTGGGAAGGAGCGAAGCGTACCGACCTCGACGAGTAGCGGTAGGGAGGTTCTTCCATGCCTCCGCTCTCCGGAATCGCCGGGGCGTGGTGTGTCACGGACCATCAATATCGGCTAGAATGGCGTGGCCGGAACGATACCGATGGCGGGCAAGGCACTCGAGGAGATGCATGCATGCGCAGGATACGGCCGAGCGTGGCCTGGGGAGTGTTGTTGATGAGTTCGTTGTCGTTGTTTCCGCGACTTCTGGTGGCTCACGAGTTGGACGTGACATCGCTGGTCGGGGAGGATTGGTACGGCCTGTACCTCAACGGCGCGAAAGCTGGGTATTCGGTGAGTTCGGTGAATGTCGGGGACGACGGCGAGGTGAGGGTCGTGGAGGATGCGCGGTTTCAGGTTTCGATGGCCGGTGTCAAGCAGGACATGCGCGTGTATTCGGAGCGGTGCTACGCGGCGGACGGCAACTTGGACCGCATCAACTACCAGGTGGTGGATCCCGCCGGCCTCAAGGAGTTTGTCGCGCGCGTCGAGGGCGACGAGATGCTTCTGACGACTACGGTTGGCGGCGAGAAGACGGAACAGCGCCTGCCTCGGCCGAAGGAGTCCCTCAAAGACATTCTGAAGCAGGTGGAACTGGTCGGCCCGGACGCAAAGGTGGGTGACGAGATCCAGTTCAGCGTGTTCGATCCCATGTATCAGCGGGAGATCGAGGGGACAAGCCGGATTGCCGACACCGAAACGCGGGTATTCAACGGCGCGCCGACGCGCGTGTTTCTCGTCCAATCCGCGATGGCGAGCATGGGCATCGAATCGACGTCGTACGTGGCCGAGGATGGGACCGTGCTCGAGGACGTCATTGCCGATATCATCACGATGCGTATCGAGCCCGAGGACATGGCCAAGGATGTGAACTACAGCAATGACGTCATCGTGTCGAACGCGGCGTTGTTGGACACGCCAATCGCGAATCCGAGATCGCGCGAGGCTTTGCGGTTGCGGTTGCGCGGCCCGATCAAGGCGGATCACCGGTTCTCCGATGAGCGTCAGACGATCACGGCCGTAGACGATTACTTCGAGTTTGAGGGGCGGCGCGTATCGCTGGAGGGCTTTGAGCCGGCCCACCTGCCGTTCGATCTGGGCAAGGCCGACAAGGCGTCGCCGTGGTGTCCGTTCCGCTGGGTAGCCGGCCACGTTCAGGAAGCCATCGAGCAGAACACGGTCGGTAACGATGCGGACTCGCCGGCCGCCCTCCGGCAGTGGCTTGAACCCACCGCCTTCGTCCAGTGCGACGCGCCACCCATTGTCGAGAAGGCCCGCGAGATTGTGGGTGATGAAACGGACGCCTTGGCGGTGTCCGGCAAGTTGTGCGCGTGGGTGCACGACCACGTTCACACAATGTTCTCGGCCCAACTCACCAATGCCTTAGAAGTGCTCGAGCGTCTCGAGGGCGATTGCACGGAATACAGCATCCTGTTCATCGGTTTGGCGCGGGCCGCGGGCCTGCCCGCGCGCGAGGTCGCCGGCCTCATCTACATGGAAGGCGCGCAGCCCGGCTTCTATTTCCACCAGTGGGCGAAGGTGTGGGTGGGCAAATGGATCGACGTGGATCCCACCTTCGATCAGCCGTTGGCCGACGCCACGCACATCAAATTGGCGGAAGGCGACCTGTTCCAGCAGGCCCGTCTGATTCCCATCATCGGCCGTCTGACGGTCGAGGTCGTCAACGGTCAGGCAGAGGGCAAGTGACCGTCGCCGCGCCCGTGCGAGGCGGGAGGATCGTGGCCCGTGACCACCGAGCGATCGGATAACCATCCGGCCCGTCGGGCGAAGCGTTGGCGGCGGCTTGGCGTCCTGATGGCGCTCGTGGCCCTCGCGGTGGTGGCGTTTGCATTCCTGGCCACCGGAAAGCCGGGCGAAGCGTTACTGTCGTTCGGGCTCGGTCGTGGTCTTGGCGCCGCGGTATCGCTCAGAGACATCGGCGTGATCGGGCGGGTGCGCGTGGCCGAGACACGGGTCCGCGACGCCGATGCGCGGGCGGACGACACCGACACGTTCGCGATCGAAGACCTGGACCTCGACTACGACATGCCCCCGGTTGACGGCCGTTTCTTCCGTTCGTTGGACATCCGGCGTTTCTCCGCGTTTCTCGACCACTCGGACCCCGAGAATACCAACTACGACTTCCTTCTCCGCCTCCTCAGTCAACCGGGCTCGACGGATCCCAGGCCGTTCTTGCCGCGCGCGGTCAACCTGCGCGATATCGCTGTTGGACTCCGGGGCGTCGCCATGGCGCTCTCGTTTCGCGGCATCGCGCTGGACGCACGTATTGACGATCTCGACGATCTGGAGGCCACGCTTATGGGCCTCTCGGCCTCAGCCACGTGGTGGGTGCGCGACCCGTCCACCGAGCGGGCAATTGAGGACGCCGTGCTCGACGTGCGCGTTCGCCGCGCGGGCGACGTCTTTCATGCCGAGCCTGTGCGCATAGCGGTTCCGGGGCTGCTTGACGTGGCGGCTATGGCGGATTGCCGACTGGGCGAATCCACGGACGTGGACGTGCGCCTCGATACGTGCCGGTTCGAGACCTTCGATCTTTCGGAAATGGCGTGGGCGGACACACCCGTATCGCTGAGCTTCGAGGCCGCCGACGCCTCGCAGAGCCGCGTGAAGGGCCGCTTCTCACAGGGCGCGACCCAAATCGACGATCTCATGCTGCGACTCGCCCTAACCGGCGCACGCATCGCCCTCGGCGACGACCCGATCTACACGGGTGACGCCGAGGTCGAAGCGATGGGACAGGACACGCGCGTCGAGTTTGCCGCGTCGCTCAACCGCGGCCAGCGCGTGCAGGGCGGCGTCGAAGGCGCGCCTGAAGCGGGCAAGGCCTGGCTCTCCGTCGAGAAGTGGGCCCGCGAGGATGTGTTGGCGCTGGTTCCCGAGCCGTGGCGCGACTATCAGCGCCACGTGCCGACGCTCCGGCAGGTGTCGCTCGAAGGCCACGCCACCTGGCACGAGAATGTGCGCGACCTGACCGTTCAAGCACGCCCGGCGCTCGAGGCCGCCGGGCAGGGCGCAGAGGTCATGGATATCGCGGCAACGGCCACCCAGGCCGATGGGACAATCTCGGGTGAAGGGACCCTTCGGCTCGGCGAGCAGCGGATCGACGTGTCCGGAGCATTCACGGATGCCGACCACCTCTCAGCCAAGGCCAACTTCACCGCTCTCGAGCCGGCCCGCCTCGTCCGCACGCTCTTGGACACGGCGGCGCTCGAGGATCTGCGCGCGCGCCTTGACGGTGCCTTCAGCGTGGAAGCCGGGGCCGAGTCGAAGACGTATGCCGTCAAGGTTGAGGTCAACGGCACCGGGTTCGGGTATGGCGGGTTCGCCTTACCCGAGGATACAACCGTCGGAATCCGTGGGACGGGCCTCCTGGACCTCCGCGACGGAGCCCGCGTCTCGGGCGATCCCGTGACCATTCACGCGGGCGAGGGCGTGACACTCGGCATCGAGGACTGGCGCGCCGCCCTCGACTTCTCGACGGCCGAGGGGGTTATCACCGGCGATGCGGAACTCGAGCGTCTCGGCGCATGGTTGTCATTACCGGATGGGTGGGGCCAAGCGCAGATGCGCGCCGAGGTGCGGAAGGAGGCCCAAGGCATCGGTCTCGACCTGGAGGTGCGGGCCGATCCGCTCGGGTACGGCGGCCTCTCGATGCCGTACGGCACCGAGACCGTGGTTTCGGTTGTAGGACGCTACGATACAGGAGCCAAGGCGATTCACTTCCACACGTTCGCGCTATCAACGGAAGGGTCGTCGGTACGGGTGGAACCCTGGGTGCTGTCGCTCGATCCACTGGCCGCAGAGGCCACCGTTACCGTCGAGTCCGATCTGGCGCTGCTCGTGCCGATGGGCTATTGCGACGACGTGGCCGGTTCGTTGACGGGCTCGGGGCGCGCGGCGTACGGCGAGGCCGGCCCGGCGGTCGAATTCACCGGGCAGTTGGATGCGGCGCGGTTGGCCCTCGCGGGGGCGTTGGCCGCCTTGTCCGGCGTAAGCGCAACCGTCGAGGCGGCATATGCCGGCGACGCGAGCGGCCACGTCGAGTTCCACGTCGAGGACATCATTGCGGCCGGGGCGCCGGTTCGCGGTGTGCATGGTACGGCCACGCTGCGCGATGGCACGCTCGGCGCGCGGGGGCTCAAGGGGGAGGTGTTCGACGGCCAGTTCCGCGCCAACGTCAAGGTAGGGCTGTTCGATGCCAGCCTTCCCGTCGAGTTTGCCGCCCGGGTCTTGGACTTGGACCTGGCCACGCTGACGCGCGAGATGAAGCCGGGCGAAGTCGCATTGACGGGCCTCGCGTCGGGCGATGTGATTCTGGCCCTCGACAGAGACGGTCTGAAGGACCTACGCGTCCGCGTCGAGTCCACCCAGGACTTCTCGGTCGATCGCAAAACCGTTCTGGACATCCTGTTGACCAATTACACCGGCGGTGTGACGGGCGGAAAGCAACTGAGCCGCGCCGTCGAGCAAGTGGTGGGCGAAGCCGCGCAACGGCCCTTCCAGCGCGCGACCCTGAACCTGGATCTCGAGGAGGGGCGCCTGACGGGGCAGGCGATGCTCGCCAGCGATGACCTGAGTCTCACCGTGGACCTTCATGTAGACCCCGGTGCCCTGTACGAAGCCCTGACCTTGCGCCAAGAGATGCAGTTGGACAACGTGGCCGGTATTGATGCACAATCGGAGCCATCTCGCGAATAACCCGGGCTGGGATTCGTCCAATGTCCGGAGAAGGCCATAAGGAAGACCGCTATCCGGAGGAGGCCGTTATGAAGAAGAGTGGATTGGCATTTCTTGCTGCCGTGGTTCTTGTCGCCCTCGGGTGTACGATCACCACGCGCCACACCATCGAGGCCCACATCACGGTCGATATCCGGCACATCGAGCAGCAGGCCGATGACGTGTTGGACTACATCGAGGGCAAGACGGAGGCCCTGCCGGGGCTCGAAAGCGCCGCCGGTGCCGAGGGCCAATCGTGGCTGCATCGGGTGATCGAACCGTTCGCTCCGATGCGGACCGTCTGCGCGGCCGAGACGACCTTGAAGGATTCGTCGGCCCTGGTGAACCAGATCGCATCGCGGATGCGCGAGCGGAACGTGGCCCTCGAGGCCCTCAAGGCCCTGGGATGCGTCGGCGAGAACAACCGAGGCTACGCCGAACTCCGACCCTCGGATACGTTGACGGATCCCGAGAAGATCAACGAGGCCCAGCGTGTTGTAGCCGAGGAAACCAAGGATCGCAAGGCCCTCTACAAGGAAATCGTCCGGCTCAACAGCGATGTCGGCGCCGATGTCTCCACCGTCGAGCAGATTTACGCCGACAAGCGGCTCGAACGAGCTAAATCGGGCGAGATATTCCAATTGCCGCCCGCGGGCGAGCGGCTCGAGGCCTTCAAGCGTACCGGCCTCGGCAAGAAACTCGGCGATGCGTGCGTAGCCGACGCCTGGGTCAAGATCCCGTAGTCTGGTAGGCATCGCGGCATGCGGGCCATGTCGGGCCACCGTTCTGGGGAATGGGATGAACCTGACACAGAAGCAACAGCTCCTTGTGAACCAGTACCTGCGCCAAGTGGGGGACGGACTGGGAAATGCCTCGGATGAGGCGCGCACCGGTTTTCTTCTACGACTCAAGACCTACATCCACAAGGAGCTTGACCGGGTCTCCGACCGAACACTCACGGACGAGGAAGTCATCGATCTGCTCCGCCGTTTCGGCGAGCCGGCCGAGGTGGCCGCGCGCGCCCGGGAGGCCCGCAAGCCTACGCAGCGACTCCGTTTATCGACCCAAGACGCGCGTTGGTTGGGCGTGTGCGGCGGCCTCGCCGAGTACACGGACCGCAGTTCGAAGACCATTCGGGCCGCGGCCGTGCTGCTGGGCTTGGTCACAGGGCCGCTGGCCCTCATCGCCTATATCGGTCTCTACGCCGAGATGTATCTCACGGCTGACCGCGACGACGTGCCGCCCATCCGGAAGCTCGCCTTGGCCAGAAGTCTGGTTGGTGTGATCGCCGGCACCGTAGCGTTGCACGTCGGCAGTCGAGGGGCGCTGGCGTTGCTTGCCTACCTCTACGAACGTTTTCTCGAGAAGGGCCCGCCGGTTCTGGGCGCGTGGGGCTGGCTCGATCCCAATGCGGGCGACCTGCTCCTGTTGGTACTGGTATTGCTGGTCCCGTTGGCCGTCTTGGCCGGGTTGCCTCTCCGAAACCGATGGGATGCGACGCTCCGGCGCGTGGTTCAAGCCGGACTCGCCTTGTACGCCTTGGCGCTGGCCATCGGCCTTGGGTCGGCACTGGCCGGCGTCATCCTCGCCATCACCGGCGAGTTCTCGGGATGATCAGATGCGCGAGAGTTCCAGGCAATAGCATTTCGCGGAATCGACTCGCCAGCCGAGTGACGGTCTCACGCGAGCCCGGTTCGGAGAAGACGGTGGTCACGAGGGCGGCCCCGGACCTGCGCCGCTACCCCAGCTTCCGCAGTTTGGATCCTTAAAGAGGCGAAAACGGGAGGATTCTTGGCCGGGGGCATTCGCAAGCCCAATGGCATGAAGGGTTCAGTTTTCCGCACGGAGGAAGAGTGGCGTATAGTGAAGAACTACCCCCTTGTCAACGTGGTACGGATGTGAATCCGGTCAACAGGGTTCATGTCATGGATCCATCCTGGATCAGCGAAACCGCTCACCCATCACCTGGACACATATAGCTTAATTCGTAGTCTGTCCCCTTTTCAAAAGCATGGTCACATCGTCTTTGGGGGAAAGAACTTCGACGGTGTAGTCGCCGGGACCATAAACGGTGGGGGTGTAGGAGGGGCCGAGGATCCGGCCAGCGGAAATGAGGTGACCGGCCTGGTCAGTCACGCGAACAAGGGGCGGGGTCTCGCCGGCGTCAGCGCCGGGTACGGCGGCCCGCTCGATGGGCGCGAGTTTCGGCGCGGTAATGCCGTAACAATCGGACACGTTGAGGGCGTGCGGCCAGCCGGGGAACTGATCGTCGCGGCGTGGCGATGCGTCGACGTTGAGGCCGGGCCGTACGCGCCAGGCCTGGACGCGAATCGCGCCGACGCTCTTGTCGAAATCGACGACTCCCCAGCCAGCGCACTTCTCCTTGCCCATCTGCTCGCGGCTGATGCCCTCGCCGAAGGTCGGCGGTGGATTGCCGACGGCAAGGACGTCGATGAGGTTTCCGAATCCGTCGCGATAGAGGCCGGTGTCAGGCCGTGCGTCATGCCTGCCGCCACTGATTCGCTCAATGCCCATGCGTTCGGGCAGCCACCAGCGCTGGTAACCGGTAGCGCCGGCGGGGGTGACAACACTCACAATGCCGTCGCCGGGCTCTTCGATGCCGTGACGGACGATGGTGGGCAGGTGCTGGTCGCCGGCGAGCAAGACGGCGCCGGCGCGGCGGAGTATGTCGATGGCGCGGTTGCGGCCCGCCTGGGGCCATCCGCCGGAGTCCATGTCGCCGAGAAGGTAGTTGTCGTAGGTGCCGTGGTGCGTGGCCACCCCGCAGTAGACGGTCTGCGAGATAGCCGCCTTCATAGCCTGACCGTGCCAATCGCCGATCCACGTTCGGAGGAAGACCAACTGGTCGCTGCCGAGGAGATCCGCGCTGGGATCATTCACGAGTTCGGCCATGCCGGGCTCGGTGATGTGGTCGGGACGAGGCCCGCTGTGTCGATGAGCGATCTGCTGGGGGCCCGTTTTGAACTTCCGGTCTTCGAGGATGGCGAATCCGATACCGCCGTAGGTCATGGCGGTGAAGTAGGCGGTGAGGCCCTGCTCGAAAGTCTTCGTGATGGCGGGATCGGGCAGATGCGAGGTCTGCGTTCGCTCGACGGCCTTGACGAATTCGATGGGCTGAACGTATCCGCCGACACTCCCGTCATTCTTGCTGTCGCCGTAGCCGCTGGGGCCTTGCCACGTATCGAGGAGGATGCACTGGCCGGAAGCCCCCCAAAGGTTGCCCTGGTACACGTCGTGGTCGTCGGGCATGATAACCGTCGGCCGGTCCTTCGTGAGCTCGCGGAAGCTCCAGCCCCACAAGGCGAGTTTGCGGAGGTAGTTCACACACATGCGGTCGATGGCCCCGGTGCGCAGAATACCCCAGCCACCGACGCTCTCGTAAATCTGGTCGCCGACGAAGGCCAAGAGGTCGGGATCCTGGCGCGCCACGTTCTCAGCTACGCACCGGTTCGGGAACAGGTAATCCATGAAGCAACAGAGGATGGTGCATCGGATTGCAGCTTTGTTCTTGGGATCCTTGCGGATAAGGCCTTCCCACGAATACTCCTGCGGCTCCAGGCCCGCGGATTGCTGCATCCAGGTGAGCCGGTACGGCGTGTCGGCGGTATCGTCCCAGTTTTCGATACGGAAGGCGGCCGTCCAACTCAGGGCTTGGATGGGCGTGGTGGCAACCCGTTCCCACGTTCCGTTGCGCTGGAGATGGAGCGCAACGGTTTGGCTATCAAGCGGGCCTATCGGCGCCATTTGCGCCGTGAGTTTCAGGATCCCTTTCGAGAGCGTGTATTGCGACCAGAGGATGGGGCCGAAGCTTCGCTCGGGACAAATCGCAAATTTCGGGCCGTCGAGGCGCCAGTCGTGGAAAGCCCACAACGCCTCCTCGGCGCAATGCGAGAGCCCTTTTGGCAGGCCGGCCACGAGCGCAACGTTGCCGATGAGGCGTTCGGCGGGCACGCCCTTCGTTTCGGCCGTGGCGAGCACGTCGCCGCTGACGACATCGGACACCGCAGCCGTAAGGGTGAACAGGCCCTGGTCGTCCGGCACGATGTCGAGGGCCAAGAGCATACTCGGTTCTTTCGACATGTCCCAGCCTTCCGCAGGGGCCAGATTCGTTCGGACATTTGAACCGATGATTAGTTCGCCTTTGGTGCTGACTCCGACGAACAAGCCTTCGCCAAAGAGGAGCCGGCTGCGGTAGTCGTCGATGGGATCGTGGACGCGGATGCCGACGACGAATCCGGCCGAACCCTGCTTGTCGCCGATGCGATGGAGGATGACGCGCATCGAGGCTGGGGCCGCGGTGTCCGTGAGCGCATGGGTGAGGTGGTGAATGGTCATGGGGCGGCCGGGCGTGGCGTAGAGGGAAACGATCTCGCCATTTCGGATCTGCCAATTCTCCCAAGGATTCGGCCACACCTCGGGGGTGAGAAACCACCGATCCGGAAGCGGATCGGTCTTGACGATGTACTCACCGGCGGCCGATGCGCCTAGGGCGAGCGCGATAAGCCAGATGCGTTTCCATTTCGGCATGGGCAATTCCTCTTGGTGCTGTCTCAGCCGTTGGTGACGGTATCCGGACGCATTGTGGTTTACGGTATCAGATCCTCGAGCGTGGCGAGCTTCCACGTGACGCCCTGATCCGGCGACATCATCAGAGCGCGCCGACTTCCGACGTGGTCCATCCGGTAGAACCAGAAGGTCGACCAGTAGTCGTAGGAGAGGAAGAGCCGGCCGGCGCGATCGATGGTGAGCCGGTGGTAGTAGACACTGTATTCGGAGAGGGGCGGGACGATGATCAGGCGCGGCTCAGACCAGGGCGCGCCGGGCCGCTTGCTCATGTGGGCGAGGCACGCGTAGTGACTGGCCGGGAAATACGCCTTGTCCTCCCGCCAGAGCCGGAACGCCACATGCAGCGTGTCATCGCGATCGCAAACGAGACCCACGTAGGTCTGGCGCAGGTCCGGGCCGAGGTCTTCGGCCTCCGTCCAACCGCCGGCGGCGTTGTTCGGTTCGAGGGATCGCGCATACTGGAACGTTCGGCCGTGCGTGCCCACGAGGGCGTGAAGGTACCCTTGGCTGTCCATGGTAATGCACGGGGTGTTGTGGACATCATTGGCCGGTGGGCCGTAGCCGATCAGCGCCGGCGTGGACAGTATGCCGGTCCCGCGGTCGTAGGTAGCCACAAACGTGGGCACGCCGGGGATCTTCTCCTCCGGGTCGGTTGCTTCGCCCCAAATGACGTGCACGTTCGTGCCGCGCGAGACGATCGCCGAGGGGATGCCGGAATGCGCCGAGAAACCGATACACTGTTTCGAAAGCAATATCGGCTCGCCCATGGATATGGCGCCATCGGAGGCCTTCTCCGGAAGGAACAGGTGTAGATCGTGTACTCGACGCCAGAACACCTTGGGATCCGTCGCGGTCAGCGTGAATCGGACGAAGGGCGGCGGCCCGTCCGGCACGTTGTGTCCCGAGAACTGCTCAATGTCGAAGGGGCCCTTCCCAGGGATGGGATACGCGACGAGGGAGTCGCCGCCGTGAGGGCCGTGGAGCAACACGGACGCGTCGCTTTGCTCGCCGATGAGGTACACGTCGTTGGCGCTATCGAAAGCAGCCTTCGACGACCGCAGGCGGATGCCGGCGGCCGTGCCTTCCCGCGTCGCGGCGGTCACCTCGGTCCAGGCCCCATCGCGCCACACGGCCACACCGGTGTCCGCACACACGACCGGCGCGCCCTTCAGGTCGAAGTACACCTGATTCGAGCACGGATACTGCGGCAGATATCCGAACAGCTCATTCTCGTGTCGGTATGGTTCGAGGACAAGCGGTGGCACAAGAGGCTCGGCGGCAGGCGCCGTGCCGCGCCGCAACCGGAGCGTCGAGAACGTGGTGACGCCGCTGTCGTCGTTCGGCGTCGCGCGCACGTGGCACGCCCATGCGTCGCCCTCGGCAGACACGCGGTACCGGACGCGCACGGACTCCGACTCGCCCGGCGCCAAGGTGACCTGCTTCACCTCGAGTTCGACCGGCCACGGCTCGCCGGGAAACTCGAGTGTCAGCGCCACCTCCTTCTCGACCGGGCCGTTGTTATGGACGCGAAAGGCCACCGAGCCCTCGACGCCGGCCTCGGCGTAGACCGTTCGGCTGTACGGCGTGATGAGCCAGCGGTTCTCGTGGAAGGCGAACCAGGACTCGAGCCGGGGCGTCCATAACGAAAGGTCCTCGAAGGGCGCGCCGGCCTCCCAGCGCGTAACGCCATCGATTCGGATCACTCCGGCAAACTTCGGGAAATGGAGTCGCCACGGCACGGCCTCGCGAGGCATGTCCGCGGCCAGGCGCCCCGAGGCTTCGCCTTGATCGGAGACGGATATCGCGCCGATTTCCTGGCCGTCCGCGTCATACAGCGCGAGCGGGCCGCCGCCCGCCGGCAGTCCCGTTGCCTCGATAGCCACCTCGCCGGTGGGCGGCAAAAAGCATACGTCGCCGGCGGCGTCGGGATGGAGAAGCACAAGGGGCTCTTCGTGGCGGGCGTCGCGATGGCCCCGAGAGGTCTCGACAAGGTAGCGCGGGCAGTTAGTGGCGAATCCCCAAGCGTAGTCTTCGCCATAGCGGTCTTCCGTAACGGTGAGGTTCAGCGCGTAGATGCCGGTGCGCGGCACGGACGCGGCGAGGCGGACCCGCTGAACCGGCCCAGGGCCGCTGCCCTTGGCACGGCCATCGTCGGAGAGCCACTGCTCGTCGAGCACCTCACGATCCGGCCCGACGAGGATCGCCCGGAGGTGCGTGGCCCGGCTCGTCCGGTTGAGATCGCACTTCTCGACGTCAATCCACAGGTCGCCAGGGGATGCCAACAAATACACACCGCCGGCGCCGCCGATCCGGAGCCCCGTCGACCATGTCGAGACGGTTTCCGCGTCGCCCGGCATTTCCTCCGTATGTGCCATCGCCAAACAGATCCCCACACCGACCACCAGAACCCACCGTTTCATCGCGCGCATCCTCCCGATTGTCACCGGCCCAGTATAGGCGCTGGACGCCGTCCATGCGAATGCGGTGCGTCTCGCGGTTGCCGTGCCGGCCGGGGATCTGGTACCGTCACGGCGCATGAGGTGACGGGCAATGCAACTGGACATCGGCGCACTGTCGGACATTGGACGACGCAAAAAGAAGAACGAGGATCACTTCGGCGTCTTCGGAGAGGACACACCGGATCTCGCCTTGATCCGGCAAGGCGCGCTACTCATTGTCGCGGATGGACTTGGCGGCCACATCGGCGGCGACATGGCGAGCAAACTGGCCGTATCTCACTTCCGGGATATCTTGTTCGAGCCGCGGCCACAGGAGGATCCCGAGGCGGAGTCGCCCGACGCGCAACTGCATGCCTTGCTCGAGGATCGCGTGCGCCTCGTGAACGAGCGCATCCACCAAACAAACGTGGATCTTGTCAAGAATGGCCGGCCCATGGGCACCACCCTCTGCGCCGCCCTCGTCGAGCCAACGAAGACGCACATCGTCAACGTCGGCGATTCGCGCGCGTACCATATCCGGGGCGACGAGATCATTGCCCGGACCGAGGATCACTCGTGGGTGGACGAGCAGGTGCGCCTCGGCGTAATGACGCGCGACGAGGCCGAGGCGGATCACCGGCGTAACCTGGTCACGAAGTCGCTCGGCACACAATCGGAGGTCGACGGCGACGTCTACGCCTGGCACACGGTGCCCGATGACCTGTTGCTGCTGTGTTCCGACGGACTCGTGAACATGATCAGCGACGCCGAGATCCTCGCCGAACTCAAGGCCGGCGGCCTGGCTCAAGATATCGTCCAGCGCCTCATCGATTTGGCCAATGCGCACGGCGGCAAAGACAATATCACGGCCATTCTCGCGCGAATCCATCCGGATCCCAAGAAGATGGCCCGCGCGCGGCTCCGTCGGTTCCTGGACCGCTACGGACGAACGCTACTGGCCGTATTCGGCGCGTTGGCGTTCGGCGGCCTGTGCTTCGCCGCGGGCTTCCTCACGCACATGCTGCTTGGCCGGTGAGGAAAACGAGCATTCCGCGTCGCAATGATAGCGCGGAGGGAGATGAATCCATGGAACGCGTTACGTTAGGCAGCAGCGGATTGTCGGTATCACCGGTGGCTTTCGGCACGTGGCAGTTGAGTCCGCGATTCTGGGGCGAGCAGTCGAAGGAGGCGGCATTGGCAGCGATGCGCCGGGCGGTGGACGTGGGCGTGAACTTCTTCGATACGGCGGACGCATACGGCGACGGCTATGCGGAAACGGTGCTCGGCGAGGCGTTGCGCGATCTTCCGAGAGATGAACTCGTCGTTACCACGAAGTTCTTCAACCACTTCAATCCCGACGCGTCGCGGTATCCGGATTTGTCGCCGGCCTATCTGACCGAGCGCTGCGAGGCGTCGCTCAAACGACTCGGCATCGAGACCATCGACCTCTGCCTCCTTCATTTCTACGATCAACTGACGCCGCTGGCCGACGTGGCCGCGACACTCGAGAGGCTTCGCGATCAAGGTAAGATCCGCGTCATCGGCGTGAGTAATCATACCGTCGAGCAACTCCGCGCCCAGCGGCGCTTCGCCGACTACTCGGTGGTCCAGCCGCCGTACAGCCTCGTAGATCCTGCCGGCGAAGGCGATCTCTTGCCATACTGCCAAGGCGAGAACATCGGCGTGATGGTGTATTCGCCGATGCACAAAGGCCTGCTCACCGGCAAGTACACGGGTACCGAGACCTTCGACGACTTCCGACAGTTCCATCCGGATTTCCAGGGCGAGCGATTCAAGCTGCTCTGCGCGGGCGTTCAGAGCCTGCGGCCCATGGCCGAGGGCTACGGACTCACAGTCTACCAGCTCATCTTGGCCGCGACGCTGATGCATCCCGCCATCCACGTCGCCGTGTGCGGCATCAAGACGCCCGACCAGATCGCCGAAGCGGCCGGCGCTATGGGCAAGACGATCGCGCGCGAGGACTACTTCGCCGTGCGCAAGGCCCTCAGCGGCGGCGGCACGAAGGTCCTCGACGCCAAGGGCACCCGGAAGTAGCCGGGATAATGCCGGCAAGTCCTAACGGCATCCACAAGGGACCGGGGCGGAATGAGGCACGGCTTCCCTTCTTTGGGTGGGGCATTGCATTCATGCGATCTCTAGGGTATGATGCTGGGACGTTCCGGGGTTGGCGTTCCGGATGGCGGCACGGTTGATGTGGGATTGGCTATGCCGGAGCGTACTTCGGAACGCGTGGGTTGAAGGGCCATGATGAGGGAATGACTGCGGATGGGACACGACGGTACGGAACGGCGGCGCTACAGCCGGAGCCGAAGCGGGTTCCCGGTCCGGGAGGATGCCGGGCTTGGAATTCTGAACCACGTGAACAACATCAGCTCGAACGGGGTGTTGTGCCACACGGCGAAGCCTGTGCCCCTCATGACAAAGATGAGTATGTCGCTGGTCTTGCCCAAGCCGAAGCGCTACAAGGTTGAGTGCGAGGGAATCGTGGTTCGTTGCGAACCGCACGAGTCGGGCGACGAGCACTACAAGGTGGCGATTCTGTTCACGAAACTGAGCGAGGCCGACCGCAAGGCGATCGAGACGTTTGTCGAGCAAGACCTGGCGGAGGGCGCCGCGGAGGACTAGGCCGGGGCGGCGGCCGCGTGCGACCTTTCGGGAGTCCGGGCCGAGGAAACAGCCGTGGGCCAGCCGGAGCCGGCGCGTCCGTTGGCAAGGGATGGGCCAGGGATCCGATGAAGATACAATTGTTCGGTGCGGCAGTGGACGCCCTGCGCCCCATCGTGACCAAGTATGGCGATCTCCGGATAGTCCAGGAAGAACCGGATGTCATCGTGTGTTACGGGGGCGATGGCACTTTGCTGTCCGCGGAACGGCAGTGGCCCGGCGTGCCGAAAGTGCCCATTCGCAATAGCCGACGAGGCAATCGTTGCATTGCCCATCCTCCGGAGGCCGTGATCGAGCGGATGGCGCGCGGGGAATTGGTGCCGGCGAAATATCTGAAGGTCCAGTGTACGGTACGGCACACCACGCAGGCCGATCCGGCGTTCCTGCTCACCGCGATGAACGAGTTCAACATGCACATGGGTCGGATCAACTCGGCCGTGCGGTTCGTGTTGTGGCTCGATGAGGAACCGTACAACCAAGGCCGAGAAGTCCTCGGCGACGGATTCGTTGTGAGCACGCCGTTCGGCAGTACGGCCTACTTCAGTCATATTACGCGAGGCGTCTTCCACGCCGGCATCGGCCTCGCCTTCCAAAACACCACCGAGCACACGAACCACGTGATCGTGCCGGAGAGCGCCGTCGTTCGACTGCGCGTCACCCGGGGCCCGGCCATGCTGGCGCACGATAACTCACCCAACTACTTCCACCTCCGCGAGGGCCACGAACTGGTGTTCCGAAAGCACGACCAGTCGGCCACCATCCTCACGTGGAAGCCCATGTCTCACCCCTCGGACGACTTCTGAGGACACGCCGCCTGGATCGGGGCCAACCTTCATGGGTGACCAGGACTGTCGGCACGCGCAGGCTATGAACGATGAGAACCTCATGGATAGAGGCCATTCCTGCATACGCCGGTCCAGGGTGTCCGCGGCCCCTTTCTACGGGAGCCGGCGCTCGTAGGCCTGGTCGCAGCGCGCGGCGAGGTGCTCGGGCGTGTAAGGACGGAAACCGTACTGCCGGTACAAGGCGATAGCCTCAACAAGCACGGCGGCGGTTTCGAGCACCATGCGATGGAAGCCGAGGGCGACGGCCGCAGCCATGGCGCGTTCCATGAGGTGCCTGCCCAGGCCAAGGCCGCGCACCTGGGGCGCAAGGTACATCTTCCGCAATTCGCACGTAGAGGAATCGAGGGGGTAGAGTCCGGCGCTACCTACAATAAGAACGTCCGCGTCCTCGACGACCTCGAACCATCCGCCACGAGCCATGTATCCGGCCTCGATGTCGTCGAGGTCGATATCGGTACCGGCGGGATCGGGTTCGAGGCCATACTCGGCCAGCACCCCGAAGACGAGGCCGCGAATCGCGGGCGCGTCGGCGTTGGTGGCCGCGCGAATACCGAAGTGCTTGAAGGTGTCCATCGCGCGCTACTTCGCCGCCGCATGGCGCGTGTACACCTCGCCGTGGATCTGCCTCGCGGCCTCGACCAGCTCGGGATACGGCGTGTCGGTGACGTCCAGGAAGCCGATGTTGTAGTTCTCTCCATCGAACCAGCGGCCCGTGATGGGCTCGTCGATGTACTGAAACCAGTGGCAGCCGACGAAGGCGGGGCAATCCGCCACGGCGCCGACGTACTCGGCGTAACACTGGGCGCGTTCGGCTTGATCCTCGGTCGGCACAAGGCCCGTGTGGAACATACCGCGATCCCGCGCGCCGAAATGAAATTCGCCGATCATGACCGGTTTGCCGAGATCGGTATAGTCCGTGCACTTGATCCGGCGCTCGTACCGGTTGAAGCTCAAAACGTCGGCCACGTCGGCGCAGGCACGGACGGCGTTGGCCGGCGTACTCGAGAAGCGGCAGCCCAGGTAGAGCTGATGGGGCGCATGCGCTCTGAACGCCGCGTTGACAATGTCGAAGTAGCGATGATCAAAGGCGTACTCGAGTTCGTCGAGGTCGTTTCGGCACGCCTCGTTCTCCTCGGTCGGCGCACGCAGGCTCTCCCAGTCGGCGGCATCGGTGGCCCAGGCTCGGTTGAGGGTCTCGATGGTGTCGTATTTCGCCTTGAGCCAATCGATGAACGCGATCCGAGCCGGCTGATCCGGCGGACTCTCCAGCACGCCGCGGCGGACGGTCTCCCACGACAACTCATTGTCGAAGAAGAATCCGATGCAGAGGGGGGTGTCGCGGTACTTGGCCGTACCCGCGGCGACGCTCGCGTCGACGCACTCACGGAAGCTCGAGTCGTAGACATCCTTCATGCGGCCCCAGTAGCCTTGGGCGCCCTCGATCTCGCGCACATCGCCCCAGCAGCCAAGACTACCGACGAAAGGCATCGGACTGTTTTCGAGCACATCGCCTTGCGACCAATTCGCGATGGTGTTGAATCCCCAGGCCGGGAGACGCTGATAGACACTCTCCCGCCACCGGTCGGCCCAGGCGTCGCCGTACTTGCGGATGAGATTCGCGCCGTAGAAGGTGAACGTCGTGCCGGCCCCCCCGATGGGATCGGCCATGCTGTGCGCGCCGGACTGCTCGGAGAAAAGCGGGCCGTACGTGGGATCGTCGCGTTTCGGCAACCACTCAAACCACGTATCGCGGCCCGTGACCCAGGTCCGCTCCCAGGTCCCGACGCAATCGACACCGTTCGAGAAGAACAAGTGGCCGTCGGGCGTAACCAGCCACCACACACCGTCGATCGCCTCGGTGCGGAACCACCCCGTCGCCTCGCGTTGCGGGCCGTCGGCCCAACCGCCGAAACGATCGCGGCCCGGAACGGCCGCACGTGCGGCCCGTTCCCGTTCCTCGGCGGCACGGCGTTGAGCAAAGTCGGATTCCTTGTGGAGTTTGCCGGGCCAGTCGCTGTGTTTGTATTGACCGAACCGATCGACGAAAGGCATTGGCACCCGTTCGCCGAGCGGGCCGCCTTGGCCGAACAGGCGGACCTCCTGCAGGATCAGCGTATGCGGATCGCTCGGTCGCGGCAGAAAGACCTGAAAGGCCACGATCCGCCCGGTATCCAGGATCGATCCCGTTGGCACAGGCCCGCGCACCGGCACGCCCCGCATGCCCCAGAGCGTGTCGTCATCACCCGTGTTGAACCGGCACTCGAAAGAAACATGCTCGCGGGGCGGCACGCACGTCGATGCCGTGTTGCAGTGGTTAGCGCCGTCCGCGCCGTCATTGTCGACGCGTATACACACGGATACGGACACGTCGGTCGGATTGTACAACGCGACCTTGAGCCCGGCATAGTCGCTCCAGTCCCAGACGTCGTGCGGCGGCGTGAAGAGCACGTTCGGCCAGTCGACTACAGCGAAATCGACTTGCATGGCCCGGCGGCCTTCGAAAGGCACAATCCGCGCGGCAGCATGGTGCTGCTTCATATTCGACGGTAGGTGTTCGCCATCAAAATCGACCACGACGTCGTCGGCCGAAGCCGGACAGCCCGCCATCGCCAACATTCCTACGATCATGCATCCACATCCGACTGCGCGCATGAGCCTGCTCTCCTTGCTCGCGCCGATACAGCGGCGAGGCGCCATCGTGCCCGAAATCCGCCAGCCGGTTCAAAGACGAATCGTGGCCCGACGATGCGTCACTTGGCTCCGGGCGGCGGGCCGTCTTGCCACGACCACACGGGAAACCGCGTGCAGGCGCTGCGCATGGTCTCTTCGCCGTTCACGAATGAGGCCGCGATTACGATGAGCGCGTAGGCCGCGAGGGCGCCGACCACCGCGCGTCGCCAGGGCACGCGTTCGCACACATCGTCCGTTTCCACCAAGGGCCGCTGTTTCACGAACAGCGCGTAGAGCGCCATTAGGCCCAAGAGGATCCAGAACACGGTGTGCATGTTGATCGTGTGCGGTTGGCGAGGATAGTAGAGATACAGCGCGTTGAGATTCTGGATCAGGAGCATGAGGAGCGAGAAGAAGAGGATGGGAAAGGCGGCGAACCGGTGCTTGTCACGGCGGTGAAGACAGAACCACACGACGGCGCCCAAGACGCCGAAGACGCATACGACGTGAAGGGCATGCATCGTGCGCGCACTGAGGTCGCTGGCGTTGGCATAGCCGTAGGACTCGAGGGTCTTGGTCCACTGGTCGAGCTTTTCGGCGGCGGGGACACGAATGATGCGATGGGCGAGGGGAATCCCGGCCATAACGTAGAACGCGCCGTAGACACTCAACAGCGAATGGCCGTCCTCTTCGGGGAGTTTCGGAAACTCGCGGCCGAGCATGCCATAGGTGTAAACGAATCCGCCGATGAGGCCGCAGCTCACTTCCATGATGTTCCAGTGGTTGACGTTCAGCGGTTGGAGATAGCTGATGTTTGCCAAGAGCCGGCCTAGCGACATACCGAGGCCGAACCCCACGTAGCCGAACAGGGCACCTTTGAGCGTGTAGCGGTACCGGCTCAGCGCAAGCCACAGGAAAAGGCCCGCCACGCCGCCGGTGAAGCCGATAGTCAAGTCCGAGCGCTCCGGATTAATGTGGAAGCCGAGGACACCCACGACCAGCCCGTACCCGGCCGCGCCCACCAGCAAGACGGTGATGACCATGCTTGCGAACTCCGTGGCGGTGATCCGTTTGCGTTCCAGGGCCAGGCCGATCAGCGCGCCGCCGAAGCACCCCCACGCCCCGCCCTCGAGAAAGAGCGTGAAGAAACCGTAGGAATAGTTGACGAAAGAGTCGGCCTTGGCGTAGCCGTGGAGCAGGCCGTAGCTCATGGCACCGCCCGTTGAGATGCCGAGACCGCCAAGCGCGCCCAGGAGCGGCATCCATCGGAACGCATTCCGCTGGCCGGATACGAAAGCGAATCCGAGTCCAAGCGCCGCGCCCGGATACATGGCGCCCAAGAGATGGCCGAAATCGCCGCGTATGCCCCAGCCAAGACCGACGGCCAGCGCGACGAAGAGTGCCCGATGAATGCGATCCCAGGGTCGAGCGATACGTCCCACGGTTCTCGTCCCTCCTTGAGGTAATCTGCGCCGTCTCAAGATCCGATGGTAACAGTGTCTCAGCGTTCATTGCATTCTCTTGGCGGCCCGGAGTACGCTCTTGGCGGTTCTGAACGGCGATAGGCTCGGTATGCGACTACAGGAAGATCGTCATGGTCAGACACGGGTTGTTTGTCCTTGGAGTGGCACTGGTTGCGGTCTCGGCGGGCGCATGGGCCGCGGAGGAAGGTACCGAAGCCACGCGGGCACTCCCCGCCGACACGATGGCGCGTCTTGAGGCCGGCGAGTTGGTTGTCACGAAGAAGGGCGAGAAGAACGCCGAGGGCAACACCTCGGGCGAGGGCGTCGTCACCGGCCTCATCGAGGCGCCGGCCGACACGGTTCTGGACTACCTGATCCGCTTCGAGACCTATCCAGAGTTCATGCCGCACGTCACCGCCCTCGAGTCTACGCAGGATGCTGAGGGCGTGTATCATCTGGCCTTTACGCTCAAGGTGGTCTGGAAAACGGTGCGCTATCACGTCCTGCAATACCGTGTGGGTACCGAGCGGAAGTTCGCCTGGAAACTGGACACATCGAAGGAGAACGACATCCGCGACACGACCGGCACGTGGGTCTTGCTCGAGCACGGCGACAAGCGAACGGTTGTCGTATACAGCCTGAACACGGACACCGGCATGTCGGTTCCGAAGTTCATCGAGGACTTCCTCATGAACCGCGATCTCGGCGGTGTCGTGCGAGCACTCAAAAAACGCGTCGAGTCGAACGGGACCTACCACAAGTAACCGGCGAGGAACTCCGGTATGAAGCCGAGGAGCGTCCGGGCCGCCGCGTCATTCCTGGCCGTTACTGCCGTGCTTCTTGCGGCATGTTCATCCCTCGACACGGAGATTGCGGCGGAGGATGGGAACCCTTCGTGGCTCGAGACGTGGCAGCCAGCGGAGTTCTCCGATCCGGGGCGGGTGCATGTGGAGGCCGGGACGCTCGTGCTTGAGGCCGGCCGCGATCTCACTGGCGCGCGATGGCGCGACATGCCGGCGCGCATGAACTACGAAATCCGGCTCGAGGCCATGCGTGTCGAGGGCGATGACTTCTTCTGCGGCCTCACTTTTCCCGTCAACGACGCGCCGTGCACGCTCATCGTCGGCGGCTGGCATGGCGGCACGGTCGGACTGTCCAGCCTCGATTACGAGGATGCCGCCAGCAACGACACGACACAGTACATGACCTTCGAAAACGGCCGCTGGTACCGCATTCGGTTGCGCGTGACCGCCAAGCGGATTCAGGCGTGGATCGACGGCCAATCGCTCATCGACGTCTCGATTGAAGGCCGCGTCGTCGGCATTCGCCACGAGATGGAGCCGTCGCGGCCGCTCGGCATTGCCTCTTGGCGAACCACGGCGGCCATCCGCAACATCGTTTTCGAGCCTCTCGAATGAACAGGCGCGGCGGACCGGTCCCGGTCATCCGGCGGGCAATTCGCTCTCCTTTGCCAATCGATCTTCGTCCGCGTCCAACGCGATGCCGGCGGCCGTCAGCTTCTCGGCATAGGCCTTGAGCGCATCGATGAACGTGAAATCGCAAGGCCTCCGACGCGCTGTGGGGGGCGGATTCCCGGCGGTCTTCGCCGCCTTGTCGAGCATGGGCGCCATGTGATCGGTCCACTCGCGAGCCGTCAATACCACCGAATACACCCGGTCGGGCTCAAGGTTCGTAGCCATGGTCCTCGATGCACCCGAACCCTCCATCCGCGCGCGGAAACCCACCCACTGACTCCATCCCTTGTTTTCCGTCATGCTGTGCACAAAGTACTGCTCGATCTCCGATCCGGTCAGACCCACCGAAACGAGGTCGTAACCCTTCTGGCCTCCCGTGCGGAACAACGCGTTTACATCCACCTCGCCCTCCACCAACACCTCGCGCACAATCGTCTTCGCATGACACAGACCGATTTCCGCTCCACCGCGTTCGCGTAAGGCGGCGGCCACGAGCCGCGCGCACTCGGCATGGCTCAGCGAGCGATTCGAACACGCGACCACCCTCGGCGCGTCGGCACATACCATCCGTTCGCGTTCGAGGATCCAGGCGGCCAGCTCGGTGTCGCAGGGCGCGGTATCGTGTTCGAGCGAGACAAGGCGGCCATCGCGCTGAACGATCGCCTCGCTATCGAGATCGATCGTCAGTTCGAGACGGCCCACATAACTCCCGTAATTCCCGGCCTGAACGATGACCGCGCCGGTGTCCTTCACCGCCTTCGTCTCGCGGATGACTTCGTGCGTGTGACCCGAGATGAATACATCGACGTTCGGCGCCAACGCCGACAGTACGGCGCAATCCTTCGAGCCGAGATGGCACACCGCCACAATGAGATGCGCCTCCCGATCGAGCCGTTCGGCCTCCGTGGCCAGCGCCTTGCCCGACGCCGCCACGGGAAGCACATTCGTGCCGCGCTGCACCGTCAGACCGATCACTCCCACCTTGACACCGTCCACGTCAAACAGGGCCGATGGCGTGAAGCAGGGCTCCTTGTCGCTTCCGAGCATGTTCAGGCACAGCAGCTTCATCCCGCCCGCCAACTTCTCACAGGCGTGCAGGTGGTCGATACCGTAGGTCGAATCGTGGTTACCTACCGCGCCCGCGTCGTAGCCGATCTGGGCGATCGCTTCATACATCGCCGTGCTCTTCGTCAGGAACGGCAACATGTCGCCCTTTTCCATGACGTCGCCCCCATCGAGCACGAGCGTATCCGGGCGCTCGGCCCGCACGCTCTTGATGTAGCCGGACACGTACGGCAGGCCCCCGATCCCATCGTAGTTGGACCGAATGTGGTCGTGCAGATCGTTTGTGTGAAGAATCAGCACCGTGTCGGTCGCGGCCATGGCCACCGCTGCGAAGGTCGTAACGGCACATACACCAAGAAGAACACGCCTGTACACCATCGTTCATCCTTTCCTTGACTCAAGTTACAGAGAGCGAATCATAGCAGAAGACAGACCGTCGAAACCCAACCATGCTTCGTGCCGAACATGCTCTAATCGCATGGGGTGGAGTAACGGATAGGTCTCGACGTCCAGGTCTAGCCACGGTGTGCCGTAAGTTCACCGGCCTTCACCGATCTCCTCGCGGGCAAGCTCAAGACTTCTCTGGGCAGTCTCATCCTTCATGGAAAACCAAACCATGATCCTGAAGCAACCCCGCGTCTTTGGCTCGAAGGAAACGCACGATCATCGCGCGCCAACGATCCGGCGCCGTTGTGTCGCCCTCTACGCGCCGGCGCGGCGGAGGCGGGGCTGCCAGCCGAGGGCATCCCGGGCGTGGGAACAGTCGACGAACGCGGCAAATCCGCCGCACGCGGCGAGTCGTTCACGGTCGGCGGGGATACCTCGGAAATGGGCATCGAGGAGCTCGAGGGTGGGCGTGCTCGAGCGTTGGTCGGGCGCGTGGGCGAGGAATCGGTCGAACCCGTCGGGCGGGTCGTAGTCGAGCGCGCGCGTGATGGCGTCGACGAGATCCGAGCACGCCACGTAATCGAGGAGGGCGGGATGATCCGGCGCCGGCCGAGGTTCGAGGATATCCTCCTGATCCGTCGGCACGATCCACGCCGGCCGGAAGGCGACGACGGGTTTCCCATATCGGCGGACGTACATGCGGCACCAGTGTTCGGCCTGGGCCTTACCGCCGCCGTAGTAATTCACGGATAGCGCGGGATGAGTCTCGTCGAAGGGCAGAAATCGCGGCATGAACTCAGCGCCACGCTGTTCGAGAACCCCGTGGTAGCAGATCGACGAGATGAAGATGAACTGCTCGACGGCCGGGCGCGCGCCGGCCTCTTCGAGGAGGTTGACCGTACCGCCGACGTTGATGCCGAGGAGTCCGTCGAAGGGCGTGCTGTTGCCGGGTATGGCCGCGCAATGGATAACGGTCTCGACGCCCTCGAACGCGGCGGTGACCGCGACGCGATCGGTGATCGAGCCCACGCCGAGGCGGCCGCATTGTCGGATGGCGGCATCCTGTGGCTCGCGGATATCGAAAAGGACCAGGTCGTGGTCGCGGTGCAGCGCTTGAGCGACGGCCGAGCCGAGGCGGCCGGTCGTGCCGGTGATGAGAATGGTTCTGCGGCGCATACGGCGGCTTCCTTGGTGCAGGACGTGATCGTCCCGTGCTCGACTTGGGAGTATGCCTCAAAGGCTCACGGCATTGCGAACGGCGCGACGTTGCCGACACCCAGTTGACGCCCAGCGGCCGCGCGTGCACAATGCGCCCAAGACAACGCCGAATCGGGCAGAAGGGAGGGCATACTATGGCGCTGCGCGGCGCACTCACGCTCATCGTGTTGGCCGCGGTATTACTCGGTTGGGCGCGCGCCTCGGCCGCGGCCGAACGGTTGGCTCTCGATGAGGACTGGCAACTCCAATCCACAGCGGCCTTACCTTTTACCGGCGAGGCGATGTCCACGGCCGGTTTCGCCGACGGCCAATGGTACACGACGGCCGTGCCGCGCACCGTACTGGCCGCCCTCGTCGACAATGGCCTATATCCCGATCCGTTTTACGGCGACAACCTCACCAAGATCCCCGGCTATCGAAGCGGCCTCTGGCTCGCCATGGCGCCCGAAAGCCCGTTCTATCCCTCGTGGTGGTACCGGCGCGAGTTTGACGTGCCAACGACCTTCGCAGGGAAACACGTCGTCTTGCACCTCGACGGCGTGAACTACCGCGCGAATGTATGGCTCAATGGGCACAAGGTCGCCGATGACCAGCACGTCGTCGGCATGTTCCGACGCTTCGAGTTCGACGTCGATCCCTTCATCGAGATTGGCCAACGCAACGCCCTGGCCATCGAGGTGACGGCCCCTGGTCATGTGGAGGACAAGGACTACCGCACGAAGCAGATCGAGGCCACCACCGGCTGGGACGATCACAATCCGCAGCCCCCGGATCTGAACATGGGCCTGTGGCAGAAGGTATGCCTCACGGCGACGGGACCGGTGGCCGTGCGGCATCCCTATGTGGCCTCCAAGTTGAGCGTGCCTCGGCTCGACGAGGCGCGGCTCACCGTCTCGGCGCGGCTCGTCAACAAGACGGATTGCCCTGTCACCGCGACGCTCGCGGCAACCATCGAGGAGCGCCGCGTCGAACAAGAGGTGACGCTGGCCGCCCTCGAGCAGCGCGACGTAGCGTTCACGCACGACGACTTCGCCGCGCTCGTGATCGCCCAACCGCGCGTGTGGTGGCCAAGCCAACTCGGATCGCCGGAACTGTACGACGCGCACATCGAGTGTCTTGTCAACGGCCAGGTGTCCGACGCGACGGACATCCGGTTCGGTATCCGAGACGCGACGACGTACATCAACGACGAGGGGTGGCGTCAGTACATGATCAATGGTCGCAAGGTGCTCATCCGCGGCGGCGCCTGGATGACCTGCGATATGCTGCTGCGCCTCTCGCCGAGGCGTTACGAGGCGCTCATCCGCTACGCGAAGGAGGCCGGCCTCAACATGTTGCGGTCCGAGGGATTCTCGATCCGCGAGACGGATGAGTTCTACGACCTCTGCGATCGGTACGGCGTCATGGTCACGCAACAACTCTTCGGGCGCAGCATTCCGGACGAGGACCTCGCCATCGCCTGTATCGACGATACGCTACTCCGAATCCGAAACCATCCCAGTCTCGTCCACTTTCTCGGCCACGATGAGACCTTTCCCACCAAACGCCTCGACGCCGCCTACCGCCAGAAGATCGCCGATTACTGTCCCGACCGCACCTACCAGCCGCACTCGGGAACCTTTGTCGTCGTGACGCGACGCCGGACCGGCGGCACGCGAACCGGCAGCATGGCCACCTGGCAACACGTCGGGCCCGCCCACTACTACATCAGCAAGGCCACGGGAGCCTGGGGCTTTGCCCAATCCGGCGGCATCGGCGGCGTGTTCGCCTCCCTCGAGAGCACACGCCGTATGATGCCCGAGGAGGACCTATGGCCGCCGTTCACCGACACGTGGTCGCTCCACACCGTCACGCAGGGCGGCGGCTACTTCCGCGACGTGCTGGCGCACATCGACACGCGTTACGGGCCGCCCAAGGATGTCGAGGACTTCTTCCGCAAGGGCCTTGCCATCAACTACAACGGCGCGCGGGCCATGTTCGAGGCCTACGGCCGCAACAAGTACTCCGCAACGGGCCTCACGACGTGGAAGTACGACGCCGCCTGGCCCGCCTCGCCGACGTGGCAGTACATCGACTGGTATCTCGTCGCCACAGCGGCATACTACGGCGCAAAGAAGGCCTGCGAACCGATCCACATCCAATACTCGTACGACGACGACTCGATATGGGCCGTCAACGGCCGGGTCGAGCCCGCCACCGATCTCGTGGCCCGCGCCGTCCTCTGTAACTTCGACATGACCGAGATGTGGTCGAGGACGACGACGCTCGACCTCGATCCCGACGGAAAGCAATGCCTGTTCACGATCGGGAAGCCGGCGGGTCTCAGCACGACCTTCTTCCTGCTGCTCACACTCGACACGACTGCCGGAACGCGCGTTTCCGAGAATCTCTACTGGCTCTCGACCCAGCCGGAAACCAAGAAGATCCTCGGGCTGCAATTCACGCAGTTCGCACCAGGCGCCGACTTCACGGCACTCGAGCAACTGCCGCCCGTCGCGCTGGAGTCCGAAGTCGCCTTTGCCGCCGTAGACGGCGAGACGGAGGCCCGCGTCGCACTCAGGAATCCGTCGGATCACTTGGCGTTTGCGGTGCATCTGCTGCTCACGCAAGGCGAGGGCGGTCTCGAGATCGCGCCCACGTATTGGAGCGACAACTACTTCGCTATCCTGCCGCATAGCGAGAAGATCGTCGCCGCGCGGTTCGCCGAGGCGGACGCCGGCGGCGCCACGCCGACACTGGTAGTCAAGGGATGGAACATGGGCCATTAGTCCGAAAGAGGGGACCATGAGCAGGCAAGGATCTTCCGTAAACGGTGGGCGAACGGCGTTGGCCGGATTCGGCGTCGTTGCTGCCATCGTCTCCATGGGTACGCGGGGCTGCTTCGACAAAGCCGGTGTCGAGCCGTGGCCGCAATACGAGGCGAATCCATTCGTGATCGCGCTGGACCTTCCCGGACCGGGCGACAGCAGCGCCGGCGGCATCGTCGTCGCCGACCTCGATAACGATGGACTGATGGACTACCTCGTAACGGTTCCGGGCCACGTCGCCGCGTACGCCAACGACGGCCATAAGTTGTGGATACTCGATACGGACGTGCGTGTCGGAGGCTCGTCGGAGCGTGAAGGATTGCCAGGCCACAACGGCCCAGGCGTGCAGGCAGCCGATATCGACGGCGACAAGGCCACCGACGTGCTCTTTCTCACGGAGGACAGCGTGTTGCACGTCGTCTCGGGCGCGGTCGGCACCGAGAAATGGTCGGCCGCGCCGCCCGTGCCGGACGGCGCGCAGCGATGGGAGCATCTTGTGGTCGCGAACTTTCGAGGGCGCGGAGATCGCGATCTCTTGCTCCAAGCAACGAACGCCGACGGTTACCGGATGGGCCGCTACGTTGCGGCCTACGCGCTGAGGGATCTCAGAAAGGCGAGCTTCGAACCGTTGTGGCAACGCGACGACTTCCTGGCCTGCGCACACAATGGCGTGCGCATCGCCGACCTCGACGGCGACGGCAAGGACGAAGTGCTCGGGCCGATGATCCTCGGCCCGGACGGCGCCGTGCGTTACCAGATTCCCTTGCGCGGACACACGGACTCGATCTTTGTGGCGGACGTGCGGCCGGATGTCGCCGGACTCGAAGTCGTGGCGCTCGAGGAGGGTGGCGGCACCGACACCGAGGGCGGCAACCGCGTGTTCCTGTTCAACGGCGACGGGTTGTTGTGGCAAACGGACTATCAGCATTGGGAACCGCAAAACGCAGCCGTAGGCGAATTCGATGGGGATCGCCCCGGCCTCGAGGTTTGGTGTCGGAGCCGGTTTGACACGCACCAGAAGCCCTTCGTGTTCGGTGCCCAAGGCGACCTCATCAGCCATTATGAGATGGATGCCGTCGCACCGGACCCCTGGACGGAGGCCGGCGTCGAAGTGATCTGCACGATCGATTGGACTGGCGAGCCTCGCCAACTCGCCGCCGCCAAGGAACGCCACACCTCGGGCGACGTGGCCGTATTCGACGCCATGGCGGGAACGTTCATTCAGACCTTCGACGACAAAGCCGATCGATTCTACGTTGCGGATGTGTCCGGCGATTGGCGCGAGGAGATGATCGTTCTCAGCAGCGGCGAGCTGCACGTGTATCACAATGAAACCGCCAATCCGGATCCCGACCACGCCCGCCTGTGGGTCTCGCCGCATTACCGACGAAGCAAAATGACGCACAATTACTACAGTCCATGATGGCCTTGACCGTCCGAGGAAGGGAATGAAGCTATGCTAGTCGGCTTGCTTGTGACCGCCTTCATGAACGTTGCCACGCCTGAGATTGAGTGGGCGTTCGACTCGCAAGGCAAGATCTACGCCTCGCCGATCATCGCCGATCTCGACGGCGACGGCCTCTGCGAGGTCATCGTCGCCGCGTCGCGCGCCGGCCGGGTGATCTGCCTCGATGGGCAGGGCGAACTGCGTTGGGACTTCCGCGTCGAGGATGGGAACGCCGACGGCATCCAGGCAACACCGTCCGCTGTCGACTACGATGGCGACGGCGCGCGTGAGGTCTTCTTCCTCACGAAGGGCGGCGTTGTCGGATGCCTGGACCACCAGGGCGAACTGATCTGGCGCACGCACCTCGGCGATGCCGTGGACTACAGCGGGCCGGTGGTGGCCGATATCGATTCCGACGGCCGTGTCGAGGTCGTGTTCGGTTCGGATAGCGGAACGGTGTATTGCCTCGACGACAGCGGCGCAGGGCGTTGGCACTACCAGGGCGATGGCGAGGTGCGGGGGATCCCAGCCGTGGCCTGGCATGAGCCCTCGCGGTCGATGCGCATCTACGTGACCTTCGGCGCCGGCACCGAGGCCTGCCTCAGCAGCGAAGGCCAGATCCTTTGGGCGTTCAACGAGCCGATGCCGCGCCGAGAGCGCCGTTCAGGGCCGGCCGTCGGCGATATCGACGGCGACGGCGGCCTTGACGTCGTCTTCGCCACCGAGGACTTCCGAATCATCGTCCGCGATGCCGCAACCGGCGCGGAGAAATGGCGATGGAAGGGCGCGCACCACATCGACCAGACCAGCACGTTCGCCCTCGTGGACTTCGACGGAACCGGTACGCTCGACATTGTCTGCGGCGATGGCAGCGGCCAGGGCGGGCCCGGCAACGTCTATCGCCTCCGCAACGGCGCGCCGCTCTGGACGGCCGACGTCGCCGGCAGCGTCGTCCAGGGGCCGAGTGTCGGCGATGTGGACGGCGATGGGCAGCTCGACATCCTCGTCTGCTCGCGATCGAAGCGACTCCTCTGCCTGTCGGCGTCCGGCGAGGAGCAATGGTCCGTCCCGTCGGCCACGGAGGTCCTCACCACGCCTGCCCTGGGCGATATCGACAACGACGGCGAAGTCGAGATCGTATTCACGTCGAAGGATCACCTCGTCCGCTGCGTGACGGTGCACGGCAAGGCCGACGCGGCGCGGCTGCCGTGGCCCATGATAAGCCACGATGCGCAGCTATCCGGCAACGCCCGTGGTGCGGCCTTCGCGTGCGACAAGCCGCACGCTCCGGATGCCCCCATCGAGGCGCTCACGCTCGACGCCTTCGGGCCGTTGACCATGGGAGACAACACCGTCTCCTTCACCTTCGTGAACACCGACTATAGGCCGCGCCTACTCGAAGCGGTCGCCGAGATCACACGGCCCGACGGCAGTCGCATCACGGAGAGGGTGACGGAGCGCCGCGAACCGTTTGAGGTGAAACACGTGACCTTCGACGTGCCGGTCCTGTTCGAGGGCACGTATGTACTCGCCCTGCGCCTCGTGGACGTCGGCTCCGGCAAGACCCTGGCCGCCGTCGACACGGGCTGCGAGATAGACGCCTTCGCCGCCGAGCGCGAATCGCTCGCCGCTGCGTTCGAGGCGGCCCGCATGCGCGCCGGCGGCCTCGCGCACGAGCCCCTCCGCACGCGCGCCCTCGATGCCCTCGACGCGACCGGCACAAAGGCCGTCGCCGCTATCGATCAGGCCGTCCTCCGATCGGATCCCGCTCCGGGGGAACGCCGCCGCGATATCGACGCCGTTCAGAATGCCCTGCGTGCGTTTCGGCACACCGTGGCGCGGATTGACGCGGCGCGCGCCACGCCGGCCGAGGTAACCGAGTTCGCCGTCGTCGCCGAAACAACCTTGCGCAAAGTCTTCCGAGATGAGTCATTCCCTGCCGAGCCGCGCGACGCCATCATACCGGCGATTGCCGTGGCCGGCAACGAGTACGAAGGCGTGCAACTGGTGGTCGTGCCGTTGTGGACAGGTCTCGAGGGAATGCGTCTATCCGTAAGCGACCTTCACCAAGCCGATGGCGCGGGCGTGATCCCGTCGGCGCAGATCATCGTGAACCGCATCGGCTACGTCGAGATCGGCCCGCCCGAGTACAACTGGCACGTCGACAAAGTCGGCTTTTATCCGGACATCCTGTTCGACGACGCGCCCACAGACGTGCCGGCCGAGCAATGCGCGCAGCCCTTCTTCCTCACCGTCAAGGCCGCGGCCGACACCGCGCCCGGCGATTACGAGGGCACCATACGCATCGAGGCCAACGGGGGCGCGGCGCTCGATCTGCCACTGCGCGTCCATGTGTGGGCCTTCCACATTCCCGAAAAGCCCCACTTCAAGGTCTCGTTGTGGATGAACGAGGGACAGATTGCCGCTTTCTACCGCTACGAAGGCCGCACCCCCTTCGAGGTACGTCAACGCTACTACGACTATCACCTCGAGCACCGCGCGAGTCCCATTCGCGCCTTCCCGCCGGCCGGGGGCGACATGCTCGACGACTTCGACTACCTCGTCGCCCACGGCCAGAACAGCCTCTTCGTGGATATCCCCGAGTACCTCGAGGAGGGCGACCGCCCCGCGTGCGCCGAGCAGCTCCTCGCCACGCGCGATCTCCTGCGCGAAAAAGGCTGGGCGGATCTCGCCATGATCTACACCCGCGACGAGGTCGCCGTCGTGGCGCGCCATCTGATCCCGAAAGTCGTCGAGATGAACCACTGGATCAAGACCGTTCTGCCGGAATGGCCGAGGCTCCAGACCAGCGCGCCCGAGCAGGCACTCTTCGACGCCGTCGACATCTGGTGTCCGTGTATCAACGCCTTCGACCCGGTGATCCTCGAAGAGCGCAAGGCCAAGGGCGACCGGCTCTGGTTCTACACCGTGTGGGGGCGTCCGGGTATCATGATCGAGTTCCCGGCCACGGACCACCGGATCATGTGCTGGGAGTGCTGGAAATTCGGCGCCGAGGGATTCCTCTACTGGGGCACGACGCACTGGGATCTGAACATGCAGTCCGACGCACGCTGGCCGGACATTCCGTGGATCCCCTACAACCGCCAGCCCGGCCACAACGGCTGCGGCTATCTGCTCTATCCCGGGCCGGATGGCACGCCCCTCGGCTCCATCCGGTTCGAGGTGCTCCGCGACGGCATCGAGGACTACGAGTACCTGTTCCGGCTCAAGGAGTTGATGGACGCCAAGGGTGATGCGGTACCCGCCGACCTGCGCGCCGAGGCCGAGGCCGAATTGGCCATCCCCAAGGAGGTCGTGACAAACCACGAGGTCTTCACCGAGGATCCCCAGGTGATTCTTGACGCCCGCGAGCGGATTGCCCGCCTAATCGAGATCATTGGAGCAAGGGAGCAAGAGATCGAGTCCTCATCTGTGGGCCAAATGGGCTCAAGGCCCTAGCGTCCGCCCTGGAAACCAACCTAACGATCCGTGAACTTGTCCGCCATGTCGGGACTACACGGATAGTCACCGGGATACTTGACGAACTGCACGTGGCCGTCCATGTACAGAACATTGCAGCCACCCGGCGCGTGGTTGAAATCGTTCTCGCTATCCGGCTTGGTGGCGATCATGTCCCAGATCACCGGGATCTCGCTCTGGGCAACCGACGTCGCATCGGCTTGGTTAATGTCCATGATCAGGAAACGTTCGACTCCGTCCTTGAGCCGGTAGAGCACATCCGTACCCCCGACGCCCGCGCCGGACGCGCCGTATTCGGCGAGATCGATATCGCTGAGTACAAACGACTCGGGACACTGCTGGTCCGAGTTGCGGACGGCCTTGAAGGCCTTCTTGTACCCGCCGTAGTTGTCTTCATCGAGTGTCACCCAGCCCAAGTACATGTAGGAGTAGTCGCGCATGAAGTGCGCTACATACGGCGACCCATCCTTGACCAACTGCTCGATCTCCAGCTCCAGATCGCCCGTCTCCGGATCGGAGGGACAGAATGTGACGTTGTAGTCCGTCAGGTACTCCGGATACATGGCCGGGCCCCAGAAAAACGTGTACGACCTCACGGCGGTGTCGTCTTCGGCGGTGTAGCCGGGATACAGCGGCGGATAGAGGTCCCGTTCCTCGCCCGCGTACATCTTGAAGCAGACACCCAACTGCTTGAGGTTGTTCTGGCAAGAGGACCGACGCGACGCCTCGCGCGCCCGAGCCAGCGCCGGCAGCAGAATGGCCGCAAGAATGCCAATGATCGCGATCACCACGAGCAACTCGATCAGGGTGAACCCTCGCTCACGTCCTCTTGTGCGTGCCATATCCTGTTCCTCCACGGTGCGAATCATGAATGCGTTCTCCATCCCGACTCTCCACTCGATATGAATGAGTATACATAACGAAATCTACGAAAGCCAAAAGCCTATCGCTGTGCCTCGCTACGCGCCGCAACGTTCCGCGTACTCCCGCAACAGGGCCAGATACACGCGATACTCGTCGAGCGACACTCCGGGAGGCGTTTGGTGATCGACCGACGGAATGTAACCGCCCTGACGCATGACGGGAAGAAGACGCTCGAACTCGGCCCGCACAGCCCCCTCGCCCCGGTTCATGACCATCTTGTCGAAGGCCCCGATGAACCGGGCCTTCGGATGGACCTCGCGCATGGCGGCCAAGTCGCATCCGGCCTGACGCTCGAGCGGAAGGAAACCGTCAACGCCGACGTCGATGAACCACGGCACGAGCTGCGAAATCTCCCCATCGGTGTCGATGACGGGAATCGTGCCGCGTTCACGCACGCGCGGGATGATCCGCCGGTAGTAGGGCGCCATGAACTCATCGAAAAGGTCGCGGGAGATCATGGGGCCGTGGTTGTACGACATGTCTTCAGCGAAGGTCATGAAGTCCGGCACACACACCTCGCAGAAGGCCTCATACATGCGCACTTGGTATTCGAGCAGATCCCGGTTGATCCCATGCATGAGTTCCGGCTGCTCATAGAAAGCATAGAAGTGTTCTTCGATGCCCAGCAGCGTGCGCGGAAACCAGAAGAACCCCTCGAGCGTGATCCACACCACCATCTCGCCGCGCTTTTGCCGCTCCGCATAGGCCGCGGCTATCTCCGACCAATGCCGGCCTTCGTGATCCACAATCTCTTCCGGCGTCGGATATAGATGCTGCTTGATCGCAGCGTACTCATCCATCGAAGACACAACCCCGCCGCCGTGCGTCGACGGCCCCTGGTACGTCAAGCGCCGCGCCGGTAGCCACATCTGGCGGTAGCAATCGTGGCCGAAGTAGTCCGCTATCGCGCCGACATCGACCAGGTCCTCCGGCAGACCCTCGCCGTGCCATCGCGCAATGGTCTGGTCCCACCAGGTCGCCCATTCGATCACCGGCAGGCGATCGACGGGCTGGAAATGCATCACCGCGTGAAACCGCTCGCGAACGTTCATGGTTCTCTCCTCGATGGCTCGGCGCACTCGCGCGAGAGTGTGGCACCAAGGGTTACCGCGCCTCAAGCCGGCTTCTCGGGAAGCCGCACGATCCCCCTTGGGCGCGCAGCCGCGAGCGTCGCGGCGGGCCACCTCGTCAAACACGATCGATCCGCTTCCACGACGTCCTTCCCCAAAGGCTTGCGCCCCCCTTCAGTTCCCCCCGCAAGCGGGGGGACTGGAGTTTCTCCATTATTAGGCGGCAGCGGCGTCGGCCATTCGAGTTCTG
>DAIPKA010000101.1:0-8517 GCA_036769985.1 Candidatus Hydrogenedentota bacterium | reverse complement strand
GGCAGACCGCCTGCTCTGCCCATTGATTTCTACCTATCATGGATGTCCCCTTTTTTGGTAGCGACACACGTGGATAGCTGGGAGAATGGGGCGCAGAATTGGACGGCCGAGATGCGGGAGGCGTTTACGCAGCGGCGCGGCTATGATCCGCTACCGTTCTTGCCGGTGATGACGGGCCGGGTCGTCGAGAGCCTCGAGATCTCGGAACGCTTCCTGTGGGACCTCCGCCAGACCATCTCGGACCTTGTGGTCGAGAATTACGCCGGGCATTTGCAGACGCTCGCCCACGATCACGGCATGCAGTTCACCATCGAGGCTTACGGCGGGCCGTGCGACGACATGCCCTACGCCGGCCGCGCGGACGAGCCGATGGGCGAGTTCTGGGTGGGCGGCGGCGCGATGAACACGTGCAAGGAGATGGCCTCGGCCGGCCACACCTACGGCAAGCGGATCATCGGCGCGGAGTCGTTCACGGCGGCGGATCAGGAGCGGTGGCTGGATCATCCCGCGACGATCAAGGCCCTCGGCGACCGCGCGTTCTGCGCCGGCATCAACCGCTTCGTGTTCCATCGCTACGCGTTGCAGCCGTGGGCCGATCGCCAGCCCGGCATGACGATGGGGCCGTGGGGCGTTCACTATGAGCGGACGCAGACGTGGTGGGACCTGACGCCGGCGTGGCACCAGTACCTCGCGCGATGCCAACACTTGCTACGCCAAAGGCTCTTCGTGGCCGACATCTGCTACCTCCAGCCGGAGGCGTCGCCGCAGGGTTTCAACGGTCACAATCCGAAGGGTTACGATTTCGACAATTGCAGCGCCGAGGCTGTGCTCACGCGCATGTCGGTGCAGGATGGCCGAATCGTATTGCCGGATGGCATGAGCTACCGGCTGCTGGTCCTGCCCGAGGTGCGTGTTATGACGCCGGCGCTACTGCGCAAGATTGGCGAGTTGATTGAGGCCGGCGCAACGGTGGTCGGCCCGCGTCCGCTGAAATCGCCCAGCCTGACGGATTACCCGGCATGCGATGATGAGGTCAAGCGCCTCGCGGACGCGATCTGGGGCGATTGCGATGGCCGCACTATCAGAGAGCACCGCTACGGCCACGGCCGCGTGGTGTGGGGCGAGACGCCGGAGTCTGTGCTGGCCGACACCGGCCTGCGCGCGGATTTCACGAGCCGGACGCGCCTCCACTACATCCATCGCGCCGGCGATGGCGTCGACCTCTACTTTGTGGCCAATCCACACGCCGCCCGCGTTGCCGTGCCGTGCACGTTCCGCGTCGAGGGAAAACGCCCCGAGCTGTGGTGGCCGGAGAGCGGCCGCATCGAGCGTGCGGCCGTGTACGCGCCCGTCAAGGGCGGCACCTCCGTTTTGCTGACGCTCGATCCGAGCGGCTCGGTGTTCGTGGTCTTCCGCGAAGAGGACACCGGTTTCGATCCGGTGGTTGCAGTGGCGCACGACGGCGAGGTCATCGCGTGCTGTGCGGCCGCCGAGACGCCCGAAATCGTCGTGAAGAAAGCCCTGTACGGCATCCTGGACGATCCGCAACGCACGCGTGATGTGCGCGACGACGTGCAGCGACGCGTCGATGCCGGCGAAACAAGTTTCCGCGTGTCGCGACTGGCGGAAGGCGGCGATCCGGCCCAGAACACCGTGAAGACAGTCGAGATCGAGTACGCCATCGACGACGAGTCGTTCTCAGTGAGCGGCCGAGACACCGACACCGTCCACCTGTCCGGCGAGGCGCCCGACATCGTCATCGAGAAGGCCGTGTACGGCGTCCTCAACGATCCGCAACGCACGCGCGATGTGCGCGACAAGCTCCAGCACCTCGTGGATACCGGCGAAGTCATCTTCGAGGTCGCGCGTATGGCGGAAGGCGACGATCCGGCCTTCGGCATCGTCAAGACGCTCATCGCGGACTACACCATCGGCGGTGATCGCGTTACGGCCACCGGCACCGATCCGGAAACGCTCGACCTGGCCCTGCCTGTGACGCCGGCTGCGCAAACGGCTGAGGTCAAGTGCGATGCCGAGGATCGGATCCGCGTCGAGGCGTGGGAGCCGGGCCGTTACGAGTTGACGATGGCCTCTGGCCAAACGCGGAGCGTCGACGTAACGGCGTCGTTCTCGCTCGAACTCGAAGGGCCGTGGGACCTCGCGTTCGCGCCAGGCTGGGGCGCGCCCGACCACATCACGCTCGATGCGCTGACCTCATGGAGCGATCACACCGACTCCGGGGTCAAGTACTTCTCCGGCACGGCGACGTACGCCAAGTCCTTCACGTTGCCCGAGCCTATCGCCGGCACGAGGCTATATCTCGACCTCGGTAAGGTCTACGTGATGGCCCGCGTGACGTTGAACGGCGAAGACCTCGGCGTGCTCTGGAAACCGCCGTTTTGCGTCGACGTTACCGACGCGGCGAGGCCCGGCGAGAACACGCTCGAAGTCGCCGCGACCAACCTCTGGGTGAACCGCCTGATCGGCGACGAGTTCTTGCCCGAGGATAGCGAGCGCCACGCCAACGGCACGCTCAAGGCCTGGCCCGAGTGGCTCGACGAAGGCAAGCCGAGTCCTACCGGTCGCTACACCTTCACCACGTGGCGCCTCTGGCACAAAGATGACGCGCTACAGCCCTCCGGCCTCCTCGGCCCGGTGACGCTCCGGGCATGCGCCATCGCCCCCTGCGCCAGCGAATGACATCGGCGCGACGCGAGACGCACGTGCGCCCAGCAAATTCTGTGTCAGCCCGTCGTAGGCGTGGTTTCCCTGACGCTGACTTGGCCCTGATCTCGTGAGGCGGGCTTCGCACGGATCACGATCTGGACATCTTGGCCGAGGGCGTTAAGGAAGCGGAAGAGCCGCTCCGTTGAGAAGCTGTTCAGGCGCCCTCGGCTGAGCGCCGAGACCTTGGCCTGATCGATGCCGAGAAGCGCCGCCGCCTCGGTCTGCTTCAGACCGCGCTGCCGGATAATCGCATTGATCCGCCACGCGAGTTCCGCCTTGGCAATCGCGTCCTCCGCGTCCGGGAGATCGAGATCCGTAAACACGTTGCCGCTAGTTTTGGTGACACGGAGCTTCATGGAGGTCACTTCCGTGCGGATTCCGCAAGCTGTGCCAGCCGCTTGGCGGCGCGTTCGCGGACGATGGGATCTTCGTCATCCTTGAGTTGCGTCAGGTTCTCGATCAGTTTCGGATTGGTCTCCGGCGTGAGGTAGCTCAGGTAGCCGTCGTCAAGCCGCAGAGCCAGGCGGGTGGCGTTCACGCTGCGATTGCAAAAAATGCCGATGTGGTTGTCGGTGGGTGTAGCGCAGCGTACGCCGTCTTCGTTCTGGCCGTAATGAGGTTCCTTCTTCGCAAGCCTCTGCTCCAGCACCGGCAGGAAGTCGTCGTGGTACGTGAAGTAAATGGCATCCTCGACGGCGTACTCGCGCTGGTAATCATATGGCCCGGCCTTGATGTCGGAAATCGGTGTGCGCCTTCCTTCCGCTTGGGCGAGCCAGTCCTCAACCATGGCTTTGCGGTCTTCGTGCGTGCCTTCGCGCACCGTCAGCTTGAGGCAAGCATACGCGTTGGCCTTGGCGATGAGGCCTGTCTTGAGGAGATCGAGGCACCAACGATCGGCCTCTCGCTCAGTCGTGATGGGTTTTCTCTCTCGCGTGCGGAAGGCTTCGCGCAACGCGTGGATTTCTTTCGGCATGTGACCAAGAAGCGGCGTGCAACCCGCGACCTCGTGAATGGCGCAGCCACGACAGTAAAAGCAGAAGACGTCGTACCTCCCGGGCCGCTCAATGGGACACCAGCGTTGGACGGGCAGCCACAATCGATGGGGCGTCTCCTGGGTGGCCTCGTGCGTGACGCACAGGCCCCCATGGGGCAGGCCATAATAGATTTCGGGCAACCACTGGCCCTCCTCGTCTCGTGCCAGGAAGAGGAAGTTGTTGTCACGAATGTGGAAACGATACGCCCCGCCGGTAGGCTCCCACCATGTGCCGGGACCGTCCAGCCAGGTGCGGAACTCGATCAAGACCGGCTCTCCTACGAGGACCTCGCGTTTCTCGAGAATGAACGCGGACCGAAGATCCTCGATGGCGTATGCATCAGGACGATCCTTTTCGCGCGGCCCGGCAACATTTGCCCCAGCCACGGCCACATAGGTCACCGCTGGCGGGGAACCACCCGTCGGGTCCGGTGTAGGCGTCAGTTCCAGCCATTTGCCAGTCCATCCCTTGTCATTGGATTGTTCGGGCGTCCTGCTAGACGGGCCAGTGATGCCGGCGAAGGCTATCACGACGCCGGCCGCGCAGAGGACGAACACTTTTTCGCGCTGCCGCTCCGCCGAGATGGCGCGCCTTAGGCATCCGCCTGATCGGACTCCAGGATTGTCCATGCTGCGCCTCCCGTCCTGATCCCGGCCGCCCCGCGAGACGTTCACGATATCCACACTACAGCCTTCACCGCTGGGCCATCCACGCTCACGTCCAGTCGCGTCTCGGCCGCGGCGAATCCATTTCAATGCCACTCGGCATTGAAGTGGTTTCGGTCACTGTGTGAGGCCAAAGCCCGGCCAGCCGAGTCCCTGGGAGGGAGGGCTGGGCAATCGTCACTTCGCGGTCTTCCCCTTGGTGTTCCGCGGCGTGTCCTCGGTATTCGGTTCCAGGGGCGGCGTGACCATGCGCTCGGGGTGTTTCTTGGCCGCTTCGCGGAGACGCTCAAACAGTTTCCCCACGTCATTCTCTATTTCTCGGGCGAATTGCTCTTTCGCGCGGTACACCTCTGCGATGATCGGATCGGGCTTCATTTTCTAGTCTCCCAGCAACTCCTCAGGCGTGCCCGGCAGCACGGCGAACTGTTCGAGGAACCCGCGGCGCTTATCCGCGGCACGCCGGTCGCCCAGTTCCGCCTCGCCAAGGACGGTGTCGGAGACAAACACGGCGAAACGCGCATGGTCGCGCTGCCACCATGCGCGCGTGACCTCCTGTCTGGCGCTTGCGACGAGATCGCGCGATGGCTCCGCCAGCAAGTAGCTGGGTATGGTTATCCCTATATATAGCGTCGGCTTGTCCATCGCTGGCTGTCATGATCTGCTTAAAGTGCAGGGAATTCAAACTGCCGGTAACTGAGAACGATCCGGTGCGAGGGCCGCTTGCAGCGGCGAATGACAGCGGCGCGACGCCCGATACGGGCGCGTTGCGGAGAGCGGCCACAGCAGATTGAGCGCGGTCCGTCCCGGATTCTTCAGGCGCCCACGATTCCCTCTTACGCCGGTCCGGGCCCCCAGGTCCCGGTTGCGCGCGGCCGGCCGTTCACCTGCGGCCCCAGCCTGGGCGCATGCCGTGGCCAAAGCCAACGCAATCGTAAGGACAAGTTGAAGAGAACGTCTCATTGTCGTGTGCTCCTGAAGAACATATCGGACCTTCTCGATCGTACGCGACGCACCTGTCCTTCCACAAACCTAGCCCATCTTCCGCAGTTACAGGATGCGAACATCGTCTTTTGGGGCAAACGCAGACATTTTCGCTGATTTTCTGCACTACATTTCGGATCGACTTTGGATTGTTGGGCAGTGGCAAGCCGAGTCTTTGGGGCAGGACGGCGAGGTGCTGCTCGGGGCGATTGACGATACACGGCGGAAACAAATGGTCGCTCCCCATCTATTGCGTTACCGTCTATTACGAGGACAGGTTTTCGGAAACCATAGGGACGTCTTCGGGCGACACCGCGAACAGGACGTCAGGGCCGGGCTTACTCGCCGGCGCCGACGTCGTCCAGGCGTTTGAGTTCGCGGAAGCGGTTTACAAGCGCGTCATAGGCCAGGGGGTTCTCGACGGTCCTGCGGAGGCTCTCCGGAAGGTATCGGAGGTCGGTACATTCCATGACGGCCGCCAGCACTTGAAGCTCGTGTTGCGCGTTCTTCACGCTGCGGAATTGGCCGAGGGTCTCCTGGAGGAGGGCGGCATCGATGGGGCGTTGGCGGAGCAGGGACTCGCGGTGGACGCGCATCAGGAGGCCTTCGATGTCGGCGCCGCTCATGGGCGGGACTTTGCTCAGGTCGGGCAGCATGGCGTCGGTGAGTTCGAGTTTGCTCTTGCGCGCCATCGACAGGAACATGGCCCGGAGCTCCTCGGGGGTTTGGGGGTAAAACAGGGGGATGTGCTCTTCGCAGCGGCCTTGCCGCTTGAGGTCGATCGGGAGCAGGTCGGGCCGGCAGGTCATCATGAACCAAATCAGCTTGCCTCGATAGCGCGTGTCGCCCATCTGGCTGGCGAGTTGTGCGAAAACCCGCGCGCTGGTGCCCGAGTCGCCGGAGGCGCTGCGATTGCCCACCGCCGCGTCCGCTTCATCGATGAGGATGGCGATAGGGCCCAGTTCGCGGATGACGAACAGGATGCGTTCGAGATTCGCCTCCGTTTCGCCCACGTACTTGCTGCGGAAATTCCGGATCGTGACGCAGGGGATGCCCGCTTCGCCGGCGTAACACAGGGCCAGAAAGGTCTTGCCGACGCCGACGGGGCCGCACAGGATGTAGCCCATGGGTACGGCGTCGAGCCGGCCGTCGCGAATCAGTTTGGCGTCATTCACCAGGCGTTCTTTCGCGGCAACGTGGCCCGCGACCATGCTGAGATCCAGCTTGGGCTCCATGAATTCGAGCAGGCCGGGGCATTGCGCGGCCATCAGGCCCTTCTTGATTTCGGTGAGGGCTTCGCTCGCGATGGACCGCGAAGTCGCCGCGCCTTCGCCGGATTCGGTCGCGACGCGCGTCTCCTGCTTCTGTTGAGGCCGGTCGAAGGCCAGTTGCCGCAACAGATTATCGACATTGTTCAAGGTCAGCCCCGCGGTCATTACGGAAAGGCGCTCGGCGTCCGGGGCTTGTGTGGGAAACCGCCGGATAATGAACTGCTTCCGATCGCCCTGACTGGGCATCGGAATGGCAATTTCCTGCGTATGGCCGCTTTGCACGAGTGCGGGGTTCAGGCGGCTGAGGCTCTCCGTCATCAGTACGAAGATGATGTTGACCTTGCGGATCACCGGGCTGCGCGCCCAGTTCAGGAAAGTCGCTAGGTGTTCGCCGGGCTGGTCCGAGGCCGGACAAATGAAATCGGCGTAATCGAAGATCACCGCCGTGCGGTGCGTACGGTTCTCCTCGCCGACCAGCAAGAGCGAAACCAGCCGGTCGATGGTCCGCAGGCAGGGGGTGACTTCGCGCGGCAGGGCGGAGGCATCGCCAAGCAGTCGGGCAATCAAGCTGTTCATTTTCGTGAAGCGCTGCGGGTCGTCGGCGGCGTAGGGCCGCAGGCCACGACCCACATCGTAATGCAGCACCAGATCATAACCGCCGAAGAGGCGCCGGGCCAGGACATCGGCCAGCGGCTCGGCCGCATAGTCGTCTTCACCGCCGCAACCGATGACATCCGTCACGTTGCCATGCAGCAGGAACATGCTAGCGCCGCCCGCGAGATACATCTCCCGCATCTTCTGCGCCCACTCGGGCCAAGCCGCATTGTCCATGGTTGCGTACTCCGCAATACGTCGCTGCGAGTTTCGTCTCACTCGGTCTCGAGCAGCCGGGGGGCCTTTTCCGTCTTGAAGACCGGCACCACTTCGAGCGAACGCATGGCGTTTTCCGTGGCCGAGACGCCCGCGGCAATGCCGTCCACTTGCGCGGTGAGATCGCTGGCGTCGCTCGACCGCACCGCCAGTTCACTGATCGCGCACACCTTCTGCTCGATGCGGTCGATCTCCGCGGCGATGAGTTCGCGGTTTTCTGCGGCCTTGTCGTAGTTGGCCAGGCGCTGTTTCAAGATATCGAGCTTGTCTTCAAGAGATCGGGCCAGTTTGCCGGCCTCGTCCTTGGCGCTGGCGGCCTTGAATTCCGTTTCGGCCGTGGCGATTTGCCGTACGATATCGTTTCGGCCAATGCCTTTTATGAACCGGTTTAGCGCATCCTGGCTGTAGAGCAGTTTCAGAAATATCCACAGCAAGCGTTCGAGCGATTCGGTTTGCAGCTTCGATACGGCGTGGTTGTCGTCGCCGTACGGACCGCGAAACTGGCGGCCGAGTTTGTCGAGCGCGAGGCAGCGCTGGCGCAGCTGCGCGTACCGGCCCCAGTCCTCCTTGCGAAGGCCTGCCTTGATCTGGCTCATCAGCCCGCTGGAATCGATCTCCTGCGCGGTCTCCTGATTCAGGACATCGACCGCGCGGCGGAATTTCGGATTGGTCGAGAGCAGGGCCAGATAGGCGATTTCGACCGCGGCCGCGAGCGGAAAGAAGACGCTGAACTGTCCGGACAGGATCGAAAAGACAAGCCCCGCACCGAAACCGAGCAGGTTCCAGCGCCACGTGAACGCGGCCTTCACATACGTGAGAAAATTCCGTCTCGCGGCCATTTCAGGTCTTACCCTCTTCCAACGAATCCAATATATCACGAATGTGGAATACGGCGTCCTGAAAGGACTTCTCCCGCAGGGCAATCGCATTAAAACTACATGGCGGCGAGCAGTTCGCGAAGGTAGTCGT
>DAIPKA010000100.1:0-8600 GCA_036769985.1 Candidatus Hydrogenedentota bacterium | reverse complement strand
TACGTACGGTGGTGTGAGAGGACGGGGGAGAAGCTTCTCCCCCTCCTACTCGATCCCACAACGGATACGACCCTACCGTGATGCGGCGAAGGCACGGAGAGCCTCGCACGCCGCGAGAAAATCGACCGGCGGCGGCGTCGTGAAGACGATGCGCTCGCCGGTGGCGGGATGGTCGACGCCGAGCCGTTCGGCGTGGAGCGCTTGCCCCTCAAGACGCTCGAGCACCGCGCGCACGTCGGCCGGAATGTGCCACGAGCCGTAATCCGTCACGCCGTACGTCGGATCGCCCAGCACCGGCCTCCCGGCGAATCGGCAGTGCACGCGGATCTGGTGCGTGCGGCCCGTCTCGAGTTGCAGCGCGATCAGCGAGGCCACGCCGAATCGCTCGAGCACCTCGAAATGCGTCACGGCATCCCGTCCGCCGATTCCGGTCACCGACATGCGTTTGCGATCGGCCAGGCTGCGGCCGATGGACGCGTCGATCCGGCCTCGCGCTTCCTTGAACTCGCCCCGCACCAGGGCGAGATAGCGCCGGTCGAAGGCATGTTCTCGCGCCTGGCGCGCCAGGCTGATGAAGGCCCGCTGCGTCTTGGCAACGACGAGGACGCCGGATGTGTACTTGTCGAGGCGGTGCACAATGCCGGGCCGCGCGAGGTCTTCGCCGGCGCACTGAAAATCGGGACAATGAAACAGGACGGCATTCACCAAGGTGCCGTTGGGATGGCCGGGGGCCGGATGGACAATGAGGCCTGATGGTTTATTGATGAAAAGGAGATCCCCATCCTCGTACAAGATATCGAGGGGAATGTCTTCAGGACTGGGCGCTGTTTCCGGGGCCGGCGGCAGGCTCGCGACGATGCGATCACCGACGGCGACGGTCCGGCTGGGGCGCGTGCAGACACGTCCGTTGATCGTGACGCGCCCGTCCTTGATGAGCGTCTTCAGAAAAGAGCGCGTCGCATCCTCGACGACCTCGGCAAGAAAGACATCGAGCCGAAACCGCTCGTGCTCCTCGCCAACGATCTGCTCGAAGTCCGTGTCCATACAAGCGCCGCGCTACTCGCCCATAAGGGCTGCGCATCGACGGAAGCCCGGCGCCAACACCCGGTACGCGGCTTGATACTCGGCGAACCAGGCGTCGTAGGCTCGCGCGCGCTCGGCATCCGGCGGACACGTATCAACAACGCGGATCGTCGCATCGCAGGCGTCCTCGACGGAGCCGTAGAGCCCCGTGGCCACCGTGGCCAGCAAGGCCGCACCGTAGGCGGGACCTTCATCCACGTTGATCGTCACCAGCGGCGCGTCATTCACGTCGGCCTGCATCTGACGCCAGAACGCGCTCCGGGCGCCGCCGCCCGACGCGCGCACTTGAGCGATCGGCACGCCCATCGCGCGAATGATGTCGAGACTGTCGCGCATGCCGTAGGCCACGCCCTCGAGCACGGCCCGCGCCATGTGCGCCCGCGTGTGCCGCAGCGAGAGCCCAACGAAGGCGCCTTTCGCGAAAGGATCCTTGTGCGGCGTGCGCTCGCCGGTGAGATACGGTAGAAACAACAGGCCTTCGGCGCCCAACGGCACGGCCGCTGCGCTCGCCGTGATGTATTCGTAGGGATCCGCGCCCGTCTCGGCCGCGACCGCCTTCTCGTTTTGGCACAGGGCGTCGCGAAACCATCGCAACGAGCCGCCGGCGCTCAGCATGACGCCCATCACGTGCCATTTGCCCGGCACCGAGTGACAGAACGTGTGGACACGGCCTTGCGCATCCGTGCCAACCTCGTCCGCGAAGGCGAACACGACGCCGCTGGTGCCTACCGTCGACGAGATCACGCCGCCTCGCACGATGCCGCAGCCGACGCCGCCCGCCGCTTGATCGCCGCCGCCCGCCACCACCGGTATGCCCTCGGGCAGGCCGGTGGCCTGCGCGGCCTCGGCGCTCAGCGTGCCGGTAACCTCGGGGCCTTCATACGCCCTAGGCATGAATTCGAGCGGGATATCGAGGATACCGAGCAGCTCCTTGTGCCACGTGCGGTTCTTCACGTCGAAAAGCAGCGTGCCCGAGGCATCGGCCACGTCGGTGGCAAACTCACCCGTGAGAGCGAACCGGATGTAATCCTTGGGCAAGAGAACCTTCGCAACGCGCTCGTACACCTCCGGCTCATGCTCGCGCAGCCAGAGGATCTTCGGCGCGGTGAAACCGGTCAATGCCGGATTGCAGACCATGTCGATCAACCGTTCGGCTCCAACGCGTTCCGTGATTTCATCGCACTGCTTCGCCGTACGCTGATCGCACCAGAGGATGGCGTTGCGCAACACGCAATGATCGACATCGAGAAACACTGAGCCGTGCATTTGGCCCGTCAGGCCTAATCCCTTCACGTCGGCCGCGCTAACGCCCGGCGCATGGGCCAACTGCGACAGCGCCTCGAAGGCCGCCCGTTTCCAGTCCGCGGGGTCCTGTTCGGCCCAACTCGGCTTCGGACTCAGCAGCGGATACTCGACGAGGGCCGAAGCCAGGACATCGCCCCGTTCGTCGACGGCCAGCGCCTTGGTGCCGCTCGTGCCGACATCCAGCCCCAGCACAATACTCATGATGCATCCTCCTCATGTCTCCAAAAAAAAAGGTGCAAGACCGCGACGAGGGGCCCTGCACCAAGAATAATCAAATGGACTCGGAAGCAGCGACTAGATCAATACTCACGCTTCTCCGACACCTGCCGGGAAATGGCCTTGGCGAGTTTGCGCCGGCGTTTTTCACTCGGCTTCTCATAGTGCCGGATTTCCTTGAGCCGTTGCATGATGCCTTCTTTGTTGCACTTCTTCTTGAAGCGCCGCAACGCTTTCTCGAAGGACTCGTCCGGTTTTACGCGAACTTTCGACACGCGGTCTCGACCTCCCCTCTACTTTTGGGATTTTGCCGACATGGGGACGAATTTCGCTCGCGCGATGCAGCGCCTCACCGCACCCACTCAGCGCTTCGCCACGCGTCGGCAACGGCCACCTAGATTAGCACTCGAGCGGATCGCATGTCAAACGCATTCGGCCACCGGAATCTGTCACTCGCCTCCGAACACATACACACAGCCCGAAGCAGGAGCGAGATCTTCGTCGATGGCCGCGTGGCCTTCCACATAGGCCGCGGATCGCTCGGCGCCGGAATGCTCGAGAATGCGGACGGTGCCTTGTCTTGCGATGGGCCAGGTGTCGGCGTCGACGGTGAAGGTCACACGTTGGGGCGTGTCGGCGATGTTCGTGACAACCACAGCCACATTGCCCTCGGGACTGCGCCAGCAGGAAGCGAGCACCAATGGATACCGCGCTTCGTATTCGCTGAGCGCGCCTTGTTGGCCGGCATAGATGGAGAGGCGCGAGATCGGCATGTCGGCCTCGGCGATGTCCATGACCGGCGGGCGCAGCATCGTACCGTAGAGGAGGAACGGGACGGCGCGTTGGCGGAGTCGCGCCAGGCCGAGAGCGAAGGCCATCTCGTCGGCGCGCGATTCGAGGTGATCGGGCCGGAAGTTGGCGACGGTGGGCACTTGGCCCCAGACGAAGGCGCGGGCCTGCTCCATCCGGAACTGCGGGGCGAACTTCCGGTCGAGGAGCGCGAGGGGTTGCGCTGGCGCGGTTTCCTCGGGCCACAGCTCATCGTAGGGCGGCATGGTCAACGAGGCGTAGTTGCCGTAGGGCACGCTGTAGCCGTGGTACACGGCGTGAAAGAAGGGAATGGGCCGCCACTGGCCCGGCGCGGCATAGCGCTCCATGCTCACCTGTAGGCTGAGCATCAGGTCGAGGTACGGCAGCCATGCCTCGCCGCAGCCTTCGCCGGCCAGCGCGGCGCTGCGGCCGCCGGCGGTGCACCGATCGCGGATATCCTGTTGCAGCGCCTGGAATCCTTTGATCCAGTACGTGCCGCCGCCGATGGGATGGCCGTGGTTGGCGTCGTAGCAGGCGAGGCTCGAGCACGCCTGATCCATGTAGATACCGTCGACGCCGAGGTCGAGCACGGCCTCGGTGGCAAGGCCGGCGTAGGTGCTGCGCCAGAACGCGGTTCCCATGCACATCGACGCGCACGGGGCTTTGGTGAAGGTGTTGTAGACCTCGGGCCGGATCTCGCCGTCGGGCCCTTTGACGGCGTAGCGCGCGGCATCGCGTTCTTTCCAACTCTCGGTGGTCATACCCCACAGGCGCTGGTTCATGTAGACGATGGCGTGGAGGCCCTCGCCGTGGGCCGCGCCGACGGCATCCTTGAACGGTCCGGCGCCTTCGCGCGGCGGCAGGTACTCGGGAAATCCGGTGTCGTAGGCGCAGCCGTGCCACCAGTGCCAGAACACGCTTACCGGCACGCCCGCCGCTTCCTGGAGCGCCGCGGCCGGCCCGAGCACGTTCTCGGATCGGCCTCGGTTCCATATCCAGAGGCCGGTGTCGATGCACCACGCCGGCGTGACGCCCGTTCTGAGGCGGCTCTGGCCTGCCCACGGCTGTTGCAGCGCCCAGGCCCGGTACCGCTCGGCTGCCGTGAACCAGTCGCCGTCGAACACGCCAAGTTGGACGCGGTAGGGCGCCCGGTACGCGCCGGCCGATTCCGCCGCGTTCTCCGGAAGCTGCACGACCTCAAAACCGGCGCCGCCGCGGCCATCGCCGAAGAAGGCGAACCGCTTGCCGAAGGCGGCCGTGTCATCGCAGGCGGCGTAGAAGCCCGAGCCCTGCGCGCCGTAGAAGGCGAGGCACTGCATTGACAGAATGCCGGGATAGGTCCATTCGAGACGCCGCCCTTGGCCGTCGGCGTTCAGCATCGCGCGCGGCACATGCGTTTCCTCACCCATCCATATTGGCACGGCCAAGGTCTCGGCCTTCTGCCGCACAAGCCCGCCGACGCGCGGAAACCGAACCGATACAGGCCGCGCATCGTCGAGGCCTTCGACGGCAATCGCCCAGTGGCTCACGGCCGTGGCAGCATCGAGCGCCACGTCCACGACGACGCGTAGCGCTGGCGCGGCCTCGACGCCAAAATCCGACCAGACCACGCGGAACGCGTCATCGCCCACATCGCTGGGCAGGACCTCGAACTCGCCGGCATCGCTCGGCACGAGGGGCGTCTGGCCCGGGCGGCCGAAGTCCACTTGCCACAGCGGCGTGTCGGCGTCGGGATCGACGAGGTTGGGGCCGCTGTCCGGCTTGGCGAGTTCGACAATGCGCGCGGACTCCGTGTCCACGCCGAGTCGGAAGGAGGCGCTCTCGATGGTGAGGCCAGCGGCCTGGACTACGAAGACAACAAGCGCCGCCCATGCGACACAGGCGCCACGGCCATACCACAAACCCGTGCTACGATTCATGAGATGTTGACCTCCCAGAAGACCCAATGATGTTGCGTTGTCTAGTCACACGTGAAATCGGCAGGCAGTCTGCCGAGAGGCACGTTGGTCAACGCAACTATCGCGCCCGGCGCGATGGACACGCCCTCGGCCGGGCCCGCGATGGGCTCTCGCAGGACGCAGCAGCGCGGCGGCAAGCGTGCGAATGTGCGCTGCACGATCCGACTCCACGAGCGACGGTCGTTGAGTGGCATTTGACCAGAACGCCTCGCGGAACGTCAACCGCCGCGTCTTCCTTCTCAGCGCCCTCCGTTCCGTGAGAAAATCCGCGCCATGAGGTAGCATGTGGTGAAGAGCGAATGACATCGGAGCGGCCGGGCAGCAAAATGGAAGACACGTCATGAATTTCGTCGGGAGGTCGACACTCATGCTTGCATGTGCGTTCGTAGTGCGAGGCGCGCTCGCGGCGTCTCCTATGCACATCGCCATTGCCGAGGACACCTCAGAGCCGGTGCGGTTTGCGGCCCAAGAACTGAGTCGCTACATCACCGAGGCGTCGGGCGTCGCCGCCGAGGTTTCCGAGGACGCGTCCTGTGCTGAGCCGTGCGCCGTCTTCTTGCTGGCGCCGGGCGCAGCGGTTTCTGACCCGCCTCGAATGCCTGCCAGCCTCGACGAAGAGGCGTACCGGATCTACTCGATAGGCGGAGGCCGCGCCTTCACCGCTTGCTCGCCCCGCGCTGTGCTCTATGCCATCTACGATTTCCTCGAAGAGGAACTCGGCTGTCGCTGGTATTTCCCTTCGCCGGAAGACGCGGTGACGCCGCACCTCAGCGTCGACGCGTTGGCCGAGATTCTGCGGCGCGACGTCGACCGCGAAGAGCGCCCCGCCTTCCCATTCCGAGAGCGCGAGTTCCGCGATGTCATGCCCATGACCGATCAGACGGACGCGCGGATCGTCGAGCAGATCGATTGGTGGGCGAAACTCCGCATGAACCGGTTCCTGCTGAATTTCGGCTACGCGTCGAACCCTGAACTGTGGGCGCGCTGGAAGACTGTCCTGATTCCGGAGATCAAGCGCCGCGGCATGCTCGTCGGACTCGGCGAACACGGCAGCTATCCACTGTTTCTTCCACCAGCGCGCTACGCTGCCGAGCATCCGGATTGGTACTGCGAGATCGAAGGCAAGCGCGTCGGCGGTATGCACGGCACGCAGTTCTGCACGACGAATGCCGAGGCCGTGACCGCCTACCTCGAGAACTTCGAGGCCTTCGCCCGTGAGAATCCCGAGGTGGACTTCTACTATCCGGCGCCAAATGATGTCTCGAAATGGTGCGAGTGCGCGCAATGCCGGAAGCAATCCGTCGCGGACCGCTACATGGCCCTCGACAATCGGATTGCCGAGATGCTCCAGCGCGTCAAGCCCGGCACGCGCGTGATGCATCTGGCCTACAGCAACCATCGGCTGCCGCCCGAGAATGTCACGCCCCATCCCATGATCGATGTCGACGTGGCGTGCTGGGGCCGCGATTTCGCCTATTCGCTCAGCGATCCGCGCACCATGCCGGGCAATGATGACTACCTCAACGCGTTTCGCCAGTGGGCCGATCGCTGCCGTGGCGTGCAGGGCGACGTACGGCCCCGACTCCTCTACCACTGCAAACTCATGCGCCACTATTGGCTCGGCCTTCACTTGCAGCCACTGCCCATCCTCGACAAGGATTTCGTCACCGCGAAAGACCTCGGCCTCGATGGCTTCGACTTTCCACTCGGATTCCTCGGCATTTGGACGAAAGGTCTGAATTCCTACGTCGTAGCACGCAAGTGCTGGACGCCGGACGTCGCTGCTGCACGATGGATCGACCGGTTCTATCCCGATTACTACGGAGGCAACGCAGACAAGGCGCGGGCAGCGTACGGACTCGTCGAAGAGGCCTTCCACGACAAGCAGTATGGCTCGAGCCTGGCCCTCGCGTGGCATCCCGAGATGATCAGCGTCCGCACCAATCCGCGTGAGAGCCTTGGCGAGCATGCGCGGAACGCCGTCGCCAAGTTGACCGAGGCCTTGGCCATCGCCGAGGCATGCGCCGAGGGTGACGACGAGTCAGCCCGGCGTTTCGGCAAACTCGCGAAAGTACTCAAGAACGCCTTGGCCGAGCAGCGGGTGCTCGTCGAGCTCGACGCCTTGATGCAGGCCTACCACCGCTACAACGTCGCCGAATCGGACGATGAGCGCGAGCAGTATCTGCGCGCGGCGCAAGAGGCCTACCAAGCGGCAAAGGCGGCCAACGATGCGCTGGCCGCAGCCTATCGCGTCGAGGATGACCTTGCCGGGCTCTACTGGGCGGGCGAGACGCACAAGAGCATGGGCCAAGCCTTGGAGCAATGGGCCGAGGCCGTGGCCGGTGTCGACTGGCACGATTTGGGCCGATGGGAGACTGCCGATTTCTCGGCGACGAACGAGGCCATTACAAAGACCTTCGACGTCACACCGTACGTCGCCGGCGCGGACGGGCCTCGCGCCAAGTTCCAAGTCCGCTTCGTGTACGAGTCCGGCCAGCTCGGCGCGACGATCAAGGCCGTGTCCCTCTGGAAGCGCGGCGCCGACGGTGTCGAGACACAGGTGTGCGAAGATCGGCACTCAGGTTTCGCCGGATACGCCCACGAGAACGCCGTGTACTTCGTCGAAGCGGACGTCGATGCCGGCGCGCAGTACTCCGCGAAAGTGGAACTCATGGCCTACGCCACCTGGGGACGCGTCTCCGAGCGCGGTTGCAACGGCAAGATCCTTATCGGGACGGCGACTGAGGACTCCGACGCGCCGTGATGAGCCACACGATGGTGCTTGTGGGGAGAATGGGAGGCGTGCATCGCATTGGTCCCATACGCCGCATTCAGAACAAGACATTGAAAAGATCTTGGGTTTCCCGTGTAACCTATTGTCCACCAAGCGCTTAAATGAGAGAAATGGGTACGCAGGTCATCCGGCATCTGCCACTCCGCAACATGGCTCCGGTGGTGGCCCCCCGTCGTCAATCCGGTCAATCCCGTCAGTAGCCCCTACACCCAATGCGGAAGACGGGGACTGACTCCGTCCGGTTTCCGTACGCGTTTGGATCCCTCGTTCCCACGGTCCTCCGTGGGAATGCAGATCCGGCGTGCGTGCGGATAGGGGTCATGGCTTGACACCATCCCCAACTCAAAACCGATGCTCCTCTTCCTGTCATCTCGAGCGCAGCGAGAGATCTCCTTCCGTGCCTCAGGTTCCGGCCTCCGGCCACGCTGTCATCT
>DAIPKA010000064.1:0-37581 GCA_036769985.1 Candidatus Hydrogenedentota bacterium | reverse complement strand
TACCGTATTCTCGCCGATCCGGTCACGGGCGCCATAGCCGGCGTTCTCGAAAAGCAGACGCAGACCGAATACGTGCGAGGGCGTTGGAACGAGGTCTTCCTGCTGGACGAGGATCCGGACCGGATCGCCCACGGCCGCGAGCTCGGGGCCGCCTCGCCGGCGAAGCCCGCCGCGGAACGCGGTACGCGCGCTACCGTCGCGCGAACCGACGGGATGGAGCGACTGACCCTTGAGTCGCCCTTCGCCGATGGCCGATTGGTGCGCATACTGACGCTGTACCAGGAGGTGCCGCGCGTGGATTGCGAAACGCGGTTCGAGGGTGTGAGCGTGAAGAATCGCCTCGTTGGGGCGGCCTTCGGCACAGATGGCGAGGGCCGAGCGGCCGTGTTCGGCGAACGGTTCGGCGCAATCGTCCGATCGAAAGGCGGTGCGGGGACTGAGTTCCGGACGTTGCGTCACGAGGACGCGGTCGCCTGCGGTGTGGGGCCGGCCTTGCGCTGGTTCGCCCTGAGTCCGAACGATCACGTGAGGGCCGGGCGCGAAAAGGTTGTCGCGCTCGGGCCTTGCGCCGTGATCGCCGGCCCGGATCCCGTACTTGAGCGCGCGGCAGACAGTATCCAGACCGCCCTGACCACGCGAAGCATCCCAGTCGCTGTGTATCCGGATGTGCTCGAAGCTCCGGGGCCGCCCGAATCCGGTTCGACGCAATTTGCCAACCACACTGACGACCTCCCCCATGGCACCGCGATGCGCATCGTAGTGGGCAGTCCGGAGCAGAACGTGTTCTGCCGCAGCCTGGCCCTTCGATTGCCGGACACGGTGGTGACACGGTTCAACGAGCGGCTTGTGGATGGAACGGCCTTGCTCTGTTTCGACGACGACGTTCCCGAAGGCAGCGAGCATGTGCCTACTCTGATCCTGGCCGGCCACACGCTCGGGGCCACCAAGGCCATGGCGGACGCATTCTCGGCATCCCTATCGGCGAGCGGTACGTTCGCTATCGCCCCGGAGGATTTCGTCGGCTCGGGAGCGCCCGAACCGGAAACAGGTGTTGCGGTTCTCGTCCGTTGGCCCACCTTGGCCGCTGCCGCGGAGGACACGCTGAGTCTCCTCTTCGCCCACGGCAGCGCTTGGATCGAGGAGGGTCCACTCGGGAGCATTGAGCCGGGGGCGCTCGATGGCCGCTTCTCCTATGCGCTGTATCCTTTCCACGGCACGTGGCGAACGGCCGGTGTGTCGAGGGTCGCCCACGCCTATGGCGAGCCTTTCGTGGCTATTCAGAGCGGCGTTCACGTGGGATCGCAGCCCTGCCGCATGAGCTTTGTCGAGCCGAAGCACTTGGGCTGGATCGTGACGGCGGTGTGTCCCGCGCAGCCGGCTCGGGCCGCGTGGCGCACCGAGGACCCCAATCCCGCCAACGCGTTCCTTATCCGTGGTTACGAGTGGCAGGGACTCGAGTGGGACGCCGAGACTACCGTGTTCGGTGCGCCGAGCGAGGCCCACCGCGTCAATCTGCGAGGAAAGGAACTGCGCCGACTGACCGCCAACGGCAATCGCATCGCGCATCGCGTCGCAGCGAACCGTATCGAGACGATCCGGGTGCATCCACCGAGGCAATTGCGTGGCGAGTCCGCCGCCGAGGCGGAGCCGAAACCGGCGCAGTATGGACCTGTCTTCTCGCGCTACTGGCGTCACAACGTGGGCGCAGCTCCGGCCGACAGGTTGCCCGTGGGCGTGTTCATCGCGGGGACCCTTGATGACAACACCGCGACCGTGGCCATCGTCGTGGCCAACAACACGAGTGACGCGACGATCTCCGGCACGGTGACCATTGAGGCATCCGAAGGTTGGAGCGTGGCACCCCGACAGTTCGCCTATGACCTGCGGTCCGGCACGCTCCAACGCCAGGAGATCGCCGTGTTGCGCACGATGGGGGCGGGACGCACCGGCGGCATCATCGCGAGCACGGAATACGCCGGCCAGACATATCGGGACGTGCTCCAGCTCGACGAGAATCCCCTCGATTTCGAGGTCGAGCGTTCGGGGAATGAGGTGCGAGTGACGGTCGAGAACCTGAGTGCCTTGGAGGCAGCCGGCTTCGTCGAGATCGTCGCGCCGCCGGCGTTCTGGCCGGAACTCGAGAATTCGGCGCGCTCGATCTCGCCACGTCGCCAAGGTGTCGCATTGTCCCCCTTCGCGAAACAAGGCTACATCTTCCTGATGTCCGACGCCGAGCCGGCTCCGTGGCTTGTGGCCAAGCTGGCTGTCAACGGCCGCGTCCTGTACGCCGCCGTACCGCAGTAGGCGCAACTCGCTACAGAAGGCGGTCGGCAAGTTTCACGGCCGACGAGAAGGCAATATCGCCGCTGCACCCGTCGCCGCGCGTCGTGTCGCCAATAAAGTAGAGGTCCTTGACGTCGGGGCAGATGATGTCCGGGCGGTGAGGACGCGACTGCGATGGCTTGAGCACGTTGCCGTTGATCATCGGTATCACCAAGCGACGCCGGCGGACGGCCTTCTTGAGCGCGCCGGGGATGACCTCTTCCATGATCGTCTCGATCTGTGCCTCGGTGCGGCGGATGGTATCGAGGGTAATATCGGAACCGCGTTCGAACAACAGGCCCCAGGTGTGGACGTGCTTGCCGGGCGGGGCGACGCTGTGGTCGATGTTGGTCTGGAACTTCACCCACAGCGGCACGTCGACGCCGATGATGCCGCCTCGAATGTCGGTGACGGGCTCGTCGAATACGAAATCGATGCTGAGTCCGCGCGATGGCTCGATGCCCTTGACATAGGATACGAAATCCGCGTCAAACAGGCTCTCATCCGCGATGTCGAACAAGCCGGGCAGCGGCGCGGCAAACACGACGCGATCCGCCTCGAAGGCCCCTTGGGTCGTCACAACGCCGGCCGCCCGCGTGCCCTTGACGTCAATCGCCTGAACCTTCTCGCGGCAGAAGACCTCGCAGCCGTGCGATTGCGCAACACGGAGCAAGCGGTCGATGACCTGCTTGGAGCCGCCGCGCGGCTCGCCCTGCTTGACAGGCGCCAGGGCAGCCCGCTTGAGGAACGCGATGACCTCGCCAGCCGACACGAGCGCAGGATCGGGAACCATCACGGTGAATCCGAGGAAGGATAAGAACCGCTCGACGGCAGCATCGTGGAATCGCGTCCGGTAGAAGTCGAGCAGCGTGCGGTCATACCACCGATTCGGGTCGGCCTTCATCAGTTGGCTGAAAAAGCGGACGAAATTGAGTCTCGAGCGGAAAGAAAGCAACTGGGTCGTGAAGAAAGATAGCGGGCCTTCCGGCCGAGGATAGAGGCGTCCGCCGAAGTAGAGGTAGGCGTCGTTGCCGCGCGTGTCGAGGAACTCGAGCGGCTCGCCGAGGCGGTCGAATACCTGCGCGGCCAGGCCTTTGCGCTCGAGGCGGTGCGAGTGCTGTCCGTACTGCCAGATGAAACCGTTGTCCTCGTGACAGCGCGCGCGGCCACCGAGCCTCGAACGCTGCTCGAGCACGAGCACGCGCATGCCGCCCTGCGACAATAGCGCCGCGGCCGACAGGCCGGCAAAACCGCCACCGATGATGATCGTGTCATACCGTTCCACGGGCAAGACTCCGCGCACGTAATCACGACTCGCGAACTGTCACGTCGATTGTACAAGGGATCCGGAAGAATGACAAAAGGAGTCGGCCTCGCGGCACCGAAACGAGACAAAGGCCGCACCGCGCTCGCAGGTCGTTGGCGAACGCCCGCATCCCCTATTGGCCACTGCGCACAAAGACGTATTCCTGGCCCACAATTGGCTGGAAGGCGAACCCGGATGATGGGTCCGAGATGACATCCGCGCTCTTTTCGGCAATGACCAAGCCATCTCCGGTGCGTTTCATCTCGACCTGCGTACTTCCGTAGACCGGTTGGCCATTGGCGATCGCGCCTATCCCTGAACGGATAGAGAAAGACACGACTTCCCCGATGCGGTCATATGAACAGGCTGATACTGGGACTACCTCCGCCGCCAATCCATCGCCGTGTTTCCATTCAATACTCGTTTCCGAAACGACGAGCGATTGGTTGCTGTCATCGCGGTTGGCCCATTTGCCCTGAAACTGCGCCGGCATGGCCCAGCCTTGAGACGCCTCCGGCGAAGGTGGACTCGTCGCGGCCTGCGATGCAGCCTCAATCGGAGTGGCAGATGCACCGGCCTCCAACGCCGGCAGGATCGTGACCTTCTTGATGTAGTCCATCTGCGGGAACTGGGCCACAAGGTAAGTGTTGCCCTGCGCTTCGATCTGAGGTTGCTGCGGCGTTTCGCCGTACTGAGCCGTGATTGCCTTGACCACGGGCATCCCCTCGACCACTCTTCCGAAGGGGGCGAAACCCATCTCGTCCAGCCTTGCGTTGTCGACCAGATTGATGAACAACTGCGTCCTGCGCGTGTTCGGGCCGGCGTTTGCGAAGCAGATGGTCCCGTCGGCGTTGGTCTGCTTCACCGGGTCGTCTTGCAGATTCTGCGACCGCCACTTCGCGTTAACCTCCGGCATCGCCGCAATGCCGAATTGCACGACAAAGCCCGGCACTACGCGAAAGAACCGGCAACCATCGTAGAACCCGTCCTTGACCAACTGCTCGAATCGCGCAACCCCAAGCGGTGCCCAATCCCTGTGGACTTCGACGATGAAGTCGCCGTTTGAGCACTCGAATCTCGTTCTGAAAACACTCGGTTCCGCCGACTTCTCCAGCGTGTCGGCCGCTACCCCTTCGGTTCGTATCAGGTTCCCAGCCGCTAGACTGGCCACAACGGCAGCCGCCATTGCCATCGCTACGCTCTTGCATCCCACAGCGAGACCTCCTTTTCAGGCGCGAACCCCTCGCGCAGACCACGCAAAGCGCGCATCACACAATCGACACCGCGGGGCGATACGCTCGCATCAGCCGCGCTCGGCATCGCGCACGTTCAGGACGATGGTTTCGCCGATGGCGGGCGGCGTGAAAGCCCTAGCGTTCCATCGACGGTCGTATCCGATCCATACCAGCGACTCATCTTCGAGCGGCACGTCGAATTGGTAGGCGACTTCGAGCGGCTCGCCGCGCTTGGACACGCGCCGGACGGTGGTGGTCATTCCCTCGATCTCGACCACGTCGCCGGCGTTGAAGCCGTGCGCGGTGTCGCGCATCAGGAACCAGGTGAAGCCGCCGTCGGGCTCGTACACGAGGGTGTGCTCGTCTTCGCGCGTCACGCGAACGGCCACGGGAAAGCCCATGTTCGGCCCCAGGCTCCGATAGTGGGCCGCAACGGGCTTGCCGGCCACGGCGTGAACAATGGGGAAGTAGAAGCCGAAGAACATGTTCGGCGCGTTGGCTACGACAATGGTCTTTTCCTCGACGTCGTCGCCCACGGGGGCGTTGTTCATCGACCGATACATGTTGTGGTTGACGGCCGTGAAAGCGAAGATTCGGCCGGGGAGCGAAATCGGCGCAATGACGAGGTGAATGGCGACGAGGACCACGAGCACCGCCTTGGCCCACTTGCGCGTCGTTGAGCGTGTGGCTGCGGCATCGTGGGCACGTGCGCTGAGCGCGGCGATGCATTGGGCCAGGAATCCCATACCGCCGACGCCGGCCAAAGTGAGTAGCCGATCGCTCGGGAAGGTGGCACAGACGGGCACCAGCGCCAGCAACGAGCCGGTGAACCAGAACCGGGCCACGGCGTTCCGCTTGAGCAATGGCAAGGCCAGCCTCACGAAGGCTACCATGACGACAGCCGCCCATGTCCACAGCCCAATCCTGATGGCAAGTGGCGCAAAGAAGTAGAGGTCCGATGGCGGCGCGGCCCACTGGCCGGTTAGCAGGACGGGAAAGTGCTCGAACGCAGCCTTGGCAAACCCGATGGGCGAACGCAAGGGATCGACGTAGGTAGCCGAGCCGAGGGCGCCGCAGCCCATCAGCGTGTAGGTCACGCGCCAGGCGACGACAAGAACCGCATACGGCACGAGGCTGGCCGCGCGTCGAAGCCATGTCCCCTCGTCCAGGAAGACGGCGTAGGCGAACAGGTACGCGGTAACGGCGAGGCCGCTCTCGTTGGACAACAGCGCGAAGAGCAGAAAGGCCAACGCAAGAACGTGCGCCCAGGGCCGCTTGTCACGTCGCCATTGGTCGTGGAGAAGGATGGCCATGACACCGAACAAGCCGGCCATGATGCCGTTCCGGTTCGCGATCCAACCGGCCGGCATGGCGCGCGCATCGTCCACGGCATAGAGCAGGCCGGCAAGACCGGCCACCCATCCCGGCCCCATGATGCGCCGGTATAACAGTGTAACGAGCGCGACCAGACACGCAAACCAGACCAGGCTATGGAGGTGCATGGCCCACGGCGTATCGGGCCAGAGGGCGTAGTCCACGCGATGCGTGGCGACGGAAACAGGCCTCAGGAAACGGAGCAGGACATCCCTGTAGGTCCACCACGGAACCATCCCGAAGTTCATCATATCCTGTGCACGCTCAGGATCACCGGTCATAAAGACAAACATCGAGCCTCGGTCGAAGAACCGCAGGGCGTCGGGAAATCCTTGAAATTCGAGGCGATGGATGTAGTCATCTATCTGGAGACCCGCCCACAGCGACGGCATCGCGAGGAGCACGGCAATCGCGGCCAGGCGCACCGGAAGCCTTGGTGAGGCCAGCCAATCCGTGAAGCCCTTCCTCATCGCATGCTCCTTTTCGTGTGACGCTATCGATTGGGCGGCGGCATGCTATCACAAGAAGGATGGGGGCCGGAAGCCGAACAACGACGCCCGAGCGAGGCGATGGTGACGAGATGTCGAGGAGTCGCTCCGCCTATAGGACGCGGCCAGCGCAGACGCCGGTGAAGAGGGCGGCGACGCCGATGAGGTTCTGGAGGACCATGTTGCCGGCGGCGTGGAACCAGCCGACGTCGCGAAAGAGCTGACCGGTCTCGTAAACGAAGGCGGAGAAGGTTGTGAATGCGCCCATGAAGCCGATGAGGACGATGGTACGCGTTTCGTTGCTGACGGTGAAACGGTGCTCGGTGAGCGTCCAGAAGAGGCCCACCAGGAAGCATCCCAGCACGTTCACGGCAAGGGTGCCCCAGGGAAACGCACCACCTGCCGCCCGTTGCACGAGGGTCGACAGGGCATAGCGCGAGAAGGTGCCGGCGGCACCGGCGAGGGCAAGGTACACGACCTTTGGAAACATGTGGGATGCACTCCACGCCGTCGGCACGAGCAATGCCGACTTGACAACAAGAAGGCCCGCTGGGACGCGGGCCGTCAGCTGGCTCACTGCACAACGGACGTATCGTAGCAGATTTGCGCTGAACCGTGCAACGCGAAGGCGGAGCGGAGAGGGCGAGGCCCGGCTCCGCTTGGCTGTACCAAGCCCGAGTGTGCAAGTGTGCTACAATGGGCGTCATTCCGGAACCGGAGGGGACGTACGACGATGGGTATGGGAATCATTACGATCGTTCTCGTAGACGCAATCCTGTACTTGGTGATTCGGCTGGTTCATGTGCAATGGGCGCAGAAAGGACATCGCGTTCCCCTGGGTTACGCGGTAGCGTTGTTCTGCCTGTGCTCGGTGGCGCATTTCGCCGCAACGAAGACGCTGGGGCGTGGCGTGCACACGAATCAGCAGGCGCTCATCGGCCTGGCGGCGTGCGCCGGCTTCGGATTCATCCCGATCTGGGCGTACGTGCACATGCTGTTCAGTCGCGTCAGGGAAGAGGCGCAGACGCGGCACGTCGAGCGGTACCCTCGGGCGAAACGGTTGCGCGTCCAGGGGGATATCGAGGGCGCCCTGCGCGAATACCTCAAGTACTACGAGCAATCGCCGAAGAATGCCGACCCACTCTTCTGCGCGGCGGGCATGCTCGAGCAAGAGAAGGACTTCCAGAAGCTCGCGACGTTGTTTCGCCAAATCATGGAGCGGTTCGAATCGCAAGAAGACGTCTGGGCAAGGGCGGCGTATCGCCTCGCCTCCATACGGGAACATCGACTCGGCGATATCGAGGGTGCCGAGGCCCTCCGCGACGAAATCGAGGCGCGCATTCCCGCCTCAGAGCGCAGACAGTACGCCACGGACATCGAGGTCAACGACTAGCCGACTTGCGCGTCTCCCGGCCCTTTCCCGCAGCCGCGTCACCTGAAGCGTCTCAAGTCGCACACAGGATACAAGAAGTGGCATGCGTTGAGCGAAACGGCACGTCGTCTTCCGACTTCGCCGCGCTTCCACCGCGGCGGCGTGTTGCCTGAATTCAGCGCCCGCACTACAATACGCAACGCTGTGCACAACGAAGCTCCTGGAGAGAACGCATGAGGAACGACTCGTGGCGGACGCGGGTCGGGGCAGCACCCGTTCTAGCGGGCTCAGCGGGCTGCATGCCCCAAGTCACGGAGACGAGACCGGACTGGTTTCCCTACTGGATACCGGCCTACGTCGCCGCGCTGGACGACACGGGGGCCGCGCTGAGCGGGGTGGATTCGAGGGCAACAGACGGCCACCTCGACTTCGAAGTGGCTCTCCGGTACAGGACGCTTTGGTATGCGCTTTCGAGGTAGTCAGGGCATTACGCGATTCTCGCTCGGGCTGTTCCTGAGCGTGGTACTCGGCGGGTGCACGGAAACGCTCCGGACCGATCGCTCGTTGCTCTGGCTGATCTCGGCCTTCATGTTGGTGCAGGGCATCGCGATTCTCGGCCTGATCGTCAATATCCGGCGACGCCGGCGGGCTGAGAAGGACCTGCGCGAGAGCGAGGCACGATATCGTGACTTGGTGGAGCTCTCGCCCCTTCCCATCTTCGTCCATCACGACGCTCGGTTCCTTTACCTCAATCCCTCCGCGGTGCGGGCGCTCGGTGCCAATCGCCCGCAGGAGCTGCGCGGGCGCGAGGTGGCGGAATTGGTCCACGCCGATTGTCGCGTGGCCTTCCGAGAGCAGATGGCGACGGGCGACAACCGGCTTCAGGAACAGCGGTATCTCGAGTTGCGGCTGGTTCGACTGGACGGCCAGGTGATCGATATCCAGGCGATCGGAATGCCGGTAACCTTTGCTGGAAAGGCGGCGCAACTGGTGACGTTCTTGGACGTTACCGAGCGCAAGCGGGCGGAGGGCGAGCTCGCCATATTCCGCCGCTTTGCCGAGGCGGCCGGTTACGGTTTCGGCATGGCGGACCTGGAGGGCAAGATGCTGTATGCCAATCCAGCGCTCCGCCGGTTGCTCGGCGAGGACCATCCCGAGGCCACCGTTGGGAACGACTTCAACACCTATTTCCCGCCGGAGGTGGCCGAGGACATGAAGGCGCGAACCATCCCCGCGCTACTGGAACGAGGGCACTGGATGGGCGAGGTGGACATCCTCTCGAAGGATGGCCGGCGAACACCGACCGTGCAGAATGTCTTCTTGGTTTACAGCGAGGTGGGGGCGCCTCCGCGCCTGGCCGGGCTCGTGATCGACATCACCGAACGCAAGCGCGCCGAGGAGGAACTCGCACGTCATCGTAACCATCTCGAGGAACTGGTTCGGGCACGCACGGCCGAGCTCGAAGCGGCGCAGAAAGAACTCGTACGTCAGGAACGGCTCGCCACGCTGGGCCGGCTGGTTGCGGTCGTCAGCCACGAACTTCGGAACCCCCTGGGGACAATCCGAGGGTCGCTGGACGTCATCGGCCAGCGCCTTCGGGGCCAGGACTTTGCCGCCACGCGCGCCCTGCGCCGGGCCGAGCGCAACATCGTCCGCTGCGATGGGATCATCGAGGAGTTGCTCACCTATACGCGTCTGCAAGGCCTGGATCGGGTAGTGACTTTCATGGACGAGTGGCTCGCCGAGATACTGGACGAACTCCAGCTTCCGCCCGGTATCGCCGCCGTACGTCGACTCGACTCGAGCACGAAGGTCAGCATTGACCGCGAACGCTTCCGGCGGTGCCTGCTCAACGTGATCACGAACGCCTGCCAGGCCATGGAAGAAGAAGAGGAGCACCACGGACGCCCACCGGTTCGCCAGTTGACCATCGAGTCGCGCACCAATGATGGGCGACTCGAAGTGATCGTGCTCGACACGGGCCCCGGCATGCCCGCCGAACGACTCGAACGGGTTTTCGAGCCGCTCTTCAGCACGAAAAGCTTCGGCGTCGGGCTCGGCCTGTCCATCGTCAAGCAGATCATGGACCAGCACGGTGGCCGCGTCGACATCGCAAGTCAACTGGGCGAGGGAACGATGGTGACGCTCTCGTTTCCCATCGGAGACGACGAATAGCGGCGAACCATCTCACCCTCGGATGGGCGTTCGGCCATCGCACTCGGGAACCCGATAGCCTATAATCGCAGGAATGGCGGAATAACCGGCCCGTCGGCTCTGCGCGGGCCAAGAGAAGGAAGTGTTCGACATGAAGAAGATCAGAGTGGCCATCATCGGCCAAGGGCGAAGCGGACGCGATATCCACGGGGCCTACCTCTCGCAAGACACCAAGCGGTTCACAATCGTGGCGGTCGTGGATCCGATTCGGGAGCGCCGCGAGCGGGCCGCGATAGAGTACGGATGCAACGTTTACCGCGACCATCGCGCGCTCCTAAAGCGGACGGACCTGGACTTGATCGTCAACGCCACGCCCAGCATGTTGCACGTGCCGGTCTCGCTCGAGTGTCTCAGGGCCGGATTCAATGTCTTGTGCGAGAAGCCCCTGGCCTCGAAGACCCAAGACGTGGATGCGCTCATCGCAGCCTCCCAGAAAGCGAACAAGGTCCTCGCGATCTTCCAGCAATCGCGATTTGCTCCCTATTTCCGTCAGGTACGGAAGGTCATCGACTCCGGAGTTCTCGGCGACATCGTGCAGGTCTCCATAGCGTTCAACGGGTTCTCGCGTCGCTACGACTGGCAGACCCTCACCGAGTTCATGGGCGGTAGCCTCTTGAACACCGGGCCCCATCCCTTGGATCAGGCGCTTCAGTTGTTCGGCACGGACAGGATGCCGGACGTCAAGTGCTACCTGCGGAACGCGAACAGCTACGGCAACGCAGAGGATCATGTCATGTTGATCCTGAGCGGCGAGGGGCGCCCCCTCATCGATCTCGAGATCTCTTCGTGCTGTGCCTATCCGTGCTACACGTACAACGTCTACGGAACGCGGGGGGGACTCAAGGGGTCGACGGCGGCGATGGAGTGGCGGTACTACGATGCCAAGGACGCGCCGAAGATGAGGCTCCACCGGAAACCCATCTCGAAACCGGATGGCACCCCCTCCTATTGTGTGGACTCGCTCACGTGGCACCAGCGAAGCTGGAAGGTACCCGTCAAGAAGGGCGACTTGTTCTCCGCCATGTCGGGGCAGTACTACAGCATGGTGTATCGAACGTTGACCACGGGCGCGGCGCTCGAGATTACGCCCGAGCAAGTGCGACAACAAATCGCCGTGATCCAAGAGTGCCACCGGCAGAATCCGCACATTTGGCGGTCGTAATCCGCACTGACTCCATCGAGCGGCTTCTCCAAGGGCCGGTGTCCGGGGAATAGGCCGGTTCTGTCCCCGTGTTCATGGAGATGTATGTCGAGGGGCTGGCCCCGAACACGTCGTGTGCCCTGTCGGCACTCATCTCTTGTGTTTGCGGGCCCGATTCAAAGGAGGACCGAACCGTATGTCTTGCGACGACGTAGTGAGAATGCCGCTGATTGGCGATAAGGCGCCGGAGTTCGAAGCCGAGTCAACGCAGGGACTGATCAAGTTTCCCGAAGCGTACGAAGGCAAGTGGGTCGTCTTCTTCTCGCATCCCGCAGATTTCACGCCGGTATGCACAACGGAATTCATGACGTTCGCGAAGATGGCCGACGAGTTCAAGGCGCTGAACTGCGAACTGCTGGGACTCTCTATCGACAGCGTCTACAGCCACATTGCATGGCTCAAGACCATCCAGGATCGCATCAAGTACAAGGGCATGAAGAACATGCGCATTGAGTTCCCGGTGATTGCCGACCTCAAGATGGACGTGGCCAAGAAGTACGGCATGGTCCAGCCGGGGGCCAGCCAGACGCAGGCTGTCCGCGCCGTGTTCCTCATCGATCCGGAGGCGGTGGTCAGGGCCATTCTGTACTATCCGCTGTCGAACGGACGAAACATGGAAGAGATCAAACGGCTCCTGATCGCGCTTCAGCATTCGGACGAGCACCAGATCGCCACGCCGGCCAATTGGCGTCTGGGCGACGATGTGATCATTCCGCCGCCGGGTTCGTGCGGTACGGCACGAGACCGGGTTCAGGGCGCCGGCGAGGATTACAAGTGCCTGGACTGGTTCATGTGCCTGAAGAAGTGCCCCCACAAGGTGTCGTGACACCGGGATGCAGTGTTGTGAAGAGGGCGGCGATGCCTCTGCGCGTCGCCGCCCTCGCCGCGTCTAGTGGTCCGGATAAGCCCGGTCAACGCCTTCGGCGAAACCGCCGCACCGCCGCGAGGGCGCACGCCCCTGCCAGTCCCATCAGGCCGGCCGTCGACAACGCCGGCATGTCGGAAGCCGTCGAATCCAGCACGAAGGGGCCTAGGTGAACGGCACCGGACCAGGTGCCAAAGGTGTCCTGCGTCCGGAGATGGAAGTAGTACACGCCGTCGGGTGGCGCCGTATACGTGATGGCGTGTGGATCGGTTCCATGCACGAGATCCAACGTAGTGTCCGGCGTCTCGGACGGGTTTATGGTCGCGGAGTAGGAGTAGCCCTGGATATCGTCGGTACCAGGAACCGTTTCCGTCAGACTCCAGTTGATGATATCGCTGTTCTGCTTGGCCCCTCCGGTGCCCGCCGAGAACCCCACAAACGCCCCCTTCCCTTTGTAGGAGGCGCCCGCCCAGCCCACATCAAGATCGTTGTCGTTCGACGGCCAGCCGAGATGGTGGCTAGACGTCCACAGACACGGATTGGCAGGACCCGCACCCAGTCCGATAGCGCTCAAATCGTATTCGCACGTAAGCATTGGCGTATCCATGTCGTCGTAGTACACGCTCAGCGTCGCGGGCGGGCCCGGCGTGTACACGATTTCGACGGTGTGAATCGCCTGGTCGAACTCCTTGGAAACGACGGCCTTCGTCGGGCCCGCAAGATCATGGGATGCACTGTTCGCGGCGGCACCGTTGGTGTGAACGGCCACGTGCCGGCCCACGGCAGTCTCGAGTCCGCCGACATAGGTGTCGAACTCGATGGCCAGGCTATTCGCGATTCCGGAATACCCAAGACCTCCGCCGGAGCTCCCGATGGCGGCCGTGCCCTGAGACGCGTTCTGAATGACAAACGCAAACCCGTCACCGGGATTGCCAGACCACGTCATCTGATACTGGAACCTTGTGACGAACCCGTCACCCAAGTTCTGCTTGACGTTGTACCACGCGGTATCGGCCATACTGCCGATGGCATCGTCGCTCACGCGCAGGCGCGCGCCGAAATAGGCCGCGTGGTTCAGCGTCATGTTCGAATATGGGCCGAAACTGGTGATGTCGAAGTCCGCGTAGGCCAGCCCCGCCATCGCCAACATCACAGCCGCTACGAACACGGCGGCCTGCGGCTGTCGCTTCTCGAAAGCACTTATCATGTTCTGATACTCCCGCAGTCATGAATAATGACAAAAACAATATGAGATAGGCCGTTGCCTACTCTCTCCAGCCTACGGCAGGTATAACATGCCGGTTGAGGCTTGTCAATTCATCCGTTCCGTTATCAATCGCGCCACTCCGCTACCAGTTGGTGAATGGCCTCGTGTGCTGCAAGGTCCTCCTTGAGCTTGAAACCGCAGTGCCAGTTGAAGACGGCAACGAAACGGCAATCACGGAACCGGAGCGTGCGCGCGAGGTGATCCCGCCACCCGGCCACGTCCGGTGCGCCCCACCACCACTCGACGGCCGCCCACTGATCTCGACCGTCTTGGTCGAGGTCCTCGGCGAGGCCCTCACAGGTCTCCGGATCCAGGCCGTAGAGGCTCCAGCCGGGGGTCGACCATTCATTAATCGCGGCCCGGAAGGGATAGTGCAGTCCCCAGGGCGGGTAGGTGCCGCCCTGATGGGTGTAGATGAGTGGACGCGGCACGCCGAGGTCATACACGGTCTTCGCGAGCGCGGCCAAATAGCGGCGGGTGACTTCGGTGAGGTCGTCGCGGGTAATGACGCCTGAGTCCTTGATGCCAGCCGTCTTGACCGCCGCATAGCCGAGCTGGGCCACGCCGCCCGCAAGCCCGGCATCGAGACGCAGACCGGTTCGAGGATCGTGGGATACGTCGTCCGGGAAATCCTCGAGATACCGGTTGCCGTCCGGGTAGTGGAAGGCGTTGTAGCCGATGCCGGCCTCGTGGCCGACCTTCAAGCCGCCGAGTAGGTACTTGCGTTCTTCCGGGAGACGCCGATACCAATCGAGCACGATGGGAACGAGAAGCTTCAGCGGCTCGATGTGGGCCTCGATGACCTTGAGACTTGCCAGATTCGGCTGCGGATGAACGCGGATCTGACTGCCCCAGTTGCGCCAGCCAATCTTCACCGCGCTGGCCGGACTCCAGTTCGTCCACTCGACGTTATTGGCATTGTCCGGACTGTAGCCAGGAGCGTATGGGTCCCACCAGTTCCAGAGGTCCGGGCGCGCGCCCCACCAGTTCTGTCCGTCGAAACCCACCATCACGGGCACACCGCTCTCCTCCGAAGCGGCCAACAGGTTGCGCAGGCTCGCCGCGAGGACATCCGGCAGCGACTCGAGCGTGGAGAACGTGAAAGTGACGCCGATGCGCAGGCGTGGATTCTCGGGCGCGGCGATGGTGTCGACGATCTCGCGAAAACCTGCCACGGTGAAGCTTTCGGGATGATTCTGGCTCCATTCGATGCCGGGGGCCTTGTTGATGAAGATGTATCGGGGCTCGGGGTGCACATCGGCCGAGACCACGGCCAAAGCGCATATCCAGAACGCCATACCGAATGTCTCCTTTGCATTAGGCCGGGTGCTATGCTAAGAATGCCGCGACTGGAATGCAACGCGCCGTCGTGGGGCGGCGCTCGATCAGGAGAGAACCATGCGATACATGTCCATCTTGGCCAGCGCGCTTGCGCTAGCATCCCTGAGCGCCCTTGCCGGCCCACTCGAGAACGGCGGCTTCGAGGTCGCGGCCGACGGCGCGCCAACCGGCTGGAACTACGGGTGTTCCAACGATTGCCAAGGTCGCCTCGCGATCGATACCGATGTGAAGTGCGAGGGCGGACAGTCCGTGCGGCTCGAGTCGGACTCCGCGCACCAATCGCACCGGTTCTGCGGCCTATCGCAAACGCTTTCGCCCCTTCTGCCGGACACGGATTACCGCCTCACGTTCCGCGTCAAGGGGGAAGGCGTTGGTGTATGTTGGTGCGGTGGCGGGCCAGGCTGGCGGAATCGCATCGGGCTACCGCAAGGGACCTTTGACTGGCGCGAAGTCTCCTTCGAGTTCAATCCGGGTGAGGCCGAAAGCTTCGAGTTCCGGATCAACGTAGATTCGGTGACGCAAGCCTTGTGGATCGACGACGCGCGTCTTTCGCCCGCGATAGGCGACGTCGGGCCGCTCGTGCATAGCGTCCAGTCGGGCGAAGGCGCCGTGGTTCCGCTGCAGGGCGAGAAAGGGATCCGAGTCGACGGCACGTTCGACGATTGGAGCGGCCAAACGTTCTCGCTCGATGGCGGCGACGGACGGATCACGGCCCGATTCCGCCTCGGCTGGTCGCGCAAGGCCTTCCTCGTGGCGGTTGAGGCCACGGACGCCGTCCCCATGGATGCAGCCGAGGAAGCCATGCTCTGGAACTACGACTCGGTCCAACTCGCCATCGATCCCATGAATGAGAAGACGCGGGGCGCCTATGGCCTGCACGACGTCGAGATGGACTTCGGCATGATCGAGGGCGAGCCGGTGCTCTACGTTCGCTGCGAATCGGCCGCTACCGCCGAACGCCTCACGAAGAAGACGCGTTTCGCCATTGCGCACGGCACTGATCTCACCGTGTACGAGGCGGCTATTCCGTGGAAGGCGCTGGGAGCGCCCAAGCCGTCGCCCGGCGTCGGTTTCGGATTCAACGTGGTCGTCAATGATCGCGACGACGGGCCGGATCGCGTGGCTGCCGAGTGGACGTCGGGCGTCGTGATTGCGAAGTCCCCCGCCGAGTTCAAGACGCTGGTCATCTCGGATGGGCCATGGGCGTACGTCACAGCGAATCCGACAGAAGTCGTGTCCGAGGCATACGCAAAGGTCACGGCGGCCCTGTATATGCCGGAGGCGTGCGATGTCTCGGTATCGCTCCAGCCACTCATGGAGCAAGTAATCCACGTTGAACCGGGCCTCACCGAATGCGTCTGCTACGCTACCGCCAAGGATCTCGAGGCGGGCGAGAATGTGCTTGACCTAACGGTGACCGCAGGTGGCAAGACGTACGAAGCGCGTACGGTTCTCGTCCGTTCGACGGCCGATGAGGATGCGCTTATGCAGATCGATGTTCAGGAACAGCGGCTTCCGGCCCTAAAACAAGCGCTCGACGCGGCGCGCGCCGAAGGGATTCCGGTGTTCTATCCGCAAGCGGACTTCCTGATTGCCGAGGAATTCTGCCAATACTGCCGAGACGACGTCGCGCACGGCCGGTACGCCCGCGCCATCGAGGTCGCCGACGAGGTCGCGGCAATCCTCGATCGCGCCGAGGCCGAGGTCCGCCAGGGCGTCGACGTGCCGGTGGCCAAGATCGACACGATATCCATCCGCGACGGCAGTTTTTGGGCACAGTGCGAGACAGGGCACGGCATCGAGTTCCGGCCGGTGTTCTTGACGGGCTACGGTCACTTCGGGCCGGCTATTGAGGCGACACCGCTCTTCAACCGGATCGGGATCAACGTGATCCAGTTCGAGATGGGGCCGCGCAGCGTGGTGCTGGCGGACGGCGGCGTGGACGCGGCGCCGATCCGGGACAACGTAATTGCCGCCCTCGACAAGTCCGCGGCCAATGGCGTGGCGTGCTGCCTCCTGATTTCGCCGCACTACTTCCCGGGCTGGGCCTTCGAGCGGTGGCCGGACATCCAAGTCGACAACGGATTCCTCAAGAACACTCTCGATGCGCCTCAGGTGCGCGAGATCTACGAGCGCTATCTCCGCGCGTTGATTCCACTCATCAAGGATCATCCTGCGCTGCAATCCATCTGCCTGAGCAACGAGCCCGTCTCGACGGGGTCACCGCAGGATCCGTATCGACTGCCGCTGTGGCACGCCTACATTGCGAAGGTGCACGGAACGATTGGCACGTTGAACGCGTGCTACGGGACACAGCACGCGTCATTCGACGACGTTCCGCATCCGCCCTTTGACTTCTCGAGCAACCTGTCGGCCGTGTACGACGCGGTGCGATTCAACCAGGAACGGTTCGCCGAATGGCATGCCTGGATGGCTTCCATCATCCACGAGATGGCGCCCGATGTGCCGTGCCATGCCAAGGTCATGGCACTGCCGAGTTGGCGCAACACCGTGTTCTGGGGCACGGATCCCTGGGACTTCGCGCGCCTGAGCCAGATCAACGGCAACGACTGCTATTTCATGCCGTTCGGGAATGCGCCCTACAAGAGCAACTGGCTTGTCCAGAACCAGTACTACGATCTTCAGCGCTCGATGAAGACCGTGCCGGTATTCAACACCGAGAACCACATTATCCGCGACCGCGAAAGCCGGCACGTCGATGCGGACCACATCTACGCGGCCATCTGGCAAGGGGCCATCCACGGCCAGGGCGCGAGCACCACGTGGGCGTGGCAACGCACCTACGACGAGACCTCGGACTTCGAGGGTCTGATTCTGCACCGGCCGGCGTGCACCGCAGCCATGAGTCGGTGCGCGTTGGATCTGATGCGCCTATCGCGCGAGGTCGCGGCCATCCAAAACGTGGCGCCGAAGGTGGCGTTGCTCTATTCGCACGCGGCCACCTTGCGCGATGCGCAGTACGTCGGCGAGCGCAGCAATGCCTACGAGGCGCTCAACTCGTGCGGCGTGCCGATCGGTTTCGTCACGGACGAACAAGTGGCCACAGGCTGGCTCGATCGCTATGACTGCCTGATCGTACCCGGCGCGGCTGCCGCATCGAAAGGCGCCATCGACGGCCTCCGCGACTATCTGGCCAAAGGTGGCCGCGCGATTGCCATCGGTTCGGAGAATCTGTCGACGGACGAGTATGGCCGCGATGTGGCCGCCGTGCCGTTCTCGGCCACGCTGAAGCGCGCGAAAGGCGAGGAACTACGCGACGCGCTGGCCGAGGAACTCGCGCTGGCAAGCATAGAACCGCAGGTTGGGATCCGCACGCCGAAGGGTGACCTGCCTTTCGGGGTCGAGTGGCGTAGCGCCGAGTGCGACGGCGCCGTCGTTGTGAACGCGATCAACTACCTCAGCGAAGCGGTTCAAGTGCGGCTACCGAAAGGCGAGTGGACGGACCTCATCACGGGCGTCGCGCTGCCGAAGACGATCACGCTCGAGCCGAACGTGCCGGTACTGGCCCGGAGGTCCTAGGCAACGAGTGCCGCTTTGTTTTGTCTCGCGTGTTACATACAATGGCCGCACGCGACACAGCCGCAACAACGGAGTAGCGCATGATGCCGCAGGAAGAAGCCAACTTCATCGCCTACGACATTCAGACGTGGCGTCGCGCGAAGACGGCGCCGGGAGAACTTGTCTATCGGCCGTCGTCGTCTACACTGATCTACAGGCTCATTCTGACGGTTCTCACGGCGTTCATCATCTACGGCCTCTACCGCTCCGGTGGGGTCGACGCCTGGCGAACCATCTCGCACGGCCCGCCGCGCCCGGCGTCACCGGTGGCCGTAACGCCGCCAGGTTCCGACTCGGACGGCGCATCGACCGGACTCTCGACGGAGCGCCTGGCGCAGTTGCAGCAAGAGCGAACCGAGCGCATGGAACGCCAACGCCAATCGCTCGAGCAGATCGATTATGCGATAGCATGGATCTTGTGCGTTGCAGCGATCCTCTGCGCTCTCGTTGGTCTCCTTGCGCCGGCGAGCACGCTCTGGCAAAGCGTTCGCGTGCGACGCGATCCGCGCGGCGATATCGAGTTCCGCAGGCGAGGATTCACAGGACTCGTGTCGTCGAGATCGTGCCCAAGAGACCAGCTCGCTTTCATCGGCACGTCCGTGCACGAGTCCTTCGCGGGCCGCCGGCCTCGACGCCCACTCGGCTGGCGTTGGCGCGTGACGGTGTATTCGCGCAAAGACGCGCCGGGCCTGACGCCATTTGCCGTCGATTTTCTCTGTCTTCTCGAAAGAGAGCGTCCGTCTCAGCATGGCCGATTGCCGGCCGTCGTCGAGCAGCTCGTCGACGGCCTCGAAGGCGTCACCGGACTGACCTGCGATCGCACCTACGGCGTGGCCGAGGCCCGAGGCCCGAGGCTCCGACGCGGTGTCATCACGACGCACGCCGTGGCCACCTCCGAGCCCCACGTGACGCGGACAACCCGCACGTTCCGTTCGCTGGACGAGATTCCGGAAGACCTGCGCGAGCGTTTCGGCGCGCAACTCGAACAGATGCGAGTCGACGTCGAGCGAACCGGCCAACCGCAGCAACGCGAGGTTTCGTCTCGCACGATTACCGTCCGAGACTCGAGTGGACAGACGCGAACGTATCACTCGATTGAAGAAATGCCGCCGGAGTTGCGCGCGCGATACGAGCAGTTCGTTCGCCAGCGACGCCAACGTCCGAGCCGTGAGAGGGACTCGAACAACTGAGGCCTGCACAAGGCCGTTCAAAGGAGAAGCACCTGATGACGATTCGGGGAGCGTGTTGGTTTGTGGCGGCGGCGTGCGCATGCGGGTCGACGTGGGCCGGTGTTTCCGACACCGCCTTTGTTCAGGAGTATCGCGACGAGTACCGTCTGGGCGATGCGGCCGAGGCGAACGATGTTGTCGCCATTGTCGTGGACGACACCGATACCGTCTACGCCAAGACAACGGCCGGCGTCTTCGCCCTGAAGAAGGGCGAGGCCGCATGGGCGCCAGCCGCGCAGGCGCCCGATTTCGCCGCCGATGCGAAGCGCAAGCGTGCGAATGCCTACACGCCGCCGGAGCGCATTCCGAACACCGATATCCGCTGCGTCGTCGACGGGCCGGACGGCCGCGCGTGGGTCGGCACGGCGCTGGGCGTGGCGCGGCACGACGGCACCCGGTGGTCCTTGCGCCACAGTCGGCGCTGGCTGCCGAGCGACGACGTGCGTGACCTCGCCTTCGACAGCGACGGCACGGCCTGGGTGGCGACGGCCGGCGGAGTCAGTGCCATCCGACGCCGGATGATGAGGCTCGAGGAAAAGGCCGACTTCTTCCTCAAGGCATGCATCGAGCGCCATGTGCGTCCGCCGTACCTCGTCGAGCGCTGTCGCCTCGAGTCGCCCGGCGACATCAGCGCGTGGACGCCCGAGGACGATGACAATGACGGCGAGTACACATCCATGTACATCGCCATGGAAAGCTTCCGCTATGCCGTGACGAAGGAGCCGGAAGCGCGCGCGAACGCCGACAAGGCCTTCGATGCCTTGCGATTCCTCCAGACGGTCACCGAGACGCCCGGCTTCATCGCGCGAAGCGTGGTTCCGAGCGATTGGACACGCATGCACGATGGGAACCGCACGTACACGGAGGAAGAACGCGCCGAAATCAGCGCGCGCGATCCGAGGTACAAATTCGTCGAGACGCGCTGGCGGCCGTCGAAGGACGGCCAATGGCTTTGGAAAGGCGACACCAGTAGCGATGAGGTCACCGGCCACTTCTACGGTTTTCTGCACTACTACGATCTCGCCGCCGACGAGGCGCACCGCGAAGCCGTCCGCGACCACGTTCGCAAGATCATGGACTACATCATCGACAACGGCTACGTATTGCTCGACATCGACGGCACGCACACGCGCTGGGGCGTCTGGGCGCCCGAGCGGTTGAACGACGATCCGCTCTGGCGGCCCGAACGCTACGTGAACTCGATCGAAATCCTGGCGTATCTGAAGACGGCCCATCACATCACCGGCGACGAGAAGTACGCCCTCGAATACGATACGCTCCTCCATAAGCACGGCTACATCGAGAACATTCAGCATCCGAAAGGCCACTCGGCCCTCTTCCGCTCGCACGTGGACGACGAGCTGCTCTCGCTGACGTGGGAGGCACTGGTCGGACTTGAGACCGATCCGGAACTCAAGGCGCTCTACCGCAGGTGCCTCGACAGTTGGTATGCGGACATCGGCGAGGATGATAGCCCCTTCTTCAACTTCCTGTACGGCAGCTTGACCGGCAAAGATCCCATGCTCGACCGCTCGATCTTCTTCCTCCGCGACGCGCCCCTCGATCTCGTGAGCTGGACGGTCGACAATACGACGCGCGAAGACATCGAGCTCATGCGCCGGCCGGAGATCGAGTGTCTCCAAACCCATCCATTGCCGCCGCCCAGCGAGCGGTTCGTGCTCCGGTGGGACAAGAATCCGTGGATGGCGGTTAGCGGCGACGCCGGACAGACGGAGTGGTGTCCCGTGTACTGGCTCCTGCCGTACTGGATGGGCCGCTACCACGGCTTCATCGAATGAAACGCCAAACAAGGTTCATACGTGGGCAAATCCTGGCGGCGCTGCTCGCTGCGGCGCTATCCGGGTGCGCGGCCCTGCCAAAGCCCGCCACGCCTGCGGTGGCGTGGCGCATCGACCGAGGGTGGCCTGTTGCCGCCGGCGCAGCCAAGGTCGGTGAAGGGTGGCCCGTCGATGTTGTGCTCGCCGACTCGGGCTCGGTGTTCAGCGGTTTCACCGGCACCCCAGACGTGACGAAACGGCCGGACGGAAGCGTCGAGGTCCTCTGGCAGACGCCCCTCGGCGAAGTTGTCGATCGTTTCGAGCCTTTTCCGCGCCTCGGCGCGTCTGCGTGGCGTCGATCACTGCGCTATACGAACACGTCCGCCGCCGTTCAGGACACCGACACGGCGCAATTCGGGATACGGCCGCGGGCAGAGGCGGAGGCCGTGTTCTGGGAACAGCCGTGGTTCCACATGGTCGAAGCGGAAAATGGCCGTACGGTCTGTACGGCCTACTGGAGCAACGGCGATACTTACTGGCTCCGCCGTATGGGAAGCGACTGGACGATCACCGTGTATGCCAGATGGCGCCTTGCGCCCGGCCAGACGGCCGAGATCGGCCATCAGGACCTCTGGATCGGCGACGGGGGCGCGGCCACTTTCCGCGCCGAAGCACAGCGCTGGTACGGTGCCCACGGATTCACGGAGCCGATCCGCTATCCGGAGTGGATACGCTCGGCCATCCTCTACGAGGCGTCCGCCGGCGGCCACATCGATTCGCGGTTCAGCAACACCGGAGGTTTCGCCAACTTCGCCCACCAGATTCCTTACCTCGCGGATCTCGGCGCCAACGCGCTGTGGCTGAACGCCGTGCAATCGCACAAGACGCCGCCGAACCCGGTCGACGGCGGCTGGAATCACTACGATCCGCGCGATTTCGCCGCCGTGGACTCGATTCTCGGAGGCGCCGAGGGCCTTGACGTGCTGGCCGATGCGATGCGCGCGCACGACATCCATTTCGTCAGCGAGGTGGTGCCGCACGGGGGCCATTCCGTGCAGGCTGGGGCGCTCGAGGCATGGTGGACGCGCGATCGAACCGGCGAGGCGAGGCAGAACTGGGGCGGCTACGGCATGGACAACGCGGGCCCGCCGTGGCAGCAGGTTTTGGGTGACTCGATGGCCATGCTTGCCGCTCGCTACGGCATCGAAGGCGCGCGCATCGATGTCGGCGATGGCCAGGACGCCAACTGGACCTCGCCGCGCACGAACCACGCCTCGTTCTCGACGTTGGGTGCCGGCATCGAAGTGATCGAGACGCTCCGCGATGCCATCACGAAGGGCCCAGTCACCGTGCCGGTGCTGATTCCCGAGTGCAGCCATCGGCCCGAGTATTTCGCCGTGTCCGGTGCGGCTGTGATGGGCTACGGATTCCCGGTGGTCGAGTTGCTTCGCAAACACCTGCCTCACGATCTCCGCGATGCTGCGCAGATGAATCGCACGCTCACCGAGTTCTTCGAAGATGAGCGCGGCTCGCTGCCGCCGGGCGCGCTGACCATACGCACGCTGAACAACCACGACACGGTGTGCAGTGACGGCCGTGCTCAGTACCGGTTTGGCGCCGGATTGGCCCGGGCGCTCTACGCAGTGTGCCTGTCGGTCCCGGGCGTTCCCATGATGTATCAGGAAGAAGAAGTGGGCCAATTCTTCGAGCTCCAGCAACTTAATTGGGCGCGGCGCAGCCTTGTCGAGCTTTGCGATGGCGACGCCGACTACCGCGCCGTGAACTTCGCGCCCGAGGTCTTCACGGTCTTGCGCACCGACCACCGCCATTCCACCATTTGCCTCGTCAATCTGTCCGGAAACCGTGTCGAAACGATGGCCACGGTTAGCCTTCGCGATGGCACCGTCCTGAACGACGCCGTCTCGGGCGCGGCCGCCTACGTGGGCGAGGGCTGCTTCTGGTGGACACTCGAGGCGTACGGCGCCGCATTTCTTCGCGTCGGTGGATTGCCCGACACTACGCCCCCTCCCCTCGCCTTCTCGGGCGAGCCCGCCACCGTCGAAACGGTCCTTTCCGCGTTTCGCATCGAGCCGCACGCGGACGGTCTCCGTGTAAAGATGGGCGGTGTCGTGGCCGAACTTGGTATGGACGGCGTATCGTGGCAAACGAACGATACAGGCGTGGGAACATTCACGCTGCGGTCATGCAACGGCGAGATTCACGTAGCACGCGAGGAGGATGCCTACCGAATCAAGTGCAGCGTCGCCGAGGGCGCCGGCCAAGCCCTGCGATGGCGCCTGTTCAACGTCGACGCATGGTACGTGTCGTGCCGGACGGCTCTCCTCCATGACCGCGTTCTGCGCCGCACATTGCCTTACTCAGCAAGTAGCGATTACGTTTGGAGACGCAACCACTGCTGGGGCGCCATGCCGTGGCAGTTCTACAACGGCGTCGCGCCGATGGGCCGCGTGTGGCAATCCATCATCGAACCGTTGCATCCGGAGTACCCGGCGGTGGCCTTTCTCGCGCGCGCTGAAGCCGGCCTCTCGCTGGACAGTATCGAGACGGATGCCATGAATATCGTCCTGACGGATTGCACCGACGAGGAATGCTCGGAGCCGTATCGTCTCGAGCTCCGATTCCACGCCATCGACCCCGACCTCGCACCCAACGTGCAACACTTTGGCCGGAACCAGCCGTGGCAACTCGAGGAGGCTGTCGGAATCGCGCCGCGCGCCCTGACCGCGTCCTTCATGGTGCGCAGGGCGTCGCCCGAAACGGAGATCGATAACGTGGCGGCGGAACGCCTGCCCGTCGAGCCGACCGGAGGCGTCGAGACGCGTGAAGACTCCTCCGCGCAGGACGGCCCGTCCGGTTCGATCTTTCTGCCGGAGCCAGGCCGGCTGGCGTGGTCACAGTTGGCGCCCGTCGACGGGACGTTCCGCATCGGTTTCGAACTGCGGCATAGCGAGAGTGGCCCGGAGGGCGTGGACCTCGCCGATGCGTACGAGGTCGAGGTCGACGGCATCGCGCAGGCTCTCGAGTGGACGACGTTGAACACCTGGACGTATGGCAACGCGTATTTCGGCTATGCCTTCACTCCCGCCATCGACCTCCGTCATGGCGAGCACACCATCGCGATCACGACGCGGCACACGTGGTGCGCCGTCCGGCCGCCCTTCCGACTACGACAGCCGTAGGCCGGTAAATAGAACGGAGGCCGACACGCCTTGTCTTGCGCGCCGGCCCCCGCATGGATCGCTCTCGACAGACCTACAGGCTCCAGCCCTTGCGGTACTCGCGCTTCACGTACTGATTCGCCTCGGGAACATTGGTGCACTTCATGTTCTCACCGTCCCAATCGAGGGGTTGCCCCGCACGAATGGCCAGATTGCCGAGCAACACCATCTCGGAGAACGGTCCGGCATAGTCGAAGTTCCCGCCGGCCGGTGCGCCGCCCTTGCAGGCCTGAATCCATTCCTCGTAGTGACCGGGAGACTTCTCGAGGAACCGCTCGACTTCCGGCTTCTCGTAGGGGACCAAGCGTGGACTGCCCGCGTACTCGCCGCAGGTCAACATGCCCTTGTCGCCAATGAAGAGCGAACCGTTGTCGCCATCGCCCAGCTTCGTGTCGGGCGCCAGGCCTTCCGGCATCGGGGGCTTCTTGCCCCCGTCGTACCAGACGACCTTCACCGCAGGAAAATCCTTCTTTCCCTTCACGCCGGTGAGTTCGAGCTTCTTGCGCTCCGGGAACTGATAGGTCACGATGCTCCACGTGGGGCCGGTTTCCTCGTTGCTGCCTTCCTGCTCGGCCGAGACGGATGTCGGATAACCCAGCTTCAGCGAAGTGAAGGCGGCGTCCATGATGTGACAGCCCATGTCGCCGAGGGCGCCGCAACCGAAGTCCCACCAGCCGCGCCACTTGAACGGCACGTAGGCCGGATTGTAGGGGCGCTCGGGCGCCGGGCCCAACCACACGTCCCAATCCAAGCCTTCCGGTACGGGCGGCGTGTCTGTCGGCCGCGGAATGCCTTGGGGCCAGACCGGCCGATTCGTCCAGATATGCACTTCCTTGACGTCGCCGATGCGTCCGGCCCACACCCATTCGCACACGCGGCGAATACCCATGTCCGAGTGGCCCTGGTTACCCATCTGGGTGGCCACCTTGTACTTGCGGGCGCCCTCGGTAAGCATCCGCGCCTCGTAGATGTCGTGGGTCAGCGGTTTCTGAACGTACACGTGTTTTCCGAGCTGCATGCACGCCATGGCCGCGACGGCATGGACGTTGTCCGGCGTCGAAATGGTGACCGCGTCGATATTCTGATGCTCCTTGTCGAGCATCTCGCGGAAATCTTTGTAGCGCTTGGCATCCGGGAACCGTTCGAAGCTTTCGGCGGCTTGCCGCCAGTCGGCGTCGCATAGCGCCACCACGTTGTTTCCCTCGCCCGCGCCTCGGATGTCACTGCTGCCCTTGCCCCCGGCGCCAATGGCCGCAACGTTCAGCTTCTCGCTCGGCGGCGTCACCGGAGGCTTGGCCTCGGGCCGTGGAACCTTGGCAGGCGCGCCGGGCCGGCCGGCCGCCGTAGCATTGGTCATCGTGCCTGCCGCGAGGGCGGCCGAACTCATGATGAACCAGCGTCGGGTGACTCTCTCTTTCTCCATGTGCATGCCTCTCTCCGTGATTCGTTCCATTCCGCAACACGTGTCTAAAGGCGCCAGCCCTTGCGGTACTCGCGCCGTATGTACTGATTCGCCTCCGGGCAGTTCGTCACGTTCAAAGACTCGGCGTCGTATTCGATGCGCTTTCCGACGCGAATGGCCAGGTTTCCGAGCAACACCATCTCGGAGAACGGAGCCGCGTAGTCGAAGTTCCCGCCGGCCGGCGGCCCGCCTTTGCAGGCGTTGACCCACTGCTCATAATGGCCGACCAACTCCGGTGGCTCGACGGATGTCTCCACCTTCTTGTACGGAATCACGCGCGCACTGTCGCCGTAGCAGCCGCAGGTCAGCATGGCGTCATCGCCAATGAAGAGCGTGCCGTTCGTGCCGCCATCACCGAGCGTCACGTCGTCGGGCAGGCCTTCGGGACGCGCCGGCATCTTTCCGCCATCGTACCAGGTTAGCGTGCACGGCGGCATGTCGCCGCGCGCCGGGAACTCGTATCGGACCACCGACCACGCCGGGTAGGTTTCGCCATTGTGGCCGCTGGTTTCGGCCTCGACGGCCGTGGGGTAGCCGAGATTCAGCGCCGTGTAGGGCGGATCCATGATGTGACAGCCCATATCGCCGAGGGCGCCGCAGCCGAAATCCCACCAGCCGCGCCATTCGTCCGGAAGGTAGCAGGGGTGGTACGGCCGAACCGGCGCCGGGCCCAGCCAGAGATCCCAGCTCAAGGTGTCCGGAACGGGCGGCGTCTCGGTAGGGTGCGGCGCGGGCTGCGTCCAGAAATGCCCTGGGCGATCCGTGAAGCAGTGCACTTCTCGAACAGGGCCGATAGCGCCGTTTCGGATCCAGTCGGTCACCATCCAGAGTCCCATGCTCGCATGGCCCTGGTTGCCCATCTGTGTGGCCACCTTGTAACGCCGGGCCGCCTTCATGAGCTCCCGCGCCTCGTAGATATCATGCGTCAACGGCTTCTGAACGTAGACATGCTTGCCGAGTTCCATGCAGGCCATGGCCGCCACGGCGTGGACATTGTCCGGTGTGGAGACGTGCACCGCGTCGATGTTGTTGTATTCCTTTTCGAGCATGACGCGGAAATCGCGGTAGGTGCGCGCGTCCGGGAACTTCTTGAAGGTTCCGCGCGCCTGGCGGTCGTCCACGTCGCATAAGGCAATGACATTGTTGCCCTTGCAGATCTCGCCGATGTCGACCGATCCCTTTCCGCCAACGCCGATGCCCGCCACGTTCAGCTTGTCGTTGGGCGAGATCGGCCTGGGCGCATGACGCGGGCCCTTCGCACATCCCGCAGCAAGTAACGCGGTACTCATAATAAAATGACGTCGGTTGATCCTGGACTCCTGCATGGATTTGCCCTCCGAGCTTGGCGGGATTATCCGGCAACCCCGTTGCAGAAACGTGGCGAGACCTCGGCCGGAAACATGACGAAAAGGATAGCGCAAAGGACTGGCCGCTTCAATCCCGGACGTGCGGCGATACTACGAATATTGCTGTTTACTCTTCTCGATGCATGTGCTATCCTAAGCCTCGATGGGGCGCGTCAGATGGGCTTAATGAAGTGGCCAACTTACTGGGATGCAGGTCAGCGGGATGCCCTCCCTCGTTCTCTCAAAGGGAAAGCGATGTTCGTGGCCTGCGGAAATGGAGGTTTGCGATGCGTGATACACGGCTACTCGCGATGGTGATGATTGCGTTCGTACTGGCCTTTCCTGTGTTGGCCGGAGGCCCCCTCGCACCGCCTGGAGCGCCCGCGGATGGCGTGATGAAGACACTCAGCGAAGTCGAGCCGCGAACGCCCATCTCGTCGATTCCGATCACAATCACCCAGGAAGGCTCGTACTACCTCACGCAGAATCTTTCACTGGCCACACCAGACACCCACGGGATCACCGTCGAGGCGAGCCACGTGACCATCGACCTTTGCGGTTTCACGCTGCGTGGCCCCGGGAAAGAGGTGGGGACTGCAGGCTCCGGCATCTACGGCTCGTCGTCAAACACGAATCTCGTTGTGCGGAACGGAACCGTCACTGAGTGGCGGTACAACGGCATTTGCGCGTACAACAGAACTGGAATCATTGAGAATGTCCGGGCCACCAATAATGGGAACACGGGCATTTTTGTCAACGCCTCCTATGTTGTGCACGATAACGTGTGCATAGGAAATGGCCAAGCGGGTATTAATTCAGCCATCGGCAATTCCGTGATAGATAATATATGCAGTTCAAATGATAACCATGGCATTGTTACAGATGATGCCAATACCATTACTGGTAATACGTGTTTTGACAACGACTATAACGGAATCCAGGCTCAGGGCGGCTCCACAATTATCGGTAATTCCTGCACCCTGAACCATGTTGACGGCATTTATGTGGGCGATAACTACGCGCCCCGGAGCACGGGCTGCACGATTCGCAACAATTCGTGCAACGAAAACACCGGGAACGGCATTAACGGCGACGTAGGTTCGCTCGTCGAGCAGAACACGTGTACCGAGAACGGCCTGGATGGAATCAAGGCCTGGTCGAACTGCCGCATCGTCGATAACCTGTGTGATCGCAATGGGCGTTCCGTCGCCGCCTCGGCCGGCATTCATGTGCAGTCTGGCGGAAACACCATCGAGGGCAACACGGTTGCGGATGCCGGCAAAGGCGTCCTGGTCGACGCGGCAGGCAACTACATTGCCTCGAATCGGGCCCGAGGCAACACGACGAATTACAGTATTGCTGCCAGCAACACGCAGGGATCGGGCGATTTAGCTAACGTTTCCTACTGAGCGCTGAGAACCATGCGCAAAGACGGAAAGCCGCAACGGAACAGATGAGGAAACGAGTCATGATGGCACCTATGAGAACGACCGGCCTTGTCCTCGTTGCTTTGGTCGCCGGGGTCGGCGCCCACGCGCTATCGAGCGTGGACGCGTCGACGCCCTACGCCTGGGGTCAGAACATCGGCTGGTGCAACACCTACGCAGACGATAGCGGCCTTGCCATGACGCCGGCCATCCTCTCGGGATACCTATGGTGTCAGAACGTCGGCTGGCTCAACCTCGGCGATGGCTCGCCCGATACACCGCCCCACTACTCGAACACAACCGCCTCGGATTTCGGCGTGAACCACGACGGCGCTGGCGGCTTGTCCGGCTACGCCTGGGGCCAGAACATCGGCTGGATCAACTTCGACACCACCGGCGATGGGGGATCGCAAGTAACCGTGTCGCCGGAAGGCGCTTTCTCCGGTTATGCCTGGGCGCAAAACGTTGGTTGGATCAACTTCGACAGCGGCTACGGCACGCAGCTCGTAGATACCGACGGCGACACGGTTCCTGACGCCTTCGAGACCGACACGGGCATTTTCGTCAGCGCGTACGAAACCGGCACGCTGGCCAGCGACCCGGACACCGATGGCGATACCTATTCGGACGGTGAGGAAATCGACGAAGGTACCGATCCCACCGATCCGCTTGACTATCCGGTGGGCCCCATCGTGGTCACCGCGCCCAACGGCGGTGAAGAATGGTCCTGCGGAACGACGGTAACGATCACCTGGGATTGTAATGATCAGGGTGCGGTGGGCGACAGCGTACGTATCGGCCTGCACAAAGGCACCAACCTCGTCGACTGGATCATTCGCCAAACCGATAATGATGGATTGTATGACTGGATCGTATGGACAGACGTGGATCCGGACTCCGACTACACGATCCGCGTTCAGTCCTATACCGACAACGCCGTGCGCGACTTCAGCGATGGGTCCTTCAGCATTATTCCCGTTGGTGTGATCACACCCAACGGCGGCGAGACCTGGACCATGGGCAACGTGTACACGATCCGCTGGGGGTCGCACGACACGGCGGTTGGCGCCGAGGTGCGTATCGGCTTGCACTACGGTGTCGATCTTCTCGATTGGATCAACCGCCGCACGGCCAATGACGGCACATACTTGTGGAAAGTTCCGGCCGAGCTGACGCCGGGTTACGGTTACCGCGTGCGTGTCCAGTCCTATACCGACAGCTCGGCGCGCGATCTCAGCGATGTCCCGTTCACCCTCGAGTTGCCACCGCTGCTGTGGACATCCCCGGATCTTCAGGACACCTTGGTCATGGGCCAGACCTATGCGGTCACGTGGAACTGCAACGACGTGGGCGCCGTGGGCGCCGACGTGCGTATCGGCCTACACCGGGGCGGCGCGTTCATCGACTGGATGATCCGCAAGACCGAGAACGATGGTTCATGGAACTGGCCCGTCCCGGTGAGCCTGACGCCAGCGTCGAGCTACCGGCTGCGCGTGCAATCCTACACCGACAGCGACCTTCGCGCCATGAGTCCGGCGTTCACGATTGCATCGCCGTAAGCGACGTGGCCCACCCTACAGGCCAGAGCCAATCGGACGGATCGGACGGATCGGTCGGATCCGTCCGATCAATCTCCACGGCGGCTTGAAACGCCCTCCCTGCCGTCGTACACTTGCGCCGATTCAACGCGGGCAACGCAACAGGAGAACAGCACCGTGGCTACGAGGGCTTTCTATTGTGTCGGAACGCATTGGGATCGCGAGTGGTACGAGCCGTTTCAGGAGTTCCGGATGTGGCTCGTCGAGCTGATCGACGCACTGATGGATCTCATGGAGCGCGATCCGGCGTACACCTGCTTCCATCTCGATGGCCAGGCCGTCGTCCTCAAGGACTACCTCGAGGTCCGGCCTGAGCGCCGCGAACGCTTCGTCGGAATGCTCCGCGAACGCCGTCTTGTGGCTGGCCCGTGGTACGTGCTGCCGGATGAGTGGCTGGTATCCGGCGAGAGCTACGTTCGCAACATCATGATCGGCATGAAGACGTGCCGCGAACTGGGCGTGGAACCGATGAACTTCGCCTACACGCCGGATCAGTTCGGCCATATCGCCGCGTTGCCGATGATCATGCGCGGATTCGACTTGCCGGCCGGCATCTGCTGGCGCGGCACGCAAGACGAGCACTTCCCGGCACAATTCGTGTGGATCGGGCCGGACGGTAGCCGGATGCCCACGCACAAACTGCTGGATCGCGGTAGCTACAGCCCCTTCGGCATGCTCGCACGCGATCCGCTCAAGCGCGACGGGCTCACCGACGAGGCGTTCAAGGAGCATTTCGAGCCGCTGTTCAACGATGAGCGCGACCGCGCCAAGACGCCCCTGGTACTGTTGCTTGACGCCATCGATCACCAAGGCCCCGATCCGAAGATGCCGGGGATCTTAGCCGAACTGGCCCGACGGTACTCCGATGTCGACTTCGTCTGGTGCACACTCGAAGACTACGGCCGCGAAATGGCCGCCCATGCCGAGGCCATGCCGGAGTACCGTGGCGAACTCCGGGAACCGTGTCGCGCGGTCGGCCGAGGCGGCCAATACCTCATCGTGCACACCATCTCGTCACGCTATACCATCAAGAGGCGCAATGACCAGTGCCAGGCCGTCCTCGAGAAGTGGGCCGAGCCCATGGCGCTCTTCCAGGCCATGGCCGGCGGCGGTCCGATCACGCGTTACCTCGACCTGGCTTGGGACTACCTCATCAAGAACCACCCCCACGACTCGATCTGCGGCTGCAGCATCGATCAGGTCCACCGCGACATGCTGTACCGCTTTGACCAGAGCGAGCTCATCGCGGACGGCGTCGTCCGGCGCGCCATGGCCCACACCGGACACGCCGCCGCAACCGACGAGGCCCTGAGCAACATCGTCGTATACAATCCGCTGCCCTTCACCCGTCACGGCGTGTTCGAGATCGACCTTCCCTTCCCCGGCCAGTGGCCCAAGACCTTCGTCGACGGCCTGGCCTCCGGCGAACGCGTCAACAAATTCGTGCTCAGGAAGAAGAACGGGGACACCGTTCCGTTCCAGATCGCGCAGATCGATCGCGGCGTCGTCCAGAAACGGCTGTGTCCCAACGGGCGCAAGCAGACGTCCGGCGGCGACATCTACCGCCTCGCGGTCGAACTGGATCTTCCCTCGGCCGGCTTCACCGGTCTCTCGGTTCAACCGACGGACGATGCGACGCGGAATTTCGGCTCGCTCATGACGGGCCCGCTCAACGCCTCTAACGGCATCCTCGACGTTGCGCTGAGTCCGGACGGCACGGCTTCGCTCACCCACCGTGCATCCGGGCGAACCTACTCGCGCCTGTTTTTGTATGACGACAGCGGCGACACCGGCGATGGCTGGACGCGCGGCCAACTCGTGAAGGACATTGTGTTTCGCAGTCCCGGTACCCGCGTCCGCACGGCCATCGACGAAGACGGCCCCCTCCGGACCGTGTTCCGCGCCGAGCGCGAGTTCGGCCTGCCCTGCATGGCCGATCGCCGCACCGGACGCCGCGTTGATGAACGGACGTCCGTTCGCGTCACGGATCTCATCTACATCGAAAAAGGGGCATCCTACCTGCGGGTCCGCACACGCGTCGAGAACACGGCGATGGACCACCGGTTCCGGGTGCTCTTCCCCACGGATCTCGACGCCAGCACATCCTTCGCGGAGACGCCTTTCGCCGTTGTCGAGCGCGACATCGATGTCGCCGATGAGACGAAGATCTGGCACGAGCGCGTGAATCCGGAGAAGGCCTTCTCGAACTTCTTCGGCGTCGCCTCCGAAGAAGGCGGACTGGCCATCCTGGCGCCGTTCGGCCTGCACGAGTACGAGGTACTGCAGACGCCTGATCGCTCGCTGGCGCTCACGCTGTTCCGCGCCACCGTCAGAACCGTCGGTACCGACGGTGAGCCGGACGGCGAACTGCTCGGTGCACGCGATTTTGAGTACGCGATCATGCCGTTTGCGGGCGCCTTCGATGCTGCGGTCGCCTTGCGTGCCGTGGCCGCGCTGCAAACCGGCGTTCGAACGCATGCGAGCGCCCAACTGCCCGACGATACGTCCTTCGTGCGTTTGCGGGACAATGCTGCCGTTGTCACGGCGATCAAGCTGGCCGCCGACGGCCACGGCGGCGTGATCCGGTTGTGGAATCCGTGCACCAAGAGCGTCACCGACGAGATCGCGTTATCCAGGCCAGCCCGATCGGCCGAGCTATGTAACCTGAACGAGGAACCGCGCGAGGTTCTCGAGGTCGATGCTCATGGACGCATCGCGATTGCCGTGCCGGCGCATGGCCTGGCCACCATACGATTCGGATGGAAGTAACGCAGTCTTCGGATCACGGGCGGCGATAGCGCAGCCACACGCCGAAGATGCTTTGTTCGTGCCGTGTCTGTTCCGAGAATGGGCGCAGCGTCGTGCGGCACAAATCGGGGAACCCCCCATGGCGGTAATCCGCGCGAAAGTGGGCGCAGTCCACGGCAAGCGGATCCCCATGGCCGACCGGTTCAACAGGCATCAGCGCATGCGGCAGGCAAATCGCGTTCTCCTGCCACGGCTCGCCGTAGAATAGCGGATCGAAAGCCGAATCGACCCCGAGTAGCCAAGGGCCGTAGAACAACGCCGCCTCGACCGGCTCGGCACTCAGGTCGTCCAGCCGCAGCGTCTTGCCATCGCGGGACACGAGGCGCGCTGCATACGTGAACGCGACACGCACGGTGTCGCCTCTCGCCCACTCTCGCACGATCTCGATATAATCGCCGGATGGCTGAGGAATGACGGACTCGTCGTTGACCTCGATCCGGATCTCATCCGCCCACGATGGGCGGCGAATCGCCAAGGTGTGCTCCGTCGCGGCCGGCACGTCAACCGCCGCCGAAAACGAACCGTCGGGTTCTCCGCACACACGCCACGACGTCATGCCATCCGTCCATACACCATCGACGAACAAGTTGATCCGCACCCCTTCGTCGCTGGACGTGACGGAACAGTCCAGCACATCGCAGAACGCCCGTAGTCCGTGCATCGTGCAGCACCACCAGGCGCGTCCGACACCCTCGCACGGCGCGATGCCGTGCGGCGAAAGCACGTGATGACCGAAATCGCCGGTGTCGAACTGGTTTCCGTAGAGGTGATTGACGAGGCAGCGCTCGGCGTATTCGAGGTAGGCCAACTTGCCGGTGGCGCGCCACAGTTGGAGGCTGAGGCGCACGAAATCCGCCTCGGAACAGCCTTCGTCGCGGTGGTTGGTGTTGCTGAAAAGCTCGGGCACACCGCCGAAAATCAGGTAGTCCGGCGAGGCCACAAGCTCGGCGAAGGCACCCTCTACCGTGTCGAGATACTCGGCCTTCTCCGTAATCTCGTGCAGCATCATGATGCCGCGCAGCGTCGTCAGGTGGCCGTGCGAATGCTGGACGCCTCGGGGCCGCTGGAACCACGCCGCGATATCCTCAGCCGCATCGAGGTAGCGCGTATCCTGCGTGGCCCGATAGAGCATGGCGAGGCCTTCGATATTCTGTGTGAAGCAGATATAGCCGTTCGCCGCCGCGCCCTCGAGCCGTTGGGTCACATCGGCCGTCGAGCATGCGGCCTTGATTTCGATGATGAAATCGCCCAGTCGCCTGGATGCGCCGAGCGCCTCGGCATCCCCCGTGGCCACGTGGTACTCCATGAGCCCGATAAGCATCCGGCCGTTGCCCCACAACAAGGCCATCTGGTCGGGACCGATATCCTCGGACGCGTAGGACAGCGCCCTGTCGCCGAACCGGCCGTCCGCACACTGGCACGCAATGGCCTTACGTACGAGCCGCGCGAGGCCGGCGTCCTGCTGGGGCGGCAAGAGCGCCATCGCGCCGATGTAGCGGCCGGAAACATCGCCGCTGAACTCCGCGAAGCGTCGCGGGTAGTCCGGCCTCAACTCGACATCGGCGAGGATGAAATCATCTGTATACGCCGGGTCTTGGCCATCCAGGAATCGCGCGTGAACCATCGCGATCCGCGCCGCCAACTCGCCCGTAGGACGGAACGCCGCCTTGGCGGAAACCGTCATCAGTCTATCCTCCACCACGCCGAGACACGATCCCCCATTGACCATGGCGCGGCAACGCTGGTCGCACGTCATCAGATATCGTAGGACGAAGCGCCCCGATCCTCGACACGCCAAATGAAACTCTTCCCGACGAGCGCCCAGAAGATCTCGAGCGGCATGATGAGCAACACGTACAGAATGCCCAGCGCCGTGCAGCCAAACGATCCCGGATTATCGCAGTAGAAACCGTCCATGACACGTCTCCTTGCCTTTGTCATTTTGGAACCAACGGAACACTAATCCGCCGCTGGGCCGAAGTCAAGCGTCTGATCGGCTCACGGATGCACCTTGTCCGCTCTTCTTGAATTTCACTTGACTCAGTTACTGCAAGTGCCGCATATTGCGGTGCCATAAGTAACCTAACCAGAATCGAACCAGGCCGACAGGATATGACGCAGTCATCGCTGATTCACAAGGCTCTGCAGGACTTCGCGGCGAGTGTCACGGCCAAGACGGGCCAAATCACACCGGGTGAACCTGAGGATCAACTACGCGGCCCTTTCGAGAACTTCATGCAGGCCGCGGCCGCGGCCCTCGGCTGGAACGTCGTGTGCAAAGGCGAAACGCCCCTCGGTGACCACGTCGGGTGCCCTGACTACGCCGTCCATCTCAGGAAAATCCTCGCCGGGTTTGTCGAACTCAAGGCCCCCGGCACCGGCGTAACCGCGAGCCGCTTCAAAGGGCACAACCGGAACCAGTTCAAGCGATTCTCGGCTATTCCGAACATCCTGTACACCGACGGCAACGAATGGGCGATCTACCGTAGCGGCGAGCTTGAGGGTAGGTTGATTCGGCTCTCGGGTGATGTCGCGAACGATGGTAAGAGAGCGGTCTCCATTGAAGACTCCCACGCCATCGAGAGTCTCCTCCGCGTCTTCCTCACTTGGGAGCCCATCATACCGAGAGATCGCGAAGGCAATATCGACCTGCGAGGGTTCGCGGCGCTCATCGCGCCAATCTGCCGCATGCTGCGCGACGATGTCACCGACGCGCTGAAGAATCCGGATTCGCCGCTTGTCACCCTTGCGCGCGATTGGCGGCAACTCCTTTTCCCCGAAGCATCGGATGGGCAATTTGCCGACGCCTATGCGCAAACCGTTACTTTCGCGCTCCTCCTCGGCCGTAGTGAGGGGGCAAATCCATTGAGCTTGTCCAGAGCGGAGGAAACCCTCGCCGCGCAGCACAACCTTCTCTCTCGGGCGCTTCAGGTGTTGACGGATAAGCGCGCGCAGGCCGACATGGCTGCATCTCTCGAACTGCTGACCAGCATCATCGCCGTGGTGCCGCCCGCTACATTCGTCGGTCCCAAAGATCCCTGGCTGTACTTTTACGAGGATTTCCTTGCTGCCTACGATCCCAAACTCCGCAAGGACGCCGGTGCTTACTACACGCCCGTCGAAGTCGTCCGCGCCCAGGTGCGGCTCGTTGACGATCTCCTCGTAAACCAATTGGGCAAGACCCTCGGATTTGCCGACCCCGACGTCGTGACGCTCGATCCCGCTGCCGGCACAGGCACCTACCTCCTTGGTGTCATCGAGCACGCTCTTGGTCGTATCACGACTGAACAGGGCCCAGGCGCCGTCGCCGGACAGGCAACCGCTCTCGCCAATAACCTCTATGGTTTTGAACTCATGGTGGGCCCCTACGCTGTAACCGAACTCCGCGTGAGCCGTGCCTTGCGCGACCGAGGTGCGGAACTCCCGGGGGATGGTACGCACGTCTACCTGACCGACACGCTCGAAAGCCCGAACGCCCATCCGCCAGACTTGCCTTTCTACCTAAAACCTATCTCTGAACAACATGAAAAGGCCCTCAGAGTCAAGAAAATTGTACCTGTCATTGTGTGTTTGGGAAATCCGCCCTACGACCGACACGGGGCAGCTACGCAACACAACAAGGCCCGCACGGGCGGCTGGGTCCGCTGGGGAGATACCGGAGAAGGCCAGAGGTTCGCCGCTGGAGTGGACGGCGAACCTGTGGCTCTTCCGGCCCTTCTCCGCAGTTTCTCCGAGCCTGCCGTGGCCGCCGGCCACGGCATCCATCTCAAGAACTTGTACAATCTCTACATCTACTTCTGGCGCTGGGCATTGTGGAAAGTCTTCGAGCATCAGGCGGCACAGAGTCCTGGAGTGGTGAGTTTCATCAGCGCATCGAGCTATCTTGATGGCGACGCTTTCTGCGGTATGCGCGAACACATGCGCCGGGTGTGCGACGAGATCTGGATTCTCGACCTCGGAGGCGAAGGCCGCGGCACGCGCAAGACCGATAATGTCTTCGCTATCCAGACGCCGGTGGCTATTGCTGTTGCCCTGAGGACAGGTAGACGAGGTGGCACGGCCTTCCAGGCCGTGGCTGGAGTTTCTCCATTATTAGGCGGCAGCGGCGTCGGCCATTCGAGTTCTGGACG
>DAIPKA010000099.1:0-8740 GCA_036769985.1 Candidatus Hydrogenedentota bacterium | reverse complement strand
ACGTACGGTGGTGTGAGAGGACGGGGGAGAAGCTTCTCCCCCTCCTACTCGATTCGAACAGGGCCAGCGCGCCCAGCATGGGCCAGACATTGCCGCCCGCCACGCCAGGCTGTGCACTCAAGTCCTCGAGTGCCATACGCAACACGACGTCGGCCAAGTTGCGCTCGGTGGCATAGGGGTGGTTCAGATCCCCCGGACGGGCTTCCTGGTCGAATGCGTCCCATCTTGTATTGAATCGTGCGCGCCAGTCTGCCACGGAGGGGCGTTGCGTCGCGCCAATCGCGCCCGCGGCCGCGGCCACGGCGATGGGGAGATTGCCGAGGTCTTGGCACAGCTGGGCGATCTCATCTTGCTCTTCCTTGTAGCGCTTGTCGCCGAGCCTGCGGCGGAACAGTTCGAGCGCCTGGTCCGGCGTGAACGCAGTCACGTCAATCGGCTTGCCGAAGGCATTGTCAAGGACCGACCGGTTCTGGCACGTCACAAGCACAAACCAGTTCGCGTCTTCGGGCGGCAACAGCCCGCGCACCGCTGAGGCATCCGTCGCATTGTCCAGCAGCAGCACGCCAGGGCCCTGCTGGCGCAACACGTGCCGCAACCGCTGCACATTGACGCTCGGGTCCGGCAGGGGATCGACCCCTAACTCACGCAGCAACGCGCCCGCTTGTTCGTCCGGAGCATGGGCATCCATGGCTAGAGACAGCAAGGGCATATTCGGATTGACGCGGTCGAGGTAATCGTAGAACCGACGCGCCAGAAAGCTCTTCCCAGCCCCCGGCGGCCCGACCAGGGCCACGCGTCCGGCGGGGCGGTAGGCTTCTATGAGCCTATCCGTTAGTTCGGGCCGCTCAATCCACCGGCTTTCGTCCACATTGCCGGGCACACGCGGCGCCATCTCGTGTCCTTCGCGGTTCTTTGACACGGCATTCTCCTTCCTTATCGCGCCCGCCACTGCACTGCAATCCGCCTAATAGCCAGCAAGACTGCGGCAAACCCGGTTTCGCCATCATTTCATCATCTGCCGCAAATGCTGTTGGCGGCCTGTATCCGCAAGTCAATCTCGTCTGCGCGTCATCCCGCGTTTCTCACACACTTACCGTATCCACCGCGGGGTCACCGTGGGGCCATGTTTGAACTTCACGCCGCACGCGCGTTCGGACGTGGCGCATGCCCGTTGAAACGCTCCCTGGCTATATCGCATCCCGGCGGGCTCCCCGCATACTACCCCAGCGGATTCTGTCGGGAAGGGCCGTGTTGTGATCATCGGGAACTCCCCTCCATACGGTGCGCGTGAATGGATGCTACGGCGTGGCAGGGGCAGGAATCAAGTCGGTAGATCCCTCGGGCGGGCTTCCGGTCGGTGGTAATACAAGGCCGGAAAGGACCTCAAGGACCTAAACGACGTATCCGGTGACCAAGCCAGTGCCGGCCGAGGCATTCTGTTGCTGCAGGTGGCCCAAGGATCGGGCGCGTTCCCTTATGACGCATGTGTAGAGGAGACTTCCGGCTCCCGCAAAAACGCGGCGAGATGCCGCGTCTACGCTCACACCTTGCGCCAGGAGTACTGCGGCCGGTAGCCGAGGAAGGTTCGGGCTTTGGTGATGTCGAATATCGAACGGAAAGGATCGTCGAGGAACGCCTCCGAGACGCGGCGGACTTCCGGATAGTGCGCGCGGATCAGTTCGAGGGACGGCGTCTTCGAATAGGTATCCTCGGCGGTGATGAAGAAGGCGTCGTGGGGCGTCGGGTCGGCCGATTCGACGGCGAGCCGGCAGGCCTGGGCGGCGTCGCGGACGTCGACGTAGCCCCACATGGTTTTGGCGAGAACGGCGGGATCGCCCGCGAGTATGGCGTCATGCTGGCCGTAGGTGTCCTCAAACCAGACCCAGCAGAATCGCAAGGCGATCGTCCGGAAACCGTAGCGGCGCGAGGCGCTCTTGCAGAGTTCTTCACCCAGGAGCTTGCTCAGTCCGTAGGGATCCTGCGGCCGGCGCGGATGCGCCTCGTCAATGGGAAAGTACTCGGGCGAAAACCGGTTGAAGCTGAACACGAAGCCGAGCGACGAATCGCTGGACGCCATGGCCACGCGTTGCACGCCATGGCGTCCCGCGGCATCGAGCACGTTGGACGTGCCGACTACGTTCACCTGCATGAAATCGGCGACGGGAATCTCGGGCCGATAACACGGAATGGCCGCGAGGTGAACGATGGCGTCCATGCCCTCGACGGCCTTCGCCACCGCGTCGGGATCCGTCACGCTGCCCTCGACGAATCGCGCACCGTCGAGCTCTACCGGCCGCAGGTCGAACCCCGTTACATCATGTCCTTTCTCGGCCAATTCACGCACAACGACGCGCCCAACGTTGCCGCTCGCACCGGTAACCAAGACCTTCATAGCTTTCTCCTTGAGTTGACGTCTAGCCTACTGCGCCTGAGGCATCGGCGCGCCCACGCGTGTCGCCTCGTTGAATCGAACATCGTTGAAAACCCACATGGCAATGAAGCCAAAGGCACCCACGATGTGCCACGTCGCGTGCCACGGCAGGATTCCGAAACTGATCGTGCTGTTGGATGCCGTGGCCAGGAACATGCCGATCAGGAACATCGCGATGACCAGATACAGCAGCCCGAGGGCCTTCCGCGTTATCCGCCGGCGGTACGCGAAGAATACGCCCGCCACAATCCAGCAGTTGGCGATCAACGCGCATTCGCCCACGTAGAACTGGCCGAACTCACCGAACGTCAACAGCGGAACCTTCTCCGGCGCGCCGATCTCGTAGACAAGCCACGCCCACGCGCAGCCATTCAGCACGGTAACCACGGCCAGGAGAATGCCCCGCGCGCGCGGCCTCATGAAATCGCCGCTCACCGCCACCAACAGCGCCCACGCCAAGAAGATGTTGCTGCCTACGTCGAAGAACGAAGCCACGCGGTTCCCTTCTACCGTATGCAGCCACACCGTCGGAATGCCGGTGAGCAGAATACAGAAGTACGCGAAGATCCACCGTGCAGGATGCCGCTTGCCGAGCGCCGTGAACAGCAAAGGCATCACGCCGGCGAGGCACGTGCAATACGACGTGACGATGTTGGCCAAATGGGCGTCGTGCTGATAGGTCATGAATACTCCCTCTCAGAAACCCGATTCGGATAATCGGCCATTCAGACGAATCCCGCTGCCGATTCGCGGATTATACCGTGCCGGAATCGGCCGAATAAACGCGTTGCGGAAAACGGCTCCGGCATTCGGTGCCTTCGCATTGGCGGTTTCAGCTGTCCCATGGAGTGACGCCCCACGCATCCCGCGGCCACCCTGCCGGGTCGGCGCCACCGGCACGCAAAGACTTGAAAGAGGTCTCGTCATTGTGGTCTCATCGCAGGGTGTTTTCTGGAAGGGGAGAATACGTGGCACGATCCCTGCGAGTCCTGACGCTGACGACGGTGTGTTGCGTGGCCGTGGCCGCCGCGGGCGCCATCGATACCGTGACGATCTACTACTGGGGAAGCGAGAACGACGCGCTGGCACTCGATCAGATTCAGGACTTCGAGTCGCTGCACAATGGCAGCGACGGCCGGCCCGCCATCAATGTCATCATGGGTCAAAGCGCCACCATCAACAAGACGGACGATCCCCAGCGCCTGCTCACCGCCGTGGCCGGCGGCGATCCGCCGGATGTGGTCTGGTTCGACCGATTCGCCGTGGGCGAGTGGGCCGGTCGCGGGGCGTTCCAGTCGCTCCAACCGTTTCTCGAGCGCGACCAGCAGACCTGTCCCGACGATCCCTTCACGCTATCCGAGGAACAGTTCTTCACCCCATGCTGGGCTGAGGCCAACTACCGTGGCGAGTTGTTCGCCGTCCCGTCGGTCACGGACAACCGCATCCTCTATTACAATCTCGACGCCCTCGAGAAATTTGCCCCCGAGTTGATCGCCGCCGGCTGTGTGAATCCCGACGACCCGACGAAAGTCGGCCCACCGCGAACGTGGCCGCAACTGAAAGACGCCGCACGGATCTTGACGGAATGGGATGACAAAGGCCGGCTGGAGAAGGTCGGTTTCATTCCGAACTACGGCAATTCGTGGTTGTACATCTACGGTTGGCTGAACGGCGGCACGTTCATGAGCGACGACGGCTACACGTGCACCCTCAATAGCCCCGAGATCGTCGACGCCTTGGCCTACATGACCGAGGTCTACGACATCATGGGCGGCGCCGAGGCGGTGACGGCGTTCCAGACGGCCCTCCAAGGCGGCGACCTGGATCCGGTTCTCTCGGGTCGTGTCGCGATGAAGATCGACTGCGACTGGTTCATCAACCATATCGCGAACATGAAACGCGACATGCGTTTCGGCGTCGCGCTGGCGCCGGCGCCCGAGGGCAAGCCGCAGTTCGGCTGGTGCGGCGGCTGGTCATGGGTGATTCCGGCTGGTGCGTCGAATCCCGACGAAGCGTGGGAATTCATCAAGTACATGAGTTCCCAGCGGGCCTACAAGATCCGGGCCGACGCCCAGCAGCAAGCCGCCCGCGGCGCCGGCAACGTCTACATTCCGGATATCAGCGCGCGCAAGGACATCTCGGCGTGGGCGATGGAACACTACGTCTACAGCGACCCGTCCATTGACGAGAAATTCAAGGTGGCCAAACGCATCGCCGTCGAGGCCATGGCCGTCTCGAAATGCCGCCCGGTCACCCCGGTGGGCCAGCTTCTATGGAACGAGCAAGTTCGCGCGATGGACAGCGGGATCTACAAACGCTATCACCCCAATGACCTCGTGGCCAATGCCAAGGAGGCGCTGAATCGCGGCCAGGCCATCGTCCAGGCGGAACTGGATCGCGTCTACAAGCCCAAGCCCTATCCGGTTCTCCGATGGTGGCCCGTGGTGACCGGTTATATCGGGATCCTGGTGGTCGGAATCACCGCGATGTACCTGCATTTCGGCCGACGCATGCAGGCCAAAGGCTACTTCCGCCGCGAGTTCTACGCCGGCTACGCCTTCGCCTCGCCGTGGTTTTTCGGGTTTCTGGTGTTCGGCGGCGGCCCGCTCGTGTTCTCCGTATTCATGAGTTTCTGCGAGTACAACGTACTGTCGCCACCGAAGTTCATCGGTTTCGAGAACTACGTCACCATGTTCTCGGGCGATCCGTTGTTTTACAAATCGCTCTGGAACACGGTGTTCATGGCTGTCGGCATCCCGCTGGGCATGACGGTCAGCCTCGCCATCGCGATGCTGTTGAACTACGAGATCAAAGGCATGGCCGTCTACCGGACCTTCTTCTACCTTCCGGCCATCATGCCCGCCGTGGCGGCCTCGATCCTCTGGATCTGGATCTTCAATCCGCACGAAGGCATTCTCAACGCGTTGTTAGGTAAGGTTGGCCTCGAAGGTCCGGCGTGGCTTCAGAACCAGTACTGGTCGAAGCCGGCGCTCATCCTGATGGGATTGTGGGGCGCCGGGGCCGGCATGATCGTCTGGCTGGCCGGACTCAAAGGCATTCCGAAGCAACTGTACGAAGCCGCCGAAATCGATGGCGCGGGCCGCTGGCACAAGTTCCGAAACGTGACGGTGCCCATGCTGAGTCCCTACATCCTGTTCAACCTCATCATGGGCTTGATCGGAACGTTCCAGATCTTCACGCAAGCGTTCATCATGACCCAGGGCGGCCCGGTGGATTCGACGCTCTTCTACGCGTATAACCTGTTCAACAACGCATTCCGTTACATGAAGATGGGCTACGCCTCGGCCATGGCCTGGGTGTTATTTGGCATCATTTTGGTTCTTACCGTGATTCAACTGCGTATTTCGAAGCATTGGGTTCACTACGAGACTGAAGGATGAGGCGCATAACCAAATCCGAACGGGCGTTTCGTCGGGTCTTCCTCCACGGGGCCTTGGTCGCGGGGTCCATCGTGTTCTCCGTACCGTTCATCTGGCTGGCCAGCACGAGTTGCAAGGTCGCGGACGAAATGTACCCGCCGCGCTGGGTACCCCAGATTCCGGAGCGGATCGTCGAGTCGCCCTACATCGCCATACGCACGAACGAGCGCGCCGAGAGGCCGCTCAAGGTTACCGAAGAAGACTGGGAGCGGCTGGTCGGGCCTGTCGAACAAGCGATCACGGGCCGGGTCGTCGATCTCGAAAGCCAACTACCGGAGTTCTATCGGCCCTACCTCACCGAACCCGACTTGGCCGAGGGCATCTTCGCCCGCCTCCTCAAGCGCGCGCCGGATGCGCTCTTCTCCCAGGGCGAGCACGAATCCAGCGCCTGGTTTGTGCAACTCGTGGATGCGTCGATGGTGCATGAGGTGTTCGACGCCGTCTACCGCCGCGCCGCCCTTTCGGACGTCGTGTTTCATGGCTGGGACGTCACCGTCGAGTATCCCACCGAGGGCGGCCAACTGCCCTGGACACGGATCGAAGGCGACGTCGAACTCATCGATCGCCGCGAGGGACTCCGCCGCGCCGCCCAGGAAATGCACTATGCCTTCGACACGTGCGGCGCGTTCCGGGTTCGGGCCGACCTCCCACTCGAAATGGCCCCCGAGAACCTCAAGAAGATCGTGGTGAGCAACCACGCCGACCGCTCGTGGCACGAAATCCACGCCACCGTCGAGATGGCGGGGAAACGGTACGAGGCGGCCCAGCCGGCCTTCATGGGCAGCGATCGGTGGCAGGACACAACGTGGCAGTTCGCCAGTGCGGACGACGACTCGATCAAGATGAAGACCTGGCTGCGCCTCGACGAGGCCGGCCTGTCGGACTTCCGCGAGCACGGCAAGGTTCGCCTCACGCTTACGTACAGCCAGGCCAAGGGGCTCATGGCCGCCTTCAACAAGTACGCCAACAACTACCGCGACGCGCTCCGGATGGTGCCGCTCCTCGCTTATGTGAAGAACAGCCTGATCCTGGTCGTGCTCAATATCTGCGGCCAGTTGCTTGGCTCATCGCTCGTCGCCTTCTCTTTCTCGCGCCTGCGCTGGCCCGCCCGCGACTTCTGCTTCCTACTGGTGCTGGCTACGCTCATGATCCCGCCTCAGGTCACGATGATTCCCGTGTTCCTCATCTTCAAGAACCTTGGCTGGTACAACACGCTGCGTCCCCTTTGGGTGGTGTCCTTCTGCGGTAGCGCGTTCTACATTTTCCTGCTGCGCCAGTTCATGCGCGGCATTCCCTCGGATCTCGAGGACAGCGCCAAGATCGACGGATGCGGCTACCTCGGCATCTATGCGCGCATCATCGTGCCGCTCGTGAAACCGGCCTTGGCCGCCATCGCCATCTTCACCTTCATGGGCTGCTGGAACGATTTCATGGGCCCGCTCATTTACCTCAACGATCAACGTTTGTATCCCCTCAGCCTCGGCCTCTTCGCCCTTCAGGTATTCCAGAGCGGCAACTACGGCCTCATGATGGCTGCCTCGGTGCTCATGACCCTTCCGGTAATCCTGCTCTTCTTCGCCGCCCAACGCCATTTCATACAAGGCGTCACACTGACCGGCATAAAGGGATAATTTCGCCTCAAGTGCGATAGATGATAATAGGCATTGGCCCTTTCTCCGTGCGTGTGCTAGACTCTTCTCCTGGGGTAGAGCGTATTTCAAGTTGGCATTTTGGCGATGTGCTTCGACCTATTGATAGAGATAGGGCCTTATACCGAGCCGTATTTAAGGAGAAAGAACGATGCGTATGAAAAAGGGATTCACTCTGATCGAACTGCTGGTCGTGATCGCAATTATCGGGATCTTGGCCGCGATTCTGTTGCCGGCGTTGGCGCGGGCACGCGAAGCGGCACGGCGCTCGAGCTGCGCCAATAACCTCAAGCAATGGGGCGTGGTGTACAAGATGTACGCCAATGAAGCCGAGGGCGGCCGCCTGCCGACCATGCACATCTTTGCCGTCGGCACCAGTATCGACTCGGTTCGGCTCGCGGCAGGGCCTGCCGTGCTCTCGATGTTTCCGGAGTACTTGACCGATCTGAATATCGCGTTCTGTCCATCGAGCGGCCGCGAAGCCACCGTAGCCAAGTTCCAAGACTCGATGGGCAATATCGACCGGATCAAGCTCCGGGATAACTGGTGGTACAGCGACTACGCCTACTTGGGTTGGGTGTTGGATCTATGCGCCGACTCCGTTGATCAGGCCGGTGCCGATGCCACGGCGGTTATCAACCTGCTCGACACCTTGGGCGTTAACCACGGCACCCAGACCGATTTCACGGTGCCGACGCAATTGGCCGCCGCCTTCAACGCGTTGCTTGGCCAGGCCGTGGCGCGGCTCGCGGCCGCGCCCGCCGATCAGTTCGAAGCGGAAGCGGCGGCATGCGCGGACATGGACCTCTACGTCGGCCGCCCGTGGGGCAATGGGCAGGGGGAGCAAATCTACCGCCTCCGCGAGGGTATCGAGCGGTTCGCCATCTCGAACGTCGCCAATCCGAGCGCCTCGGCACTGCCGCAGAGCGAGATCTTCGTCATGTTCGATGCCTTCGGCAGCACCGAGTACTTCAACCACGTGCCCGGCGGCTCGAACGTGCTCTTCCTGGACGGCCATGTCCAGTTCATGAAGTATCCGAGCGAACCGCCCGTGTCGAAGCGGGTGGGCACGTTGCTCGAGGCGTTGCTCATTCCGTCCTCCTGAGACCCAACGTGCACTGAGAACGACTTGACCGGCGGGGCGATCATCGTCCCGCCGGTCTTGCTATGGTGCGCCCGGCAGGGCGCGTTTACTTGGGGGTGCAAGTCCCCTGCAGGCC
>DAIPKA010000098.1:0-8765 GCA_036769985.1 Candidatus Hydrogenedentota bacterium | reverse complement strand
CCTTCACCTTCACCTTCACCTTCACCTTCGCCTTCGCCTTCGCCTTCGCCTTCGCCCTCGCCTTCGCCTTCGCCGCCGCCACGCTTGGTGGCAGTGAACTTGATCTCCATGGTTCCGCCGTTCGAGGCTATGGTGATCTTCCCGGTACTCTTGCCCTGGGGAAGCGCATCGCGGTTCAAGGTGACTTTCACAATCTTGCCGTCGATGAAGCTTACACTGGTTCCGTCCAGGGGAGTCACCGTGAGCCATGCAGGCTCGATGACAATCTGGAAAGACAGCGTGGTACCCACGTCGCCGCTATTCCAGATCAAGAACGACCATTCCTCGCCGAGGACGCCAAAATCATACGATTTTTCCGAAACCGCGAGCTTGGGCTCGGGGGTGGGCACGGGAACGGGACATCCAACCGTCAGAACGCCCAGGACACAGACAAGCCCCAACACGGATGCGCGAGAAAACGATCGCATCGGAAACACCTCCTACGAATGCAGCCCCAGAAACTGCAACGAGGGTATACCAAAAGACTTCCGCACCGCAAGTCCGATGACTGCCATGCCCGAAGGACGTTGCACGAGCGCGGACGCCCTGCTAGACTCTAGCGCAAGGTTGGCTTTCAAGCAGGATTGGCACGGCAGGAAATGCCCCGTGGGCACAGCATGAACGATTCTCCAGGCGCGCGGAACGGTTCCACCAAATCCGAGAACCGCCTCGAACCGGGCAGTATGCTGCTGGGGCGATTCCGGCTCGTGCGCCAGCTCGGCCGGGGCGGGCTCGGCGACGTATGGCTCGCCGAGGACGTTCAACTGAACGACGAGCGGATCGCCTGCAAGATTCTCCGGACGGAGCTCTTCTATGACCGCCGCGCCATCGCCGACATGAAACGCGAGGTCCTGCTGACCCGGCGGTTGCGGCATCCCAACATCCTCGGCGTATACTCTTTCTGGGAAACCTCCGAGCACCGACTCATCACGATGGAATACGTCGAGGGCCGTAGCCTGCTCGATGCCCTCCTGGCCAATCGCGTGCCTTTCACGCTCAGCGAGATCCTGCCGTGGGTGAAAGACCTCTGCGATGCGCTGACCTATGCCCACAACCAGGGGATCCTCCATCGAGACGTGAAGCCCGGCAATATACTCCTGGGTGACGACGGCGTGGTACATCTCGCGGACTTCGGGATTGCGCGAACCGCCCAGGAGGTTCAGATCCGGTTCACGGGCGAGATGACCAGCGGCACGCTCCTGTTCATGAGCCCCGAGCAGCTCTTGGGCAAGCATGTCGACGCGCGGAGCGATCTCTACAGCTTGGCGGCCACAGTCTACGAACTGCTGACCGGCGCGCCCCCTTTTTACGAAGGTTCGATCATTACCCAAATCCAGATGAAACCGGTGCAGCCCATCGAGGGCATCGGCGATAGCGTCAATGACGTGTTGCTGAAGGCCCTCTCGAAGAGCCCCGGTCAGCGGCAGGCTTCGTGTGCCGAATTCTGCCGCGAACTCTCGGCGGCTGCGGAGCATTGGTATGCCGAACAGCCGAGAGAATCGGCATCGCAGGCCCGACTCCGGCTTACGATCTCCGGCGTCTCATGGGATCCCGACGGCGAGACCGTTCGGCTTCACACCAGCGGCGTCGAAGTCGAGCAGTCTCGCGTGGGCATGTTGCTCGTCGACGCGGGCATCATCACCCGCGCCCAACTCGACGAAGCCTTACGCATTCAGCAGCCTACCGAGGACAAGCTCGGCAGCGTCTTGGTCCGGTTGGGGTATGTGGCCGAGGAAGTGATCGCGGAGGCCGTCGGAGAGCAGCTTCAGGTTCGCTACGTCGATCTTGATCGGGAGGTTTGCGATCCCGAGTTGACGGCTCTTGTTGCCGGCGAGGTGGCCCGCCGTCGGCGATGTCTGCCGGTGCGTCGCGAAGGGGACGAGATCATCGTGGCCATGGCCGACCCGCTGGATCTGGGGACGCTCAACGAGGTGGAGCGGCTGTGCAAGGCCCGGGTCGAGATCCGGATCGCGCCCGAGTCGGCGCTCATGGCCGCCATCGACCGCGTCTACGGCTCGGAACGGCCGGGCACTGTGCCCGGAAGCCCAAGGAACGGTTGACCGTACCCCGGCAATCCTTTACCATACCCCGGGGCAGGCCACGGGCTGCTCGACAGGTGGCGCCTGCCCACTACGTATCTGTGCTCAACGCGCAAGGAGAAAATCGCATCATGAACATGCGAACTCGAGTCGAATTGTCGGTGATGATGTTCATTCAGTTCTTCATCTGGGGCGCCTGGTGCGTTACCTTGGGGGCGTACCTCGGCAAGCAAGGCCTCGGGTTCAAGGATCTGCAAGTCGCCAACGCCTACAGCACTACCGCCTGGGCGGCCGTGTTATCGCCGTTCTTCGTAGGCATGGTCGCGGATCGCTTCTTTCCGGCGCAGATTGTGCTCGGCGTCCTGCACTTGATGGGCGCCGCCTTGCTGTATTGGGTGTCGACGATCACGGAACCGGCCATGTTCTTCTGGGTGCTGCTGGCCTATGCGCTATGCTACATGCCGACCCTGGCGCTGGTGAATGCCATTTCGTTTAACCAGATGAAAGACCCGTCCACCGAGTTCCCGTCCGTCCGCGTGTTCGGTACCTTGGGCTGGATTATCGCGGGCCTTGTGATCTCGTACGTGCTGGGCGTCGCCCTGAAATCCCGCCTGCCGGAAGGCACGCCGGTGGACGCCACGAACTATCCCATCGTCATGGCCGCCGTGGCCTCGCTTGTGATGGGCGTGTACTCGTTCCTGCTGCCGAACACGCCGCCCAAGGCGAAGGGCGAGAAAGTCACGATTAGCGACATCCTCGGCCTCAAGGCGCTTGGACTCATGAAAGATCGGTCGTTTCTGGTTTTCGTTCTCGGCTCGCTGTTCATCTGCATCCCACTCGCCTTTTACTACAGCTTCACCAACATGTTCCTCAATGAAGTGGGCGTGGCGAAGGTGGCCGGCAAGATGACTATGGGCCAGATGTCCGAGTTCTTCTTCATGCTGGTTATGCCGTTCTTCTTCGCGCGACTCGGTGTCAAGAAGATGCTTCTCGTGGGCATGGCGGCGTGGGCGGTTCGCTACGCATTCTTCGCCTTCGGCAACGCCGACTCCTTGGTCTTCATGTTCTACATCGCCATTCTGTTGCACGGCGTTTGCTACGATTTCTTCTTCGTAACCGGCCAGATCTACGTCGACAACGTAGCGCCCAAGGAAATTCGCGCGAACGCGCAAGGATTGATCGCCCTGGTAACCTACGGCCTGGGTATGGTCATCGGCAACTTCGTTGCCGGCAAGGTGGTGGGCCACTACGTCCTCGAGGACGGCAGCCACGCGTGGCGAAGCGCATGGCTCATCCCGGGCGGGATGGCCGTGGTGATCATCCTCCTCTTCGCGGTCTTCTTCCACGAAAGGAAGCAAGCTGCCGCTGCCTGACACCAACAACCAGTGAGTCGGACGCCCAATGCGGCACGCGACCGCGCCGGGTGTGCCGTTCGTGGTCTGACCGCCGCGAACACCCGGGCCGGGCCTCGCGGCGCGGTTCGAGTAATGCCGAGCATCGACATGGACAAATGGCGAGGGAAGCTGCAATAATGACACCCGTCGGCCGGGCTGGGTCTTGTGATGGGAGGTCGCCGATAACCGGAAGGGATTGAGGCGGGTGGCCGGATGCGCATGGGCGGCCATGCATCCGGAACGACGTGGGTAGTCGCCAAAGGGAGGGACGTATCGGTATGCGTCGGGGAGCATGTCTGTCGGTTACCGCGCTGATCGCCTTGGGATGGGGGTGTCTGGGCATCTCGGTGGGGGCCTGGGCCACCGAAGGTAGTTTTCTGGGCACCCACGACCCCGTGATGGAAGGCTTCGCCGGCGCCGGCGCGGCCAGCCCTCGCAGCGCGTCTTGGATGCTGTTGAATCCGGCCAGCATCATCGAGCTCGACAAGCGGATCGATGCCGGCATTGACGTCTGCCGCACGCACTTCACGCTCAGACCTTCGGCGCTCTTTGGGAATCCTTTCGCAGGGGAAATGAAGGATAACCGCATGTTCTACGTGCCGTACGGCGGCATGATCTGGCCCCTCAAGAAGGGCACACTCGGCCTCGGAGGCTACGTCCCCGGCGCCATGTCCAGCAACTACCCTCACTCGCGGTTCATTCTCTCACCCATCCGGGACAATCACGGCGACCGCTATATGGACTACCGCCACGGGCGGTTTGTGCTCGCCTACGCCTATCCGCTGGACTGCGGCTGGGCCCTCGGCGTAAGCGGAAACCTGAGCACCTCCGAGTTGAAGACCGACGGCATCACGCGGTTTCTGCTCCAGGTCAAACACGAGGGAACGCGCGAGCGGGCTCTCGGTGTTGGCTTCTCCGTGGGCGTCTACAAAAACTGGGAGAAATGGGCCTTTGGCGCGGCCTACACCACGCGCGAGTGGAGTCAGTACTTCGACGACTACAAAGACCTCATGCACCGTAGCGTCGATATGCCGCCCGTGTTCCAGGCCGGCATCTCCTACAAGCTGCGGCCCTCGCTCGAACTCATCGCCGACTACAAGTACATCCGCTGGACGGAGATGAGGCTGTTCGCAGAACGCCCCGCCCAAGGCGGCTACGGATGGCGCGATCAGAGCATCGGCAAGATCGCCGTCGAGTGGAAGGTGGCGGACGATTGGGCCTTGCGCGCTGGCTACTCGCGAGGCAACGAGAACGTTCGCCCCGGATTCGCCTTTGCCAATGCCTACACGCCGGTGATTGTTGTCGATTTCGCCACGGTGGGCGTCTCGCACACGATCAACGAGCGTTTCGATATCCACGCGAGCTACAACCACATGTTCTACAACTCGATGACCAATTCCGTGAAAGGCGACTGGACTTCGCCCTTCTTCGCCGGAACCAAGATCGGTATTGCCCACGACTCGGTGGCCCTCGGTATGACGTACAAGTTCTAGCAATACCATTTGCCGCAAGCGGCCGTTTCGGCCTTGGAGGACTGACCGGTTCGCCGACCTTGGACTATGGTTTTGACGCGTCCATAGCTCCCCTCAGGAGGATCCGATCCTATGCGTTGTCGGTGTCGAGTGCACATCGCGTTCCTGTGCGCAGGGCTCTTCTTCCTTCCTCTGGCGTCGGCCGCGCCAACCGGTTTCGTCATGGTCGAGATGCAGGACGGAACCAAACTCGCCACCGATTACTACCTTCCAACCCGGGGCGGCCCCCGGTTCCCCGTCCTGATGACCCGCAGCACGTACGGCCGTGAGTTGGGCGGCGCCGGCGACCAAACCGTCGCCCAGGGATATGCCGTCGTCGTCCAGGATGTTCGCGGCTTCGGCGGTAGCGAGGGAGAGCACCAGGTATTCTTCGCAGACGGCTGGCACGACGGACTTACCGATGGCGCTGACACCGTGGCCTGGATCCTCGGACAAGAGTGGTGTGACGGCCATATCGGAACCTTCGGCGGATCGGCGCTCGGCATCACCCAGGCACTCCTGGCGCCGGCCACCAAACACATCGAGGCCCAGTCCATCGGTGTCGCCACCGTCAAGTTCTACCACCACCTCACCTATCAGGGCGGTGTGTGGCGCAAGAACCTCTGCGAAGGCTGGCTCACCATGCTCAAGCTCGAAAACACCATGGCCCTCTGGAAGAGCCATCCCTACGAAGACGCGTTCTGGGACGACTACAACGCCGAGGTCAGAGCCAAGGAAATCACGGCGCCCGCCATCCACCTCGGCGGTTGGTACGACATCTTCCAGCAAGGAACCATCGACAACTTCGTGTCGCGCCAGTACGACGGCGGCAAGGGCGCCAAAGGCAATCAGCGGTTGATCATCACGCCCTACGGCCACGGTGGCTATTCCGAGGGCGTCGCGCTCAAGCTGCCCGAGAACGCCGGCGCCGTCAAAGCGTCGCATCACGACCGCGCCTTCTTCAAACACTGGCTCGAAGGCCAGCAAAACAACGTCATGGACATGGCGCCGGTCTATTACTATGTTATGGGCGATGACACGGATCCCGAGGCCCCCGGCATGGAATGGCGCATCGCCGACCGCTGGCCCCCATTCCATACCAACAATACCAAGTACTATCTTGCCCAGGATGGCCTGCTGACTACCGACCGCCCGAGCACTTCCCAGGAGATTGCCGGATTCACCTACGATCCCGTCAATCCTTTTCCCACCTGTGGCGGACAGAACCTCATCCTGCCTTTTGGGCCTTTCGACCAGCGCACGGTCACCCAGGGCCGAACCGACCTTCTCTCCTTCTCGAGTGCGCCCCTCGAGACGCCCCTCGAGGTCACCGGCCATGTCAAGCTCACGCTCTTCATCTCGACGGATGCGCCGGACACGGATTTCACCGCGAAGCTGCTCGACATCTATCCCGAGGCCGACGGACGCGAGATCCTCATGCTCGACAACATCCAGCGCGTCAAACTCCGCCATGGCGGCGACACGCCCGCACCCCTCTTGACCTCCGCCGCCGAGGTCGTCGAGATCGAGATCGACCTGTGGAGCATTAGTTGGGTGTTCCACACGGGCCATCGAATCGGCCTTCATGTGTCGAGCAGCAACTATCCGCGGTTTGAGGTCAATCCAAACTCCGGCGACGACTGGCCCACGGACACAAACCGCCGTGTGGCCCATAACGTTGTCCACATGGGCCGCGCGTATCCTAGCGCGCTCGTGTTGCCTGTCCGGCCGGCCGACGTTGAGGTTGCGGCCGCACCTTACCTGAATCCGGAGGACTTTCGGCAATACCGGCGCAAGGCAGGCGAGCAAGCACGCCACGAGGAATCCCATGTCGGTGTGAGAAAGGGACGCCTGTTCAAACCGAGGGGGCAGTGAGCGATGAATCGAACGGCAACGATGCTCCTATGGGTGGCCTTGTCTTCCAGCGCCCTGGCCTACGGACAAGCGCCCTCCTTCCAGGACCTCATGGATCCGGCCGTCTTCTCAAAGGCCCAGCGGGGCATGCTCCTCGAGGACGCCTCGGTGGACGGCACGACGTTGCGCTGCGTCACCACGGGAGCGGTCATGAGCCTCGACGCGGCTACCGGCGAAGCCGTGTTTCGCCAACGCATCGGCCATGATCGGGACCTCGTCGCCGTTCGGTTCTCGAGATCCCTGGCCGAGCCACCCGAGCTGCACGCCAAGTCGGATGGCCTCGTTCTTGCGTCGCTCGCCTCGCCGCGTGTCGATATCCGCGCCAACGGCGACTCCCTGTTCATGTTCCACGTGCACGAGCCGCTCGACGTCGTCATCAAGCGGCGAATCGACATCGCCTTCGTCAGCTCGGACATGTCCAATGTCTTGCTGCTCGATGAATGGGGGGGCTTCGGCATCTACTGCTCCGACAAGACGCTCGACAACGCCTTCGACCGTTTCGGGCCCATCACGGCGCGTTACACCTTGCCGGCCGACGCCGTCCTGTGGATCGCCGTGTGTCCTCCGAAGCCCTACGACTGGCCTCGCTCGGTGACCGACAACGTCGTGTGGCACTGGTCGCGCGAGACCAGCTATCCGCCGGACGAAACCCTCGCGTCGTGGGCCGCCGAAGGCAACATCGTCCTGCTCCAATCCGAAGTGATGCTCTGGAAAGACTGGAATCTCGCTTTCGAGCCACGACTCGGCGAGGCCGAGTTCGCCCGCGTGCGCGACACCATTCACCGAAACGGCATGCGCTTCATCGTCTACACAAGCCCAGGCTACTTCTTCAAAGGTACGCCGTACGAGCCATACGCGCTGAACAGCTTCGAAGACTTCAAAGGATGGCCGCCATGCCGTGGCCTCGGCGACAACATCGACCTGTTTATGGCTGAGATCACGAGAGTCATGGCACAGTACAAGCCCGACGGCCTCTATTTCGACGGCCAGTATTTCGACAATCCCGCAGCCCTGTATGCCCTCGCGCGGCGTACGCGCGACTTGCTTGGCGAGGATGGCATTCTCGAATGGCACTCGACGACCGCCCTGGGCTCCGGGCTGTGTTGCCTGCCGCAGGCGGACGCCTACGTCGATTTCATCCTGCGCGGTGAAGGCCGGGATAGCGCCTACGGCAGTTTTGACTACTTGCGGTTTTTTGTGTCGTGTTACAACGTGAGCAACAGCATCGGCGTGCTCTGCAACAACGGACCACATCCCGACGCGGATCTCATCAATCGCGCACTCGAGGCCAACTGCCGGTTGCATACTATTGTGAGCTGGTTTCCCGACACCGCCGCCATGGAGGCGCTGAACACGGCCTATAGGCCCAAGATGAACCTGGCACTCCGCGAGCAGGTGGATCGCGCCGTCGACCAGCGGCAGGCCGTCGTGGCCGCGCAGGCCGAGGCCTTGCGCCGCGAATACGCCACGATTGAGGCTGAGCCGGCCTGGAGCCAGGCTGTCTTGGTCGAGACGTTTGATGCCCTACCCGTGGCGGAGAAGGTAGCCTCGCCCGCGAATCGCAACGCCTTTGCCAGCCGAGACGGCGCACTCGCGGTCACGGGCCATGCACACACCTACGCATTCTTGCGGATGCCCGTAGACCACGTCGCCACGGGATTCGTCGTCAAACTCAAACGCCATACCGACGGCGGCATGTCCTGGGGACCCGCCGTGGCGCTTCAGTGGCCGGACGGATCGCTCCTACGCGTTGGCTTGCGCGTCGACGGCTGCCTTCAGTCAGACATCAACGGTACCCAGCGGCTTGCCGAAGCATGCGCCGCCGACGACTGGGTGTGGCTTCGCGCCCGCTGGCTCGAACACACCGG
>DAIPKA010000097.1:0-8782 GCA_036769985.1 Candidatus Hydrogenedentota bacterium | reverse complement strand
TCTCGATGACGATGGCCATTGGTTAACAGGCTAAAAAGGGAGAAACTCCAGCGAGGAGTCGCTGGCGCGACTCCTCCAGCGGGCGCTCGCCCAGTTTGGGTATGACGCCACTTCGGTGACCAGCAGTGTGGACGCGCTGACGACGTTCCGGGCGCATCCGGATCTGTTCGATGCGGTGATCACGGATCAGATGATGCCGGCCATAACAGGGGAGGAACTGGCTGCGGACCTGCTGTCGATTCGTCCGGGACTGCCGGTCATCATGACCTCGGGCCTGAGCGAGAACATGCCTCCGCAGAAGATGAGTGAGTGCGGCATCTCGGCGTTTTTGCTCAAGCCGACAAGTACGCTGACGTTGGCAAAGACGGTTCGACAGGTGCTGGACGCCAGGAAAGGCCGCGTCTAGGCGGTCGAGGGGGATCCCTCGTTTTTGCGCGACGGTGTCCCCGGGGGTCGTAGGGGATGTTGACACCAACGCCGCTATCGTGCATTATTGGTGGCGTTGCCATGGGGAGGCCCCAACAGGGCCGGGTTTCAGAGGCTCGGAATGTGTGCCGGGCAGAGTGGCTGAAGCAATGCGGCTGCAGGCGTATATTAGGGCAATAGCGGCTGGTGTCGCGGCGGGGTTGGTGGTCGCGGGGCTTGGGGGGTGTGTTGTCCAGAGCGCTCCTGTGCTCCTCGATTTCTCCGGTGCGCCGGTTTCCGGTACCGCACCGCTTGTTGTGCAGTTTCAGGGCGAAGTGACGGCGCTTCCTCCGTATCGCCTGAAGTTCCGCGATATGGGTGTCACGCCCGATGAGGAGGAAGACAGAACGCTGGAGGTCCGGCGATGGGCGTGGAGCTTCGGCGATGGCGAAACCGGCTGGGGGCAAGAGGTTGCGCATACCTATGAGAAGGGGGGCGTCTATTCCGTTGGGCTTTCGGTGTATTTGTCCAACGGTTCGGTCGTGAGCACGTCGAAAGCGGGGTACGTTTCCGTCACCGGGCCGGCGGTGAACGCGGCGCCAACGGCGGATGCGGGTCCAGACGTGGTGGTGGCGCTTGGGGAGACGGCCGTTCTTGACGGCACCGGGTCGTCGGATCCGGAGGGAGCGCCGTTGGCGTTCCGATGGTCGGTCTCGTCAAGGCCGTCCGGGAGTCTTGCGGCGCTTTCGAATGCGTCGTGGGCGACGCCGACCTTCCGTCCGGACGGAGTGGGTGAATATGTTCTGCAGCTTGTGGTGAACGATGGTGATCTCGACAGTGCGGCCGACTCCGTGTTGGTAACGGTCGAGTCTGGAGAGAACGCCCTGCCGGAGGCGAACGCCGGGCCGGACAGGATCGTTGTGCTCGGAACGGAGGTCACGCTGGACGCGAGCCAGTCGGTGGATGATGATGGCGACGTCCTGACGTACACCTGGCAGTTGGTTTCGATTCCGCCTTCGAGCAATGCCGTCATCTCGGATCCGATGGCCGTCTCGCCCACGTTCGTTCCGGATATCGAGGGCGAGTACGTCGTCGAGGTGCGCGTTGAGGACGAAGACGGTGACGTGACTACGGATACGATGGTGATCCTCACCGGCCCTTCCGAGAATACGGGGCCGATGGCGGAGGCCGGTTCGGATCGGCGTGTGCGGGTGGGCGCGGCCGTGTTGCTGGACGGGTCGCGTTCGACGGATCCGGACGGTGACGCGCTGCATTTCGAGTGGACGCTGACGGTCAAGCCTTCCGGGAGCGCGGCGGTTCTTTCGGATGTGGTTTCGGCCCGACCCGAGTTTGTTGCGGATGCACCGGGCGCCTACGTGGTTCAGTTGATGGTTAGCGATGGTGTGTTGGACAGCCGGCCAGACCACGTCGGCATCATGACGTCGCCTATCGCCAATACGGCGCCTCGGGCGGATGCCGGGCCTGCCCAACGCGTGCTGGTTGGCGAGACCGTGGAGTTGGATGGCCGCCGTTCGCATGATGTGGATGGGGACACGTTGACGTACCGGTGGGCGATTCTCTCCGGGCCGGAGGGTGCCGTTCCCGGGATGGTTGGCAAGGACTCGGTGCGGTCTTCGTTCGTGGCCAGCGCCGAGGGGCGGTACGTGGTTCAACTTATCGTGAATGATGGCCTGTTCGACAGCAGGCCGGACACGGTGGTGGTGAACGCGCGCGCCCTACGTAACCGGCCGCCCGTGGCCGATGCGGGGGCGGACCAGGTGCTGCGTGTGGGCGCTACGGCGCATCTCGACGGCGCTCGCTCGAGCGATCCGGACGGTGACGACATCTCGTACCAATGGACGCTGATCTCGAAGCCGGAGGACAGCGCGGCGGCGATTTCCGATGGGACCGAAGTAGCGCCGAGTCTTGGAGTCGACGTGGTGGGCGACTACGTCGCTCACCTTGTGGTCAGTGACGGCAGCTTGGAGAGCGCTCCGGATGCGGTCATAATCTATGTAAGGCAGGCGCCCGGGGAGGAACTGACGGCGGATGCCGGCCCGGATCAGACGGTGCCGATGGGTACCGAGGTGTTGCTGGACGGCCGCGGCTCGGCCTTTGTGGGAGACGGCTCGGAGATCGGTGGCACGGTCACGCTCGAGTACGCGTGGGCCTTTCTGGCGATGCCAGGGGGCAGCGCGGCCGTGTTGGTGGACGCGGAGACGGCCAATCCGCGTTTTGTGGCGGATCGTTCCGGCCTCTATCGAATCCAGCTCATCGTGCAGCACGGCGACCTGGTTAGCGCGCCGGATGTGGTCGAGGTGATGGTGTTTTCGACGAACCGGGCGCCGGTGGCGAATGCCGGGCCGGATCGAACGGTGCTGGTGGGCACCGCGGTTCCGCTGGATGGAAGTGCCTCGACGGATGAGGACGGCGATCCTCTCGGGTATCGATGGACGCTGATCTCGATGCCGGAGGGCAGTGCGGCGGCGCTTTCCGACGCGGCGATTGTGAATCCGACGTTTGTGGCGGACCTGGCCGGTGTTTATGTGGTCGAACTGGTGGTGAACGATGGCGAATGCGATGGCGTCGCCGACACCGTGACGGTCACCACGGGCGAAACGCCTAATGTTGCGCCGGTAGCGGACGCCGGGCCGGACCAAGAGGCCGGTGTGGGTTCGACGATTTACTTGGATGGGAGCGCCTCGCACGATGAGGATGAGGATCCGCTGATCTATCGTTGGGCGATTGTCGAGGCTCCGGCAGGCAGCACCGCCGCGCTGTGGAACGCCTCGAGCGCCACGGTGTCGTTCGTGGCGGACGTGGCGGGCGCTTACCGTATCGAGTTGGTGGTGAACGACGGCACCGTGGACAGTGAGCCGGACGAGGTCACGGTTACCGCAACGGCCGGGCCGACCAACCATGCCCCTGAGGCCGATGCCGGGATGGACCAAACGGTGTACGTCGGGGCCGCCGTGGCGTTGGATGGCAGCCACTCGACGGATGCCGACGGCGAGCCCCTGGCGTACGCGTGGTCGATGATAGCCGGGCCTGACGGCAGCGTGGCCGTGTTGAATGGCGGCGACACCGTGAGTCCGGATTTCGTGCCGGATGTGGCCGGTACCTACGTCATTCAGCTCATCGTCTCGGACGGCATCGACGACAGTGAGCCCGATACGGTTGCGATCACGGCGGTGTCGTCTAGCGCCCCCGTAATCCTGGTCGAAGGCGCCCCCTTTGCCGTCGAGGTAGGCGAGACACTCAACTTCGGCGTTACGGCTACGGATGCCGATGGCGACGTAGTGGTGTTGACGGCCGCGCCCAGCCTGGCGAATGCGACGTTCGTGGCCGTTTCCGGACTCGAGGCATCAGGAACGTTCGGTTTTGCACCGGACGGTGCACAGCAAGGCCTACATATCCTGTCGTTTACCGCGCGCGATCCGTCCGGTCTGTTTGACGTAGAGCACGTCGAAATCCTAGTACGTGGCGTGAATCGTGCCCCGACGCTCGATGCGCCGGACGTGGTATCCGTCGACGAGGGGAGTCTCATTTCCGTCGGTCTCGACGTGCACGATCCGGACGGCGATGCGTTGACGGTGACGGCGGCGCCGCTGCCCGACAATGCGTTGTTTGTTCCGGCGACGGCGACGATCACGTTCGCGCCGGATTATGATCAGGCTGGCGCGTACGATATCACGTGCGAAGCGAGTGATGGCGAGCTTTCGAGTGGGCCGAAGATCGTTCACGTGACGGTTCGAGACGTTTCGGAGGGTGGCCCGACGCGTGACCTTGTGTTGCAGGTGGATCCGGCGGAGAGCCCGTCGCTGTTGACGCGGACGCGCATCACGGGTGTGGTCAATCCCGGCAGCAGTCTGCCTCCGGCGCAACGCATTACCTCGTCGCTTGTGGTGGGCATGAATCCGGCCAGTGCCGAACAGGGCGAGAGCGTGCAGGTGACGCTCATGGGCCAGGCGTCCGGCGATTACGCGACGCACTTTGTGGTGGGCGTGACGGTGGCGGACTTCGGCGAGGGCGTTGTCGTCGAGGATGTCACCGTGAATAGCGGGACGGAGGCGGTGGTCGATTGCGCCGTCGACGCTCGGGCCTCGGTGGGCGCGCGATCCGTGACATTACGCACGGGCGACGAAGTGGCCGTGTGTTTGCAGGCCTTCAATGTTGTCCGAGGCGCTCAGGACGTGTCGGGGCGGATAGTCGATGCGACGACGGGCGCGCCGTTGAGCGGGGTGGTCGTTTCCGTCGAGGGGACGACGATCTCGACGAGGACGGATGCGGATGGTTACTACGTATTGCATGACGTACCGTCGGGCGAGCATACGCTGGTCCTCCGTCCGACGGGCCATGACCTTGTGCGCCGGGAGATTCTGGTCGAAGCGGGCGTCAGTGTGGATGTGGGCGAGGTGGCCACCGAAGCGAACGTGTTCGATCCGGATGCGCCGCCGTCGGTGTCGCTGTTCAGCGTGGTGGGCCGAGGCATCACGGATTACCAGTTCAAGGGCAAGAAATCCGATCTGAAACAGGCCCTTGTCGACGCGATGCTGCTTGTTGGCGGCGAGGATGCGGGCGTTCTGGACGGGTACGGCAACCAACTCAATCCGGCCGTTGACGGCAATGGCTACATCAGTTTGACGGCCGATGGACAGGAGCAGATCGCGCGGCAGCTTCAGGGCACGCAGACCTTCCCACTGGCGGACATGCTTGCCAGTGCATCCTTCGGACTCGAATGGGGCGGCGAGGGCGAGCGTCTTGGGCTTGATGAGTGGATGGATGGCCTGCAGGAAGTTGTGAATGCCGCATGGGCGAATCCGACAGACCCCGACAACCGGATTGTGTTGTTGATCTTCAACAACGGCAAGCTCATCTCTGCGTCGCCGCCCACGGTGTCTGCCGCCACACGACTGAACCACTTTCAGGCGTTCCTGTTCTCGTCCAGTTTGCTGACGTACGCGAAATGGTTCGAGATCGAGGGCGTGAAGGGCGCGAAGGGGCGGCCTGCCGGCCAGTTCATCAAGTACTGGCGGGGCTTCTATGATACGCGCGGGTCGTGGCCGCTGTTCCAGACGACGGAAGCGGCGGCGATGATGCACTTCGCGTTGGGCTATAGCACGACGGTGGCCTTTGTCAGTCCTGTGCTGGGCGTGGCGCTCCTGGGGCAACTCGCCCCGGATTTCATGTTGCTGGTGGCTACGTTGGGCAACGTTCGCAACGTGCCGGATCCCCCTGAGATTGTGGAGGTTGTTCGAAACGACGCCGGCGTGGCGGTGACTTTCCGCCGCAGCGAAGCCGAACGACTGGCATCCTCGGACCAGTATCTTTATGTCTACAATCTGCTTTATTTCGAGAGTAGCGATGCATGGCCAAGACTGGTAACCGCTCAGGTGCTCGATGGCACGATCACGAGTCAGGATGCGGTGTTCATCGACGCGGATCCGCCGACGACGGGCACGGGTTTTTATGCCATGACCGTTACGCGGCGTCAGCGCAACATGGCGCTGACGGGCGCGATGCTCGACGACGAGTTCGCGCCGTGGTGGGGCTATGCGGTGGACGATGAGGTGAGTCGGCTGACGCTATGGCGTCGGCAGTACTACGGAGTGACGAGCGACTACTCGAAGCCGGCGTTCTATCGGGCGGATCCGTTCCCGTTCCTGGGCGATATTGACGCGATTGCCGTCGAGATGACTTCGGAGGACGTGTACATCAGCACGCCGGGCGACGAGGGCTGGATCTATGTGGCGCGCACGGTGGGGGATACGTTGGGCGAGCGCAAGCCGTGGCGCCAGGCGGGCTTCAAGGAGCCTGGACAGCATGGTTTGGCGATTGATCGCTACGAGAATCTCTATACGGACAATGCGGCGTCGGATGCGACTTACGGCGGCCGCATTTTCCGGTTCGACCAGCCCGATGGCGGCCGCACGTTTGTCGGCACGATCAATTACTTCTCGCAGATGCTGATGTACGCCAACCCGGTGGTGAGCGGGCCAATGGTATTCGGGTGGCGTGACCTGTACGTGTGGGACGACCTAAGCCGCGAGGTGAAGGCGGTGCCGGTGTCCGAGGACTGGGATGTGTACCGGCGCGTCGGCAAGCCCTACGCGAAACTGGACGACGCAACCGGCGGCGCGGCCATCGACATGGAATACCAGAATGATGTGTACGTGCTTCGGCTGAATCAGATTACGCGCATCTCGCGGGCCGTGGATCCGACGACGGGCGAATGGTACTCGGTGCTTAACGCCATTACGATCGACAAGGAGTGAGGTGGACATGGCAAGGATGAGGCGCGTGACCTATCGACGCTGGAGCGGCGTGGCGCTCGCGGCGTTACTGGTCACGGTTGCCGTCTGCGCCGAGGACATCACGTACTCCGGTCAAGTTATGACGCAGGCCAGTTTCAGCGCTGCGGCCCCAGGCGCGTATGAGGAGTATCGGGAACGAATCAAGGCCTGGGCCGAGTTCCACGGACTGGACGGGGACGGCTATGCCGATATGTACTGGGCGGAGTACTTCCGCGCGATGCCGTTCTCGCGCATGCGGTTCGAGGCATACGGCAACAACGATGAGAAGCTGACGGACGGCTACACGGACTTCGAAGGCCATTTCAGCTTCGTGCTCGATGCGGACACGGCCGCGCCTCGAGTCGAGTTCCAGACCGTAGGCGCCGACGGCCTGAGGATTGTCGGTATCGACGGCAACGCGGTGGCCCACGTTGAGGCTCTGCACCCGGCGAAGCCCACGTTCGACGTGTACGTGCACTCGGATGATGAGCCGAGGTTCGCGGGTGCGGTGTTGTTGATGTGCCAACAAGAGAAGTTCGCGCGGCTGCTCGAGTCGACGAAGCCATACGTGTTGGAGGGCGCGCGCGGCGCGTTGGACAGCGCCGTGCGTCCGAACGTGATCTACGGTGTCGAGAGCGCCTGTGCGGGGAATTTCGGCGGCTACTCGTACAACGTGCAGCTCGAGTTCGGGCAGCCGTTCGATATGATTGTCCCGTCGCCGTATGGCACGGTCTACCACGAGCCGACGCATTTTCTGCTGTCGCGCCTGATCGGGGCGACCGATTACAAGCCGGCCCTTCAGGAGCAGGTGAACGCCGCCCGGCATGAGATCGGTGCGGATCTCGGCTCGGGTCACTCCAGGATGGCGTTCGATGAGAGTTTCGCGCATTTCGGGGCGGGCCTCGGTCTGGGGGTGCCGAGCGGTGGCGTCTACCATCGCGTGTTTATGGGATACGCCAACGCGAAGGCCTACATCAGCTACGCACGGAAGCACCTGGACGTGTCGCAGGATTGGGTTGTGCAGCGCATCAAGCAAAAGCTCTATTTCCTCAAGGAATACCGGGGCGAGTTGCTTCGAACGCGTGACGCATTTCTCGGAACCGAGATGGACAACGTCGAGGGATACGCTACGGAGTACTTCAATGAGATCTACTTCGGCGGTCACTTCAGCAAGGAGGAGGCCCTAGGCAAGATTCTGTCGGTGCATTGGAGTTCTCATGCGCTGAAGATATCGACGTTCATGGATCGGTGGGCGGCACTGTACCCGGAGGACGCGGCGAAGCTGGCCGAGATCATCGAGGCGGCGAAATTCAGCATTTACGATCGCCCGGATGACCTGGCCGCTGAATGGGATGCGGAGATCGAGAGACTTGAAGTCGATTTGTTGGGTGAGCCGTTGCCGCCGATTCCACCTCCGCCGGATGCCATCAGTTACATACCGGGCGGTATGGCGCTGTGTCCGAACGTCTATGTGTTCCTCGTGACGAACAACTCTCAGGGAGAGGTCCTGTTGATCAGCAAGGACGGCTCTTTTGAGGAGTACTTCACGCTGATTGACGGCCTCGATCATCCCGGCGACATTGACATTGGCGATGTGGGGCGATCGTTCACGTTTGCCGAGAACGACAGAATCCGCAAGTACTTCTTCGGCCTTTCCGGCTACGTGCACGACACCCAGCGTCTGCCGGTGTCGGGCGCAACGGTGTTTGTCCAGACGGAACTCGACGATGTCATCACGAACACCAATCAGGTCGGCTATTTCACGGTGCTGGACCTCCTCAAGCCTACGCTAGTCGACCACACGGCCCTCGTCACGATCTCCTTCGGAGGTTCGACGCAGACATACGCCGTTCCGCTGATGAGACAGTGCCAGACGTGCGAGGAGTTCGAATTCAGCGGCGAGGGCGAGGGTGAGGGTGAGGGTGAAGGCGAGGGTGAAGGCGAGGGTGAGGGTGAGGGTGAAGGCGAAGGCGAAGGCGAGGGTGAAGGTGAAGGTGAAGGTGAAGGTGAAGGTGAAGGTGAAGGCGAGGGTGAAGGCGAGGGTGAAGGCGAGGGTGAAGGCGAGGGTGAAGGCGAGGGTGAAG